>CAZQOA010000020.1:0-47220 GCA_964594715.1 uncultured Rhizobiaceae bacterium | reverse complement strand
CCGATGCGGCTCTAATGGCCCTCGCGCAGGCTCTTCACGAACTCCGCCAGGCCCGGCTGCCGCCGGCGCCGCAGCCGCTCCGCCCACAGGATCGCCCGCACGCGGCCCACGCTCTCGTCGAGGTCGCGGTTGACGATGACATAGTCGTATTCGGGCCAGTGGCTCATCTCGTCGGCCGCCCGCGCCATGCGACGCGCCACCTCGTCGGCGGAGTCGCGGGCGCGGGTGCGCAGCCGCCGTTCCAGCTCGGCCGTGGACGGCGGCAGGATGAAGACGCTGGCGAGGTCGTCGCGCGCGGCCTGGGCCAGCGTCTGGGTGCCCTGCCAGTCGATGTCGAACAGGACGTCGCGGCCGGCCGCCAGCTCGGCCTCCACCGTGCTCCGGGGGGTGCCGTAGTAATGGTCGAAGACCTTGGCGTATTCGAGGAACTCGCGCCGGTTCACCATCAGGTTGAAGGTGGTGAGGTCGACGAAATGATAGTCGACGCCATCCGTCTCCCCTGCCCGCTTGGCCCGCGTCGTCATCGACACCGACATGCCGATGCCGGGCTCGTCCGCCAGCACGCGGCGCGAGATCGACGTCTTGCCCGCGCCCGAGGGCGACGACAGCACCAGCATCATGCCGCGCCGCGAAATGTTCGGCTCCATCCCGGATTCCCTACTCGATGTTCTGGATCTGCTCGCGCAGCTGCTCGATCGACGATTTGAGCTCGAGGCCGATGCGCGTCAGCCCGATGTCGCCGGACTTGGAGCACAGCGTGTTGGCTTCGCGGTTGAACTCCTGGCACAGGAAATCGAGACGCCGGCCGACCGCGCCGCCTTCGGCCAGCATGGCCCGCGCGGCCGCGATATGCGCATGCAGGCGGTCGATCTCCTCGCGGATGTCGGCCTTGGCGGCGAGCAGCGCCACTTCCTGGGCCAGGCGCTCGGGCGCGATCGGGTTGGCCCCCTCGAGCAGCATGTTGATCTGGGCCAGCAACCGGTCGCGGATGGCCGCGGGCTGGGTCGCTGCGGTCGTGGCCGCGGCCTCGACCGCAGCCTCGATCTCGTCCAACCGCAGTTCCAGCACGCGATGCAGGCGCACGCCCTCGTCGGTGCGCCCGGCGACCAGGCGGTCCAGCGTCTGGGCGAAGGTCACCAGCATCGCCGCATCGCGGGCGGCGAATGCATCCGCCTCGGGCTGGTCCTCGACCGTCTCCAGCACGCCGCGGATGCCCAGCAGCCCGTCCAGCCGCGGCGGGGCCGCGTCCAGCCGCTGTTCCAGCCCGTGCATCAGCAGGATCGCCTGGTCCAGCAGCGCCTCGTTGATGGCGAGCCGGGCCGTCGAGGTGCGGCGGGCGAGCGTCAGCGTGATCGAGACGTTGCCGCGCTTCATCCGCTCGGCCACCGCCGCGCGCACCGGCAGCTCCAGATGGTCGCAACCGGCCGGCAGCCGGCAGCGGACCTCCAGGCTGCGCCCGTTCACGCTCTTGGCCTCCCAGGTCCAGGAATCCTCTTCGTGGCGGCTCTCCTGGCGCGCATAGCCCGTCATACTGGTGATTTCCACCGCGGTACCTGCCCTCCTCGATTCCGGCCGGACGCATGCAAGCCGGCGGTCGCGCCTTATAGCGGCGGCGAGTATCGTCGGACAATGACGGGGACATCAACGGACGGAACCATCCTCATTACCGGCGCCTCCAGCGGCATCGGCGCGGCACTGGCGCTGGCCTATGCCGGCCCGGGTGCGGTGCTGGCCCTGGGCGGGCGCGACGGCGAACGGCTGGCCGCGGTGGCAGCGGAATGCCGGGCGCTGGGCGCACGCGTCCAGGCCGAGACGATCGACGTCACCGACCGCCAGGCGCTCGCGGCCTGGATCGGCCGGGCCGACGACATGGCTCCCCTGGCGCTGGTGATCGCCAATGCGGGCATTTCCGGCGGCACCGGCGAGGGCGACGAGTCGGAAGCCCAGGCCCGGCGGATCCTCGCGGTCAATGTCGACGGCGTCCTCAACACGGTCCACCCGGCGCTCGAACGGATGCGGCCGCGGCGGGCCGGGCACATCGCGATCATGAGTTCGCTGGCGGCGTTCCGCGGCTTTCCCGGGGCGCCGGCCTATTGCGCCAGCAAGGCCGCGGTGCGGGTGCTGGGAGAATCGCTGCGCGGCAGCCTCCACACGTCGGGGATCGGGGTCAGCGTGATCTGCCCGGGCTATGTCGAAAGCCGCATGACGGCGGTGAACCGCTTCGCCATGCCGATGCTGATGCCGGCCGACCGCGCGGCCCGGATCATCCGGCGCGGCATTGCCGCGAACCGCGGCCGCATCGCCTTCCCGTGGCCGGTCTATGCCGCGGTGCGCCTGCTGGCCGGCCTGCCCACCGCCTGGACCGACCCGCTGCTGCGCCGCCTGCCGCGCAAGGGCGGGTAGCCCCCCGATGGCAGCGGGTAGCCCCCCGATGGCAGCGGGTAGCCCTACTCCGACGGCAGGCCACGCTGGATGCGGCGCCAGCGGGCGACGTTGCGATTGTGGTCCTGGAGGGTGCGGGCAAAGGCGTGGCCGCCGGTACCGTCGGCGACGAAGTAGAGGTCTTCGGTATCGGCCGGCCGCGCCACCGCCTGCAACGAGGCGCGGCCCGGGCTGCCGATCGGTCCTGGCGGCAGTCCGGCCGCGAAGTAGGTGTTGAACGGCGAGGCCTGCTCCAGGTCGCGCCGGTTCAGGGGGCGGTCGAGCGCGCCGCCGCCGGTGATGGCATGGATCACCGTCGGGTCCGATTGCAGCTTCATGCCCTGGCGCAGCCGGTTGACGAAGACGGCGGCCACCCGCGGGCGCTCCTCGGGGCGGGCCGTCTCCTTCTCGACGATGGAGGCGAGGATGACCATCTCGTCGGGTGTTGTCACCGGCAGCCCCTCCTGCCGGGCGGCCCAGGCGCGCGCGATCTCGTCCTTCATGGCGCGCCGCATGCGCTGCGCGATGTCGTCACGGCGATCGCCCCAGACGTAGAAATAGGTGTCGGGGAAGGCCTCGCCCTCGACCAGCGGCTTGCTCACCGCCCCTTCCAGGCCGGCCGCGCCCTCGATCAGGTGGGTGACTTCCCGTGCGCTCAACCCCTCGGCCACGGTCAGGCGGCGCTGATGGACGCGCCCCGACGCCACCAGTGCTGCCGCGTCGCGGGTCGAGACATGGGGGGGAAAGGCATATTCGCCGGCCTTGAGCCGGCCCTCGAAGCCGCCCCGCCAGACCGCAAAGTGGAACAGCAGGGGATGCTCGATAATCCCCTCGTCGGCCAGCCGCCGGGCGATCGCCTCGCCGCCATGGCCGCGCGGGATGAGGACGATGCGCTCCTCGCCGAGCTTACCCGGCTCCACGATCCGCTGGTCGGCCCACCACCAGGCGCCGGCCAGGGCCGCCGCCCCGGCGACTGCCAGCACGATCAGCAGGCGCAGGGTGGCGAACATGGTATGGCGACGTACCGGCGCCGGTCAGGGCGCCGGGCCGAAGATCAGCGAGGCGTTGGTCCCGCCGAAGCCGAAGGAGTTGGAGAGCGCATAACGCACCTTCCGCTCCTTGGCGACATGCGGCACCAGGTCGATGTCGCAGCCCTCGGACGGGTTGTCGAGATTGCGGGTCGGCGGCACCACCCCGTCGCGCATGGCGAGGATGGAATAGATCGCCTCGACGGTGCCGGCCGCCCCCAGCAGGTGCCCGATCGCCGACTTGGTCGACGACATGGACAGCTTGTAGGCGGCATCGCCGAACAGCCGCTTGACCGCCCGCAGCTCGATCTCGTCGCCGAGCGGCGTCGAGGTGCCGTGGGCGTTGATGTAGTCGATGTCCTCGGGGTTCAGCTTGGCCGACCGCAGCGCGTTGCGCATGGCGCGGAAGCCGCCATTGCCGTCCTCCGGCGGCGCCGTGATGTGATGGGCATCGCCCGACATCCCGTAGCCGCGGATTTCGGCGTAGATCTTGGCCCCGCGCTTCACCGCGTGCTCGTATTCCTCCAGCACGACGCAGCCGGCACCCTCGCCCATGACGAAGCCGTCGCGATCCACGTCCCAGGGCCGCGACGCGCTTTCCGGGGAATCGTTGAAGGCGCTGGAGAGCGCACGGGCGGCGCAGAAGCCGGCGATCCCCAGGCGGCAGACCGCCGCCTCGGACCCGCCGGCGACCATCACGTCGGCATCGCCCCATGCAATGAGCCGGGCAGCGTCGCCGATGGCGTGCGCGCCGGTCGAGCAGGCAGTGACCACCGCATGGTTCGGCCCCTGGAAACCGTACTTGATCGACAGATGGCCGGACGCGAGGTTGATCAGGCTGGCCGGGATGAAGAACGGGCTGATGCGCCGCGGCCCGCGATCGCGCAGCGTGAGCGCGCCCTCCTCGATGCTGGGAAGGCCGCCGATACCGGAGCCGATCATGACCCCGGTCTGTTCGTGGTCCTCGTCGCTTTCGGGCTTCCAGCCCGAATCCTCTACCGCCTGGATACCAGCCGTCATCGCATAGATGATGAACTGGTCCATCTTGCGCTGGTCCTTGACCGGGACCCAGTCGTCGGCGTTGAAGTTGCCATCCGCGGTTTCCCCTCGTGGCACCTGCCCTGCCACCTTTGACGGCAGGTCGGAGACATCGAAGGCCTGGATGGCGGAAAGACCGGAGGCGCCGGCAATAAGGCGCTCCCAGTTGCGCTCGGCCCCGACCCCAAGGGGGGTGACGAGACCGAGGCCCGTGACGACGACACGACGCATGGGCAGCGCCAGGACCAACCGGCCTCGGCTCAGGCCTGCTTCTTGCCGATGAATTCGATCGCGTCCTTCACGGTCGCGATCTTCTCGGCCGCATCGTCTGGGATCTCGATCGAGAACTCTTCCTCGAAGGCCATCACGAGTTCGACGGTGTCGAGACTGTCGGCCCCCAGATCGTCGATAAAGCTGGCATTCTCGGTGACCTTGGCTTCCTCGACCCCGAGATGCTCCACCACGATCTTCTTAACCCGTTCGGCGACGTCGCTCATCTTGGCCTTCCTCTAGCTACAACCTGAATTCGTTGGGAACAGGGCCCGCACGCATCGAGCGCTCGGGGCTGCCTGCTGGAAATATCGGGTAAGCTCGCCCCCATACCATGAACGTTTCGGGTTTGCCAGCATCCGCCGACGCCGCCCGCCGCCCGGATCGGGGCCATCGCTCAGAGCATGGCCATGCCGCCGTTGACATGCACGGTCTGGCCGGTGACGTAGCCGGCCTCGGCGCTGGCGAGATAGGCCACTGCCGACGCCACCTCCTCCGCGGCGCCCATCCGCCCGGCGGGGATCTGCGCCTGGATGCGCTGCCGCTGCTCGTCGTTCAGCGCATCGGTCATGGCGGTGGCGATGAAGCCGGGCGCCACGCAGTTGACGGTGATCCCGCGCGACGCGACCTCGGCCGCGATCGCCTTGGTCATGCCGGCAATGCCCGCCTTGGAGGCCGCATAGTTGGCCTGGCCCGGATTGCCGGTGTGGCCGACCACCGAGGTCACGGCGATGATCCGCCCCCAGCGCTGGCGCATCATCCCGCGCAGGCAGGCACGCGACAGGCGGAAGGCGGCGGTCAGGTTGACGTCGAGGACGCGCTGCCAGTCCTCGTCCTTCATCCGCATCACCAGGCCATCGCGGGTGAGGCCGGCATTGTTGATGAGGATGTCGAGGCCGCCCAGCGCGGCTTCCGCCTCCTTCACCAAGGCGTCGGCCGCAGCCGCGTCCGACAGGTCGGCCACCACCACCGCCGCGCGCTCGCCCAGCGACTCGGCGACCGCGTCGAGCGCCGCCCGCCGCGTCCCGGCCAGCGCCACCGCGGCACCCTGTGCGTGCAGCGCGCGCGCGATGGCGCCGCCGATCCCGCCCGACGCCCCGGTTACCAGCGCGCGCTTTCCATCCAGCCGGAACATGTTTCCCCCGCTTACGAACGTGTCTGAACGGACTTGAGGAAGGCCTCGACCTCGGCCGGCGAGCCCAGCGCCTGGGACGCCACCTCCCGGTCGATCCGCTTCACCAGCCCCGACAGCACCCGGCCGGCGCCGAGCTCGACCACCGAGGCGATGCCGTTCTCCTTCATATAAAGGACGCTCTCGCGCCAGCGGACCATGGCGGTGACCTGCGCCACCAGGTTGCCGCGGATCGTCTCCGGGTCGCTGGTCGCGGTCGCGCTGACATTGGCGATGACCGGCAGGGTCGGCGGCGCGGTCGTCACCTCGGCCAGGGCTTCCGCCATGACATCGGCGGCGGGGCTCATCAGGGCGCAATGGAAGGGCGCGCTCACCGGCAGCAGGATGCTGCGTCGCGCCCCCTTCTCGGCGGCGATGGCCAGGGCCCGCTCGACCGCCTCGCGATGGCCGCTCACCACCACCTGGCCCGGCGCATTGTCGTTGGCGGTGTCGCACACCTGGTCCTCGGCCGCCTCGCGCGCCACCGCCTGCGCCTGCTCCAGGTCGAGGCCGAGCAGGGCCGCCATGGCGCCGACGCCGACCGGAACCGCCTTCTGCATGGCAAGGCCGCGCTGCTTCAGGAGGCATGCGGCGTCCGGCAGACGGAAGGCCCGGGCCGCCGCCAGGGCCGAATACTCGCCCAGCGAATGGCCGGCGACATAGCCGCCGAGCTCGGACAGCGGGCTGCCGCCCTCCTCCTCGATCGCCCGCACCACGGCCACGCTCATCGCCATCAGGGCGGGCTGGGCGTTCTCGGTCAGGGTCAGGTCGCTTTCGGGCCCCTCGAACATCAGCCGGGACAGTTTCTGGCTCAGCGCGTCGTCGACCTCCTCGAAGACGAGCCGCGCCGCCGGGAAGGCCAGGGCCAGCTCCCGTCCCATTCCGACCGCCTGGGACCCTTGGCCCGGAAACACGAATGCTCTGGTCATTTCCCCTCGCGGCCCCCTGTCGCGGAACGGCGGCCACTCATAGCTGGCGATGATCCCCTGTCAAGGCGCGAGGAGTGCCGATAAGATGCGCGGGTCGCGCTTGCGTCGTGACCGCCGATGTGTATATTCCCGCGCCTTCGCTCCTTGCCGGCTTGCCCGGCTAGGCCCCGTGCGCTGTGGCGAATTCGTCGTCAAGCGTCGGGCCGCGAACAGCCAAAAGGAGTATCTGGCACCATGGCGTTCTACGAGAACGTTTTTATCGCTCGGCAGGATATTGCCGCCACTCAGGTCGAAGCGTTGACCGACCAGTTCGCGGCATTCATCACCGACAATGGCGGACAGGTCACCAAGCGCGAGTATTGGGGCCTCCGCAACGTCGCCTACCGCATTCGCAAGAATCGCAAGGCCCATTACGTCCTGCTCAATATCGATGCACCGTCGGCGGCGGTGGTCGAGATGGAGCGCAACATGCGCCTCAACGAGGATGTGCTGCGCCATCTGACGGTCCGCGTCGATGCCCTCGAAGAGGGACCGTCGGCGATGATGCAGTCCAAGGGCCGCGACGACCGCGACCGGCCGCGCCGCGACTATGGCGATCGCGGAGACCGCGGTGATCGTGGGGACCGCGGCGGTGATCGCGGCGAGCGTGTGGAGCGCGAGGCCCCGCGCGAAGTGGTCGCGACCGAGTCGACCGGAGGTGAAGCATGAGGCCCCCAGCTGGCGGTAGCACCGGTGGCGAACGCCCCGGCGGTGAGCGGAGCGGTGGCGGCGAGCGGAGCGGCGGCGGTCGCCGTCCCTTCTTCCGGCGTCGGAAGAGCTGCCCCTTCTCGGGCCCGACTGCGCCCAAGATCGACTACAAGGACGTGAAGCTGCTCCAGCGCTTCGTGTCCGAGCGGGGCAAGATCGTTCCCAGCCGCATCACGGCCGTTTCCGCGAAGAAGCAGCGCGAACTGGCGCAGGCGATCAAGCGGGCACGGTTCCTCGGCCTCCTGCCCTACGTCGTGAAGTAGGGGCGAACGGACGGGGAAAGCCGCTGGCGGCCATGCCATGGCCGGTCCTGCACGCCCTCGGTGCCGGCTTGGCGAGCGCGCTCTTCGCGCTCGCCGCCACGCTGGGAACGCCGGGCGCGATCATCTTCGCCTATTTGACCCAGTTGCCGCTGTTCGCGGTGGGGCTGGGTCATGGGGCGGCGTCGCTGGCTATTGCCGGCGCGGTCGCGGCAGCGGTGCTGACGCTGGTGGAGAACGGCCTGTTCGCGGTCGTCTTCCTCGGCGTCAACGTCCTGCCGGCCTACTGGCTGACGCGGTTGGCGTTGCTGAACCGACCGCTGCCGGACGGCACCGCGCAATGGTATCCGCCGGGGCTGCTCGTCACCTGGATGACCGGGGTGGCGGTGGCCGGCTTGGTCGTCGCCTATCTCGCCTTCAGCGGTGCGGATGGCGGCTTGCCGGGAACGGTGGAACGCTTCCTGCGGGCCGGGCTGACGATGATGGTCGGCGGGCCGGAGCCCCAGATCGAGACGGCGGTGGGTGCGGTGGCACCCCTCTTCCCGTCGGTGGTCCTGGTCTCGTGGATGATCATGGTGGTGGTGAACGGGGCCCTGGCGCAGGGCGCGCTGGTCCGCTTCGGGCACAATCGCCGGCCGACGCCGCGGGTTTCCGAGATCGAGCTGCCGCGTTGGGCGCTCGTTCCGGTCGCCGCGGGGCTGGCGCTGGCGATCCTGGGCGATGGGACCGCGGCACATTTCGGCTCCAACCTGAGCCTGGTGCTGTGCCTGCCGTTCTTCTTCGTCGGGCTGGCGGTGATACACGCCTACGCCCGGACGAGGCCACTGCGGTGGGTGATCCTGTTCGGGACGTATGCGGCGGTGATGGTGTTCGGATGGCCGGCGGCGGCGCTCGTCATCCTGGGTTTCGTAGAGCAGTGGGCCGGAATTCGGCGGCGCCTCGGCGGGCCGCCCCCGGCCGAGAGGGAGTAGTAAGATGGATGTGATCCTGCTCGAGCGGGTCGAGAATCTCGGCCAGATGGGCGAAGTGGTGAAGGTGCGCGCCGGTTACGCCCGCAACTTCCTGCTGCCCAAGAAGAAGGCTCTCCGCGCGACCAAGGAGAACCTGACGACCTTCGAGACGCGCCGGGCGCAGCTCGAGGCGATGAACCTGAAGCGTCGGGAAGAGGCCGCCTCGGTCGCCATCAAGATGGAAGGCCTGGCGGTCGTGGCGCTGCGCCAGGCCGGCGAGTCGGGCCAGCTCTACGGGTCGGTGTCGCCCAAGGACGTGGCCGACGCCGTGACCACTGCCGGCTTCACCATCGAGCGGACGCAGGTCCACATCGAGACGCCGATCAAGACGCTGGGCCTGCATTCGGTGCGCGTGATCCTGCATCCGGAAGTCTCGGTGAAGGTGACCGTCAACGTCGCCCTGTCGGCCGAAGAGGCGGCCGCCCAGGCGCGCGCCGCGGCACCGGCGCCGGCGGCACCGACCGAGCCCGAGGCGGAGGCCGAGGACGACGCCGCCGAGGAAGCGACCGAGGCCTGACGCCCGGGATTCGAAAGTTTGGGTAAGGCGCCGGCTTGAGCAGCCGGCGCCTGATGTGGCGTAATCTCCCCCACAAGCGGGACCGGCCGACTCGGCTGCGCTCGCGTCCGGCATTTTATTGCCCGGGGGGAGTGGCGTCATCATGTTGTTCGCTCGGTTTCTTCGTCATGTAATCCGCAACGGCGACCTGGTCCTCGTCGATGCGACGGGGCGGTCCTGGACATTCGGCGACGGCACCGGCCGGCGCGTCGCCATCCGCCTGCACGACAAGGCACTCCATTCCCGCCTCGCCCTGAAGCCCGAGCTCCATGTCGGCGAAGCCTACATGGACGGCACCCTGACGCTCGACGAGGGCACGCTCTACGACTTCCTGCTCCTCGCGACCGAAAACCTGGCCGCGACGCCGGCGCATCCGTTCCTCACCGTCGGCCGCTCGTTCGAGCGCTGGCTGCGCGGATTGCGGCAGTACAACCCGGTGCCACGCGCCCGCGCCAACGTCGCCCACCACTACGACCTGTCGGCCCGCCTCTACGACCTCTTCCTGGACGAGGACCGGCAATATTCCTGCGCCTATTTCCTGTCGCCCGAGGACAATCTGGAGACCGCCCAGTTCAACAAGAAGCGCCACCTGGCGGCCAAGCTGCTGCTGGAGCCGGGGCAGCAGGTGCTGGACATCGGTTGCGGCTGGGGCGGGCTGGCGCTCTATCTCGCCAGCATCGCCGACGTCCAGGTGACCGGCCTCACCCTGTCCGAGGAGCAGCTCAAGGTCGCCGAGGAGCGGGCCAGGCGCGCGGGGCTGGGCGACCGGGTGCGCTTCCTCCTGCGCGACTATCGCGAGGAGGCCGGCCGTTATGACCGCATCGTCTCGGTCGGCATGTTCGAGCATGTCGGCGTCGTCCACTACGAGACCTTCTTCGACCAGGTGCGCAAGCTGCTGACCAGCGACGGCATCGCCCTGATCCACTCCATCGGCCGCTCCGACGGCCCGGCGGCCACCAACCCGTGGCTCCGCAAATACATCTTCCCCGGTGGCTATGCCCCGGCCCTGTCGGAGGTCCTGCCGATCGTGGAACGGACCGGCATGTTCGTCACCGACATCGAGATCCTGCGCCTGCACTACGCCCACACGCTGCGCCTCTGGCGCGAGCGGTTCACCCGCAACTGGGACGAGGTGAAGGCGATCTACGACGAGCGCTTCTGCCGGATGTGGGAATTCTACCTGGTCGGCAGCGAGCTCGCCTTCGTCAACCAGGGTCACATGGTGTTCCAGATGCAGATGAGTCGCAGCCTCGACGCGGTCCCGCTGACCCGCGACTACATTCACGACCGCGAGCACGGAGGCCGCGCCAAGGCCGACATCGCCGCCTGAACGCTCGTTCGCCCCCATGTTCCACATGCCTGTGGATAGAATAGGGGGCCGGTGCGGGTGGCGGTTGGAGTAAGGTCCCGGCGATGGAGAAGACCTTGACCCTCGCCAGCGTGACACCGCTGCATGACGGCCCCGCCTACCGCACCCTGCCGCGCAACGAGGAGGCCGAGCAGGCGCTGCTCGGCGCCGTCCTGGTCAACAACCAGGCCTTCCAGCGGGTCAACGAGATCCTGTCGGCCGAGCATTTCGCCAATCCCATCCATGGCCGCATCTTCACCGCGGCCGCCAAGCTGATCGAGCGTGGGCAGATCGCCGACCCGGTGACGCTGCGCACCTATTTCGAGCAGGACAAGGCGCTGAGCGATGTCGGGGGGGCCGCCTACCTGGCCCGCCTCGCCGCTGCGGCCGCGACCATCATCAATGCCGAGCACTACGCCAAGTCGATCCGCGACCTGCATCTGCGGCGTGAGCTGATCCAGCTCGGCGAGGAGATCGTCAACAGCGCCCACGACGCCGAGCCGGACGTCACCGCCGTATCGCAGGTGGAATCGGCGGAGCAGCGCCTGTTCAACCTGGCCACCACCGGCAGCGGCGAAGGCGGTTTCCGCACCTTCGAGAGCGCGCTTGTCGAAGCCATCCGCAGCGCCGAGGCGGCCTTCAAACGGGACGGCCATGTCGCGGGCGTGGCCACGGGCTTCATCGACATCGACAAGCGCCTGGGCGGCCTGCACCCGTCCGACCTGGTGATCCTGGCCGGCCGCCCGGCCATGGGCAAGACGGCGCTGGCCACCAATATCGCCTTCCATGCCGCCCGCCACTATCGCGAAGGCCGCAACCCCGACGGCACGCTGAAGGCCGAGGATGGCGGCGTGGTCGCCTTCTTCTCGCTGGAAATGTCGGCCGAGCAGCTGGCGACCCGCATCCTGGCCGAGGTTTCGGGCGTGCCGTCCGACCAGATCCGCCGCGGCGACGTGAAGGCGGAGGAGTTTCCCAAGTTCGTCGAGGCGAGCCAGGCACTGGCCTCCATCCCGCTGTTCATCGACGACACGCCGGCGCTCAGCATCTCCGCGATCCGCACCCGAGCCCGCCGGCTCTCGCGCCAGCGCGGCCTGGGCCTGATCGTGGTCGACTATCTTCAGCTCCTGCATGGCTCCTCGTCGTCGCGCCAGGAGAACCGGGTGCAGGAGATCTCCGAGATCACCCGCGGGCTGAAGGCCATCGCCAAGGAGCTGAACGTGCCGGTCCTGGCCTTGTCGCAGCTGTCGCGCGCGGTCGAGCAGCGCGAGGACAAGCATCCGCAGCTGGCCGACCTGCGCGAATCCGGCTCGATCGAGCAGGATGCCGACGTCGTCATGTTCGTGTTCCGCGAAGAATACTATCTGCGCAACGAGCCGATGCGCCGCCCGGAAGAGACCGACGACAAGTTCAACGACCGCTACCAGCGCTGGTCGCAGCGCCTGCAGGAGGTGGCCGACACGGCCGAGGTGATCGTCGCCAAGCAGCGCCACGGCCCCACCGGCACCGTCCGCCTGCGCTTCGACGGCCGCATCACCAAGTTCGACAATCTGATCGAGGACGATCACCTTCCCGATGTCCACCACTGAGCGAGGGACGGCCGATTGCCGGCAGCGAGCCGGCGCCGTCCTGACGGTCGATCTCGACGCCATCCAGGCCAATTACGGCATTCTCCGCGATCGCCTGGGCGGCGTCGAATGCGCGGCCGTGGTCAAGGCGGACGGCTATGGGCTGGGCGCGGGCCGGGTCGCCCCGGCACTGGCCGCGGCCGGCGCCCGCTGGTTCTTCGTGGCCCATCTCGACGAAGCGATCGCACTCCGCCGCGTCCTGCCGCCGCCCATCCGCATCGCGGTGCTGAACGGGCTGTGGGCCGGCATCGAGGGCGAGTTCGCGGCCCACGACCTGCTGCCCGTCCTCAACGATGCCGGGCAGATCGACCTCTGGCGAGCCCAGGCGGACAAGGCCGGCCGCCCCCTGCCCGCCATCGTCCAACTCGACACCGGCATGGCACGCCTGGGCCTGCCGCCGGCCGAGGTGGCGGCGCTGGAGCGCGATCCGACCCGGATCTCGGGCCTCGATGCCGTCCTGGTGATGAGCCACCTGGCTTGCGCCGACGAGCCGGACCACCCGCTCAACCCGGCCCAGCTGGAGCGTTTCCGCCGCGGGCGAAGCCTGTTTCCCCGGGCGCCGGCCAGCCTCGCCGCCTCTTCCGGCATCTTTCTGGGGCCCGCCTATCATTTCGACCTGGGCCGACCGGGGGTGGCGCTCTATGGCGTCAACCCGACCCCGGAACAGCCCAATCCAATGCGCCCGGTCGTGCGGCTGGAAGCGCGCATCCTCCAGGTCCGCCAGATTGACCGGGGGGAGAGCGTTGGCTATGGTGCCGCGCAACGTGCATCCAGGGCGACGAAAGTCGCAACGGTTCCAATTGGTTATGCGGACGGCTTCGTGCGGTCGTCGAGTTGCCGCGGACACTTTCTCTTGAATGGCGGGCCGGCGCCGATTCTGGGCCGGGTTTCGATGGATCTGATCACGATCGACGTCACCGACTTCGCCGATGCCGATGTGCGACCCGGAACGCCCGTGGTGGCGATCGGCGACGCGCGCACGCTCGATGCCGTCGCCGCCGATGCCGGCACCATCGGCTACGAGATCCTGACCGGGCTCGGTGCCCGCTACCATCGCGTCTATCGCGGCATGGGACAGGCATAGCTCTTGGGATTTCTCGCCTCCATCGGCCGCGCGGTCCTGCAGTTGCTGGCCACGACGGGCTCCGTCAGCCTGTTCGCGGCCCAGGCCATCATCCTGTCCGTGCGCCCGCCCTGGCACTGGCGGCTGATCGGCCGGCAGATGGTCGATATCGGCTTCTACTCCCTGCCCGTGGTCGGCCTGACCGCCCTCTTCACGGGCATGGTCCTGGCGCTCCAGAGCTATACCGGCTTCTCGCGCTTCGCGGCCGACAGCGCCATCCCGACCGTCGTCGTCATCTCGATCACCCGGGAACTGGGCCCGGTGATCGCCGGGCTGATGGTGGCCGGCCGCATCGGTGCCTCGATGGCGGCCGAGATCGGCACCATGCGGGTGACCGAGCAGATCGACGCGCTCAGCACGCTCGCCACCAACCCCATGAAGTACCTGGTGGCGCCGCGACTGCTGGCCGGAATGACGATGCTGCCGCTGCTGGTGCTGGTGGCCGACGCCATCGGCGTCTTCGGCGGCTATGTCGTCTCCGTCCACAAGCTGGGCTTCAACCCCGGCAGCTACCTGAAGCGGACCTTCGAGTATCTCCAGGTCATGGACGTCGTGTCCGGGCTGGTGAAGGCCGGGGTCTTCGGCTTCCTGATCGCCCTGATGGGCTGCTATCACGGCTATCGCTCGCGCGGCGGGGCGCAGGGCGTGGGCACGGCGACGACCCAGGCGGTCGTCACGGCCTCGATCCTGATCCTGCTGTCGAACTACCTCGTCACCGAGATCTTCTTCTCCCGTCGATGAGCCAGCCCCCCAAGATCGAGGTACGCGGCCTGCGCAAGCGCTTCGGGCCCAAGGTCGTGCTCGACGGCGTCGACCTCGATATCGCGGCCGGCGAATCGCTGGTCGTGATCGGCGGCTCCGGCAGCGGCAAGTCGGTGATGATCAAGTGCATCCTCGGCCTCGTGCGCCCCGATGCCGGCAGCATCCTGATCGACGGCCAGGAGACGACGAAGCTGGATGCCCGTGAGCGCGAGCAGGTGATGGCGAAATTCGGCATGCTGTTCCAGGGCTCCGCCCTCTTCGACAGCCTGCCGGTGTGGGAGAACGTCGCCTTCGGCCTGATCCAGGGGCGCGGCATGACCCGGGCCGCGGCCCGCGAGGTGGCCTTGCGCAAGCTGGCGGCGGTGGGCCTGAGCGAGCAGGTGGGCGCCCTCGTCCCGTCCGAGCTGTCGGGCGGCATGCAGAAGCGCGTGGCACTCGCCCGCGCCATCGCGACCGAGCCCCAGATCATCCTCTTCGACGAACCGACCACCGGCCTCGACCCGATCATGGCCGACGTCATCGACGACCTGATCATCGCCTGCGTCAAGGAACTGGGCGCCACCACCATCACCATCACCCACGACATGCACTCGGCCCGCAAGATCGCCAGCCGGGTCGCCATGATCTATGCGGGGAAGATCGTCTGGGAGGGGCCGGCAGCGGCCATCGACAACTCCGGCAACCCCTATGTCGACCAGTTCGTGAACGGCCGCGCCGACGGGCCGATCCAGATGGAGGTGCGGCCGCTCTGACGGCCGCACCCACGCCCCACCTCCCCGCCATGGCCCGGGCCGCCGCCCGCTACGTCTGCCAGCAATGCGGCGCCGTCCCCCCGACATGGGCCGGGCGGTGCGAGGATTGCGGCGCCTGGAACTCGCTGGTCGAGGAGGCGCCGGCCGACGCGCCGCCGAAGGGCCTCGGGCCCGGCCGGGGCCGACGGATGGAACTGGTCGGGCTGGCCGGCAGCGAAGCCGAGGCGCCGCGCCGCATCACCGGCATCGGCGAGTTCGACCGCGTCGCGGGCGGCGGCCTGGTGCCGGGCAGCGCGCTCCTGGTCGGCGGCGATCCGGGCATCGGCAAGTCGACCCTGCTGCTGCAGGTCGCGGCCCGCCTCGGGGCCAGCGGCGACGTCATCTACATCTCCGGCGAGGAGGCGGTCGAGCAGGTGCGGATGCGGGCGCGCCGCCTGGGCGTGGCCGACGCGCCGGTGTCGCTGGCATCGGCCACCAGCGTGCGTGACATCGTCGCATCCCTGGACCAGGGAACGCCGCCGGCACTGGTCGTCGTCGACTCCATCCAGACCATGTATCTCGATTCCCTGGACTCGGCGCCCGGCACCGTGGCCCAGGTGCGGTCCAGCGCGCAGGAACTGATCCGGCTTGCCAAGCGACGCGGCTTCGCCCTGGTGCTGGTCGGCCATGTCACCAAGGAGGGCACCATCGCCGGCCCCCGGGTGCTGGAGCACATGGTCGACACGGTGCTCTACTTCGAAGGCGAAAGAGGCCATCAATTCAGGATCCTGCGGGCCGTGAAGAACCGCTTCGGCCCGACCGACGAGATCGGCGTCTTCGAGATGACCGACCGCGGGCTGGCGGAGGTGCTGAACCCGTCGGCCCTGTTCCTGGCCGACCGGCAGGGCGACGTGTCGGGAGCCGCGGTGTTCGCCGGCATGGAGGGGACCCGGCCGATGCTGGTCGAGATCCAGGCGCTGGTGGCGCCGTCGGCGCTCGGCACCCCCCGGCGTGCGGTGGTCGGCTGGGACGGCGGGCGCCTTTCCATGATCCTGGCAGTGCTGGAAGCACGCGGAGGGGTAGCGATCGGGGCCAACGATATCTATTTGAATGTTGCAGGCGGATTACGAATACAGGAGCCGGCAGCCGACCTGGCGGTCGCGGCGGCATTGATGTCGGCGCTGACGGGCCACCCGCTGCCGGGGGCGACCGTGGTGTTCGGCGAGATCGGCCTATCGGGCGAGGTACGCGCAGTGAGCCAGACCGAGCAGCGTTTGAAGGAGGCCGGCAAGCTCGGCTTCGAACGGGCGCTGATGCCGCCGCAGCGCGGCCGGCGCGTCGCGCGCTCGGCCGAGGTGGCCTCCGACGAGATCGGCAGCGTCACCGAGCTGGTCACGCTGTTCGACGCCAAGACCGCCGCCAGCCGCCCCCGATGATGGGCCCGATGACGAAACGAACCGGTCCATGAACTACGTCGACCTCGCGGTCATCGCGATCCTGGTCCTGTCGGCCCTGTTCGCCGTCATCCGCGGCTTCGTGCGTGAGGTTCTGTCGGTCGCGGGCTGGATCGGGGCGGCCCTGGTCGCGCTCTACGGCTTCACGCCGCTGCGTCCGCATGCGCGCGAGCTGCTGGGGCCGACGCTGATCGCCGACATCGCGCTGGGCGCGGTCCTGTTCCTCTTCGCGCTGATCGTGTTCTCGCTCATCACCCACGCGATCGCGGGCCGCGTCCGCGGCAGTTCGTTGAGCGCCGTCGACCGCACGCTGGGCCTGGTCTTCGGAATCGCCCGCGGCGGCGTCCTGGTCTGCCTTGCCTACCTGCTGCTCGGTTGGGCGGTTCCGGCCGACGAGCATCCGGCCATGGTCAAGGAGGCCCGCGCGTTGCCGCTGGTGCAGCGCGGAGCGGAATGGCTGACGACCCTGGTGCCGCATGATTTCCGCAATCGCGCCAGCGACGAGGCCGTCCGCCGGCTGGAGCAGGCGCGCGACACCGAGCGGACGTTCCGCGTGCTCACCAGCCCTCCGGCCCGCCCCGACCCGGCGGCAACCGAGAGATCCGGATACCAGCCGGGGGACCGGCAAGGCATGGAACGACTGATCCGGCAGAGCAACCCATAGGTTCCCGGCCCCATCCCTCACCCGCACGCCCGAAACCGCGTGCGTGACCGTTTCGAGACAGCTATAACCGCCCGGTCGATAGACCCATTGGCGATGACCCATCGGGGTCGCACGGGCGGCGGAGAACGGCGATGCAGACGCTGACCACCCAGCCTTTCGACGATGACCATTTCAAGGACGAGTGCGGGGTCTTCGGGATCTTCGGACATCCCGATGCGGCCGCCCATGCCGCGCTCGGTCTGCACGCCCTGCAGCACCGCGGGCAGGAATCGGCCGGAATCGTCAGCTATGACGGCATCCAGTTCCACGCCCATCGCGGGCTGGGCCAGGTCGGCGAGAATTTCAGCTCCGAAGCGACCATCCAGTCGCTCCATGGCAGCATGGCGATCGGCCATGTCCGCTATGCCACCACCGGCGACACCACGCTGCGCAATGTGCAGCCGCTGTTCGCGGACTTCGAGTTCGGCGGGCTGGCCATCTGCCACAACGGCAACCTGACCAACGCCTACGGCATCCGGCGCGAGCTGGTCCGGCGCGGCAGCCTCTTCCAGTCGACCACCGACACCGAGGTCATCGTCCACCTGATCGCGACCAGCCTGCGCGGCACCGTCGTCGATCGCATGATCGATGCGCTGCACCGGGTCGAGGGCGCCTATTCGCTGGTCGCCATGTCGAGCAAGGAGCTGATCGGGGTCCGCGATCCGCTGGGCGTGCGGCCATTGGTGCTGGGCCGCCTGGGCGCCACCTGGATCCTCGCCTCGGAGACCTGCGCCTTCGACATCATCGGCGCCGATTTCGTCCGCGACATCGAGGCCGGCGAGCTGGTGCTGATCAACGAGGCCGGCATCCGCAGCTACTTCCCCTTCGCCCGCCAGCCCAAGCGGGCCTGCGTCTTCGAGTACATCTACTTCGCCCGGCCCGACAGCGTCATGGAAGGGATCAGCATCTACGAGGCGCGCAAGCGCATCGGTGCGGAACTGGCGCGGGAGAGCCACGTCGATGCCGACCTGGTCATCCCGGTCCCCGATTCGGGCGTTCCCGCCGCGATCGGCTATGCCGCCGGCGCCGGCATCCCGTTCGAGCTCGGCATCATCCGCAACCATTATGTCGGGCGCACCTTCATCGAGCCGACCGACCATATCCGCCATCTCGGCGTGAAGCTGAAGCACAACGCCAACCGCGCGATGATCGAGGGCAAGCGGGTGATCCTGGTCGACGACAGCATCGTGCGCGGCACCACCTCCACCAAGATCGTCGAGATGGTCCGCCAGGCCGGCGCGACCGAGGTGCATATGCGCATCTCCAGCCCGCCCACCACCAACTCCTGCTTCTACGGCATCGACACGCCGGAGCGGGAGCGCCTGCTGGCGTCGCGCTTCGACGTCGCCGGCATGGCGAAGTTCATCGGCGCCGATTCCCTGGCCTTCATCTCCATCGACGGCCTCTATCGCGCCATGGGCCATCCCGGCCGCGATCCGAAGCAGCCGCAATTCTGCGATGCCTGCTTCACCGGCGAATATCCGACGACGCTGGCCGACTACGACGCCGCCGGCACGCCGGCCCAGCTCTCGCTGCTCGCCGAAATCGCCTGAACCTGAAATCACCTGAACCCGAAACTGACTGAATCCATGACCGAAGCCATCCGCCCCGGCCGCTTGGCCGGGCGCGTCGCCGTCGTGACCGGCGCCTCCCGCGGCCTGGGTGCCGCCATCGCCACCGCCATCGCCGGCGAAGGTGCCCACCTCATCCTGATCGCCCGCACCGTCGGCGGGCTGGAAGAGACCGACGACGCGGTGCGCCGCGCCGGCGGCACCGCCACCCTGGTGCCGCTCGACCTGAAGGAGGTCGAGCGCATCGACCAGCTGGGTGCCGCACTCCACGAGCGCTTCGGCAAGGTCGACATGCTGGTGGGCGCCGCCGGCGCGCTCGGCAGCCTCACTCCCGTCGGCCACATCCGGCCCGAGCAATGGGCCGAGGTCATGGCCGTCAACCTGACCGCCAACTGGCGCCTGCTGCGCAGCCTCGACCCGCTGCTGCGCCTGTCCGACGCCGGGCGCGCGGTATTCGTGAGCTGTGCGGAAGCCGCCGGACACGACGCCTACTGGGCCGGCTACGCCGTCAGCAAGGGCGCGCTGGAGACGCTGGTCCGCGTCTATGCCGCCGAGCTCGGCAACACCGCCGTGCGCGCCAACATCTTCGACCCCGGCCCGGTCCGCACCGGACTGCGCGCGGCCGCCTTCCCCGGCGAGGATCCGGAGTCGGTCGCGGCACCTTCGGCGGTGGCCGCGGCCATCCTGCCGCTGCTGCTGCCGGACTGCACGCGCCAGGGTGAACGGGTGGCCCACGCGTGAAGCGGGTCGCCGGCGCCTTCCTGCTTCTGGCGCTGACGGCGGCACCGCTCGCGGCCTTTGAGCTGCAGGCCCACCGCGGCGGCCGCGGCCTGTGGCCGGAGAACTCGCTCTCCGCCTTCGCCGGCGCCCTGTCGCTGGGCGTCTCGGTGCTGGAACTCGATACCGGCATCACCGCCGACGGGGTGGTGGTCGTCCATCATGACGACACCCTCAACCCCGAGATCACCCGGACCGCCGACGGTCGCTGGATCGCCGCGCCCGGCCCCCTGCTCCGCACCCTCGACCTCCATGCGCTGAAGGCGTTCGACATCGGGCGGAGCGACCCCGCGTCGCGCTATCCCAAACGCTATCCCGAGCAGCGGGTGATCGACGGCGAACGCATCCCGACCCTGGCCGAGCTCTTCGCCCTGGTGCAGCGCAGCGGCAACGTGGGCGTCCGCTTCAACATCGAGACCAAGCTCCGGCCCGATCGCCCGGACGCCACGCCCGCCCCGGAGATGTTCGTCGATCGCCTGCTCGACACCATCCGCGCGGCCGGGATGGAGGGCCGCGTCGCCATCCAGTCCTTCGACTGGCGGACGCTGCGGCTGGTGCAGCAACTCGCCCCCACCATCCCGACCGTCTATCTGTCGGCGCAGCAGCGCTTCCTCGACAACATCCAGGCGGCCGGCCCGGCGGCCTCGCCATGGACCGCCGGCATCGCCGCCGCCGACCATGGCGGGTCGGTGCCCCGAATGGTCAAGGCGGCGGGCGGGTCGGCCTGGTCGCCCTACTACCGCGACCCCACCGACGCCGACCTGGCGGAGGCCCGGCGCCTCGGCCTGCGGGTCATCGTCTGGACGGTGAACGAGCCGGGCGAGATGGCGGCCCTCATCGACCGCGGCGTCGACGGCATCATCACCGACCGTCCGGACCTGCTGCGCGCCCTGCTGGCCGAGCGCGGGTTACCGCTGCCCGCTGCAACGCCGGTCGCGCCGTGACCGGGAACCCCGTAGGGTCGATTCCCGTAGGTTTGTCGGGATGGGCGGACCAAAGGCGGAGATGGAAATGGCAAGAACGGTACGAATCCTGGCCCTGGGCGCCGCGCTGCTCGGCCTCTGCGCCTGCGGCACGCTGGTCGGCGCCGGTGCCGGGGGCGCGGGCGGTGCCGTCGTCGGCGGTCCCGTCGGTGCCGCCGTGGGTGCCGCAGGCGGCGCCGTCATCGGCAGCTTCTTCTGACGAGCGGAAGGGATGGAGCCTGGGCAAGCTCATCTCTCCGACGGCGGTGCCTTAATCCGCGAACGGGTTGTCCGCCTTGCGCAGCACCAGGCGGATCGGCACGCCGGGGATCGCGAAATCCTCGCGCAGGCCGTTGACGATGTAGCGGCTGTAGTCGTCCGGCAGCGCGTCGTGGCGGCTCAGGAACAGCTGGAAGGTCGGCGGCCGCGTCTTGGTCTGGGTCAGGTAGCGCAGGCGCAGGCGGCGCCCCTGCACCATCGGCGGCGGATGGCGCTCCGTCATCACCTTCAGCCAGCGATTGAGCGCGTGCGTCGGAACCTTCTTGTTCCACACCTCGAAGGTGCGGAAGACCGCGTCCATCAGCCGGCCGATGCCGTCGCCGGTCTCACCGGAAATGGCGACGCACTCGATCCCCTTGACCTGCTGGAGCGAGGTCTCGAGCCGGTCGCGCATCCCCTTCATCACGGCCTGGCGGTCGTCCACCAGGTCCCATTTGCTGATGGCGATCACCAGGGCCCGGCCTTCGTCGACCACCCGGCGGGCGATGTTGAGGTCCTGGCGCTCCATCGGCTGGGTCGCATCGACCAGCAGCACGACCACCTGGGCGAAGCGGATGGCGCGTTCGGTGTCGTCGGTCGCCAGCCGCTCCAGCTTCTCCACCACGTTGGCGCGGCGGCGCAGGCCGGCGGTGTCGACCAGGCGGAACTTCCGCCCGCGATATTCCCAGTCGACGCTGACGGCGTCGCGCGTGATGCCGGCCTCGGGGCCGGTCAGCATCCGGTCCTCGCCGATCAGGCGGTTCGCCAGGGTCGACTTGCCGACGTTGGGGCGGCCGACGAAGGCGATGGAGATCGGCTGGTCGGGGCGATCCTCGGCATCGTCGGCGGCCTCATCCTCGCCCGCCGGATCCTCGCCCGCCGGCTCGTCCCGCTCCAGGATGGGCGCCAGGCGTTCGTAGAGGTCGGCCATCCCCTCGCCATGCTCGGCCGAGATGGCGACGGGATCACCCAGGCCCAGCACATAGGCTTCCGCCGAGGCGACGGTGCCCGCGCGGCCCTCGCACTTGTTGACTACCAGGATGACCGGGCGGGTCTCGCGGCGCAACCAAGCGGCGAAATGCCGGTCGAGCGGGGTCACGCCGACCCGGCCGTCGATGACCATCAGCACCACTTCGGCGTCGCTGACCGCCTGCTCGGTCTGGGCCCGCATCCGCGCTTCCAGGCTCTCGTCGCGAACATCCTCGAGCCCGGCCGTGTCGACCAGGATGAAGCGCAGCGAACCCAGCCTGCCCTCCGCCTCGCGACGGTCGCGGGTGACGCCGGGCCGGTCGTCGACCAGCGCCAGGCGCTTGCCGGCGAGCCGATTGAAGAGGGTCGACTTGCCGACATTCGGTCGGCCGACGATCGCGATGCGTGCGGGCATGGTCCCTATCGGAGAGCGATGAGCCCGGCTTCGTCGGTCACCACATAGAGGGTGCCGCCGGCAACCACGGGCGCGGCATAGACGGCAGCGGGAAGCTGGATCGTCCCCAGCAATTCACCGGTATAGGGCGAGATGGCGAAGGCCTCGCGATTCGACCCGACGACGACCACGCGGTCGCCGGCGACGACGGGACCGGTCCAGTAGAGCGGATCCTTGCGCGAGACCTCGTCGCGGAAGCGCGGCAGCGGGCGCACCCAACGGATGCGGCCGTCGCCGCGCGACAGGCAGATGACCTCGGAGTCGCCGGTCAGCACATAGATGAAATCCCCCACTACCCAGGGGCTTTCCAGGCTGCCGATCTCCTGCTCCCAGATGCGGTTGCCGCTACGCAGGTCGATCGCCACCATCCGCCCGGAATGGCTGACGGCGAAGACCGTGCCGCGGTCGATGACCGGTCGGCCGCGAATATCCGCCAGATCCGAGATGGCGTCGATGCGGCGAACCGCCGCCAGGTTGTCCTGCCAGGCGACGCGGCCGTTTTCCGCCCGCAGCGCGAACAGTTCGCCCGAGGTGAAGGCCGCGACGACGGCGTCGCCTTCGACCGCCGGGCTCGACCCGCCCATCAGGCCCGCGGTCTCGGAAATCGCGGAATGGTTCCAGAGCTTGCGTCCGTCGTCCGCCGACAGGGCCTCGAGCTGATTGTCGATGGTGACGGCGAACACGCGGCCGCCGGAAACCGTCGGCGCCGTCCGCACCGGGCCGGCAACGCCGGTGCGCCACAGCTCCTTGCCGCTGGCCGCGTCGAGCGCGATCACCTGGGCCCAGCCGGTGGCGACGAACAGGCGCCCATTGGCATAGGCGATGCCGCCGCCGAAGCCGCCGTCGCGCTCGCCCTCGGGCCGCACGTCGAAGGACCACACGGAATTGCCGGACGCGGAGGTCAGGCCCGACACCCGCCGGCCCGAATCCATGGCATAGACCATGCCGTTGGCGACCACCGGCGTGGCCAGGATGCGGCGGTCGTCGCCACCCGACTCGCCGAGATCTACCCGCCACGCGACCTTGGGCGAATCGCCCAGCGCCAGGTGGTGCATGACATGGTTGGGGTAGCCCCCGGCCTGGGGCCATTCGGCATTCTCGACCGGGCGCGGCAGTTCCACCGCCAGGGTCGCCAGGGCGGGATCGGGCTGGACGCGCCGGTCGAGGCTGAGGACCGACAGCCGGGTGCCCGGAATCGGTGGCGGCGTCGACTCGCCGAACCAGTCGCACGCTCCGGTCAGGCCACCGAAGATCAGGACCGTGGCGAGGCCACGTCCCACGCTTGCCGTCAGCTTCAAGATACTGCTCCGCCGCCCAGCGCCGACATCATCTCCGCCGCGCGCGTGCGCAGCGACTGCGGAGCGGCAATATCCTTGGCCAGGCCACCCAGGATGGTCCGCGCGCGCGCCGTGTCGCCGGCGCGCACCGCCAGCACCGCCTGGATTTCGCGCGCGGTATGGCGCCACGGGCTGTCGTCGCCGGCAATCGGCCCCAGGCGGTCGGACAGGGCCTTGGGGTCGCCGGAATCGACCGACTGCATCACCGCAAGCAGCAGGGCCGCGTTGCGATAGACCTCCGGCGCGCCGGTATCCGCGGCCACCGAATCGTAGATCGCCGCCGCCGCCGCCCGGTCGCCCGCCCGCACCTTGAGGCCCGCCCCCTGCATTCGGGCCAGCAGGGCGTACCCCTCCGGCCCGCCGGAGGCGATCTCGCCGAAGCCGGTCACCGCCGCCTCGGTCTGGCCCTGGTTGGCCGCCAGCATCGCCGCCGTGAAGCGGTCGCCCGCTTCCAGGCGCTGGTTGGTGTGGTAGTGGCGCAATGCGGCCCACCCAGCCGTCGCCAGCACCAGCGCCACCGCGACGGCGATGACATAGATGCCGTATTTGGCCCACAGGGCAGATGCCCTTTCGCGCCGCAGCTCTTCGTCTATCTCTTGAAAAATATCGGCCACGCCGATCACTCCGGCCGGAAAACGATGCGCACCATACCGACAGGTCCCGGCAAAGGCAAACCGGCGAGTGGCTTTACGATTCGGTGAAAATGGAGAACACTGGCGATCATTCGAGAGTGTCTCAGAGGCCTTCCGTGGGGCGACTGGCTGCGACCGTTTTTCGCCTGTCCGAGTTCCGGCGCGGTCAGCGCCCGGTATATTTCAGCCGCGGCGAGCTCAACCGGCTTCTTGGCCTCTATAGCCGGCATGTGATCAGCGGCGAATGGCGCGACTACGCCATCGACCACACGGCCGGCCGCGCGATCTTCTCCGTCTACCGCCACAGCCATGAACGGCCCCTCTACGCGATCGTCAAGGGGCCGGCCGGCAATGACGGGCTCAACCCGTGGATCGTGATGAGCGGGCGTGAGCGCCTGGCACAGGCCGGCAGCCTCGATGAAGCCTTGCGCGTCTTCACCTCCAAGCTGCGCCTGGTGCGGTAGGGGCTCAGCCCCCGATCAGGCCGAGCTGCGGGCTCGACGCCTCCGCATAGTTGCGCCTGGGGATGCGCCCGGCCAGCGCCGCGGCGCGACCGGCCGCGGCACCAAGGCCCATGGCCCGCGCCATCAGCACCGGATCGTGCGCCTTGGCGATGGCGCTGTTCAGAAGGACCGCCGCACAGCCGAGCTCCATCGCCAGGGTCGCGTCCGAGGCGGTGCCGATGCCGGCGTCCAGGATCACCGGCACCGGGCTGCGCCGGACGATCTGCTCGATGTTGAAGGGGTTGAGGATGCCCAGGCCCGACCCGATCGGCGAGCCGAGCGGCATCACCGCGGCACAGCCGACGTCGGTGAGGCGGCGACACAGCACCGGATCATCGGTCGCGTAGGGCAGCACCGTGAAGCCCTCGCGCACCATTTCCGACGCGGTCGCAAGCAGCTCGGTGGCGTCGGGGTAGAGCGTCTCGCGGTCGCCGATCAACTCCAGCTTCACCCAGTCGGTGCCGAGCGCCTCCCGCCCCAGCTCCGCCGTCAGCATCGCGTCCCGCCGCGTGCTGCACCCGGCCGTGTTGGGCAGGATGCGCTTGCCGGCCAGCAGCCGGGCCAGGTCGTCGGTGTCGCCGGACAGCGAGACGCGGCGCAGCGAGACGGTGACGATCTCCGCACCGCTGGCGGCGATCGCGTCCAGCATCACCTGGCGGCTCGGATAGCCGGCCGTGCCGACCAGGATGCGCGAGCGGAAGCGCTCGCCCGCGATTTCCAGCATGTCATCGGTCATGGCAGCACTTCACCCCCCGCCCCGGGCGGTGACGACCTCGACCTGGTCGCCGGCCAGGAGCGCCGTCGTGGCCCACTCGCGGCGACGCACCACCTCACCATTGCGCGCGATGGCGATGCCGGGACGGTCCTGCCCCAGCCCCAGCGTCCCCAGCAGATCGACGACCGAGCCACCGGCGAAGGAATGCTGTTCGCCATTGACCGTGATGCCTTGGAAGAAACCCGTCATTCGATGGTGATCCTCATGCAGTGAGCAATGCCCGGGCGGCGAACCGCGCCGGACGGAAAGCAGCGGCGGCGATGGGTGGTTCGCGGCCGAGGATACCGGCCGCGACCAGTTCCGCCGTCGCCGGCGCCAGCAGGATGCCGTTGCGGTGGTGGCCGGTCGCCAGATGCAGGCCCGGAATGCCGGACGGGCCGACGATCGGCAGGTCGTCGCGGCTGCGCGGACGGAGGCCCGTCACCAGCTCCACGAGCGGCAGCTCCTCGATCCCCGGCACCACCTGCCATGCCGCCTGGAGCAGCGACATGACGCCGCCGGCGGTGGGGGCGGCGTCGAAGCCACGATCCTCCACCGTGGCGCCGATATAGAGCCGGCCGTCGGCCCGCGGCACGAGGTAGATGCCGGCACCCCAGACCACATGCCGGACCAAGGGCGCCGCGGCGTCCATTTGCAGGATCACGGCCTGGCCCTTGGCCGGCCGCACCGGCGGACGCGCCGTGGCCGGCAGGCCCTCGACCGCGCCGGACCATGCCCCGGCGGCCAGTACCAGATGCTCGGCCCGCACCGTCCCGCCATCGGCGAAGCGCACGGACCAGCCCTGATCCTCGCGGGCCATCCCCACGACCGGGCGGTCGGCCGCGACCGAACCGCCGGCGCCGGCCAGTGCCGCCACCAGGGCCGGGACCACGGCGCGTGGGTCGACCTGGTGGTCGCCCGGGCTGGCGATGGCCGCCATCGCATCGGGGCTGAGGCCGGGTTCCAGCTCGCGCAAGGGGCCGGCATCGAGCCACGTGATCGGCAGGCCGAGGCGGCGGAGATAGGCATGGCGATGGCGCAGCGCCGCCAGCTCGTCGCGGGTGGTCGCGACCTGCAGGGTGCCCTCGCCGCGATAGCCGACATCGATGCCGGTGGCGGCGACCAGGCGCGTCGCCCAATCGTGCCACAGGCCCTGCGACCAATGGGCCAGCTCGACCATGGCCTCCTCGCCGGGCTCGGCCTCCAGGCTGGCGGCCAGCATCCCGCCCGCGGCCCAGGTGGCGGCCCGGGTCGAAGGCCCCCCGACGGCACCGGCGTCGACCACCTGCACGTCCAGTCCTGCCTCGGCCAGGCGCCAGGCGGTGGCCAAGCCACAGATGCCCGCCCCTATGACCAGGACGGTGCTCGCGCGGATAGATGCTGAAACCTTGGAAATCGCCCCGGCTCCCTTCGCTGGCATGATCCAGATCAGGTTCGATGGGTGTTCTCTCAGCCAGGGACGGCGCACGGCCGTCCCGGCACCCCAGCCACTGTTTCAATATAGGTGCGACGCCGCCGTCCGCCAACCCTGGCCTTCCATCGACCGCGCTTCAGGCCGCCCGCGCTTCAGGCTGTCCGGCGGAACCCCACCCACTGCATTGCCAGCAAGCCCGCCGACAGGACGAGCCCGGCCGCCTTCACGTCGCCCAGCGGCAGTCCGCCGAGATCGAAGAAGTCGACGATCATGCTCGGGAACAGCAGCAGCGCCCCGGCCACGACCGCGATCGGCAGCTCGGCCAGCGTCAGGCGCCGGATGAACCAGCGCTGGGCCGCCACCGCCAGGACGCCGATGCCGACCGTCGTGGTCGCGGTGATCCAGGCGACCTCGATCCAGCCGCCGGACTTGCCGAGGTCCAGCAGCAGCCCGACACCGATCGGGTCGAGGACGAAGACGAACGGCACGAGGAAGGCCGGCATGGTGTATTTCCATGCCTGCAAAGTCGTCTTGTAGGGATCGCCGCCGGTGATGGCGGCCGCCGCGAAGGGCGACAGCGCGGTCGGCGGCGAAACCTCCGACAGGACGGCGTAGTAGAAGATGAACATGTGCGCGGCATAGTCCGGCACGCCGAGCTTGGTCAGGGCCGGGGCGGCGATCACCGCGCAGATGATGTAGGACGCCGTCACCGGCACCGCGAGGCCGACGATCCAGACGATGAGCGCGGTGAAGACCGCGGTCAGGGCCAGGCTGCCGCCTGCCATCTCGATGGCGATGGCGCTGAACTTCAGGCCGAGCCCGGTCAGGGTGACGACGCCGACGATGATGCCGGCGGCGGCACAGGTCGCGGCCACGTTCAGCATCCCGACCGAGCCCGCGGCCAGCGCCTGGATCAGGCGCGGCGGGGTCAGCGCCGTCTCGCGCTTCAGGTAGCTGACGATGCCGGCCAGGATGGTCGAGTAGAAGACCGCCAGCACCGGCGAGAAGCCCCACAGCATGAAGGCGACGATCGACACCAGCGAGGTGAAGTGGAACCAGTACTGCCGGGTCAGCACCCACAGGCTTTCGCGCTGGCCGATGGTGACCTGGTTCATCCCGAAGCGCTTGCCGTCCAGCTCCACCATGATGAAGAGCGAGAGGTAGTAGAGGCAGGTCGGGATGATCGCCATCCGGATGACGTCGAGGTACGAGATCTTCAGGAACTCGGCGATCAGGAAGGCGGCGGCCCCGAGGACGGGCGGCGACAGGATGGCGCCCAGGCCGCCCGCGGCCAGCAGGCCGCCGGCGTCGTTGCGGCCATAGCCCGCGCGCGACAGCATCGGATAGGCGACCGAACCCAGCGTCACCGTGGTCGCCACGCCCGAGCCGGAGGGCCCGCCCAGCAGGAACGAGGACAGCACGACCGCCCGCCCCGCGCTGGTCGGCCGGCCGCCCATCAGCGAGAACGAGAAGTCGATGAAGAACTTGCCGGCGCCGGAGAATTGCAGCACCGCGCCGAAGATGGTGAAGAGGATGATCAGGCTCGACGACACGTCGACGGCGGTGCCGAAGATGCCCTCCAGCGTCATGTAGAGCTGCCCCGTCAGGCGCGCGACATCATAGCCGCGATGCGTCCAGGGCGGCGGCAGCGATGGGCCGAACAGGGCGTAGAGGATGAAGCCCACGGCGACCGCCGGCATGATCCAGCCGGTCGAGCGGCGGGTCGCCTCCAGGACGAGCAGGATGAAGATGGTGCCGTAGATCTGGTCGGTCGGGCTGGGCAGGCTGGCGCGGTCGGTCAGGTCGTCGCCGCCGTCGATCAGGTACCAGATGGTCGCGATGGCGATGAGCGCCAGCAGCACGTCCCACGGCTGGATGCGGTTGCGGAAGCGCGGCGCGATCGGGAACAGCAGGAAGATCAGCACCAGCGTGAAGCCGACATGGACCGGCCGCAGGATGTTCGTCGGCACGATGTCGTAGGCGGCCCACAAATGGAACAGCGACATGGAGACGGCGAGCGCGGTCATGGCGTAGCCGATCCAGCCGCCCAGGCGGTTGGTGGCCCCCTCCTCCTGCTCGATGAACTCTTCGGCCTTCTTCAACGCGGCTACGTCGACAGCCGGCTCGATCTCATCGCGGTTCGCCATCTAGGATTCCCCTGCCTGCCGACCTGGCGTCGCCCGCCATGCCCGATAAGGAGCGGAGCCCGGTTCGTATGGCGAACCGGGCTCCTTTGCGGACTCCAAGTTCCGAGGCCGATCAGCCCCCGACCTTGAGGCCCTTCTCATTGTAGTACTTCAGCGCGCCGGGATGGAACGGGACCGGCGTGTTGGTTGTCTTCTGATTGGCAAGATCGAAGCTCGCGGCTTCCTTGTGGACAGCGACGATCTCTGCCTTCTGCTCGAACAGGACCTTGGTGATCTGATAGGCGACGTCGTCGCTCATCTTCTGATTCACCACCAGGATATTCCAGACGTTCGCCTGCTGGTTGTCGGTGTCCTGGCCGGGATAGGTCTTGGCCGGGATCACGCCCTTCGAATAGAGCGGCCCGTACTTCTTGTTCATCGGCTCGACCGCGTCGGCATGGTCGATCAGCTTCAGCTTCAGCCCCGGGGTGGCGCCGAGGTCGGTCACGGCCGAGGTGGGCAGGCCGCCGACCCAGAAATAGGCCTCGATCTTGCGGTCCTTGATCGCGTTGGTGGATTCGGAAACGCCCAGGCGCTCGCGGCGCATGTCCTTGTCCTTGTCGAGGCCGGCGGCCTCGATCAGGCGGAAGGCCATCACTTCCGTGGCGCTGCCGGGCGACCCGGTGGATACCCGCTTGCCCTTCAGGTCCTTCATGCTGGTGATGCCGGTGCCGTCGACCGTCACGACATGCATCCGGTTCGGGTAGAGGACGGCCAGCGCCTGCAGCGCCAGCTTGCCGGACGCGAACTTGTCGACGCCGCGATGGGCGTCCAGCGTCGCATCGGCCATGACGAACGCGACTTCCGCCTTCTCGGCGCCAACCAGCTTCAGGTTGTCGACCGAGCCGCCGGTCACTTCCGCCGTCGCCTGCCAGCCCGGCACATGCTTGGTCAGCACGTTGGCGAGGCCGCCGCCCAGGGGATAGTAGACGCCGCCCGTGCCGCCGGTCGCGATCGAGAGCTGGCGCGTGTTCTGCGCCTGGGCGCCAACCGAAAGCCCAGTGGCCAGCACGGCCACCAGTGCGCAAGTCTGCCACGATTTCATCGTTTTTCCTCCCACCTGGAATTGGATACGACTTGATAGCGACTCTCCGCCGACTCGCCAACCCCGAGACACTGGCGGCCCTTGCTCTCGGAATCCGCTAGGCTCTGGCGCCGACATGGGGCGCCGGGACGGCGCCTGGCGAAGAGGAGGAAGCCGATGCTGCGCGCATTCGGGGTTGCGATCCTGGGCTTGGCCGCCTGCGCGGCCGCACCCGTCCTGGCCTATGATGGGCTCGTGGAGAAGAAGACCTTCTCCATGCCGACCTATACGACCCAGGGCGGCCGGACGATCAAGGATGTGAAGGTGGGCTGGGAGAGCTATGGCAAGCTCAGCGAGGCCCGCGACAACGTCATCCTGGTCGCCCACTTCTTCTCCGGCAACTCCCACGCCGCCGGCAAGTATACTGCGGGCGACGCCGCGCCCGGATACTGGGATTCCATCATCGGGGCCGGCAAGCCGATCGATACCGACCGCTTCTTCGTCATCAGCTCCGACACGCTGGTCAACCTCAACACCAAGGACCCGCGCACCGTCACCACCGGCCCGGCCACCATCGACCCGGGCACCGGCAAGCCCTATGGCATGAGCTTCCCCGTCGTCTCCATGCGCGACTTCGTCGAAGTCCAGAAGGCGCTGGTGGAATCGCTCGGCATCCGGAAGCTGCATGCCGTCGTCGGTGCCTCCATGGGGGCGTTGCAGGCGATCGAATGGGCGGCCGCCCATCCGGCGATGGTGGAGCGGATCATGCCGGTCATCGGCGGGGCCGAGACGGATGCCTTCCTGATCGGCTGGCTCGACATCTGGGCCTCGCCCATCCGGCTCGACTCCAACTGGAAGGGCGGCAACTACTATGGCGGCCCGGAGCCGGTGGACGGGCTGGCCCAGGCGCTGAAGATCGTCACCCTCCAGGCCCGCGCCGCCGGCTGGGCCGACCGCACCTTCGGGCGGAAATGGGCCGATCCGGCCCGGGACCCGGCCGCCGCCATGGAGAACCGCTATGCCATCGAGGACACGCTGGAGAAGGCGGCCACGGCCCGCGCCAAGCTGAGCGACGCCAACCACTTCCTCTATCTGGTGAAGGCCAACCAGCTCTTCTCGGCCGGCCACGCCGCCTCGCTGCAGGAGGGGCTGAAGGCGGTCAAGGCCAAGACCCTGCTCATCCCCGCCTCCTCCGACCTGGTCCTGCCGCCGCGCATGGCGGAAGCCACGGCCGCGATGCTGCGCGCCAACGGGACCACGGTCGACGTCGTCACCATCGAGGGCGATGGCGGCCATCTCGACGGGGTGCTGGCGATCGCCAAGGCCGGCGACGCGATCAAAAGGTTCCTGGCGAACTGAGCCGGACCGCCACCCGGCCGCGCGGCCTCACGCCGTCGCGCGGCCGGGAAAGCGGCGCCAGATGCGTTCGTGGAAGAAGAACACCATCGTGTTCACCATCGGCTCCAGCAGCGCGATGCCGGACGCGATGGCGATCGAGCCGGTCAGCGCGTAGGCGATGGCGAAGCCGACGATGAAGTGGAGGACGGCGAAGCTGCCGGTCTTGAGCAGGTCTCTCGACATGTTGCGACTCATTCTTAGAACGAGCCTTAATATAAGCAGTTGCGAATGATTCGCAAGCCTCGTCAATCGATGCCACGGCCGGTCAGGCCAGCGTGGCGAACGCCTTCCGGAAGAAATCCTCGCCGCCGAAATTGCCCGACTTCAGGGCAAGGCACAGGCCGGACCCACCGGTCGCCTGCACCCAGGGCACGCCCGGATCGATCTCCTGCCCGATGGTGAGCGCCTCGACCCCGAGCGCGCTGACGACCGCGCCGGACGTCTCGCCGCCGGCAACCACCAGCCGCCGGGTGCCGGCCGCCACCAGGCCGGAAGCCAGGGCCGCGAAGGCGTCCTCGAGGATGCTGGCCGCCCGCTCCCGGCCGAGCCGGTCCTGGGCCGCCCGCACCTGCTCCGGCTCCGCGGTCGAATAGACCAGGATCGGCGTTTCCGCCGGCTGCGCCGCCGCCCAGGCGAGCACGCCCGCGACCGATTGGCCGCCGTCGGCCAGCGCGACCGGGTCGAGGCGCGTGGTCGGCCAGGTGCCGTCCACCGCCGCCACCTGGCCGCGGGTCGCGGCCGAGCAGCTGCCGGCCAGCACCGCCGCCCGTCCCGTGGGCGCCGACAGCGAGACCGGCTCCGACGGCGCCAGCAGACCCTGGCGGCGGAAATTGCCGGGCAGCTCCATGGCGATCCCGGAGCCGCCGGTCAGCAGCGGCTGATCGGCGATCGCCTCGCCGATCGACCGCAGGTCCGCGTCGGCCACGGCATCGACCACGGCGAAGCGCGCGCCGCCCCCGGCCAGGATGGACAAGGCGCGCGTGATGGCGACCGCGCCCTCGGCCACCGTCTCGTGGCCGACCAGCGCGACCGAAGCCGGATCGCGCACCTGGCGCGACAGCACGCGGACCAGGCTCGGATCCGTCATCGGCGTCAGCGGATGGTCCTTCATGCTGGATTCGGACAGCAGCACGTCGCCCACGAAGAGATAGCCGCGATAGATCGTCCGGCGATTGGCCGGAAAGGCCGGGCAGACCACGGCGATGCCGCCCAGCCGGTCGAGCAGCGCGTCGGCGACCGGGCCGATATTGCCCGCATCGGTGCTGTCGAAGGTCGAGCAGTACTTGAAGACGACCTGCCGGGCGCCGCGGGCCTGCAGCCAGTCCAGCGCCGCCAGCGACTGGGCGACGGCCTCGTCGGCCGGGATGGTGCGGCTCTTCAGGGCGACGACGACCGCATCGGCGGCCGGCTCGCCGCCCCCCTGCGGCACCCCCACCGTCTGCACCGTGCGCATCCCGTTCCTCGCCAGCATCGATGCGATGTCGGTCGCTCCGGTGAAGTCGTCGGCGATTACCCCCAGCAGCATCGGAGATCATCCTCTCTTCGTGGTCGATAGGATCATGGGGTTGACCTGGCCCGGGTGAACCGTATCCGCTGGCCCGGCCCGCCACCAGCACCGAGACCGTCCCGATGCCGACCGAAAGCGAACTCCGTACCGCCATCGCCCGCCATGGCAAGTCGCTCTACGACCGCCGCTATGCCCACGGCTCCAGCGGCAATATCAGCGTCCGCCTGCCCGACGGCATGCTGATCACGCCGACCAATTCCTGCATGGGCGACCTCGACCCGGCGCGGATATCCAAGGTCGCAGAGGATGGAACCCTGCTGGCGGGCGACCCGCCGTCGAAGGAGGCGTTCCTGCACCTCGCCATGTATGCCGCGCGCCCGACCGCGGCGGCGGTGGTCCATCTCCACTGCACCCATGCCGTCTGCGTCTCGTGCATCGCCGACGTCGACCCGGCCTGCGTGATGCCGCCGATCACCGCCTACTACGTCATGCGCATCGGCCGGCTGCCGCTGGTCCCCTATTTCCGCCCCGGCGACAAGGCGCTGGCCGCCGCAGTCGGCCGCCTGGCGAAGGACCATCACGCGGTGCTGCTGGCCAACCATGGGCCGGTGGTGGCCGGTCGCACCCTGGAGGACGCGGTCTACAACGCCGAGGAGCTGGAAGAGACCGCGCGGCTCTATTTGATGATGGAGGGGCGGTCGGCGCGCTGGCTCACCGGCGGCCAGATCGACGACCTGTCGCGGCATTTCCCGAGTTAGCGGCCTACAGGATCTGGTCCAGGAACTGGCGCGTCCGCGGGTCCTTCGCCTGGGCGAAGAACTCCTTGGGCGAACCGTGCTCGACGATGACGCCGCGGTCCGTGAAATAGATATGGTCGCCGATCTCGCGGGCGAAGCCCATCTCGTGGGTGACGAGGACGCAGGTCATGCCCTCCTCCGCCAGGTCGCGGATGGTCACCAGCACTTCCTTCACCGTCTCCGGGTCCAGCGCCGCCGTCACCTCGTCGAACAGGATGACGTCGGGGTTCATGGCCAGCGACCGGGCGATCGCCACCCGCTGCTGCTGCCCGCCCGACAGTTCGCCCGGATAGCTCGGCTCCTTGCCCTCCAGCCGCACCTTCTTCATCAGGGCATAGGCGCGCGCCTCGACCTCCGCCTTGTCCTGCCGCAGCACATGGACCGGCGCCATCATCACGTTCTGCAGCGCCGTCTTGTGCGGGAAGAGGTTGTACTGCTGGAACACCATGCCGACCTTGCGGCGCAACGCCAGCTTGTCGAGGTGGGGGGTATTGACCTCCTGCCCCTCGACCAGGATCGAGCCGCTGTCGATCGGCACCAGCGCGTTGATGCAGCGCAGGATCGTCGACTTGCCCGAACCGGACGGGCCGATGATGCAGATGACCTCGCCCTTCTTCACGTCGAACGACACGCCCTTCAGCACCTCCACGGGGCCGAAGCTCTTATGCACGTCGCTGAGGCGCAGCAGCGGCTGGTCCGGCGTCCATCCGGTCATGAGCGATGTCCTCGTCAGATCCGCACCTGGAACCTACGCTCCAGGAGGGCGGTGAATCGGCCGATCGGATAGCAATAGAGGAAGAAGCAGACGAGCGCGTAGCCGTAGAGCGGCGCCAGCAGCTCCGGCCGCCCGCCCTCGGCGGCATGGACCTCGGACACCAGGGTCAGCATCTCGGTCACGCCCACCACCGAGGCCAGCACCGTCGCCATGGTGACCAGCGAATAGAGGTTCATCCAGGGCGGCAGCATGCGCTTCACGCATTGCGGCAGGATGATCATCCACATCGTCTTCCGCCGCGAGAAGGCCAGCGATTCCGCGGCCTCCCACTGGCCGAACGGGATCGACTGGATGGCCCCGCGCACGATCTCGGCGGTGTTGGCCATGACCGGCAGCGAGAAGCCGATGGTGGCCTTGATCCAGCCCGGGAACGGGATGACCAGCCCCCAGAAGCGGAACTCGAACGGCAGCAGGAACATGACGAAGAACAGCAGCACCAGCCAGGGGGCGTTGCGGAAGAACTGGGTCAGGAACCAGGCGGTGCCGCGCACGGCCCGGTTCGGCGCCACCAGCCCCAGGCCCAGCATCACGCCCGCGATCGAGCCGATCGCCATGGCGATCAGCGAGATCGCGATATTGAAGACGAAACCTTCCAGCAGCAGCGGCGTCCAGCGCCACAGGGTGGCGATCACCGACCCGGCCGCCGCCCCGTTGGCCGCCTCGGCCGCGCCGACCGACAGCAGCAGCCCCAGGAGCAGCAGGACGCCATGGCGCCGCCGGATCACCGGCGCCCGCCATGGCGCCGGCGCGGGGCGAAGGATGACGGGCAAGACCTTGACCGTCACAGGCCGATCCCCGGCACCTTGAGGGAGCGCTCGATGCGCGCCATCACCCAGACGACGCAGCCGACCAGGAAGAAATAGGCGAGCAGCAGGAAGGTCATCATCTCCGGCACGTTGGTCGCGTCGGACCAGATCTGCTTCGAGACATAGAGCATTTCCGGCACGGCGATGGCGTAGGCCAGCGTCGTCGTCTTCACCAGGTTGACGATGTTGTTGTTGAGCGCGGGCAGGCAGATGCGCACCGCCAGCGGCAGCACGACGTGGATGTAGGCGCGCAGGCGCGAATAGCCCAAGGCCTCGGCCGCCTCGATGGTCGCCTTGGGGACCGCCTCGATGCCCGAGCGGAAGATCTCGACGTTGAAGGCGCCGGCGAACAGCGAGAGCGAGATGATCGCCCATTGCATGCTGCTCAGGACCGGCTCGGGGATGCCGTAGGCGTTGTCGATCCTGGGCAGCAGGGCGCCCAGCCCGAAATAGAAGAAGTAGATCTGCACCAGGGGCGGGGTATCGCGGAACAGCGCGATGAACCCCTGGACGCCGCGCCGGGTCCATTTCAGCCGCGAACCCTGCAGCCAGGCGCCGACCACGCCGATGACGATGCTGATCGCGATGCAGACGAGGCAGAGCCATACCGTCGTCCAGAAGCCGGCGATCATCCGCTTCCGGTCGAACTCGTCGTAGATGATCGTCAGATTGATTCCGGTGGCGTCGTAGAGCCACCGGAACCAGTCGTAGAAGGCCTCCAACTGCGGAAACTGGCTGCTCAGGAGCCCTTATATTCCTTGTACATCCGCTCGGAGTACTCGGTCGGCTTCACGCCCCACTTCTTCTCCAGCTCGACGATGCGGCCGCTCTTCATCCATTCCTTCGTCGTGTCGCTCATCAGCTTGGCGAAGCGATCCTCGCCCGGCGCCACGGCCATGGCCCAGGGGGTCTCCATGATGCCCGGCAGCGGCATGTGGTAGCCCTGCTTCCAGTCATCCTCGAGCAGCTTCCCGGCGATGAAGGTCTGGTCGTAGATGTAGCCGATGCAGTTGCCCTGCTTCAGCGCGATCAGCGGCTTCTCGGAGCCGTCGAAGGAGATGATCTCGGGCCCGTACTGGGCGGCCACGTCCTTGTTGTAGAAGGCGCCCGTGGTGCCGCAGAGCTTGGCGCCCTTGAGCTGCTCCCACTTGGTCACCTTCACCTTGTCGGACAGCAGGATGTTGACCGCGTCGGAGTAGTAGAGCGGCTCGATGACCTGCACGACCTTCCGGCGCTCCGGCTTGTCGGACATGGTGGCGATCATCAGGTCGATCTTGCCCTGCTTCAGGAACTCCATCCGGTTGGCCGACACCACCGGGATCATTTCCAGCTTCACGCCGAGCTTCTTGGCGACCTCGGCGGCGAGGTCCGGCTCGATGCCGAGGATGGCGCCCGAGGGGTCGCGGAAGCCGAACGGGCGATAGTCGGTCTTCACCCCGACCACCAGCGTCCCGCGCTCCTTGATCTTGTCGAGGACGTCGGCGGCGGCCGCGCCCGGCAGGGCCGCCACGGCGAACATGGTGATGGCAAGCATAGAACGGCGCATGGAAATCTCCGCTTTCATCCGATTCCCAGATCCCTAGCGCTATGCGCGAAACAGGGCAACCGAATACGTTTCAGGGCTGTCCGAGAAAAAGACCCCGGCCACCGGCGGCCGGAGAGATTACATGGCTCGCCCACGCTCCGGCATTCCACCCTCAGAACGCGAACTCGGTGAAGCGGGACAGGAACGAGCGCAGGCGCTCCTCCTTCGGCTCCTTCAGCACCATGTCGGGCGCGCCCTGCTCGAGGATGCGGCCGTCATGGAGGAAGATCACCCGCGAGGCGAAGTGGTAGGCGAAGCCCAGCTCATGGGTGACGAGGAGCATCGTCCGCCCCTCCTCCGCCAGTTCCTTGATGACGCGCAGCACCTCGACGACCAGCTCAGGGTCCAGGGACGAGGTCGGCTCGTCGAACAGCAGCGCCTCCGGCTCCATGGCGAGCGCGCGGGCGATGGCGACCCGCTGCTGCTGGCCGCCCGACAGGCGGGCCGGGTACTCGTCCCCCTTGTCCGCCAGCCCGACCTTGGCGAGATAGGCCCGGCCCGCCTCGCGGGCCCCGGCGCGGCCCTGCCCCAGCACGGTCAGCGGCCCCTCCATGACGTTCTCCAGCGCCGTCATGTGCGGGAAGAGGTTGAACTGCTGGAACACCATGCCGACCCGGCGCCGCAGGGCGGCCAGGTCGCGTTCGCGATACTGCACCTCGACCGTGCCGCGGCGGCGGACCTCCGCCCCGACCGGCTCGCCCCGGAAATAGATGCGGCCCTCGCTCGGCAACTCCATGAAGTTGAGGCAGCGGAGCAGCGTGCTCTTGCCCGACCCGCTGGAGCCGAGGACGGCGATGCGCTCGCCCTTGGCGACCGCAAGATCGATGCCGTCGAGGACCAGGAGGTCGCCGAACCGCTTGCGCAAGCCGGCCGCGCGGAGGACCGGGATTTCGCTCATCCGCGGCGTCCCAGCCGGGCCTCCAGCCGATAGCTGAGCCAGGTGCCCGGATAGATCACGATGAAATAGATGACCGCGATCATGGTGAAGACCTCCAGCGGCCGGAAGGTGGTCGAGCTGAGCAGGCGGGCCTCGTACATCAGCTCATGCACCGCGATGACCGAGGCGATGGACGTCATCTTGCCGAGCTCGATCGCCCGGTTGGTGAAGGCCGGCACCATCCGGTGCACCGCCTGCGGCAGGATGATCCGCCGCATCAGCGCCGGATAGCCCATGCCGAGCGCGCGCCCCGCCTCCCACTGGCCACGCACGATGGAGGTGATGCCGCCGCGGAAGATCTCGGCACAGTAGGCCGAGGTGTTGAGCGACAGGCCGAGTGCGGCGGCCGCGAAGCCGGACATCTGCCAGCCGGTGAGTACCGGGAAGGCGTAGTAGAACCAGACGAGCTGCACCAGCACCGGCGTGTTGCGGAAGATTTCGACATAGGCCGCGGCCGGCCAGCCGAGCCACGCCCGGCCCGCCGTCCGCACCATCCCCAGCAGCAGGCCGGCCAGCAGCCCGAAGGCGAAGGCGACGGCCCACAGGGCGACGGTCAGCCAGGCACCGCGGGCGAGCAGGTCGACATTGGCGACGATGTCGGAGAAGTCCGGCTGATAGATCATCCGGCCCTAGCGCTCCGAGCGCGACAGGCGCGCCTCGACCCGGCGCATCACCAGGCTGGCGGTGAACAGCACCAGGAAGAAGATCAGCGCCACGGCGGAATAGACCTCCAGCGGGCGGTAGGTGCGGCTGACCAGCACCATCGCCTGGTAGAGCAGCTCGCCATAGGCCAGCGTGGCGGCCAGCGCCGTGGTCTTGACCAGCTCGAACGCCCGCTCGGTGAAGGGCGCCACCATGCGCCGCAGGGCCTGCGGCAGGATGATCCGGCGCATCAGGGCCGGCGGCCGCATGCCGAGCGCGCGGCCCGCCTCCCACTGGCCGCGCTCCACCGAGACGATGCCGGCGCGGTAGACCTCGGCGAAGAAGGCGCCCGACTGGATCGACAGCGCCACCGTGGCCGCCGTGAAGGGGGTCAGGTTCACGCCGACCAGGATCGGCAGCGCATAGAAGACCCAGAACAGGTGGACCAGCGGCGGCGTGCTGCGGAAGAACTCGATCACGGCGATGGCCGGCCAGGCCAGCCAGCGCCGCCCCGAAAGCCGCATCAGCGCCAGGACCAGGCCGATCGCCAGGCCGCCGGCGATCGAGGCCGCCGACAGCAGCAGGGTCTGCACCAGCCCCTCCAGCAGCAGCGGCAGGTAGCGCAGGACCGGGCCGAAATCCCACTGGTAGTCCATGCCGCCAGGTGCCGCCCCGCCGCCTCAGCCGCGCGCCCAGAGTTCGCGCATGATGGCGGGCGCCGCCTTCGGGTCGATCTGGCGCGACACCAGGAAATCCTCGTAGATCTGCTGCGTCTGGCCGGTGACGTAGAAATAGTCGAGCGCCAGGCCGAGCCAGTCGCGCCAGGTCTTGTCCGCCTCGCGCCGTATCCCCGCACTGGTGGTCGAGAAGCGGAACGGCTCCGGCAGGACCACCGTCCCCTTGCGGACGCGGCGCTGCTGCATGACCAGGGCCGGGTGGAAGAACGACATGGCATCGACGCGGCCCGCCTGGAAGGCGGCCGTCGTCTCGTCGTTGCTGGGGAAGCGCTCGATGGTCGCCTTCGGCAGGCGGATGGTGACGTCGCGGTCGGGCGAGGTGCCGAGCGTGACACCGAGCTTCACCTCCGGCTTGTTCAGGTCGTCCCAGCGCTTGGCGGCCAATCCGTCGCGAATCAGCACGCCCTGGGCATAGTAGAAGAAGGGCTGGACCGGGAAATCGAGCGCCAGCGCGCGCTGCGGGGTCGCATCCATGACGAACATCACGTCGAACTGGTTCGCCTGCAAGCCGCCGACGGCATTGCCCCAGGTGGTTTCCACGGCCACCGGCTTGACGTTCAGCTCCTTGGCGATGGCCACGCCCATGGCCCAGCCGATGCCGCTCCATTCGCCCGATCGCTGGTCCTTGGCGAACCAGGGCTCGCTGGGGGCGGCCCCGATCCGGAGCTCGCCCCGGTCCTTGATCTGCTGCCAGGTGGAGGACGCGGCCGGCGCTTGCGCTGCCGCCTCGCGGCCGGCCAGCAGACCGGATGCGGCGATGGCGCCGGCCCCCAGCGCCGTGCCGCGAAGGATGTGGCGGCGGTCGATCGTCGATCCCGTCATGCGTGCTTCTCCCCGGGGTTCGGATACCCTTGGCGAAATTACGCCCTCCTACCCCCGCTTGAACAGAAGGCGCGGAAGGCCGCGCCGGAAAGCCCCATCCCTTGAGAATCCGCCGCGTCGCCCTCATCGAGTTCCGCCGCGTCTTCGACCCGCCGCTATGGAACCCGGCGACGGTCTGGCGCGAGCGCCGGGCGCCGATCCTCGTCCTGGAAACCGATGACGGGTTGACCGGCCTGGGCGAGGCATGGTGCCGGCAGGACGAGATCGGGCGCAGCTTCGCGGCGCTGCGCCGCCTTGCCCAACCGCTCCTCGGCCGCGCGCCGGATGAGCTGCAAGGGCGAACGGGGCTTCCGCCCACCAACTGGGCCGAGGCCGGCGCCGCCAGCGCGGTCGACATGGCGCTGGTGGATCTGGCGGCCAGGGTGGCGGGTGTCCCGGTCGCCGCCCTGGCGGGATCGGCGACCCGGCCGGTGCCGGTCTATGCCAGCGGCGGCCTGTACGGCCCGGGCAAGGGGCCGGCGCAGCTGGCCGACGAGCTGGCGGGCTATGTCGCCGCCGGCTTCACGGCGGTGAAGATGAAGGTCGGCGGACTGCCGCTCGCGGAAGACCTGGCCCGGGTGGCGGCCGCCCGCGAAGCCATCGGCGGCGCCGTGCTGATCGTCGACGGGGTCGAGCGCTACCGGCGCGAGGACGCGGCCACGCTGGCCCGCCGGCTGGCCGACCTGGGGGTGGCTGCCCTCCAGGCACCGCTGCCGGCCGACGACCTCGAGGGGCTGGCGACACTGGCGCGGGCATCGCCGATCCCGCTGGTGCTGGGCGAGGCCGAATTCGACCATGGCCGGCTGCTCGACCTCGTCCGCAGCGGGGCCGCGGGCTGGCTCCAGGCCAATCCGGGCCTGGCCGGCGGCCCGACCGGCATGGCCCGGCTTGCGCGGGCCGCGGCCGAGCACGGCGTCCCGCTTTCCCCGCAATGCCATGCGACGGCCATTCTGCAAGCAGCGGCCATCCATGCGGGGACCCTCGATGGCGCCGGCCTGGTCGAGCACCACCGGGTCCACGATCACCTGCACGGGCTGCTGCCGGCAGCCTTGCGTCGACCGGTCGGCGGCCGGATCGCCATCCCGCCCCTGCCCGGATTCGGCATCCGGCTGCCCGCCGGGCCGCCCTTGCGGCCGGTGCTGGAGCTGCGGCTTTGACCCCTCCGCTTGGCACCGGGCCGTCTTTCGGGCTATCCGCTGCCGGGAATCGAGGGCCAGCGGGGCAGATGCAGCAGGCGGCAAAGGGCGGTGGCGGCCGGAAAGGCGCGGATTGGCGCCTCGTCCGCCGGCTATGGGCAGATCATCTGGCCGGGCGCCGGCGGGAACTCGTCCTCGTCTTCATCCTGATGGCCGTCGTCGCCGGCGTCACCGGCCTCTACCCGCTGGTGATCGACTGGACCTTCGACCTGTTCACCGCCCGCGACCCGCGCGTCATCTGGCTGGTGCCGATCCTGGCGGTCGCGGTGACCATGGTGAAGGGCATCGCCACCTATGGCCAGAACGTGATGACCGAACGGCTGGTCCAGCGGACCACCGCCGACATGCAGAAGCGCATGTTCGCCCACCTGCTGGCGGCCGATTTCGGGCAGGTGACGGCGGCACCGGCGGGTGTCCTCATCTCGCGCTTCGTCAACGACGTCGCCCTGATCCGGGCGGCATTGCAGCGCGCCCTCAACAACATGGTGCGCGACGTCCTGACCATCGCGGCCCTGGTGGCGGCGATGCTCTATCTCGACTGGATGCTGTCGCTGGTCGTCTTCATCGTCTATCCGATCGCGGCCCTGCCCATCGTGGCCATCGGCAAGCGCCTGCGCCGGGTATCCAAGGTGACCCAGGAGCATCTGGGCGAGATCACCACGCTGCTGGGCGAAAGCCTGACCGGCATCCGCATGGTGAAGACCTATGGCCTGGAGACCTATGAGCGCCGGCGCGCGGACGGCGCCTTCGAGCGGCTCTACGAGCTGTATATGCGCGCCACCCGCAACCGCGCCCGGCTCGACCCGATCCTGGAAGTGCTGGGCGGCGTGGCAGTGGCCGGCGTCATCGCGTTCGCCGGCTGGCGGATGGTGACCGGGGGCGGCACCGTCGGCACCTTCACCGGCTTCGTCACCGCCCTGCTGATGGCGGCCCAGCCGGTGCGGGCGGTGGGCACCCTCAACAGCGTGGTCCAGGAGGGCATGGCCGCGCTGGAGCGCATCTACGCGCTGCTGGACCAGGCGCCGACGGTGATCGACGGCCCGGACGCCGGCGACCTTCAGCCCGGCGGCGGGCGGATCGAGCTGCGCGGCGTCGGCTTCGGCTACGAGCCGGGTGCTGCGGCCCTGGACGGCATAGACCTGGTGGTGCCGGCCGGCCGGACCGTCGCCCTGGTGGGCCGCAGCGGGGCCGGCAAATCGACCGTCTTCAACATGATCCCGCGCCTGTTCGATGTCGGCGCGGGCGCGGTCCTGATCGACGGGCAGGATGTCCGCCAGGTGACGCTGGCCAGCCTGCGCAGCGCCATCACCCTGGTCAGCCAGGACGCCATCCTGTTCGACGACAGCGTCCGCGCCAACATCGCGTTCGGCCGGCCCGACGCCGACGACGCCGCGATCGAGGCCGCCGCCCGTGCGGCCGCCGCCCATGACTTCATCACCCGCCTGCCCCAGGGCTATGGCACCCTGGTGGGCGAGCGCGGCACCCGCCTGTCGGGCGGCGAGCGCCAGCGCATCGCGCTCGCCCGCGCCATCCTGCGCGATGCCCCGATCCTGCTGCTGGACGAAGCCACCAGCGCGCTCGACGCGGAATCGGAGAAGCTGGTGCAGGAGGCGCTGGAACGTCTGGCCGCCGGGCGGACGACGCTCGTCATCGCCCATCGCCTGGCGACCGTGCGCCGGGCCGACCTCATCTGCGTGCTCGACCGCGGCCGGGTGGTCGAGCAGGGCAGCCACGACGACCTGATGGCCCTGGACGGGCTCTATGCCCGCCTGTCGCGGATGCAGTTCCGCGACGAGCCGCCGGCGCCGCTGCCCGCCGCCTCACTCCCGGCGTAGCAGGCGATCCACCAGCGCGTTGCTGAGCCGGCCGGTCTGGAACTCCGCCCGCATGGCCAGCGGGTCGTAACCCCGGCCCACCCATTCGCGGAATCCGACCGGCTGCCTCGCGGCATCGGCGCCATAGCGCTCCAGCATGTAGTCCAGGACACCGGTCTTCGAATGGCGGAAATGGCCGAACTTCCAATGCAGTTGGCCCTGCGCCTCGACCAGCGGCCGGTCCTCCTGCAACAGCAGATAGAGGGCGCTGCCGATCCCGGCCCGGTCGGCGCCCGACTTGCAATGCATCAGCGCCGGATACTCGATCGTCCCCAGCAGGCGCTCGAAGGCCTGCACCCGCTCCGGTGACGGCGGCTCGCGGGAGGTGAGCGGAAAGTCGACCAGTTTCATCCCCAGCCGCTCGCACGCCTCCTTCTCGAAGAGGTAGGACGCGCAGTCGCGCACGCCGCGCAGATTGACCACGGTCTTGATGCCGAGCTTCGCCGCCTTCGCCAGTTGCCCGGGCGAGGGCTGCGCCGAACGCCACATCCGCGGCGAAACCGGGTGCAGGTTCAGCTTGATGTGCCGAAACACGGCATGGTCCATGAACAGCAGTTCGAAGCGGGCCAGCGCGCGCTGTACCGGCGTGCGCATCGTGCCGCGCCATCGCTTGAAGCGATCGCCGGCGGCCCTGGTGTAGCGTTTCAGCATCGGTCCCGGTCAGTTTTGCAACAGTAGCCCCCGGACCGCCAGGGAGTCCTTGGCGGCGGCGAAACCTGCGGCATATATGGCATTATCCGCCGGTTTACCCAACATCCGGCACGCCCAGGACAGGGGTCGAGCAAGCATGAGCGCAGCCGCATCGGCGGATTTGACGCCGCCCTACGGCACCCGGCGGCGCAACCTCACCGGGCCCGCCGGCGGCGTGGCTGCCTTCGGCCCGTCGCATTGGATCGGCGCCAATGGCGCCGCCGCCCTCGGCTATATGGCGCTGGGGCTGGCGGTGAGCGAGTTCTTCGCAGCCTACGGCCTGTTCCCTGCGCCGATCTGGCTACCGGCCAGCATCGCCGTGGTCGCCGCCACCCTGGGCGGCTTCCGCCTGATGCCGGGTATCTTCATCGGGTCCTTCGTCGTCAACTACCTGGTCTTCACGGCATCGCTGCCCGCGGCGGTGCTGATCTCGGTGGGCAATGCCGTGGGCCCCGCCATCGCGGCCATGGTGCTGCATCGCTTCCGGCCGCGGAGCGGCATATTCACGCGTTTCAGCGGCGTGGTCGCCTTCATCCTGTGCAACGTGCTGCTGCACCCCGCGATCACCGCCACCACCGGAACGGCCGCCCTGTCCATGGGCGGCAGCTACGAGGCGACCCAGCTCTACTCGATGTGGATCCAGTGGTGGCTCTGTGACAGCGGCGGCACCCTCTGCTTCGCCCCGGCCCTCCTCCTGCTGCTCGGCATCGAGCCGGAGGCGAATGCCGCCGAGCACGCGCCTTTCCGCCGCAACCTCGCGATCTGGGTCGCCGTCGCCGTGGGCGCAATCGCCCTCTTCGCCACCCTGCCGCTGCCGGGTGCGGTGCCGTGGGGCCTGCCCTTCCTGCTGGTCATCCCCCTCTCGTGGGTCGCCCTGCGCATCTCATTGCGCGCCGCCTATTCCCTGGTCTCGCTGGTCGCCGTCGTCGCCGCCGGCGCCACTGTCGCCGGGTTCGGGCCCTTCCAGACGCCGGGCATCGGCAACCCCCTGCAACTGGTGGGCGTCCTCATCGTGCTGCTGGCGCTGACGGTCCTGACCATCGTCTCGCTGGTGAGCGAGCTGCGGGAGGCCGAGGCCACGAGCCGCGAGAAGTCGATGCTGGTCGCCGCTGCGAGCCATGATCTGCGCACGCCGCTGCACACCATGATCGGCTTCGCAGACCTCATCCGCACCGAGGCGTGGGGCCCGATCGCCAACCCCCGCTATCGCAAGTATGTCGAGCACATCCATGAGAGCGGCCTGCTGCTCCTGGAGATCGTGAACGGGGTCCTCGACCTGTCGCGGATCGAGGCCGGTCGGCGCGACGTCGTGGCCCGGCGCCTGGACTGGGCCGAGGTGAGCGAGGGCTGCGTGCGCCTCGTCGGGGCCCAGGCGACCGGCAAGGGCGTCACGCTGTCGGCCCGTGCGGTGCCGGGGCTCCAGGTCCATGCCGACGAGGTGGCGCTACGCCAGATCCTCCTCAACCTGCTGACCAATGCGGTGAAGTACACGCCAGCCGGCGGCACCGTCGGCCTGCGGGCCGTGGCGGCCGCGGATGGCTGCGTCGACATCGAGATCGCCGACGACGGCATCGGCATGGATGCGGACGGCGTCGCCAAGGCCCTGGAGCCGTTCGGCCGGGTCGGGCCCGGCAGCGTCGGCACCGGCCTCGGCCTGCCGATCGCCGCCCGCCTCGCGGCCCTGCATGGCGGCGGATTGGTGGTCGAAAGCCGGCCCGGCCAGGGGACGACGGTCCGCGTCACCCTGCCCGGGCCGAAAGGGCGCTAGGCTTCCCCCATCGTCCGTATCGTGTCCTACGGACAGACGGCGTAGCCATCGCGCCGCGGGTCGGCGCCACCGGTCATGACCCCCTGGTCGGGGTCGATCGAGATGCCCTGCATCCCGCCGCAGGCCAGCGCATAGCTGTCCAGCATGGTGACCTGGTGGCCGCGCCGGCGCAGCCCCGAGACCACCTCCTCGTCGACCCGCGATTCCAGATGCACGGCGGCACCGTCCTGCAGGCGGGCGCGGGGGGCCGAGATCGCCTCCTGGATCGGCAGGCCGAAATCGACGTGCTGGACCATGGTCTGGCTCTGGGTCTGGCAGATGCCGTAGCTGCCGGGGGTGCCCAGCGCCAGCACCGGCCGGCCGTCCGCGCGGAGGCCGATCGAGGGCGCGGTCGGCAGCGCGAGCGGGCCGCCGGGCTTCATGAAGTTGCGTCCGCGCGGGTCGAGTTCGCCCCAATAGAGGAAGTTGTTCATGCACACGCCGCGGCCGGGAATGACCACGCCCGAGCCGAACTTGGCGCCGAGGCTCATGGTCACGCAGACGACGTTGCCCTCGGCGTCGGCGACCGAGAAGGACGTCGTATGGTCGCGGTCGACGCCGGCCACCTCGGGCTGCGGCTCGATCCACTGCTCGGTCGGGCCGATCACCGGTGCCGCATCCTCGATGCGCTGGCGCAGGCGGGCGACGTTGGCGTCCGACAGGATCTCCGCCAGGGTCTCCGGCGACGGGTTGTTCTTGTAGATGCGCTCGCCCGCGGCCAGGCGGATCGCCCGGAAGACGATGTCGAGGTGGCGCAGGCCGTTGCGCTCCATGCGGCCGAGGTCGAAGCCCTCGAGGATGCGCAAGGTCAGCAGGTACTGGAAGCCCTCGCAGGGCGGCGGCAGCGTGTTGATCTGGATGCCGCGATAGGAGACGGCCAGCGGGTCGAGCCAGACCGGCTTCACCGCCTCCAGGTCGGCCATGCTGAGGACGCCGCCCAGGGACTGGATGTGGCCGACCATGTCGCGGCCGAGCTGGCCGCCATAGAGATAGCCCGGACCCTCGGCCGCGATCCCTTCATAGGTGCGCGCCAGGTCGGGCTGCTTCAACACCGACCCGTAGGGCAGCTTGCCCGTCCCGCCGGTGTAGTTGCGGGACCAGCCCTGGAAGAGGTCGGGGAAGGCTGCCAGCTCGGTGATGGCCTGGCCGATATTCTCGGCATTGTTCTCCGACACCGGGATGCCGTCGCGGGCGAGCTCGATCGCCGGCGCGAATATTTCGGACAGCGGCTTGGTGCCGTGGGCCCGCACCAGCTCGCACCAGCCGGCGAGGTTGCCGGGCGCGCCGCTGGCCATCGGCCCGCGCGCGACGTCCTTGCGCTTCAGGCTGGTCGCATCGAATTTCGAGGGAACCGGCGTGATGAAATCCAGCGTCCGGACACGCTTCTCGCGCGCGATGTAGCAGGTCGCCATGCCCATGCCGGCCAGACCGGACATGTAGGGCTCCGCCGCATTCAGCGCGGCCGCCGTCGCCGCGATGGCGTCGAAGGCGTTGCCGCCAGCGCGCAGCAGGCGCGCGCCGGCCATGGCCGCGTGCGGGTTGGCTGCCGCCACCATGCCCTTGACGGAACTGATCGTCGGACGTCTTCCGA
>CAZQOA010000019.1:0-61106 GCA_964594715.1 uncultured Rhizobiaceae bacterium | reverse complement strand
TCGCGTCCCGGCGGTGGATCGCCACCCGCTCGTCCCAGTTGGCGCGGTTGGCGGCGAGGAATTCCTCGATGCCAGGGAACATGCCAGGGAACATGAATGACTCCGTCAGTGCCGCCGAACGCAGCTATGATCCGGCCCCTTCGAAATCGCCCTGCCGGAGCAGACCATGCGCGTCATCGTCGGCCAATTCGCCCACGAAACCAACACCTTCAGCGTCCAGAAGGCCGATACCGAGGACTTCGCCAAGCTCTTCTGCTACCGCGGCAACGAGGTCGCGGCCAAGCTCGGCGACACCGGCAGCGAGATCGCCGGCTTCCTCGACGTCGCCGGGCGCGAGGGCTGGTCGGTCATCCATACCGTCGCCACCTTCGCCAATCCCAGCGGGCCGGTGACCGACCGTGCCTGGAAGGAGCTGGGCGGCATCATCCTGGACGCCGCGCGCGCCCACAAGGATGTCGACGGGGTGCTGCTGGCGCTGCACGGCGCCATGGTGACGGAAAGCCACGACGATGCCGAGGGGCAGCTCCTGGAGGAACTGCGCGCCATCCTCGGCCCCGACGTGCCGATCGTGGTCACGCTCGACCTCCATGCCAACGTGTCGGACCGCATGGCGGCCCATGCCGACGCGCTGGTCTCGTACCGCACCTATCCGCATGTCGACATGCGCGAGCGCGGGCGGGAGGCGGCCGAGCTGATGCGCCGCGCGATCGCGGGTGAGGTCCGGCCGCGCACCGTGGTCGCCCGGCGCCCGCAGCTCCTGGGCGTCGCCGGCGGGCGCACCGACAGCGGCCCGATGCTGGACGTGCTGGCCCGCGCCCGCACGCTGGAGGCGGAGCCGGGGGTGCTCTCGATCAGCGTCAATGCCGGCTTCACCAAGGCCGATATCGTCGATGCCGGCCCCTCGGTGACGGTCACCGGCGACGGTGACGACCCGCGCTGGCGGACCATGGCCGAGGAGCTGATGGACATGGTCTGGGCGACCCGCGCCGATCGCGGTGGCCGGGTCTTCACCCCCGACGAGGCGGCCGCCCACGCAAGCGGCTGGACGGCCCGGGCGGGACGCCCGCTGGTGATCGCCGATGCCGGCGACAACCCGGGCGGCGGCGGCTATGGCGATTCGACCAGCCTCCTGCGGGCGCTCCTGGCGGCTGGCATCCAGGACGCCGCACTGGGGTCGATCCGCGACCCCGAGGCGGTGGCGGCGATGGCGGCGGCGGGCGTCGGGGCAGAGGTCACGCTCGATGTCGGCGGCAAGGTCGATCCCGCCTTCGGCGGCCCGCCGCTGCGGCTGACCGGCCGCGTCATGCATGTCGGGCCCGGCGACTATGTCCATGAGGGCCCGATGTGGGCCGGGCTGGAGGCGAGCTTCGGCCGGGTCGCGGTGCTGCGCACGGGTGGCATCGACGTGATGTGCGCGACCAATCTCCTGCAACTGCTGGACCGCAATGCGTTCCGCATGGCCGGCATCGAGCCGACCGAACGGTCGATCCTGGTCGTGAAGTCCTCGCAGCATTTCCGCGCCGCCTTCGGCCCGATCGCCGGCGAGATCCTGGTCGTCGACGGCGGCGGCCTGACCACCCGCGACTACACGCGGATGCCCTTCCGCAAGCTGCGGCGGCCGATCTTCCCCCTGGACATGCGGTAGGCGAACGCGGACGGGAGCGTGACCTTTGCCGTGCTCGGCAACACGCGGCCCGACAAGGGCATGGTCGGTCTTGCCCGGCATCGCCGACCATGCCGCCGACCCCGGCCGGCCATCGTGCCCGCCGGAACCTGGATGGCCCAGCAGATCGAGCAGCGGATGGCGGTCGGTGCCGTCGTCGCGCTGCGCGCGTTCTTCGCTTATACGGCCGCCATACGCCAGCGGTCGGGCCTCCGCACTTGACAGATCGTCTCCTATGGGAGACGATCGGGAGTGATTGAGGTTCGGCAGACGGACGCCTACGCGCGATGGTTCGCCGACCTGCGGGATCGTCAGGCGCGCGCTCGGATCGATATCCGTATTCGCCGCCTGTCGCTCGGGAATGCGGGTGACGTACGCGCCGTTGGCGAAGGCGTATCGGAACTGCGCATCGACTATGGACCAGGCTACCGAGTGTATTTCATCGGCCGGGGTGAGAGGCTGGTGATCCTGCTGGCCGGCGGTGACAAACGGACCCAGAACCGCGATATCCGTGCGGCGATCGACATGGCGCGGATGCTGTAGGGAGACGACCATGGCCACTGCCGAAACCCGCCCGTGGGACCCATCGGAACATCTCGAAAGTCCCGAAGACGTGGCCGCCTATCTGGAAGCGGCATTCGAGGATGGCGATCCGGCGCTGATCTCCGCCGCGCTCGGCGACGTGGCAAGGGCCAGGGGCATGACCGAGATCGCCCAGCAGGCCGGCCTCGGCCGGGCCAGCCTCTACAAGGCCCTTTCACCCGAGGGGCGGCCGGAGTTCGCGACCGTGCTGAAGGTGATGCGTGCGCTCGGCGTGCGGCTGACGGTGACGGCGACGCACTGATCGCCGGGAACGGTCACATCTCGTCCAGCGGGTAGATCGGGCGGCGCAGGTTGCGGTAGGCGAGGATGTGGTTGTCGGACGTGGTGACGCCGGCGCCGTCGCAGGTGATGGTGTGGCGGGCGACGGGCGCGAAGCCGGCGCGGTAGTGGATGCGCGATTTCAGCAGCAGGTAGCGGGTCGAGGCGGGGTCGATCCCGACCGAGGTGAAGACGCCCTGGTCCCACGGCTCGTGGTGGCGCGACACCACCACGATCTTGACGCGGCCGGTATCGAGCACGGCGGTCGGCCCCATATGCACCTGGACGCCGGTATACATCGGGCCGCGCACCACCCAGTCGCCGTCGGAGAGGGTGCGGACCTTGCCCGTCACCTCCAGCGGTTCGCCCTGGGCACCGATCGCCGGCATGCTGGTGCGCCCGCCGAGCCGGATCGTGACCTCCCGGCCGATGCCGGCCCGCATCATCTCCTGCACCGCGACCGGGTCCCAGACGGCGGCCACCGCCACGTCCTCCAGGCCCTCGTCGATCACCGCCTTCACGACGGTCATCACGTCCTGGTTGCCGCCGGAGCCGCAATTGTCGGCATGGTCGAGGAGCAGGATCGGGCCGTCCTCCAGCGCCTTCGCCCGCCCAAGGGCCTCCGCCAGGGGCTCGTGGCGGTAGGCGAACTCGGTACGCTGGCGCCAGGCGGCGTCGAGGAGCTCGTCGACGGCCAGGCGGGCGGCCGCGCGGTCGCCATCGGCCACCACGATCGCCGATATCCCGGCCTCGGGGATATCGGCCATGGGAAAGCCGCCGAAGATGGTCGCGGCCAGGATGCCGGGCCGCGCCTCGATCTCGCGCGCGAGCTGGATCAGCGCCCGCATCGGCTCGTCGTCGGTGCCCATGCGCAGGGTCTGGGCCAGGATCGGGCGGTTGCCCCATTCCATCACCGGCCGTACCCGGCCCTCGAGGCTGCGCATCAGCACCCGGCCGATCTGCCGGCCGACGACGTGCATGTCGACATGGGGATAGGTCTTGTAGCCGATCAGCGCCGTGCAGTTGTCGACCATGCGCTGGGTCAGGTTGCAATGCAGGTCGAGGGTGACGGCGATCGGCAGGCCGGGGCAGCGGGCGCGCAGGCGCTCGAGCAGGGTGCCCTCGCCGTCGCCCGTCGTCTCCGCCACCATGGCGCCGTGCAGGTCGAGGAGGGCCGCGTCACAGCCCGGCGCGGCATCCAGGATGGCGTTCACCATCTTCTCGTAGGCCGCGGCCGCGACCGGGCCGCTCGGCATCGCCTCGGCCGCCAGCGGGGTCACGATCTCCGCCCCCGCCGCCTTGGCCAGTTCGATATAGGCACCCATCGGCATCGCCGTGCCCTCGTAGGCGGCGCGCGCCGCCGGCCCCAGATGGGCGCCCCATTCGATGAAGCGTTGCCAGCCCGTCTCGACCGGGGAGAAAGTGTTCGTCTCGTGCTTCATCATCGCGATCAGGATGCGCATGCCGATTCCCTGACTTTCTGGAGCTATCTCGGGGACGAAGGCGATCATGGCACTGTAAACCAGCGGCGCTTTCCGTAAACTCCCGGGTCGATGCCGCTCCCGATCCCCTGGCGCGCCCGCGCCGGCCCCGCCTTCCGGAGACCCCATGTCCACCACCTGGATCAAGAACATCGACTGGCTCGTCGCCTGGGACCGCTCCAACCCCGAATCGGCCGGCGAGCGGCGCTGGGGCGGGCGGCACTCCTACCTCCGCGACGCCGACCTGGTCTTCACCGGCGGGCAGATCGACTTCGTCGGCCGCGGCTATGCCGGCCCGGCCGACACGGTGATCGACGGGCGCGGGCGCTTCATCATCCCGGGGCTGGTGAACATCCACACCCACCCCTGTTCCGAGCCGATGATGAAGGGCCTGTCGGAGGAGCGGAAGAGCCGCCAGCTCCAGATGAGCTCGCTCTACGAGTACATCTTCCTGCTCGGCCGCTCCGCCCACGCGCTGCCGTCCGACGCCGTCGACCAGGCCCAGGTCGAGCAGTTCGGCCAGGGCGACTTCCGGGCCTATTCCGCGTCGGCCCAGGTCGCCATCTCGGAGCTGCTGACCAGCGGCGTCACCACCTTCGTCGACTATTCCGCCCCCCGGCCGGACTGGCTGGACGAGGTGGCCGCGACCGGCATCCGCACCTGCGTCGCGCCCTCGTTCCGGTCGGGTGCCTGGTACACGCCGAACGGCCACGAGGTGCTCTATCGCTGGGACGTGAAGGCGGGCCGCAAGGCCTTCGACCGGGCCCTGGAGACCATCGAGCAGGCGCGCCGGCACCCGTCGGGCCGGCTGATGGGGATGCTGGCCCCGGCCCAGGTCGACACCTGCACCGCGGACCTCTTCGTCGATGCCTCGGCGGTGGCGCGGGAGAAGAAGATCCCGATCCAGACCCACGCCGCCCAGAGCGTCGTCGAGTATCGCGAGATGGTCCGCCGCCATGGCAAGACGCCGATCGAGTGGCTGCAATCGCTGGGCGTGCTCGGGCCGGAATTCATCGTCGGGCACGGCATCTTCCTCGACGAGCACCCGTGGATCATGAACCCCGACCATGAGGACCTGAACCGCCTTGCCGACAGCGGCACCAGCGTCGCCCACTGCCCGAACCAGTTCGCCCGCGGCGGCATGGTCCTGCATCACTTCGGCAAGTATGTGAAACGCGGCGTCAACATGGGGATCGGCACCGACACCTTCCCCCACAACATGATCGACGAGATGCGCTGGGCCCTCACCGTGGCCAAGATCGCCAGCGGCGACATCGGCTCGACCAGCATCTCCGACGTCTTCCATGCCGCCACCGTCGGCGGTGCGGCTGCCCTGATGCGCGACGATATCGGCCGGCTGGAGAAGGGCTGCAAGGCGGACTTCGTGACCATCGACCTTGCCCATCCGCACATGGTGCCCGCCCGCGACCCGATCAAAAGCCTGGTCGTGACCGCGCTGGAACGCCCGATCAAGGAGGTCTGGATCGACGGCGAGGCGGTGGTGCGCGACGGGCGGGCCTTGCGCATCGACATGAAGCGCAGCCTCGACGGGCTGAGCGAGGGCCAGCGGCGCGGGATGCTCGGCATCTCCGAGCGCGACTGGGCCAGGCGCAGCCCGGAGGAAGCCTTCCCCATGGCGCTCGGCACCATCGGCTCCAACCAGCCGCCGGGGCGATAGGGGCGGCAGGCAGGAAAGCCCCATGCCGGCATGAATCCTCCGACGCCGGCGAAGCCCGGCATGGCCCTGCTGTCGCTGGCGGTCGGCGCCATGCTGGTGCAGCAGGGCCTGTCCTACCTCTCGACCCTGGTCTTCCCGGTGGCGATGCCGGCGCTGTCCCAGGCGCTTGGCATCGGCACCGCCTATGCGGGCCTATATACCGGCCTCTGCTTCTGCGTCTCGAGCATGGGACAGCTCGCCTGCGGTGGCCTCATCGTCCGCTTCGGCGCGCTCCGGGTCAGCCAGTTCTCGCTCTTCCTGCTGGGCGCCGGGCTGTTTCTGGCGTCGGTGGGGGAGACCTGGCTGTTCGTCCTGTCGGCGCTGGTCCTCGGCATGGGCAACTCGGTCTCGACGCCGGCCAGCTCGCACCTGCTCTCCCGCTATGCGCCGCCGCGCTATGCGCCGCTGATCTTCTCCATCAAGCAGACCGGCGTGCCGGTGGGGGCGGTGACGGCCGGGCTGGCGGTGCCGCTGCTGGTGGTCTCGTTCGGCTGGCAGAGCGCCTTCCTGGTGTTCGGCTGCGTGTGCTGGGCCTTCGGCCTCCTGATCCAGCCGCTGCGCGGCGAGTTCGACAGCGACCGCCAGCCCCGGCACCAACTGTCCTTGTCCGCGATCGGCGCCACCCTCCGTACCGTGTGGGGCGACCAGAGCCTGCGCGGCTATGCCTACGCCATGTTCTGCTTCGTGGGTTTGCAGGCGATCTTTGGCTCGTTCTTCGTCAGCTACCTCAGCGATGGGCTGGGCTATTCGCTGACGGCGGCCGGCACGGTCTTCGCGCTGGCCCAGGCGATCGCCATCGCGGCCCGCATCGGCTGGGGCTGGATCGGCAGCCGCTGGATCGACCCGCAGCTGGTCCTGGGCGCGCTCGGCCTTGCCATGGCGCTGGCATCGCTGGCGGTGGCGGCGATCGGCTTCGGCGTCTCCTATTGGGGCATCGTCGCGATCGGCGTCGCCTACAGCGCGACCGCGGTCGGCTGGCATGGCCTGTTGCTGGCCGAGGTGGCGCGCCGCGCCCCGCCGGGACGGATCGGCGCCATCACCGGTGGGGTCGTCGCCTTCGGCGGCGCCGGCATGATGACCTATCCGCTGATCCATGCCGGCCTGCTGCAACTGACCGGCGCCTATGGCTGGGGCTTCGCGCTGGCGGCCTTCCCGGCGGCGGTGGTCGGGGTCCGGCTGCTGCGCGGCGCGCCTCGCCGTCGTTAGGGCTGGATGGCATTCGGCAATATGAAGAGACGGGCAGGGAGCAGGGTCCGATGACGATGCTGGTGACGGGAGCCGCCGGGTTTGTCGCGGCGGCGCTGGTCGAAGAGGCGGCCCGGCGCGGGGAAACCGTGGTCGCGGTGGATCGCGCGGCGGCGCCGGCGGCGCTGACGGCGGCCTGGCAGGTGCTGCCGGGCGAGGTCCGCTTCGCCGTGGCGGATGTGCGCGACGGGGCGGGCCTGGCCGAGGTCATGCGCCGCCACGGGGTGACTACGCTGGTCCATGCCGCGGCCATCACCTCCGGCCCGGCGCGCGAGGCGTCGGCGCCGGCGGAGATCATGGAAACCAACCTCGTCGGCGTGGTCCGCGTGCTGGAGGCGGCGCGCGCGGCCGGCGTCGGCCGCATCGTCCATCTCAGTTCGGCATCGGCCTATGGTGCGGGCGCCTTCGAGGGCGAGACGCTGGACGAGGTGGCGAGCCCGTGCCTGCCGGAGAGCCTCTATTCGATCTCCAAGTTCGCCGGCGAGCGCACCGCGCGCCGGCTGGCCGACCTCTGGGGCCTCGATGTGCGGGTGGCGCGCCTCACCGCCGTCTTCGGCCGGTGGGAACGGGATACCGGCGTCCGCGACACGCTGAGCCCGCAGTTCCAGACGACGGCGGCGGCACTCCGTGGCGCGGAGGCCATCCTCGACCGCGCCGGGCAGCGCGACTGGGTCTATGTCCGCGACGTGGCCGAGGCCGTCCTGGCCCTGCGCGACGCGGGCACGGCACCCCCGGTCGTCAATGTCGGCCCCGGCCGCGAATGGTCGGTCGCCTGCTGGTGCGGCCTGCTGGCGGAGCGGTTTCCCGGCTTCCGCTGGCGCCTGGCCGACCATGGCGAGGCGCCGACCATCGACCTGCATGGCGACCGCGACCGTCGCCCCCTGGCGGTCGAGCGCCTGGCCTCGATCGGCTATCGGTCGGATTGGGGACTGGAGCGCAGCTTCGCCGATTATGTCGACTGGGCCGTCGCCCACCCCGAGCTCGTCAACCCGCCTTCCAGGGGCGGATGACGATGGCGATCGCCCCCAGCACCAGCGCCAGGGCGGCGAATTCGGTGAAACCCAGCGGCTCGCCCAGCAGGATCGCGCTGGAGATGACGCCGACCGCCGGGATCGCCAGGGTGCTGATGGAGGCGATGCTGGCCGGCAGGCGGTCGAGGATGCGGTACCAGGTATAGTGGCACCACACCATGGCGACGGTGGAGGCGTAGATCAGCCCCGACCACCCCATGAAGCTCACCTGCTGAAGGTCCGGCAAGGGCGCCAGCAACAGCGCGCACAGGACCAGCGGCGGGGTCCCGATCAGTATCTGCCAGGTGGTGAGCTGGGCCGGCGAATAGCCCCAGCGGCGGCCCTTCACCAGCATGGTGCCGAGCGCCCAGGTGAAGGCGGACGCCAGCATCAGCAACGGGCCGCGCAGGTCGCCGCCGATCCGCCCGATCTCGGGCCAGATCAGGACGGCGAGGCCGCCGGCGCCGAGGAACAGGGCGGCGACCTTCCGGCCGGTCAGCTTCTCGCCCAGCATCGGGGCGGCGAGGATGGTCGAGATCACCGGCATCAGGTAGGCGATGATCCCGGCCCGGCCGGCCGCCATGTAGACCAGCCCGAACCCGGTCAGCACATGCCACAGCGTGACGTTGACCAGCGAGATCAGGACCAGCGGGGCGACCAGCGCCCGCGGCGGCAGGCGCATCCGCTCGCCGGTCATGCGGACCAGCAGCAGCATGCCGGCGGCGGCGATCAGCAGGCAGATGGCGCGGAACATCCACGGGCCCAGTTCCAGCACCGCCGGCTTCATCATCGGCCAGTTGATGCCCCACAGGACCGACATGGTCACCAGCAGGCCGAACGTCGGGCCGTCGATCATCCGATGCCTGCCGGTGGAGCCGGAAACCGGGTCGGGAACGGGGGTGGTGTTGGGGGTGGGCGCGGCCCGGCTGGCGTCGGTCATGTGGCGCCGATTGTCCGGGCTGCCGCGTGGCGATGCAACAGGCGCGGTAATTCAGCCGGCTTCGCGCGATCGGCCGACACGAGCGCCGCAGCGTCTTTTGTCGGCCGCGCCTCTTCACTGGGTTGTTGTGGAATTACTCTCCCGGCAATGACCCCGCCGCCGAATTGCGCTATCAGCCGACCTTGACCAGGTTCTGGTTCGGCAACGGGCCGCCGGGGAATTGCGCAAGCCTGCCGCCGACCGCCAGCGATCCAAGATCGATACCGACGAAGCCGATCCGGTCGATCAGCGCCGCCATCTCCGTCTTCGCCGCGTCGTCATTGCCGGAATAGAACAGCACGCGCCGCCCGCCGTCCGCCCGTGGGTCCGCGGCAAGGATTTCCGCCGGCAGATGATTGAATGCCTTCACGACGCGCGCTCCGGGCAGCAGATCGGCGACAACCTCGCTCGACACCCGGCCCTGGAGATCGACCGGCCTGAACAATGGTGCCTCGATCGGATTGTTGGCGTCGACCACGATGCGTCCCGCCCAATCCGGCAGGCCCGCCAGTGCCGCCGGCAATTTCGTCCAATTGACGGCGATGAGAACGATGTCGGCGCGCGCCGCCTCCTCGCGCGTGCCGGCCTTGATGGATGGCCCAAGCTCGCGAACGAGCTCCTTGAGCGAATCCGGGCCGCGGCTGTTCGAGATGGTGGCCGCAATGCCGGCACGGGCCAGCGTCCGCGCAAAAGCGGTGCCGATGGCGCCGGATCCGATGATTCCGATGGTCATGCAATGTCCCCTTCAGGATTGATCGAATGGAGGGATGGCGGGCGGAAGGACGGTGCGCAACTCAAGGGAAATCCTGCCTATCCGGCCCAGGCACCAAGTTGCTGCATGAGGGAGAAGAGATTGGCTACGCCCCAATGCTCGGTGATCTTGCCGTTGCGCACGCGCATGACGTCCACGGTCTCGAACTGGATCTTGCGGCCGGTCGGTGCGATGCCCAGGAACTCTCCCCTGTGCGTCCCGTGATAGGTCTTGTACGTCGTCACCCGCTCGCCATCGGCGATTTGCCAATGGATGTCGGCGTGAAAGTCGGGGAACGCGGCGCGCAGCGTCCGGTACAGGTCCCTGGCGCCGGCCTTGTCGGGCGTGCGGCCCGGTTGCGGCGTGTGGTCCAGAAAGTCGTCGGCGAAGAGTTCGTCGAACACTTCGAAATTGCCGCCGCCTTGCACCTCCTCGGTGTTGCGGCGAACGACCGCCTTGGCGGCTTCGCCCGGGTTGTCGGTTGTCATGGCTCGCTCCAACGGGTTTGGGGGTCTGCGCGCCGCGCGCCGGGTCACAGCCCGCCGCCTGCCTTCTGGCCGAGAAGCTGCAGTTCCCAGGCGAAGGCCACGCCGGTGCCGCCGCCGTGCGCGGTCAGCATCTCGCCGATTGCCTTGGCCGTGTGCTCGCGTGCCCAATCGCGCTGCAGTTCGCCGGCCACCGCCATCCAGGTGATCGGAACCACGCCGGCCATCACCATGCGGCGGACCGCCATCTCGTGCGCTTCGGCGCTGACGCCACCCGACGCATCGGTGACGGCGTAGACCTCATAGCCTTCGCCAACGGCCTGGATCGCCGGCATCGCCAGGCAGATCTCGGACCAAAGCGCCGCCATGATCAGCTTTTTGCGGCCGGTCTTCTTTACCGCCTCGACGACGCGAGAATCCTCCCAGGTGTTGATGAAGGTACGATCGATCGGCTTCTGGTCGGGGAACACGTCCTGCAGGGGCTTGATGAGCTTGCCGCCGCGGTCCTCCAGCACCGTGGTCAGGATGGTCGGCACGTCGAAAATCCTGGCCGTCTTCGCCAACGCGACGACGTTGTTCACGACCATCGTCGGCTCGTGGCTGTGCAGGTTGGCGAATTGGAACGGCTGGTGATCGATCAGGATCAGCACCGACTCCTCCGGTGTCAGGAGGGCATTGAGGCCGTTCCTCGCGGCGGTAGACGGGGTCATGGCGGTCGCTCCTCGGGTTGGGATTTCGTTGCTCCCGGGAGCGATATCGCCGGTTTACGGCTCCATGATTAGACGGTAATGGATGGAATTACTTACAAGTAGTGCTTGAAAGTAAGGCCATGGAGACACTCGCAAATCTGGAATCTTTCGTTCGCAGCGCAGAAAGCGGGGGCTTCTCGGCCGCGGCGCCGCGGCTGTCGCTCACCCCGGCGGCGGTGAGCCGCAATGTCGCGATGCTGGAGCGAAACCTGGGTGTCCGGCTGTTCCATCGCAGCACGCGGAAGCTCACCCTGACCGAAGCCGGCGAGCGCTTTCTGCATGCGATCCGTCGCAATCTGGAGGAGTTGCAGGCCTCGATCGCGAGCGTCGCAACGGATCGCGGCGACCCCGCGGGCGTGCTCAAGGTCAGCCTCGGCCTGACCTTTGGGGTCGACTACATCCTGCCGTTGCTGCCGGATTTTCTGAAACGCTACCCGAAGGTCCGCCCCGACTGGCAGTTCGAAAGTCGGCAGGTCGATCTGATTGCCGAAGGCTTCGACGCAGCGATCGGCGGCGGTATCGCGTTGGCTCCCGGCGTGGTGTCGCGCCCGCTGGCACCGCTGCACATCATCGCCGTCGCGTCGCCTGCCTATATGAAAGGTCGCACGCCGCCGGCCGATCCGTCGCAGCTTGCCGCTTTCGACGGAATCGTCATGCGCGGGTCGCGCACCGGTCGCGTCCGCGAACGGATCATGCGCGACGCGGCGGGCTCCGAGATGCCGGCACCGCTCCAGGAGACGGTCATGTTCGACGATCCCGAGGCGACGTGCCGTGCCGCGCTGCTCGGGCTCGGCGTGACGCTGATCGCGGTTCCGCATGCGCTGCCGCATCTGGAGCGCGGCGCGCTCATGCGGCTGGTGCCGGAGTGGTATTCGGACAGCGGCCCGATATCGATCTATTACGCAAGCCGCACGCTGCTCCCGGCCAAGACGCGGGTCTTCGTCGACTTCGTTGCGGACGCATTCCGCCGCGGTCGGCTGGCGGAGCGCTTTGCCGGAGGCCCCCGATAGACTTCAGAGCTACTTTTGCCTGGGTCGGCCCTTAGGCGGAATCCACCCGGGCGGCGACCTGCTTCATGTCGGCAAGCGCGTCGAGCGCGCGCCGGCGGGCAAGCGGGTGGTCGACGATCGGCGTCGGGTAGTCGATGCCGAGCCTGACTCCGGCCACGGCCAGCACTGCGGCCGGTGCTGCCCAGGGCTTGTGGATGTGCGCGGTCGGCAGGTGCGCCAGCTCGGGCACGAACTCCCGCACATAGGTGCCGTCGGGATCGAATTTCTCGCCCTGCAGGACCGGGTTGGAGACCCGGAAGAAGGGCGCGGCATCGGCGCCGCATCCGGCCATCCATTGCCAGTTCGCGGCATTGCTGGCGAGGTTGGCGTCGACCAGCGTATCCCAGAACCAGGCGGCCCCCTCCTGCCAGGGCACCATCAGGTCCTTGACGAGGAAGGAGGCGGCAATCATCCGCACCCGGTTGTGCATCCAGCCGGTCCGCCAGAGCTGGCGCATGCCGGCATCGACGATCGGGTAGCCGGTGCGGCCCTGCTGCCATGCACGCAGCTGGTGCGGGGCTTCGCGCCAGGGAAAGTCCGCGAATTCCGCACGCAGCGGCCGGTCGGGCAGGTGATCATGGTTGAAAAGCAGGTGATGGGAGAATTCCCGCCGCGCCAGCCGGCGCAGATAGGCCTCGCCATCGGGGGCGAGGCTGGGGTCTGCCGCGGTTGCCGTCTCGACCGCCGCCCACACCGTGCGCGGGGAGATTTCACCGTGATGCAGGTGGGGGGACAGCATCGAGGTGCCCTCGCGGTCGGGCCGGTCGCGCTGGTCGCGATAGTCGGCCAGGCCGTTGTCGAGGAAATCCAGCAGGCGGATGCGGGCACCCCGCTCGCCCGGCAGCCAGTTGCTGCGCAATCCGCCCGACCAGTCGGGCCGGGTCGGCAGCAGGCGCCATTTGAACAGGCGGTCGCTGATCGGCAGGCGCCGCGGCGCGCGGAGATGAGGGGGCCATTTCGGCAGCGGCGCGCCCGAGCCTTCCAGGGCGCGCAAGGCACGCCAGAACGGGGTGAAAAGCCGGTACGGCTGCCCGCTGCCCGTCTTCACGCGCCACGGCTCGTGGAGCAGTGCGGCGTTGTAGCTGCGGGCGCTGATGCCCTCATGGTGGAGGGCGATCTTGATCCGCCGGTCGCGGGCGTGGCACCACGGCTCGTAGCGCCGGTTCCAGGTGACCAGGCCGGCCGCGGCCTCGGCCGCGAGCGCGGGGATGATGTCCGCGGCCCGTCCCCGCCGCAGGATCAACGGCAGGCCGATCGACCGCAGGTCGGCCGCCAGCGCCGTCAGGCTGTGATGCAGCCACCAGCGCGAGGCGCCGCCCAGCCGCCAGCGCCCTGAATCCTCCTCGTCCAGGATGTAGACGGGCAGCACCGGCCGCCGCATCGCCGCCGCCTCGATCAAGGCGCGGTTGTCCTCCAGGCGCAGATCGCGCTCGAACCAGACGATCGTCGGGGCAGCCGTCATTCCAGATCCATTCTCCGGGCAGCGTCGCCGGGATCAGCGAAATCCGGTAGTGAAGATCAAGCCACAATCGGTTGTAACTGGTCGCGGGGGAAGGCGTAGAGCCGGTCCCGGCCGAGCAGGAATGCGGTGAAGCGGCGGCGAAACAGGGTGGAGATCGCCGGATCGAGCACGTCCAGCCCGCCCGCATAGGCACCGAAGGCCGGCAGCACCATGCGTCGCCCATCGGTGACGAAGCAGCGCCCCGAGACGCGCCGCGCGCGGGTGGCGACGCTGGCCTTGGGATGGAAATGGCCGCTGATCTCGCCGGCGGCACCCGGCTCGGCCTCATGGCGGAAGACCAGGGGGCCCAATGCCAGTTCCGTCTCGACCCGGCCGCCGACATCCGCCGGTACCACCGGATCGTGATTGCCCACCAGCCAGATCCAGTCGCGACCCCGGGTAAGGGCGGCCAGCCGTGCCCGGTCGCCGACGCCGAGCCGGCCCGGCCCGCCCGCATCGTGGAAGCTGTCGCCCAGGCACAGCACGATCCGCGGCTGCCATCGCCGCACCAGGCGCGACAGGTCGTCCAGGGTGGCCTGGGTGTCGTAGGGCGGCAGCATCGTCCCGCGCCGCGCATAGGCGGAGCCCTTCTCCAGATGCAGGTCGGCCACGGCCAGCAGCCCATGCTCGCGCCATACCAGCGCGCCCGAGGGGTCGAGCAGCAGCGACGTGCCGTTGAGTTCGACCGGGGCCGCCACCATACTTCGGGTCCTTGGATCGGGATTCGGATCCGGCAATCTACCGGGATTCCCCCCGGCTGCCAGGACTACGGAACATTCTGGTTCGCCACAGCGTTGTGAGGGTGTCTTCCCTCCATCGGAGGAGTTCATGTTCAAGACCGTGACCGTGCTTGTTGCAGGGGCGGCTGCACTGGGTCTCTCGGCGTGCGCCCCTGGCTACTATGGACCGAACGAAACCGCCGGCACCGCCGTCGGCGCCATCGGCGGTGGCTTGATCGGCTCGCAGTTCGGCCATGGCGGGGGCCGCGTGGCGGGCGCCGCCGTCGGCGCCCTGCTGGGTGGTGCCTTGGGCAACACCGTCGGCCGTTCCGCCGATGCGCAGAACTATTACAATGGCTACGCGCCCTATCCGCCGGCGGGCTATCCGGCCTACGGTCCGCCGCCGGTCTACTACGCGCCGCCGCCGCAGCCCTATTACTACTACGGCCCGCCCGCCTATTGAGGCCGGGCCGGCTTCATCCATTCCAGAGGAGATCGATGCATGCGAGTCCATGCTCTCATTGCCGGGGCGGCGCTCCTGGGGCTCGGCGGCTGCGTCGACCCCTATTACGACGGGTATGGTGGCGGGTACGGCGGCGGCTACGGTTACGGGTCAGGCGGCTACGTCTCGGGCTCCTACTACGGGTCGCCCGGTTACAGCTCGCCCGGCTACTATTCCAGCCCGAACTACTACCGGCGCGACTATGACCCGCCGCGCCGCCGGCCGGACTATCGCCCCGACCGCTCGGACTACCGTCCGCGCCCGCCGGAGCGCCCGCCGGCCTACAGCCCACCGCCGCAGAGAGGTCCAGCCGGCTATAGCGGCGGCCAGACCGAACGCGACGCCGAGCGCTTCAACCGCAACCGCCGCGGCGCCGAGCCCGGCGAATAGGCCAGCGCTTCACGGCAGACGGGCCCGGATCAGCAAGACTGGTCCGGGCCCGTTTGCATTTCCGCCACCAGCTCCGCCTCGGCGTCCGCCAACAGGCTGTCGCGGCCGCCGTCGCCGACCCCCTCGCGACCGATCTCCAGCAGCACGGGCACGGCCAAGGGTGAGATGCGCGCCAGCGGCCGGTGCAGGATGCGTCCCTGCACACGGGCCAACAGGCCAGCCAGCCGGCGCACGTCGGTCAGCCCTTCGGCCGCGTCGGCCCGGGTCGCGCGCAACAGGACATGGTCCGGCTCGTGCCGGCGCAGCACGTCGTAGATCAGGTCGGCATTGAAGGTGACCTGGCGCCCGGTCTTCTCCTGGCCGGGATGCCGTCGCTCGATCAGCCCGGCGATGACCGCGACGTTGCGGAAGGTGCGCTTCAAAAGCGTCGATTCCGCCATCCATTCCTCCAGGTCGTCGCCCAGCATGTCCTCGTCGAAGAGCGGGGCGGGATCGGTGACCGCCTGCAGGCTCCAGGTGGCGACGACATAGTCGGTGGCGACGAAGCCGAGCGGCTTCAGTCCGGCACGCTCCATGCGCCGGGTCAGCAGCATCCCCAGCGTCTGGTGCGCGTTGCGGCCCTCGAAACAGTAGGCGACCATGTAGTGCAGGCGCCCGCGCGGGAAGGTCTCGACGAGCAGGTCGTCCGGCCCGGGCAGGACCGACCGCCCGCGTTGCAGGTCGAGCCATTCATGCACCGGCGCCGGCAGCGCCTTCCAGCTTGCGGGATCGGCCAGCAGGGCGCGCACGCGGTCCGCCAGATGGGTGGTGAGCGGCAGCCGCCCGCCGGCATAGGCGGGGATCTTGGGCTTGTCGCCGGCAGCCCGGCTCGCCATCACCGCCATGTCGCGGATGCCCTCGAAGCGCAGCATCTGGCCCGCGAAGAGGAAGGTGTCGCCGGGGGTGAGGCCCAGCGCGAAATACTCCTCCACCTCGCCCAGCACCCGGCCGCGGCCGATCCGCACCTTCAGCGTCGTCGCCTCGACGATGGTGCCGACATTCATGCGGTAGCGCCGTGCGATCGACGGATGGGCCAGCGCCAGCCGGCCCTGGTCGTCCCGTTCCAGCCGCCGCCATTGCTCGTAGCTGCCGAGCGCATAGCCGCCATTCTCGACGAAACGCACGACATCGTCGAAGTCGCCCCGCGGCAGCCCGGCATAGGGCTGGGTCGCCACCACCTCGGCGAACAGCCGGTCGGGGTCGAAGGGCCCGGCGCAGGCGGTGCCCAGCACATGCTGCGCCAGTACGTCGAGCCCGCCTGGCCGCGGTGCCTGGCCGTCCAGCGTGCCGGCGCCGACCGCGTCCAGCGCGGCCTGGCATTCCAGCACCTCGAAGCGGTTGGCCGGCACCAGGATGGCGCGGCTCGGCCGGTCGAGGCGGTGGTTGGAGCGGCCGACCCGCTGGATGAGGCGGCTCGCCCCCTTGGGCGCCCCCACCTGGATGACCAGGTCGACCGCGGCCCAGTCGATGCCGAGGTCGAGCGACGAGGTCGCGACCACCGCCCGCAACCGGCCGGCCGCCATCGCCGCCTCGACCTTGCGCCGCTGCTCGGCCGCCAGGCTGCCGTGATGGAGGGCGATCGCGAGATTGTCGTCGTTCAGCCGCCACAGCTCCTGGAAGACCAGCTCTGCCTGGGCCCGGGTGTTGACGAAGACGATGGTGGTGCCGGCGGCCGCGATCGCGCGATAAACGCCCGGCATGGCGTGGACCGCCATGTGGCCGGCCCAGGGCAGGTGGCCTTCCGGAAGCAGAATGGCGACATCGGCGGCAGCACCGGTGCCGCCGCCGACCAGCCGGACCTGGTCGCCGCCGCCGATCCAGTGCGCCAGCTGGTCGGGGAAGGCGGCCGTGGCCGACAGGCCGACCCGCCGGCTCCCGGGGGCGATGCGCGCGAGGCGGGCTAGGCCCAGCGCCAGCAGGTCGCCGCGCTTGCTGCCGGCCAGGGCATGGAGCTCGTCCACGATCACCGTCCGCAGGCTGGCGAACATGCCGTCCGCGTCGCCGTAGGACAGCATCAGGGCCAGCGACTCCGGCGTCGTCATCAGCATCTGCGGCGGCCGGCGGCGCTGCCGGGCACGCTTGCTGGCCGGCGTGTCGCCGGTGCGGGTCTCGACGCTGATGGCGAGGCCCAGCTCCGCGACCGGCGCCTGGAGGTTGCGGTGGATGTCCACCGCCAGTGCCTTCAGGGGCGAAATATAGAGCGTGTGCAGCCCTTCGGCGGGGGCGGCGGCGAGCTCGATCAGCGACGGCAGGAAGCCGGCCAGCGTCTTGCCGCCGCCGGTGGGGGCGACCAGCAGCGCCGACTGACCCGCCTCGGCTGCCGCGATCAGCTGGATCTGGTGGGAATGGGGCGTCCAGCCGCGCGCCTCGAACCATGCCTGGAAGGCGGGCGGCAGGGACGGTCTGGTCGCCGCCGTGCGGGGCTCGGTCGACGGCAATGCCGGGCGGCGGCGCATGGCACGGAAGATGGTGGGGCCGCGCTCGCCAACCAAGGCCCGCGAACCAAGAGCAGCCGGTCCGGACGGTGCGGTGCTAGTTCTCGGCGGGCAGCGAGCCGCCGGCCAACGCCCGCATCAGCGGCGCCAGCTCCTTCTCGTATTGCCGCCAGCGGCCGACCGCCTCGCCATGGATCGGCTGGCGCACGGACTGGTAGTTGGAGGTGTCGACGATGCGGCGGTTGCGCTCGACCGCGAGGCAGGCCGGGTCCCACGGCAATTCGAGGAAGGCCAGGATGCGGCGGGCCTCGATCTCCGGGCGGGTCACCAGGTTCTCGTACTGGACGTCGAGGATGGGCAGGTCGAGGACCTGGCGCCAATGGGCCATCAGCCGCTCATACTGGCGAAAGGCGAGGCCGGCCCGGTACAGGTCCCACGGCTCCATCACCGGGATCTTCTGCTCCTGGTAATAGGCCGACAGGCAGACATCGAGCGGGCTGCGCTGGGTGTGGATGATGCGGGCACCCGGCAGCAGGCGCTGGATGACGGCCAGGCGCAGGAAGTTCTGCGGCAGCTTGTCGGTGATGCGGGCCGCCCCCGGCGCCAGCGCCTGCAGCTCGCGCAGGAACTCGCCGTTCACCCGGTCCAGCGCCGCCACCGGCCATTGCCCGACGCCTTCGGCTTCGCCCACGCCGGTCAGCCGGCCGATCGCGGCGATGGCCCGCGTGATCGCCCGTCGCTCGCCGCCGCCATGGGCCTGCGGATGGCCGGACACGATCTGCTCGACCAGCGTGCTTCCCGACCGGCCCATGCCGACGATGAAGACGGGCACCTCGGAGCGGTGGCTGGCGGCCGGCGCCGCCATCATCACGCTGCGCGGCGTGGCCCGGATCAGCCCGTCGACGGCTTTGGCCAGCGTGCCCGGCTCGAAGCCGCGGGCAAGCTGCGCCTCCGCCACCAGCTGGTTGCCGCGCCGGGCCGCGGCGAAGGATTCCGCATGGCGTCCGGCGCGGTCGAGCAGGCGGGCATGGGCATGGTGCAGGCGCACCGTCTCGCGATGGCCGATCGCGCGCGCGATCATCGCGAGCGCGCGGTCGGTCTCGTGCGACCGCGCCGCCAGCCGGGCGAACGCCATGGCGACCTCCGCATTGGGCGGGTCGAGGCCGAGGTGCGGCTCCAGCGCGGCGCGGGCACCATCGGCGTCGCCCTGCCGGTCGAGCAGGCGGGCGATACCGGCGGCGGCGTCGGCATTGGCCGGGTCCCGCTCGGCCGCCGTGCGAAAGCAGCGCAGCGCGATCTCCGCGTAGCCCGCGGAATGATCGGGCTCGTCGGACAGCAGCCGCTCGGAGATCTGCCCGTGCCGCTGCCAGGTCAGCGAGCTGTGCGGGAACTGGCGCACGGCCACCGCCGACAGTCGCGCGGCGTCGTGCATCTGCCGCGGCGTCATCAGGGCACGGATGCGGTCGTCGGCATCCTGCGGGTCGGTGAACCGGGGCGGGGCCGTGGCCGCCCGCCGCGGTGCCGCGTCGGCCGGGATCGGCTCAGCCATCTGCCGTCCGCCCGGCCGCGAAGGCAGCCTGCAACCGGGCGATCTCCGCGGCGGCCGCGGCATCGCCATGGAAGGAGCGTTCGACCGCCCCCCAGACCGGCCCGGGCCAGGCCGGATCGTCGGTGCGCCGGGCGATGACATGAACATGAAGCTGCGGCACCTGGTTGCCGAGCGCGGCGACGTTCAGCTTGTCGGGGCGGTGGAGGTCCAGGAGCACGCGCTCGGCCTCTGCGATCTCTTCGACCAGCCGATGGCGGTCGGCCGCCGACAGGTCCAGGAGCTCGCGGACGTCGGCCCGCATCGGCACCAGGATGAGCCACGGCCACGCCGGCTCGTTCATCAGCCGGACCTCGCAGAGCGCCAGGCGGGTGACGGGAAACGTGTCTGCGGCGAGGCGGGAATCGAGCGTGAACATGTCGGGTCCGTTGGGGCGGCGAAGCTTTAACGACGGCATGCGGGCCATGCAAGGCTGGCCGCTATTCCCGGAATCACTCCGCCGCCGCGCTGCCGCCGCCGTGACGGGTCACCAGGCGTCGACAGCACGCGATGGCTCCACGCCTTGTGGGCGCCTCACGCGTTCGCCCCACCGAGGCCAGCGCATCGCTCAACAGTGATAGCGGTCACCTTGTCGTGCGCGAACCTGGCAGCTTCGGCCTCATCGGCGAATGCAGGCAGGCGCAGGGTCCTGGCGCGCTCGGACAGTCTCCCGGCAAGTTCCCTCATAGCCGCCTCGGCGTCACCGACCGTCAAGCCGATCGTCCGCGCCAGCGCGAGGAAGTCCTGTCGCGTCAGCCGATCATCCTTTCCGTTCAGCTTCAGGGCCATTCGATCGCCGCCAAGTCCCGGAAAGACACGCGTGGTGACAGCGTCATAGAGCGGCGCGAAACGCACGGTCGTAAAAGCCTTGGCGCGTGGGTCGGCCGTCTTGAGCATCGCGAGGTTCTTCAGGTGCATATCGCCGTCGGCGATGAGCCAGGCAAAGACCGCGCGGCGGAACAGGATGTCGAGGTCGGCGACCGGATCGGTCGAAAGCGGGCGCAGGCCCCGCGCCATGCGCTCGATCGTGCCATCATATTTCGCGGCGGCCGGAAGGTCCAAAATGGAGCAAAAGTCCTCCAGCGCCAGACGCCGCTCATCCTGTAGACCGCGCCGGATGTCGAAGCGCTCGACCACCAGAGCCGGTGACAGGCCATCGGGCATCTCAAGCAGGGCCGCGTCCGGCACCTCGAACCCGGCCGCGCGGCCAAGTTCCAGGCAAAGCCACTCGACGATCGGCAGCATCTCGAAGCCCGCCGTGCCGGCGGGCTTGAGAATATGGGTGAACGGCTGGTCGATGGCCGGGACGAGAGCGCCATCCGGCATCAGGCTCATCGGAGCCTTGATCTGGACGCCCGACAGGCGCGGCGTTTCGGTGCGCGCGAAGATGCGCGCCAGGTTCTGCTCGAAGGTCTCCTCGATCTCGCCCCGCGCAGGTCCGGCGTACACCCCTGTGAAGCGACCCGCATCGAGGAAGCTGGCCAGCGTCGTGGTGAGCACATCGGCGGGCAACGCCGCCAGCTCGTCGCGGCCCTCGACGATGGCGATATTGGACATATAGCGTCGCCCACGCCGCAAGGTCTCGCGTTCGTCGCGCGCGTGGAGGACCTGGGCAAGCCAGCCCTCCGGTAGCAGCGACCCGATGAAGGCCGGCAGCTTGCCTGGCGTCGTCTCGCGAACCAAGGCCGGGCCCGCGCGCCGTTGAGGCTTCCAGCGCCACTCGAAACCGTCGTGGGTCAACCGACCCAGCGGATCGCCATGCCAGGCGACCAGGAGATCGAGCGCCGCCTTGTTGACCGGGGCCTTGACGGCGCCCGGCCGAGCCAGCAGGAAGCGTTCGGCGCCCTCCCCCTCGCGATACCATCCATTCTCACGCGCCAGCGCCCAAAGGGCATCAGCCGCAGCCGGGGTCGTGCCATGCTCTTCCACCAGACGCGCCGCCATTTGCGCGCGCATCTCGGCAGTGACGGCGCTGGCGTGCTCGCTTCGCAGACGGAAGGCTTCAAGAAATCGCTGGCGCGGCGAGGATACGTCGACCCGCAGCTCGCCCAGATCGTCGCCAATCACCGCAATCGCCGTCGAGGGGTGCGCCGGCGCTTCGTTCTGGACGATCTCCAGGGTCCGCAGCCGCGTGCGCTGGTTACGACGCCCGCTGATGAACAGTCGGCCGTCCGGGGTCGGCGCGAGGAGAACGGCGCTGGCAGACGACAGATAGGCATTGGGATAGAGATAGTGTGCGATGCGGACGGCATGGCCCAGGATCGCCGCCTCGGCGTCGGCATCATGATCGACATAAACGCCGCGAACGAGCTGGATGAGCTCGCCGGCCTTGGCGCGCTGATGCGCGCGCCTGGCGTCGATGGTCTCTCCGACCAGATGGATGGCCATAGGACTATCTCGCATCTCAGATGCGTGTTAATTCCACCTCCGATGCCGACAAGCAAGAATTATTGCGCATCTCAGATGCGTGATAATCCCGCCACCCTCCGACGCTAGTCCCAAACTACTCCGCCGCCACGCTGCTGCCGCCGCCGAGGCGGGTCGCCACGCGCCGGGCGGTGCGGATGGCGGCGGCGACCACCTGGTCCATGTTGTAGTAGCGGTACTCCGCCAGCCGGCCGACGAAGGACACGCCTGGCAGTGCGTCGGCGAGCGCGCGATAGCGGCGATAGAGGGCGGCGCTGGCGTCGTTGGGCACGGGATAGAAGGGCGGGCCGTCGGCGGAGGGGTACTCGCGCACCAGCGTGGTGCCCGGGCACTGCTGCCCGGTCAGGTGCTTGAACTCGGTGACGCGGGTGTAGGCGTGCTCGTTCGGGTGGTTGATGGTGGCGACCGGCTGGACCAGCGGTCGGTCCGCATGATGCTCGGTCTCGAAGCGCAGCGAACGGTAGGGCAGCGGCCCGAAGCGCTGGCCGAAGAAGGCGTCGACCGGGCCGGTATAGACGATGTGGCGCCAGCCGGTCGCGTCCAGCCCCGGCTCGAAGCGCGTGCCGAGGTCGACCCGGATGCCGTCATGGTCGAGGATCCGCCCGAACAGCGCGGCATAGCCGTCGGACGGCATGCATTGGTGCCGGTCGGTGAAGTAGCGGTCGTCGTCGTCGGTGCGCACGGGGATGCGGCCCACGACCTGCGGTGCCAGGTCGGCCAGCTCGCGGCCCCACTGCTTGCGGCTGTAGCCGCGGAAGATGCGGTCGCAGAGATCGGCGCCGATGGTCGACAGCAGCAGCTCCTCGCTGTTGGCCGGCTGCGCGATCGGGGACCGGACCCGGGCCAGATGCAGCGCCACCCCGGCCGCGTCGAGGTCCAGGCCGTAGAGGCGGTTGATCGTGGTCCGGTTGATCGGCACCGGCACCAGCCGGCCACCGACGGACGTCAGCACCCGGTGCTCGTAGGCGCGCCAGCCGGTGAAGCGCGACAGCCAGGCATGCACCCGGTCGCTGTTGGTGTGGAAGATGTGCGGGCCGTAGTGATGCAGGATGACGCCGTGCGCGTCCGGCCCGTCGAAGGCGTTGCCGGCGACATGGTCGCGGGCATCGAGGATGCGGATGCGGAAGCCGGCCTCGGCCAGCTCGCGCGCCGCGACGGCACCCGCGAAGCCGGCGCCGACGACCAGGATCTCGTTCACGCCCACACGCCGGGTGCCGGCCAGGTCCGGTCGTTGAACAGCAGGCCCAGGTCCCCATCCTGGAAATAGCGGCGATAGACACGGGCCGGCGCGAAGGGGTTGTATTCGACCGGCGTGCCGCCGTCCCAGTGCCGGCGCTCGGCTTCGATCAGCTCGCGCGCGAGCCCGCGCCGGCCCGGCTCCAGGATCGGCATGGCCGCCTCGCCATGGTAGGGGTCGACCGCGCGGACCAGCGCCTCGTAGGGCACCCGGCCATAGAAGTTGAAGACCGGCACCCGGCCGGGATGTCGCGCCGGGTCCATCGCCTCCAGGGCCAGGAGTGAGCCGAGCTGGTTCAGGAAGGGCTTCTGGATGTGCCAGAAGGCGACGGGCCGGCCGTTCAGGAAATCCGTCCCGTCCCGGCGTTCATAGCGGATCGGCGTCGCCAGGGCGGCCGCGCTGCCGCGGGTCCGGACATAGCTGTAGAGCCGCGGCAGCAGGTGCGGGTTGGGCACGATCCAGAAGGGCAGGTCGGCCGGCAGCGCGTCCTGCGGCAGGCTGCCATCCTCGATCAGCAGCTTTGCCAGGAACTCCTCGGCGCTCAGCTGCGCGCTGCAGCCGGTACCGGCGAGCAGGGGCTGCATGCGCCGGTCGAAGAGGTCGGGGTCGGCCTCGAGCGCCTCCAGCGCATCCTCCCAGGCGCGGAACCACGCCCGGTCCGAGATGGCGGCAAAGCAGGTCGAGGTGGCGGTCGCCGTGCGGCCGGCGAAGGTGCTTGCCATCGCCGCCAGCGGGACGTTGTGCAGGATGTCGCCGTCGTAGCAGAGCACCGGTTCGCCCGGGAACAGCCGGTCGACCAGCAGCCAGCGCAGGAACGCGAAGCCGATCACCGCATAGGGGCCGCCGAAGCGGTCGAGCAGGCGCGGGAAGCGCGCGATGAGCGCGTCGTATTCCGGTTGCGCCGCATGGACGCGGCAGGGCGCCTGGTCCAGCGCTGCCAGGGTGGCGGGCGACAGGGCGGCCACGTCGCCGACCAGCACGATATCGAGCGTGGCCCCGTCGGCCAGGCCGTGGGTGCGCAGATGGTCGGCGTTCTCGACCAGGCAGGTCGCCCGTCGCAACGCCGCCTCGCCCCGGCCCGGCTGGTCGAAGCGGATGAAGTTGACGCTGACGTGGCGCACTTCCGGAACAAACCCCCCGCAAAGGCTGTATGGCAGGGTAGCGTCCGAGCCGGATGTTCGACAACGGCAACGTCGCGGGGCCGCTGGCGGACCGGTCGGCGCTCCCCATATTCCTGCCATGCAGGCGACAACCAATAGCCCCGTGGCCGGCGGCCGACGGCCCGAGGACTGGCTCGTCGTCCGGGCCGAGGGCCTGTACTGCGCGGCCGGTGACTTCTTCATCGATCCCGTGCGCCCGGTCGACCGGGCGGTCGTGACCCACGGCCATTCCGACCACGCCCGCGCCGGCCATGGCCGGGTCCTGGCGACCGCCGAGACCCTGGCGATCATGCGGGTGCGCTATGGCGAGGGCTTCGCCGGGGCGACCCAGGCGCTGGCCTATGGCGAGGTGCTGCGCATCGGCGGCGCCGAAATCCACCTGGTGCCGGCGGGCCACATACTGGGGTCGGCACAGGTGGTGCTGGACCATGCCGGGTCGCGCATCGTCGTCTCCGGCGACTACAAGCGCCGCCGCGACCTGACCTGCCCGCCCTTCGAGCCGGTGCGCTGCGACGTCTTCGTGACCGAGGCGACCTTCGCGCTGCCGGTCTTCCGCCATCCCGACGACCGCGGTGAGGTGGCGCGCCTGCTCGACGCCCACCGCCGCAACCCCGATCGCACCGTCGTCGTCGGCGTCTATGCGCTGGGCAAGTGCCAGCGCCTGGTGCGGCTGCTGCGCGAGGCCGGCTACGACCAGCCGATTCATATCCACGGCGCGCTGGAGGCGCTGTGCCAGCTCTACCGCGAGCAGGGGGTGGAGCTGGGCCCGCTGCGGCCGGCGACCGTGGCCGACCGCGCGGCGCTGGCGGGCCAGATCGTGCTGGCCCCGCCCAGCGCCATCGCCGACCGCTGGGCGCGCCGGCTGGCCGACCCGATCGTGGCCATGGCGTCGGGCTGGATGCTGGTCCGCCAGCGGGCGCGCCAGCGCGGCGTGGAGCTGCCGCTGGTCATTTCCGACCATGCCGACTGGGACGAGCTGCTGGCGACCATCGACGATGTCGGGGCACCCCGGGTCTGGGTCACCCATGGGCGGGAGGAGGCCCTGGTCCACGCCGCCCGCGCCAGGGGGGTGGATGCCCGCGCCCTGGCGCTGGTCGGGTTCGAGGACGAGGACGCGTGAACCGCTTCGCCCAGCTGCTCGACGGGCTGGTGTTCACGCCCTCGCGCAACGCCAAGCTGCGCCTGCTCCGCGACTATTTCGCCGAGACGCCGGACCCCGAGCGCGGCTGGGCCCTGGCGGCGTTGACCGGCACGCTCGACCTGCCCACCGCCAAGCCGGCGATGATCCGCGAACTGGTGTCGGCGCGGGTCGATCCGGACCTGTTCGCCTGGTCCTATGACTTCGTCGGCGACCTGGCCGAGACGACGGCGCTGATCTGGCCCGCCCGTGCTTCGTCGAACATGCAGGCGTCCTCGAACCAGTTCGCGCCCAGCCTCTCGGGGGTGGTGGCGGAACTGGCCGGGGCCGGTCGCGGCGCGGTGCCGGGCCTGGTCGCCGACTGGCTCGACGGGCTCGACGCCACCGGCCGCTGGGCGCTCCTGAAGCTGGTCACGGGCGGCCTGCGCGTCGGCGTCTCCGAGCGGCTGGCCAAGACCGCGGTGGCAGCGCTGGGCCAGGTGCCGCTGGAGGAGGTGGAGGAGGTCTGGCACGCCCTGCGGCCGCCCTACGAGGCCCTGTTCGCCTGGGTCGAGGGCACGGCCGGCCGCCCCGATACCGAGGCCGCCGCCCGCTTCCGCCCGATGATGCTGTCGCACGCGCTGGAGGACGCCGACCTGACGGTGCTGCAGCCGGCGGAGTTCGCCGCGGAATGGAAGTGGGACGGCATCCGGGTCCAGGTCGCGGCCATGCGCGAGGAACGCCGCCTGTTCTCGCGCACCGGCGAGGACATCGCCGGCGCCTTTCCCGACGTGATGGCGGCGATCGACTTCACCGGCGTCCTCGATGGCGAGCTGCTGGTGGTGCGCGACGGCACGGTGGCACCCTTCGCCGACCTCCAGCAGCGCCTCAACCGCAAGGCGGTCGGGCCGAAGCTGCTGGCGAGCCACCCGGCGGGCTTGCGCCTCTACGACATCCTGCTCGATGGGGACGAGGATGTCCGGGGCCTGCCCTTCGACGACCGGCGCCGGCGGCTGGAGGCCTGGCACGCCGCGCACCGGCCGCGGCGCATGGACCTGTCGCCGTTGATCCCCTTCGCCGACTGGCCGGAGCTGGTGGAGATCCGCACCGGCGCCCGCGCGGCCGCCATCGAGGGGCTGATGCTGAAGCGCCGGGCCAGCCCCTACCTCGCCGGCCGGCCCAAGGGCCATTGGTACAAGTGGAAGCGCGCGCCGCTCGCCGTCGACTGCGTTCTCATGTACGCCCAGCGCGGGCACGGCAAGCGCTCGTCCTTCTATTCCGACTATACGTTCGGCCTATGGACCGACGGCGAGGCCAATGGCGAGACGGGCGCCGGCGGCGCGCTGGTGCCGGTCGGCAAGGCCTATTTCGGCTTCACCGACGAGGAGCTGGTGCAGCTCGACCGCTGGGTGCGCAACCACACGGTGAAACGCTTCGGCCCGGTCCGCGAGGTCGCGCCCGGGCTGGTGCTGGAGATCGCCTTCGACGGCGTCCAGCGCTCCACCCGCCACAAGTCCGGCCTGGCCATGCGCTTCCCGCGCGTCTCGCGCATCCGCTGGGACAAGCCCGCCTTGGAGGCCGACCGGCTGGAGGCGCTGGAGGCGATGCTGGCGTAGCCCTGCGGAATCAGCCGCGCCGCGCCGCCGTGATTGCGGCCACGTCGATCTTCTTCATGTCCATCATCGCCTCGAACGCGCGCCTGGCTTCATCGCCGCCGGCTGCCATCGCCTCGGTCAGCACGCGCGGCGTGATCTGCCACGAGATGCCCCACTTGTCCTTGCACCAGCCGCACGCGCTCTCCTGGCCGCCATTGCCGACGATGGCGTTCCAGTAGCGGTCGGTCTCATCCTGATCGTCGGTGGCGATCTGGAACGAGAAGGCTTCGTTGTGCTTGAACGCCGGCCCGCCGTTGAGGCCGAGGCAAGGGATGCCGGCGACGGTGAATTCGACCGTCAGCACGTCGCCCCTCTTGCCGGATGGGTAGTCGCTGGGGGCACGGTGAACAGCGCTGACCGCGCTGTCGGGAAAGATCCCGGCGTAGAAGCGGGCAGCAGCCTCGGCGTCCTTGTCGTACCAGAGGCAGATCGTGTTCTTTGCCATTACCCGTGTCCTTTCGCTTTGGAGCCGAATTCCAGCCTATCCTCATCCTCCGTTTTCTGAAGCTAGGTGGCCCAAGCGCATTTCTCCACCCCGGAAAGGTCCGTTTGGCCGGTTACTCGATCGGCCAGCGGTCGGCCCAGGGGCGCCGGTGCTCGAAGGCGGCGGCGAGGTCGATCAGGGACTGCTCGGCGAACCAGGGGGCGGTGGCGTGGAAGCCGGCCGGCAGCCCGTCCGGGGTGAAGCCCATCGGGATGCTGATGGCGGGGTGGCCGGTGATGTTGTGCGGGCTGGTGTAGCAGTACCAGCTGTCGCGCAAGGTCCCGGGTTCGCCGCCATTGACCGCGAACGGGTCGTAGATGTCGTGGTCGAAGCGGGGCGGGGGTGCGGCCACGGTCGGGGTGACCAGCAGGTCCGCCTGCTCGAACAGGGCCTGGACCCGTTGGAACAGCTGGGTGCGCTGCTGCGGCACGCATTGCAGCTCCTTCAGGTCCATCCGCCGGCCCTCCTCGATCGCCTCCACCATGGTCGGGTCCATGCGGTCGCGATGGGCTTCGAGCAAGGGTTCCAGGCGCGCCCGCTGATAGGCCCGCATCATCAGGAAGGCGGTGCGCTTGGACCAGTCGAAGGGCTGGTCGAGGACGGTGACGATGGCGCCGGCGTCGCGCAGCATCGCCAGGGATTCGTCCATCAGCCCGGCGACGCCATGGTCGACCTCGCGATTGCCCATGGTCGGGATGTGGAGGACACGCGCGCCGCTGAGCCGCGCCGGCGGGTCGTCGGCGACGCCGTAGCCGCGCCGGCCATGGCCGATCGACCAGGGGTCGAGTGGTGCCTCGCCATTCATCACCGACAGCATCAGGGCGACGTCGGCGGCGGTGCGGGCCGCGATGCCGAGATAGATGAAGTTGGAGAACTGCTCGGTCGCCTGTTCATAGGGGACGAGGCCCAGCGTCGGCTTCAGCCCCAGGATGCCGCAGGCCGATGCCGGGATGCGGGACGAGCCGGCGCCGTCGGTGCTGACGCCGACCGGCCCCATGCCGGTGGCGACCGCGACCGCGGCACCGCCGCTCGACCCGCCGGGGGAACGGTCGCGGTCCCAGGGGTTGCGGGTGAAACCGTAGCGCGGGCTGTTGGTCAGGGCCTTGTGGCCGAACTCCGGCGTGGTCGACTTGCCGATCAGCACCGCGCCGGCCGCCTTCAGGCGCGCGATGGCGGCGATGTCCCGGTCGGGGATGTTGCCCTTCATGGTGTGCGAGCCGAAGGCGGTCTCCAGGCCCTGGCTGTTCACCAGGTCCTTCACCGAGAACGGCACGCCATGCAGCGGTCCCGGCTTGCCGCCGGCCTTCCGCGCCTGGTCGAGCTCGGCCGCGCGCGCCCGGGCGCCGGCCTCGTCGACCAGCGCGAAGGCCTTGAGGTCGCCGTCCAGCGCGCGGATGCGGGCCAGCGCGGCGTCCACCGTCTCGGCGGCGGTCAGGCGTCCGTCGGCGATCGCGTGGGTGATCTCGCCGGCCGACAGGCGATGGATGTTCTGCAACGGAAACCCCCCATGACGGAACTCGAGGACGGAACTCGGAACGGCGGCGAGCAGACCATCCCGCGTCATTCGGTTCAACGTCGTAATTTTGGGTATGTTATGCCTTCGGTTCATGAAGGTGGAGTGCCCGCGATGGTGACGATGCGCCAGCTGGAGGCGTTCTGCGCCGTCATCGATCACCACACGGTGACCGAGGCGGCCCGCTTCATGCGCCTGTCGCAGCCGGCCGTGAGCAAGCTCGTCTCCAGCCTGGAGGAGGATACCGGGCTCAGCCTGTTCAGCCGTGACCGCCGCCGCCTGGTGGCGACCGACGAGGGCCTCATCCTGCACCGTCAGGCCCAGGCCATCTTCGCGCGCCTGCACGAGATCGGGCGCCTGTCGGAGGAGTTGCGCAACCTGGCCGGCGGGCGCCTCAACATCGTGACCATGATGGCGCTCGGCCGCACCTTCCTGCCCGACGCCATGTCGGCCTTCCTCCGCGAGCGGCCGGCCGCGATCGCCAGCCTCCAGGTGCGCAGCTCGCGCACCGTCGTCGACCAGATCGTGGCGCAGCAGGCGGACCTGGGCTTCACCATGCTGCCGGCCGACCATCCGGCCATCGTCGCGCGGACCATCTGCCGGCTGAAGGCGGTCTGCGTCCTGCCGCCCGACCATCCGCTGCGGCGGCGACGCGAGATCCGCGCCGAGGACCTGGCCGGCGAGCGCTTCATCTCGTTCGCGATGGACAGCATCGCGCGCCAGCAGGTCGACCTGGTGTTCGACCGGCAGCGGGTCGGCCGCCAGCTCATGGTCGATGCCTATGTCTCGGCGGCGGCCTGCCAGTTCGTCGCCAACGGCCTCGGCGTGTCGGTGGTGGAGCCGTTCGCGGCCTGGGACTTCGCCCGCCTGGGCCAGGTCGTGGTCCGTCCCTTCCGGCCCGAGGTGGTGTTCGAGTTCCGCATGATTCACCCCGCCGGCAAGCCGCCGTCCCTGCTGGCGGCGGCCTTCGCCGGCCATGTCGAGCGGGCGTTGGCCGACCATATCGCGCTGACCGGGGCGGAGGTCGCCTCGGACGCCCCGGCTGCGGGGAAAATGGCCCGGACCCGCCGTCGCGGGCGTGCTGCGGTACGGGCTGCGGTACGGGCTGCGGTATAAGGCCGGTTCACCGCGGTACATATCCGGCAGGCGGCCGATTCGCTCCGGAACGGCGCGGTATCACGGTGCGGTATTCTTGCCGCGTTTCGCAGGTGCGTGGTAAGCATCCGGCAGCATTTCCATGAGAATAGTCGAAACCGAAATCCCCGAAGTGAAGCTCGTGCTCCCCGGCCGCCGGGGCGACGCGCGCGGCTTCTTTTCCGAGGTGTTCCGCAAGGACGCGTTCGCGGCCGGCGGCATCGACGTGGAGTTCGTCCAGGACAATCATTCCTTCTCGGCGACGAGGGGAACCGTCCGCGGCCTCCATTTCCAGACCGACCCCCATGCCCAGGGCAAGCTGGTGCGCGTCGCGCGCGGCGCGATCCTCGACGTGGCCGTCGATATCCGCCGCGGCTCGCCGACCTACGGCCGTCATGTGGCGGTGACACTGAGTGCCGGCAACTGGCACCAGCTCTGGATCCCAGGCGGCTTCGCGCACGGCTTCTGCACCATCGAGCCGGATACCGAGGTCCTCTACAAGGTCACCTCCTATTATGCGCCGGCCCATGATTTCGGCCTGCGCTGGGACGACCCGGCGATCGGCATCGATTGGCCGGTGGCGGCCGCGGACGCGGTCCTGTCCGACAAGGACCAGCGCCACCCGATGCTGGCGGACCTTCCCGCCTATTTCACCTATCCGGCCAAGGCGGCCTAGCCCCATGCGCATCCTCGTCACCGGCGGCGCCGGCTTCATCGGCTCGGCCGTCATCCGCCACCTCGTCGGCACGGTCGGGTGGGAGGTGGTGAACGTCGACAAGCTGACCTATGCGGCCAACCTGTCGTCGCTGGGCGATGCGGCCCGCAGCCCGCTCTACCGCTTCGAGAAGGCCGACATCTGCGACCGCGAGGCGATGGCCCGCATCTTCGCCGCCCATCGCCCCGACGCGGTCATGCACCTGGCGGCGGAAAGCCATGTCGACCGCTCGATCGACGGTCCGGCCGCCTTCATCGACACCAACATCGTCGGCACCTTCGCCCTGCTGCAGGAGGCGCTGGCCTATTGGCGCGGGCTGGACGGCGCTGTCCAGGCGCGCTTCCGCTTCCACCATGTCTCGACCGACGAGGTCTATGGCGCGCTCGGCGCGACCGGCGTCTTCACCGAAGAGACCCCCTATTCGCCGAACTCGCCCTATTCCGCCAGCAAGGCCGCGTCCGACCATCTCGTGCAGGCCTGGCTCCACACCTATGGCCTGCCCGTCGTCATCAGCAACTGCTCGAACAATTACGGGCCCTATCAGTTTCCCGAGAAGCTGATCCCGCTGATGATCATCAAGGCGCTGGCGGGCGAGCGGCTGCCGGTCTATGGCCGCGGCGAGAACGTCCGCGACTGGCTCTATGTCGAGGACCATGCGCGCGCGCTCCACCGGGTGATCGAGGCCGGCCGGGTCGGCGAGTGCTACAACATCGGCGGCAATTGCGAGCGCACCAACATCGCGGTCGTGCGCACCATCTGCGCGCTGCTGGACGAGCTGGCGCCCAATGCCGCCATCGGCCCGCACGAGACGCTGATCGGCTTCGTCTCCGACCGCCCCGGCCACGACCTGCGCTATGCCATCGACGCGTCCAAGATCGAGCGCGAGCTGGGCTGGACGCCGTCCGAGACCTTCGAGAGCGGCATCCGCCGCACCGTCCTCTGGTATCTCGACAACCGCGCCTGGTGGCACGCCATCCAGACCGGCCAGTACCAGGGCGAACGCCTTGGCCTCGGCGCGGCAGCGGGCGCCGCCGCGTGAAGCTGCTGGTCCTCGGGGCCGGTGGGCAGGTCGGCCGCGAGCTTCTTTCCGCGCCCTGGCCGACCGGCTGGCGGGTCGAGGGGCGGACGCGCGCCGAGGCGGACCTGGCCGATCCGGCCGGCCTCGCCGCCGCCATCCGCGCCTTCGCCCCCGACCTCATCGTCAATGCCGGGGCCTACACCGCGGTCGACAAGGCGGAGGGCGAGCGCGACCAGGCCTGGGCGGTGAACGCCGACGCCCCCGGCATCATCGGCCGGGAGGCGGCCGACCTGGGGGCGGCCGTCATCCACTATTCGACCGACTACGTCTTCGACGGCGGCGGCACCGGTGGCCGCGAGGAGGACGACCCGGTGGCCCCGCTCGGCGTCTACGGCGCCTCCAAGGAGGCGGGGGAGCAGGCGCTGCGGGCCGCGACCGGCCGCCACGTCATCCTGCGCACGAGCTGGGTGTTTGGCGCGCACGGCCATAATTTCGTGCGCACCATGTGGCGCCTGGGATCCGCCCGCGACGAGCTTCGGGTGGTGGGCGACCAACAGGGCTGCCCGACCCCGGCCCGCGCCATCGCCGCCGCCACCGTGACGATCGCCGGGCGCATCGCCGGCGGCAGCCCCGCCTGGGGCACCTTCCATTTCGCGGGCGCGCCGGCGACCAGCTGGCACGGGCTGGCCGACGCCGTGTTCCAGGAGATGGCACGGCGGACCGGGCGCCGGCCGCGGCTGGTGGCGATCGCCACCGCCGACTACCCGACCCCGGCGCGGCGACCCGCCAACTCCATCCTCGACACCGGCCGCATTTCCCGCGTCTACGGCATCGCCGCGCCGGACTGGCGGGCCGAGCTGTCCGTTGTCCTCGACGAGGCGATCGCGGCGGAGGGAGTAACCGCCGGCGCGGCCGCTACCCCGGCAGGTGGAGAAAGAACGGCATGAAGGGCATCATCCTGGCGGGCGGTTCCGGCACCCGCCTCTATCCGATCACCCGCGTCGTCAGCAAGCAGCTGCTGCCCGTCTACGACAAGCCGATGATCTTCTATCCCCTGACGACGCTGATGCTGGCCGGCATCCGCGAGATCCTGATCATCACCACGCCCCAGGACCAGGCCCTGTTCCAGGCCCTGCTGGGCGATGGCGCGCAGTGGGGCATCCGCCTGGAATACCGGGTGCAGCCGAAGCCGGAGGGCCTGGCCCAGGCCTTCATCATCGGCCGTGACTTCGTCGCCGGCGACCGCTCCGCCCTGGTCCTCGGCGACAACATTTATTACGGCCACGGGCTGACCCAGCTGCTGCGCCGCGCGGCCGAGCAGGACCGTGGCGCCACCGTCTTCGGCTACTGGGTGCGCGACCCGGAGCGCTATGGCGTCGTCGCCTTCGACGACGGGGGCCGCGCCACCTCGATCGAGGAGAAGCCGTCCCACCCCAAGTCGAACTGGGCGGTGACCGGCCTCTATTTCTACGATGCCGATGTCTGCGACATCGCCGCCGCGGTGCGCCCGTCGCCGCGCGGCGAGCTGGAGATCACCGACATCAACAACCGCTACCTCGAGCGCGGCGACCTGCGGGTCGAGCGGATGGGGCGCGGCTACGCCTGGCTCGACACCGGCACGCACCAGTCGCTGCTGGAGGCGTCCGAGTATGTGCGCACGGTGGAGGCTCGCCAGGGGCTGAAGATCGCCTGCGTGGAGGAGGTGGCCTATCGCATGGGCTTCATCGAATCCGGCCAGCTCGAGCGGCTGGCGGCAGCCATGAAGGCCAACGAATATGGCCTCTACCTGCAGCGCCTGGTCGCCGATGGCGGCCTGCCCGGCGACGGGTTCTGACGAGGGGCCCATGGCCGCCTTCGCCCTGGCGATCGGGGCGATCTTCAAGAACGAGGCGCCCTACCTGGCGGAATGGATCGGTTTCCATGCCCGCATGGGGGTGGAACATTTCTTCCTCTACGACAATGATTCGACCGACGACTGGCACGCCGCGATAGAGGCGAGCGGCCGGCGGCGGCAGGTCACCCTGCTGTCCTGCCCGGGCCCGGCCGCGCAGGCCCGGGCCTATCGCGACTGCCTGGAGCGGTTCGGCCGCAAGGCGGACTGGATCGCCTTCATCGACTGCGACGAGTTCCTCTTCTCGCCCGACGGCACGGCCCTGCCGGCGGTGCTCGACGGGTTCCGCGACCACCCGGCGGTGGGGGTGAACTGGATGGTGTTCGGCACCGGCGGCCACCAGGAGCGGCCTGCCGGCCTCGTCACCCGCAACTATGTCCGTCGCGGGCGGACCGACGTCGTGGTGGCCTATGACGCTTACCTCAAGGCGCCCGGCCTCGATCCCGCGCGCGCCGGCAGCTATTGGCCGATGAACAGCCATGTGAAGTCGATCGTCCAGCCGGGCCGCACGCTGCGGCCGGTGACGCCGCACCATTTCGCCTACCGGGACGGCGCCCTGGCAGTGACCGAGAACGGCGTCGCGTTCGACGGGCCGTGGTCGCCCACGGTCAGCCTGTCCCGCCTGCGCATCAACCACTACTGGAGCAAGTCCTTCGCAGAGTTGGCGGCGAAGACCGCGCGGGGCCCGGCCTGGATCGGCCGGGCCCCGTCGCTCGACTTCAACCGCGCCGTCGAGGCGCAGATGAACGCCGAGACCGACACCGCGATCTTCCCCTTCGCCCGCCACCTGCCGGGCTGGCGCCCGCTGTTCGCGGACGTGCCGTGAGGTCGCTGTTGGGCGTCTGCGCCGTCGTTGCGGCCGACGATCCGCGCCTGCCCGCGTGGCTGGCCTTCCATCGCCTGGTGGGGGTGGAGCGCTTCTTCCTCTATCTGCCGGGACCGCCGGATGCAGCGGCGACGGTCGCGGCCGGCGATGTCGTCGCCCGCCCCTGGCCCTTCACCCGGCCGCACCGGCCGGCCTACGATCATTGCCTGTTCCATCACGGGGCCGGCGTCGAGTGGCTGGGGTTCCTCGCGGTCGACGAGTTCCTGTTCGCGACCGACGGGGAGGATTTGCGGACGGCGCTCGCCACCTTCCGGCGGTGGCCAGGCATCGGCGTCCATCGCCTCGTCTATGGCCCGGCGGCGGAAACGGACGGACCGCTGCTCCGCCGCTGCATCCGCCGGGCCTCGGTCGACCTGGCGATGGGCCTTCCCGCCATGCTGCGGGCGCCGGACCTGGACCCGACGTTGCCGGACAGCTACCGCGCACTGGCGACCCGGGTCGCCTTCATCGTCCAGCCGGCGCGCACCCATGCCTGCCTCGGCCGCCACGACTTCGCCTTCCGCGACGATGCCGCCGCAGCGACGGAGGAGGGAAGACCGGTCGCGGGCGGCTGGTCGGAACGCGTCAGCGTCGAGCGCCTGCGCGTCAACCAGTACTGGGACCCCGCCCGCGACCCCGCGGCCGACCGTTTCGGCGATGGCGGCGGTGGCCCGGCCGCCCCCGCCGACCTGGCCCGCCTGGCACCCTTGCGGACCGAGATCGACACTGCCATCTGGCCGATCGCGGCGCGCCTGCCGGGATGGCGACGCTGATTCGGCGGCCCTATTTCGCCGCGGCCACCGCCCGCCGCGGCACTACCACCTTCATCGTCGACACCTCCACCACCTCCTGGCGCTGGTTGCGGGTCTCGCTGCGCACCGTGACCATGCCGCGGTCCGGCTTGGATCGAGACGGCGTGATCTCCAGGATTTCCGTCTCCACATGCAGGATGTCCCCCGGTCGGGTCGGGCGCGGCCAGGCGATCTCGCCGCCGGCGCCGACAATGCCGCCCGCGAAGGGTGCGCCGCCGCCGACCAGCAGCCGCATGGTCATGGCCGCGGTGTGCCAGCCGCTCGCCGCCAGCCCGCCGAAGATGCTGGCGCGCGCCGCCTCCTCGTCCAGGTGGAAGGGCTGGGGGTCGTAGCGGGCCGCGAAGGCCTTCACCTCCTCGGCATCGACCGTCAGTGTCTCGCTGGCGAAGCGCTGGCCGACGGACAGATCCTCCAGATGGAGCTTCTTCATGATGGCGCCGATACGCGCAAGGCCGTCCGGCCGTCGAAGATCGTGTAGCGCATGCCTGTCCCCAACCACTGAAATCCCGATGGGTAGCTATCTGGACTTGTGACTTGCTTAATGCAAGTCACGGCATTAGCTATTCGGGATGCAGCGCAAGTCCTTCACGGGGATGCAATGCCCCATTGCCCGCAGCCTCGACCGCGTCGGCGAGTGGTGGAGCATTCTCATCCTGCGCGACGTCTTCCACGGCCTGACGCGCTTCGACCAGTTCCAGAAGAGCCTGCCGATCGCCGCCAACATGCTGACCCGGCGCCTCAACGCGCTGGTCGATGCCGGCCTGCTGGAGCGCCGCCGCTACAGCGAGCGGCCGCCGCGCTTCGAATATCTGCTGACCGACCGTGGCCGCGACTTCCGCCCGGTGCTGATCGCCCTGATGGCCTGGGGCAACCGCCATTTCGCCGACGAGGGGGTGGCGAGCCAGCTGGTCGACGCCGCGACCGGCAAGCCGGCCGACCCGGTGCTGGTCGACCGCGACAGCGGCCGGCCGATCGACGCGGCCGGCTTCCGGTTTGCGGCCGGTCCGGCCGCCGGCGAGGCCGTGCGCCGGCGCATCGACTTCGCCAACCGGCAGCGGCCGAAGGAAAGCTGAGGCGCGGCCGGCGCCGGGATGCGATGATCGGCACCCGACGATACCCCGACCCCCGCAACCTGGAAGGAAGCCCCGATGCGCGACCGTGAAGCCCAGGCCGACGCCTTTCACGCCCTACATGCCAAGGGCAATTTCCTCATCCTCGCCAATGCCTGGGACGCGGGCAGCGCGCGCCTGATCGAGAGCCTGGGGGCGCCGGCCATCGCCACCACCAGCTCCGGCGTGTCCTGGGCGCGCGGCTACGCCGACGGCCACGCGCTGCCGATCCCGACCCTGCTCGCGACCATCGCCGACATGGCGCGCGGCATCGACGTGCCGCTGACGGCGGACATCGAAGGCGGCTTTTCCGACGACCCGGCCGCGGTCGGCAAGCTGGTGGGCGAGGTGATCGCGGCCGGCGCCGTCGGCGTCAACCTGGAGGATGGCACGACCGCGCCCGCGAAGTTCGCCGAGAAGGTGCGCGCGGCCAGGCAAGCCGGGGAACAGGCGGGCGTCCACGTCTATGTCAACGCCCGCACCGACGTCTTCCTGCGCGGCCTGGCACCGGAGGGCGAGCGCGTGGCGGAGGTGCTGTCCCGGGCCGAGCTCTACCGCCAAGCGGGTGCCGACGGCATCTTCGTGCCGGGCGCCAAGGCCGAGGCCGACATCCGCCAGATCGCGGCCGGCGTGGCGCTGCCGCTCAACATCATGGCCTCGCCCGGGGTGCCGCCGGCGGCCACCCTGCGCGCGCTCGGCGTCCGCCGCCTCAGCGCCGGCGGCGCCATCGCCCAGACCATGTGGGCGCAGGCGGCGGCGATGGCCAAGGCCTTCCTCGCCGACGGCGACAGCGATGCGGTGACCAAGGGGGCCATGGCCTACGCAGACCTCAACAAGTTGAACGCGACGCGCGGGTAGCCGGGGTATCTCCCAGTTTACTCGGGTGGTACCGGCGATAGGGCCCTCTGGGGTGAAGGGTTCAAGGCCAGGGCAGCGACCGATAGAAGTCACGGACCTTTGCATACCGTTCGTCGAACGGTGGCAGGCCCGGTATCTCAAGTTGCAATGTTTCCCAATCGGCGCGGGCCCGTCGGATAACCTCGGGGTCTGAAATCCAGCCCGCGGTGGGGGTGATGCCCCGCGAAAGGCATTTTGCGAGCAGGGTTTGTAGTATCCGGCCGCGATCTTCGGCGGTCATGCCGTGGCCGTCGAGCAGGAAGGCGATATCGTAGACGTCCTGCCTGCGATAGCGGTCGCGGATCGGTTGCTGCAGAAGCGCGCGCAGCTTTTCCGCGATGATTTCATGGATGGTGAATGCGCGAACCGCGATGCCGGCATCCGTGAGGTTGAGCGTCTGGAAGTCGTAGACCTGGTCGCGGAAGCTGATTTCGATGTCGAGCACCCGGATCGCCTGTCCCGCGCCGAGCCTTTTTTCCTCGCCGGTGTGGCGTTTGGCCGAGCCGATCCGCATCCGCAAGGCCGGAAAATCATGGTCGGCGAAATTTCGCGCCCGAGGCATCTTCCTGATCGTCTGGACGCGGCATATGAGGTCGAGGTAGCCGAGTTGTATCGCGGTCTTCGTCAATAGTGCGTCGAGCTCGTCGACCAGCAGCTTGTCGAAGCCGTGGGGGTCGGCCTGCGCGGTGAAGTCGACGTCAGTGGTGGCCCGATTGCTTTTGAAGGCCAACGCCATGAGGATCCCGCCCTTCAGTATCAGCGTTGTCCGCAGCGAAGGAGCCAGCCCGATCGAAGCAAGGACGATCTCGGTGACTTGACGATCGCGGTAGAGCGTCGGATTTGCCCTTGCGGCTTCGACCCAGGCACGCACGTCGACATCGACAATGTCGATTTCAGCAAGCTTATCCTTGGGGTCCCTATCCTCAGACATTGAGTGAAATCATCCAGCGCTCGGAGTATCTCGGCGCGTAGGGAGCATCGGCATCGAGCTTGCGCGAGCCGCCACGCTGGGCGAAGCGCTGCCAGGCAGCGATCCTGTCGTCCTCGATATGGAGGCGTTCGGAGAGAATATAGCCGGCGCGCACCTTGACGATCTTCGCATCGAATGCGTCGACAGCCTCGACTATCTGGTCGAGCCACTCTCGGCCATTCCCCTCCCAGATATCGAGAACGTGGCGAATTCCGCCGCAGAGAGCGGGTTCGGACAACGCATCAACGAAGGTGCGGCCGATCGTGGTGATGCGCGTGCCTTCACCGCGGATAGCGATGGGCTCCGCAGGGTGGCTGGACTCGTGGATCGCAACCGGGCGGCGGCGCACGTTCTCCCTGAAACGGACGTGCAGGAGGGGCGGGTGCAGTGTGCCTGCCATGGCACCAAGATCCAGTGCCGTCTTTCGGTCGCGCATCTCGTTCCAACGGGAACGGGCTGGCGTGGTGATGTGGAGCGCGGCGGGGCTGCGGTCGGTAAGCCCATAACGCTGCATCGCGGAAAGATGGGAGACGTAGCAGAAGGGATCGACCATGCAGGCGACCTCTTCGGCGGATCCTCCGCGCGTGGATTGGACGACGCGCCAAACGCCAGAGTGGAAATCCATGTCTGGTGCAAGTGCCCGGCGTTCGACAAGTCGACGAAGTGCATTGCGGACCGAATGGCGGTTCCAGTCTTTCGGAGGGCGCGTGATTCGCGAGCCGCCCCAGTCGCCCTTCTCAAGGAGGAACAGGCCGAGGCGAAAAAAATCATACTCGGTTACTACGGGGTCGTCCCGATCGACCAGCGCATGCTCAAGGGCTTCACGAAAGTTCACGCCTAAGCACGATCCTCTTACGTCCTCAGGACGTAAGAGGATCGTGCTTACATATTGTCAAGGCTCTCGGCAGAAATAGCCTGATATTGACTTGAGCGTATAGTTCGTAGTATGTGTCCTCAGGACACATACTACGAACTAACGGATAGTTTCGCATCTGTTCGCTCCGGTCATGCGGAAAATGGCCTCAGCGCCAGCCGAACCGGGCCGCCAGGGCCGCGACGATCGCCTGGTGCCGGGTGGCCGCGCGGTCCAGGGCCGGGATGCTGGCGGCGTCGAGCAGCCGCCGGTAATCCTCGCCCGCGGCCAGCGCCTGCCAGTCATTGGCGATGAACATGACCCGCGCGTTGCCGGACCGCGTGAACCCGACGTCGGTATCGCCGAAGCTGGCGGCGGCCCGCCGGAGGGCGTCCAGGAAGGGCCCGTCGGCCAGGCCGCCGAAGGGCCGGCCGGCCGGGTCACGGACATTGAGGAACAGCATCCCGCGGCCGATCGTGCTGTAGCCGTCGGCCAGGCCCTGGTCGGTCCGGGCGGCGTGCAGGAAGAAGCGCTGGGTCAGCGCCGGGTCGGCCGGTCCGGGCGGCAGGGCGACGATGCCGTAGGCGGTGCCGCCGCCGGCATCGCGAAGGTCGGCCGCCAATACCGCCGTCTGGCGCAGGACATAGCCCAGGGCCGCCGACAGGCGCCGCGCCGCGGCCTCCCCGCAACATACTTCCGCCCGCAGCGACGGGGCGGTCGCCAGGCGCCAGCCGCCGGGGGCCGTGGCGATATCCGACGTCGTGGCCGACAGGTCGAGGATCGCGGTCACTTCCGGCACGATCTCGGCCGCCGTTCGCCGGGCCAGGGCCAGCCGCTCGGCATAGGGGGCATCGGCCAGCCGCGTCAGGGTCAGGCCGGTCGCCGGCAGCGCCTCGAAGAACAGCGTCCAGCTTCCGGCCCGGCCCGCGCCGGCCGAGGTGGCGAGGAAGAGCAGGGCCGAAACGGCTAGGGCAAGCGCGCGCATGGCTGATCCGTCCGCGGAATGGGTCGCAGCGATGATAGCGACTGCCCATATCTCTTGTACGTTTCCGCCCGGGGACCAGGAGTTGCCATGCCGCCAGATCTCACCGCCGACGATGCCAAGGCCGGAACCCGCACCGAAACCGACAGCTTCGGCCCGATCGAGGTGCCGGCCGACCGGCTGTGGGGGGCCCAGACCCAGCGGTCGCTGCAGAATTTCCGCATCGGCGTGGAGCGCATGCCGCTCGAGGTGATCCATGCCTTCGGCCTGCAGAAGCAGGCGGCCGCCCGTGCCAACATGGCGCTGGGGGTGTTGGACCCGGCCATCGGCGACGCCATCGTGCTGGCGGCGGGGGAGGTCGCAGCCGGCCGGCTCGACGATCATTTCCCGCTGGTCGTGTGGCAGACCGGCTCCGGCACCCAGACCAACATGAACGTGAACGAGGTGGTGGCCAATCGCGCGGCCGAGCTGCTGGGCGACCGGCGCGGTGGCAAGCGCGTTCACCCCAACGACCATGTCAACCGCAGCCAGTCGTCGAACGACAGCTTCCCGACCGCCATGCATGTGGCGGCGGTGGCCGCGATCGAGGGCCGGCTGCTGCCGGCACTGGACCACCTGGCCGCCACGCTGCGCGGCCGGGCAGCGGTCCATGGCGGCGTGGTGAAGCTCGGCCGCACCCACCTCCAGGACGCGGTGCCGATGACGCTGGGACAGGAGATCGGAGCCTGGGCCAGCCAGGTGGAGGCGGCGGGTGCCGGCATCCGCGCCGCGCTGCCGGCACTGCGCGCGGTGCCCCAGGGCGGCACCGCGATCGGCACCGGCCTCAACGCCCCGGCCGGCTTCTCGAACCGCTTCGCCGACGAGTTGACGGCACTGGCGGGCAGCGAATTCACCGCGGCCGGCGACCGCTTCGTGCTGATGGCGGCCCATGACGGCTTCGTCGCGGCCTCGGGCGCGCTCAACACCGCGGCGGTGGCATTGACCAAGGTCGCCAACGACGTCCGGCTGCTCGGTTCCGGCCCGCGCGCGGGCATCGGCGAGCTGACGCTGCCGGAGAACGAGCCCGGCTCCTCGATCATGCCGGGCAAGGTGAACCCGACCCAGGCGGAGGCCCTGACCATGGTCGCGGCCCAGGTCATGGGCAACCACGTCGCCATCACCATCGCCGGCGCGCAAGGCCACCTCCAGCTCAACGTCTTCAAGCCGGTGATCATCCACGCCCTGCTGCAATCAGTGCGCCTGCTGGCCGACGCTGCCGCCAGCTTCGCTGACCATTGCGTGGCCGGCATCGAGCCCGACCGCGCCCGCATCGCCCGGCACCTGGAGGAATCCCTGATGCTGGTGACGGCGCTGACACCGGCCATCGGCTACGACAAGTCCTCCGAGATCGCCAAGAAGGCGCATCACGAGGGCACCACCCTGCGTGCCGCGGCCCTGGAGCTCGGCTATCTGACGGCGGCCGAGTTCGACGCCACGGTGCGGCCGGAGACGATGATCCGGGGCGGGTGAGGGGCCTCTATCCCCCCCGTCTCCTATCCGCCCGTCTCCTATCCTACCGTCTCCGCCAGCGCGTAGCGGGCGCGCGGGTCCTCGATCTCCAACACCCAGAGATCGGGGTCGCGGTCGCGCTGGCGGTCGATATAGGCGTCGGCATCGGGTTCCGGCACCGGCGCGGCCCCGGTGCCGGCGATCCACACGCGCTCGCCGTTCAGCCCATAGGAGCCGGAATAGACGACCGAGCCGCCGGCGAAGCGGTTGACCTTGAGCAGGATGGCGCCGGCATCGGGGTCGCCGCGCCGGGCGACCACGGCAACGATGTCGGCGACGGCGCAGCGACGGATCTCGGCCGCGATCCACAAGCGGCTCTTGAGGCGGGGTTCCATGGCCGATTGTTAACATGAATGCACCCCGCGGCCTTGACGATCCGGCACATCGCCTGCACAAGGCCCGAGGCAAGACGACCAAGTTCACGACAATCTATGGAGACGGCGATGACCGGGGTGTTGGGGATGGAGAGCTATGCGGGCGTCGCCGGGGTCACGGTGAAGGGGGCGATGCAGCCCGGATTCGAGACCATCCTGACCGCCGAGGCCGTGGCCTTCATTGCTGACCTGGAGCGCCGTTTCGGCCAGCGCCGCCGCGAGTTGCTGGCCCGCCGCGTGGAAGTCCAGGCCAGGTTGGATGCCGGCTGGAAGCCCGACTTCCTGCCGGAGACGAAATCGATCCGCGACGGCGACTGGACGGTGGCGCCGCTGCCGGCCGACATCCTCGACCGCCGGGTGGAGATCACCGGCCCGGTCGACCGCAAGATGATCATCAATGCGCTGAATTGCGGCGCCAGCGTCTTCATGGCCGATTTCGAGGATGCCAGCACGCCGACCTGGTCGAACATGATCGAGGGCCAGCTGAACCTGCGCGACGCCAATGCCGGTACCATCACCTATGACGATCCGGCGAGCGGCCGGCACTACCAGCTGAACGAGAAGCGCGCCGTCCTGTTCGTGCGCGCCCGCGGTTGGCACCTGCCGGAGAAGCACCTGCTGGTCGACGGCGAGCCGATGTCCGGGTCGCTGTTCGATTTCGGCCTCTATTTCTTCCACAATGCCAAGCAGCTGCTGGCCAACGGCAGCGGCCCCTATTTCTACCTGCCCAAGCTCGAATCCCATCTCGAGGCGCGGCTGTGGAACGATGTCTTCGTCCATGCGCAGGCGGCGCTGGGCGTGCCCAAGGGCTCGATCAAGGCGACGGTGCTGATCGAGACCATCCTCGCCACCTTCGAGGCCGACGAGATCCTGTGGGAGCTGCGCGACCATTCGGCCGGCCTCAATTGCGGCCGCTGGGACTACATCTTCAGCTTCATCAAGAAGTTCCGGAACGACCCCGGCGCCGTCCTGCCGGACCGCGGGCTGATCACCATGACCACGCACTTCATGCGGTCCTACAGCCTGCTCGTCATCAAGATCTGCCATCGCCGCAAGGTGCATGCGATGGGCGGCATGGCGGCGCAGATCCCGATCCGCAACGACGCCGCCGCCAACGAGGCCGCCATGGACAAGGTCCGCGCCGACAAGGAGCGCGAGGCCAATGACGGCCATGACGGCACCTGGGTCGCCCATCCGGGCCTGGTGCCGATCGCCAAGGAGATCTTCGACCGGGTGATGCCGCAGCCCAACCAGATCGCCCGCCAGCGCCAGGACGTGCATGTGACCGCGGCCGACCTGCTGCAGGTGCCGGACGGCCCGATCACCGAGGCGGGCCTGCGCCAGAACACCAATGTCGGCATCGGCTATATCGAGGCGTGGCTGCGCGGCATCGGCTGCGTGCCGCTCTTCAACCTGATGGAGGACGCGGCGACGGCCGAGATCAGCCGGGCCCAGGTGTGGCAGCAGGTCCATCACGGCGCGAAGCTGGAGGACGGCCGGGTCATCGACGCCCAGCTCTGCCGTATCATCGTCGAGCAGGAACTGGTGAAGACCGCCCAGCAAATCGGTATTGAGCGCTTCGGCGGCGGCCGCTACGACGATGCCGCAGCCCTCTTCACCAGGCTGGTCGAAGCGGAGCGGTTCGAGGAGTTCCTGACGCTGCCCGCCTACGACATGGTGGATTGATCGCCCGCGGCCGGCTATCGTCGCCGGCCGCGGGGCTGCCCGCCCGCCGACATCAAGGAGTTCGTGCCATGTTCAAGGGATCGCTGGTCGCCCTCATTACACCTTTCCGTGATGGCAAGGTGGATGAGAAAGCGTTCCAGGATTTCGTGGCCTGGCAGATTGCCGAGGGCACGCATGGGCTGGTGCCGTGCGGCACCACCGGGGAATCGCCGACGCTGAGCCATGACGAGCACGATCGGGTGATCGAGCTCTGCATCGAGGTGGCGAAGGCGACCAAGGTGCCGGTGATCGCCGGCACCGGGTCGAACTCGACCGAGGAGGCGATCCGCCTGACGCGCCACGCCCGGAAGGCGGGGGCCGATGCCGCGCTGATCGTCACGCCCTACTACAACCGGCCGACGCAGGAAGGGCTCTACCTGCACTACAAGGCGATCCACGACGCGGTCGAATTGCCGATCATCATCTACAACATCCCGCCGCGCAGCGCCGTCAACATGACCATCGAGACGATGGCGCGCTTGGCCAGGCTGCCGAACATCGTCGGGGTGAAGTGTGCCACCGGCGACATCCAGCGTCCGATGCTGGAGCGCATCGCCATCGGCGACGACTGGATCCAGCTTTCCGGCGATGACGGCATGGCATTGCCCTATCTGGCCCAGGGTGGCGACGGCTGCATCTCGGTCACGGGCAACGTCGCGCCGCGCCTGCTGTCGGAGATGCATGTCGCCTGGCAGAAGGGCGACGTGGCCGGCGCGATGAAGATCAACCGGCGGTTGATGCCGCTGCACCAGGCGCTGTTTGTCGAGACCAGCCCCGGGCCGGTGAAGTATGCCGCCAGCCTGATGGGCAAGGGCCTGGCGGACTGCCGCCTGCCGATGGCGCCGACCCTGGAGCCGACGCGTGCCCAGGTGAAGTCCGCCATGACCAACGCCGGCCTCCTCAACTGAGGCCCGCCTGCGCCTCGCCTAGGGGCGGGGGCCGGCAGGAAATGGACGAAAATGGCCGCTGAGAAGGACCCGAACCGGCATGTGGCGCAGAATCGCCGCGCCCGGTTCGATTATCATATCGACGAGACCCTGGAGGCGGGGCTGGTCCTCTATGGCAGCGAGGTGAAGTCGCTGCGCAAGGGGTCCGCCAGCATCGGCGAATCCCATGCCGGCGAGCGCGACGGCGAGCTGTACCTGTTCAACGCCTATATCCCGGAATATCCCGGCGCCAACCGCTTCAACCATGAGCCGCGCCGGGCCCGCAAGCTGCTCGTCCACCGGCGCGAGCTGGGCAAGCTCCTGGGCGCGGTGAAGCGCGAGGGCGTCACCCTCGTGCCGATGTCGGTCTATTTCAACGATCGCGGCATCGCCAAGGTGCAGCTCGGCCTCGCCCGCGGCAAGAAGATGGCCGACAAGCGCAACGCCATCAAGGACCGCGACTGGCAGCGCGACAAGGCCCGCCTGATGCGCGCCAAGACCCTGTAGGAGGGCGAGGGCCCCCTTGCAGGCTATCCCGTGATCCGCTCCGGGGCCTCGCAGACCCAGACGCAGTCGCGCGGCACGCTGTCATGGTCCTCGACCAGCACCCGGTAGCCCAGATGGTCGAGGAAGCGGCGCATGATGGCCGGCGTCATGACCGAGAACGCCTCGCCATGACGCTGCCCGTTGATGCTGTGGCGCCAGTCGCCGAGGAACTTGGCGAAGCCGCGCGGGCTCAACGTGTCGCCATGGTGCAGCACGCACAGCCGCCGGCCGCGCAGCACCCGGGGCAGCAGGGTGAGGTAGTTGAAGATGTCCCGCGGCTCGACATGGACCAGGGTGTCGTAGCAGAAGCAGGCGTCGGCGGCGCCGTCCTCCAGCCCATCCAGCGTGGTGCCGTCCAGCTTCAGGTAGCGCACGCGCTCGGCCTTGGCGGGCTCGGTGGCGAGGCGGTCGCGGGTCAGCGTCAGCATCTCGGCCGAGACGTCGGCGCAGATCAGCCGGCGGCAACGGTCGAGCAGGATGGCCGCGGTGCGGCCGCCGCCGACGCCGATCTCCAGCACCGTGTCCTCGGGCGCGATCCAGGGGTCGACGAAGCGCTCACGGATGAGCCCGACATAGGCGGCCAGTGACTCGGCGGCCCCGGCCTCGCGCCCGATCCATTCGTCGCCCAGATGGGTCAGGCCCGGGTAGGCGTCGCGCCAGCGCTGGGCATAGCCGTCCCACGCGGCCTCGTAGTCGACATATTTATCCGGCTTGCTCATGCACGCCCGTGGACCATGGCGGCCGCCCCTCCGTCAAGCGGGTCACGAGGACGCGGGTCCTGGATATCATGGATTTTGTGGCTCCCAGCCGCTAAGCATGCCGCCGCTGACCCCCTTGCTCTGGACCAGACGCTGATGCGCCGCCTGCCCGAGGCGATCGACCAGGTCGTGAACGACCACCCTATCCGGCTGATCAGCGTCGATGTCTTCGACACGCTGCTGCTGCGCGGCACCCGGCCGGAGCTGGCGCGGTTCGGCGACGTCGCCCGCGCCCAGGCGAAGGCCCTCGCCGCGCGGGGCGTCGAGGTCCATGCCGACGCGCTCTATGCCGCCCGCCTGGTGGCGGCGCACACCGCCTACCGGGTGATCGCGACCGTCGAGGGCGAGCGGGAAGGGCGGCTGGGGGTGATCCTCGACATGGTCTGCGCGGCACTCGGCCTCGATCCCGCCCTGGCGCCGGTCCTGGCCGAGGTCGAGTTCGACTGCGAGGCCGGCTGCCTCGTCGGCAACGCCGAGCTGGCAGCCGCCCTCATGCGCCATCGCGCCGGCGGGCGCCGGGTGGTGTTCGCGAGCGACATGTACCTGCCGGCCGAAACCATCGCCCGCCTGATCCGGCGGCTCCTGCCCGACCTGGAGCTGGATGGCGGCTACAGCAGCGCCGACCTCGGCATGACCAAGCGCGGCGGCGGGCTCTTCCGGGTGCTGATGGAGCGCGAAGGCCTGGCCGCCGCATCCATCCTCCATATGGGCGACAGCGAAACCGCCGACGTCGCGACGCCCCGGTCGCTCGGCATCCATGTCCTGCACACGCCGCGGCCGGCGTCCTGGCAGCGGGTGAACGGGCTGCGCCAGCGCCTGGCCCTGCTGCAGCATCGCCAGATCATGCGGCGGGTGGCGTGAGCAGCCTTTCCGCACCGGTTTCCCCGATGGTCGCCACGGAAACGCTCGAAGAGGCGCTTGTGCGGCGGTTCCCGCCGCCGGAGGCGTTCTCGCACCTGGCCGGCGACGACTGGCCGGAGGATGGGCCGATCCCAGCCGACCCGGTGGCTCAGCGCCGCTTCGGCCATGATCTGCTGGGCCCGATCTTCCTGCAATTCTGCCGCCGCCTGCACCTTGCCACCGTCGCCTTCGACGGGCGGGACGCGCGCCTGCTGTTCGTCGCCCGCGGCGGCTTGCGCCTGCGCCTCCTCTACGAGCTCTGGTGCGAACGCACCGGCACCACGCCCATCCTGCCGGTGGGCGACCTGCTGATCTCGCGGGTGGCTTCGGCCAAGGGGTGCCTGGCGGCCGACTTCGATCATGTCGCGCCGATGCTGGTGCGGGAGTTCGGTGCGGGGTCGCTCGGCTACATGCTGCGCTGCCTGCTGCGTGGCCGCGCCATCGACCTGCCGGACGTGCTCGGCCATTGCCCGGTGACGGTCGGCTCCTTCGCCGCCATCTACCGCGCCGACGATGCGCTGGGCCGGGCGGTGCGGGCCTACTTCGCCGAGCAGGCCGCCGCCCTGGCGCGCTACCTCGACCAGGCGCTGGAGGGTGCCAGGACGCCGGTGCTGGTCGATTCCGGCTGGACCGGCGGGACCCAGGCGCTCCTGATGCGCCATTTCCCGGAGCGGGACTGGCATGGGCTCTATTTCGGCCGCTGGGACTATGGCAAGGGACCGGGCCCGCATTTCGGGCATATCTTCGGGGTATCGGTCGACAGCCTGGAGCCCTATGCCAACGGCGCCGGCCAGGCGCTCTTCGCCTATCACCACCTGATCGAGGACCCGCTGGAGATCGATGCACCCAGCGTCGAGGGTTACCGGCTGGAGAACGGCCGGGGCGTGCCGGAGGGCGGCGCCATCGACCCGGCCGTCCTGCCGCCCGGCGCCGACGACCCGATGTTCCAGGGCATCGTCGACTATTTCCAGGCCCCGGAGGGGGCAGCGGACTTCCTTGCCGTGGAGCGCCGGGCGCACGCCGCCTACCGCCGGCTGCGCCGCATGATCCTGTGGCCGCGCCGGTCGGAGCTGCCGGGGATGCAGGTGCGCCCGCGCTCGGCCGATTTCGGCCGCAGCCTGACGGTGCCGGTGCTGCTGCGCCTGCCCCAGGCGGGGCTGAAGCGGCGGCTGAAGTCGGTGGCGGCGGCCTTGTGGAAGCCGGGGCAGCTGGTGGTGGCCTTTCCCCGCCTGCATTGGCCGCTGAACGGCGCCAACTACCTGCTGCGGCGCATTCCCTTCGCCGGCCGGCTGGTCGATCCCGTGCTGCGGCGGGCATCCGGCTTCGCGCGCCGGGTCCTGCGTCGGTTGATGCGATGAAGGAACTGGGATCGGTCGGCACCGCCCGGCGCTGGCGCTCGCTCATCGTCCAACTCGCCCGGCGCGAGGTGGAGGGGCGCTATCGCGGCTCGATTCTCGGCATCGTCTGGGCGATCGCCCAGCCGCTCCTCTATCTGGGCGTGTTCACCTTCGTCTTCGGCATCGTCTTCGAGGCCCGCTGGGGGGTCGCGACCGGCCCGCGCGCGCCCTTCGGGCTGATGCTGTTCGCCGGCCTCATCGTCTATTGGCTGTTCGCCGAGACGGTGGGCCGTGCGCCGGGCCTGGTGATCGCCCACGCCAGCCTGGTGAAGCGGGTGCTGTTCCCGGTCGAGGTGCTGCCCATGGCGGCCTTGCTGGCGGCGGTCTTCCACACCGCGCTGGCGCTGGCGGTGTGGCTGGTCGGCCATCTCGTCTTCGTCGGCCTGCCGCCCTGGACGGCCTTGCTGGCGCCGGTCGTGCTGGCCCCGGCCGCCCTGGTCGCACTCGGCATCGCCTATGTGGTGGCCGGCGTCGGCGTCTATGCCCGCGACATCGGCCAGATCGTCACCGTCGGGCTGACCGTGCTGATGTTCATGTCGCCGATCTTCTATCCGCTGGAGTCGGTGCCGGCCGACTTCCGCCCACTCTTCTTCCTCAACCCGCTGACGGCGGTGGTGGAGGAGATGCGCGGCGTGCTGCTGTACGGGCACCTGCCGGGCGTGGCGACCCTGGCCGGCCTCGTCGTCGGCGCCCTGTCCGTGGTCGTCGGCTTCGCCATCTTCCGCCGTCTCCGCCGTGGCTTCGCCGATGTCCTCTGAGCTGCCGCCCGCCCTGGTCGTCGACCGGGTCAGCAAGGTCTACCGGCGCTACGCCGCGCCATGGGACCGGGTGCGCCAGGCGGTCCGCCGCGAGGCCGCCCATGTCGACGAGCATTGGGCGCTGCGCGAGGTCAGCTTCACGGTCGGGCGCGGGGAAACCATCGGTCTGGTCGGCCGCAACGGGTCGGGCAAGTCGACCCTGCTGCAGATCATCGCCGGCACCATGAACCCGACCGCGGGGCAGGTGACGGCGTCCGGCCGCATCTCGGCCCTCCTGGAGCTGGGGGCGGGCTTTCATCCCGATTTCACCGGGCGGGAGAATGCCCGCCTCAACGCCGCCATCCTTGGCCTCGACGACCGGGCGATCGCCGCCGCCTTGCCGTCGATCGCCGCCTTCGCCGACCTCGGCGACCATCTCGACCAGCCGTTGCGCACCTATTCCAGCGGCATGGCGGTGCGGCTCGCCTTCGCCGTGGCCGTCCATGTCGAGCCCGATATCCTGATCGTCGACGAGGCCCTGGCGGTGGGCGACGAGGCCTTCCAGCGCAAATGCTTCGCCCGGCTGGAGCGGTTCCGCGCCGGCGGCGGCACCATCCTCTTCGTCTCGCACGCCGCCGCCCACGTCACCCAGCTCTGTGATCGCGCCGTCCTGATCGATGATGGCGAGATACTGGCATCGGGCGAGCCGCGGGCCGTGGTGGCACAGTACCACCGCCTGCTGTTCGCTCCGGCGGAACGCCGCCACAAGCTGCGCCAGGCGATCCGCGAGGGCGCGCCGGAGGTCGAGGCCGTGGAGGTGCAGCCGGCGGCGGCAGAGGGGGCGGCGGCCGACGACGCCTTCCTCGATGCGGGCCTGCGCCCGGCCGGCGCCGTCGTCTACGAGCCGGCGGGGGCAGAGATCACCGGCCTTTCGGTCACCACCCCGGACGGCGAGCCCGTCAACGTGCTGCGCCGCGGCGGCGCCTACGAGATCCGCTGCCGGGTACGGTTCGCGGAGACGGCGTCCGGCGTCAGCTTCGGCACACTCATCCGCACCGTCGCGGGCACCGAGCTGGCGGGTGGGTCGACCGCATCCGCCGGCCGCGCGCTGGCCGAGGTCCACGACGGCGAGGTGTGGGCGGTGCGCCACGCCTTCCGCTGCCGCCTGCTGCCAGGGACCTACTTCGTCAATGCCGGCGTCTCGGCCGAAACCGGGGCCGAGCGCCGCTTCCTCCACCGTCTCGTGGATGCCGCCATGTTCAAGGTGATGCCCGACCCCGACCGCTGGCGCGCCGGCCTGGTCGATCTCGACTTCGAATCCGAGGCGGCGCCGACCACCATGGACGGCGGCGGCCCATGACCGCGGGGCGGCTGCCGGACTTCCTCGGCATCGGCGCGCAGAAGGCGGGCACCACCTGGCTGTTCGAGATGCTGTCCGACCATCCGGGGATGGCCTTCCCGGCCGGCAAGGAGGTGCATTTCTGGGACTGGAACACGCATCGCGGCCTCGACTGGTACCACGGGCTGTTCGCCGGCGCCGCACCCGATGCCAAGGTCGGCGACGTTACCCCCGGCTACGCCGTCCTGTCGCGGGACGCGGTGGCGGCGGTGCGGGCGGCGATGCCCGACGCGCGCCTGCTGTTCATCGCCCGCAACCCGGTCGAGCGTGCCTGGTCGGCCGCGCTGATGATCCTGCGCTGGGGCCTGATGTACGAGCACGAGGCGTCCGACGCCTGGTTCCTCGATGTCTTCCGCTCGGCTCAGTCGCTCGGCCGCGGCGACTATGCCGCCTGCCTGGAGAACTGGCTCTCGGCCTTCCCGCGCGAGCAGGTGCTGGTTCTGCTCTATGACGACCTGGTGGCCGACCCGGCCCGGGTGCTGGAGGCGGCGTGCCGCCATGTCGGCGCCGACTCCGCCCCGGCCGGCGGCTGGGCCGCCGAACGCCTGGGCCGGCGGGTGAACGCCGGCGAAGGGACCGGCTTGCGCCCGTCGCTGGTCCAGCCGCTGCGCGACCTCTACGGCCCGCGGGTCGAGGCATTCTCCCGTCTCATCGGACGCGATCTGTCGCACTGGCTGCGATAGGACGTACCCGGCCGGCCTCCGCCCGCCGCGGGATCAGTCCTCCGGCAGGTCGCCCGCGATCTGCAGGATGGTGTCGATCCTGCAGATGGTGATCCGCTGGCGCTTCGTTGCCACCAGCCCCGCCTTCTCCCAGGCGGTCAGGACGCGACTGACCGTATGCAGGGTGGCGCCGCACATCTCGGCCAGGTCCTTGCGGGTCAGCGGAAAGGCGATGGTGGTGCCATCACCGGCCCCGCCGCCGACGCGGTCGGCCAGACGCAGCAGGGCATTGGCGACGCGGCTCTCGACGCGCTGGGTGGCGACCTCGCGCAGGCGCTCCTGCACCTCGCGGATCCGTGCGCCGAGCACCGCGATGATGTTCAGCGCGATCTGCGGGTGGCGGCATATCAGGTCGAGCAGGACGGGCTTGGTCCAACTGACCTCGATCGAAGCGGTGGCGGCGGCCGCCTCGGCCGGATAGCGGCCATCGGTGAAGAGGGGCACCGTCCCGAACATCTCGCCCGGCCCGATGAAGCGCACCACGAGCTGGGCACCGTTGCGGTCCGACTGGGTGATGCGGACCCGCCCGTCGATCAGCACATGGCAATGGCCGGCCGGCGCTCCCTGGATGAACACGACCGTGTCCTTCGTCAGCAACCGCAGCCGGGCGCCGCTCGCGACCTCGGCCAGCGCCGCGGCGGACAGCCCTCGGAACAGCTCCATCCCGGCCAGGGCCTCCGGGGTCAATGCAGCGGACGCGGACTTCACGCCGGCCAGTCTAGAGGCACTTGCCGCGGGGAGGGAGGAGTTTGCGCTGGCGCAACGACGGCCGGAAGCCGATGCGCGATGGTCGCGTGCTTGGGGCAAGTGGGTCGCCCGACGGCACTGCTACCGTAGTCGCGCCTGCGCGACCGGACCGGCGGGGCCGGCGGCGACGCGGGAACGGTCATGGACGATATCGTCGTTGCGCGCACGCTGCATGTTCTGGCCGTCGTGATCTGGATCGGCGGCGTCGCGATGGTCACCACCGTCATCTTCCCCGCGATCCGGCGCGGCGACCTCGGCGCCGACCGCTCGGCCGCCTTCCGGGCGATCCAACGCCGTTTCGTGTGGCAGGCGCGGGCGGCGGTGGTCCTGGTCGGGCTGACCGGTTTCTACATGACGGCGAAGCTCGATCTCTGGGCGCGCTTCCGGTCGGCCGAATTCTGGTGGATGCCGGCGATGGCCGGCCTCTGGTTTCTCTTCACCTTCATCCTTTTCGTCGCAGCCCCGCTGCGCGGCCGCCCGGGTCGCGGGGCGGCATCGGTGCCGGATCGCGATTTCGCCCGGATGCACCGCATCCATCGGCTGCTGCTGGCGCTGAGCCTCGTCACCGTGTTCGGGGCGGTGGCCGGCAGCCATGGCTGGGCGTTTTTCTGACCGGGCGGCGAGGGAAGATCATGGCATTCGCGGAGGACGCGGCGTGAGTAGCACGAGGAAGCTTTGGACGTGGTTGGGGGCGCTGCTCGTCGTTTCGTTCGCCGTGCTGCTGTGGGCCGGGGACCAGATCTACCGCAAAGCCCCGCCCATGCCCGAGCGGGTCGTCACCACAGCGGGTGCCACGCTCTTCTCACGGGACGAGATCGAGCGGGGGCGCCTGGTCTGGCAGTCGATGGGCGGCATGCAGCTCGGCTCCATCTGGGGGCATGGCGGCTACGTCGCGCCGGACTGGAGCGCCGACTGGCTGCATCGCGAGGCGGTCGCCCTGCTCGACCTGTGGGCCGCGCGCGAGGGCGGTGCCGCATCCTATGCCGACCTTCCCGACGAGCAGCGATCGGCATTGCAAGGCCGGCTGCAGCGCCAGCTTCGCCGGAACGGCTACGACGCGGCGTCGGCCACGATCACGATCGACGCGGATCGCGCGGCCGCCATCCGGACGGTCGCGGCGCACTATGTCAGCCTGTTCGGGAACGAACCCGCCACGGCGGCCTTGCGCGAAGCCTATGCGATGAAGAACGACACGGTGCCCGATGCGGAGCACCGCCGGCTGCTGACGGCCTTCTTCTGGTGGACGGCATGGGCGACGGTGACCGAGCGGCCGGACGACACCATCACCTACACCAACAACTGGCCGAGCGAGCCCCTGGTCGGCAACCGCCCGCCCGCCAGCACCTTCCTGTGGTCCGCCTTCAGCGTGACGTTCCTCCTGATCGGCGTGGCACTCCTCGGCTGGCACTATGCCGTGACCCACGGCCGGGGCGAGGCGCCCCATCGGCTGCCCGCCACCGACCCCATGCTGGAGATCCGGGTCACCCCCTCGATGCGGGCGACCGCCAAATATTTCTGGGTCCTGCTGGCGCTTTTCCTGGTGCAGATCGTGCTGGGGGCGATCACCGCCCATTATCAGGTCGAAGGCCAGGTCATGTATGGCTTCGAACTGGCGGAAGTCCTGCCCTACTCGCTGAGCCGCACCTGGCACACGCAGCTGGCGGTCCTGTGGATCGCCACGGCATGGCTCGGCACCGGTCTCTACATCGCGCCCGCGGTCTCGGGCTACGAGCCACCCTTCCAGCGCCTCGGCGTGAACCTCCTCTGGGGCTGCCTTATCGTCATCGTCGTCGGCTCCTTCGCCGGGCAGTGGTTCGCCGTGATGCAGAAGCTGGGGCTCGATCTGAACTTCTGGTTCGGTCACCAGGGCTGGGAATACGCCGACATGGGCCGTTTCTGGCAATGGTTCCTCTTCATCGGCCTCATGCTGTGGCTGGCGCTGGTCGGCCGCGCCCTCTGGCCGGCGCTGCGCAGCGGCGGGGAAGGGCGCTCGATCGTCGCCCTGTTCTTCCTCTCCACCGTCGCCATCGGCCTCTTCTACGCAGCCGCCCTCCTGTGGGGCGAGCGCACGCACCTGTCGATGGTGGAATACTGGCGCTGGTGGCTGGTCCATCTCTGGGTCGAGGGCTTCTTCGAGGTCTTCGCCACGGCGGTGATCGCCTTCCTCTTCACCAGGCTGGGGCTGCTCGCGGTGCGGACCGCGACGGTCGCGGTGCTGTTCGCCACCATCGTCTTCATGGCGGGCGGCGTGCTCGGCACCCTGCATCACCTCTATTTCAGCGGCACCCCGACGGCGGTGGTGGCCCTCGGCGCCAGCTTCTCGGCGCTGGAGGTGGTGCCGCTCGCCTATGTCGGCTTCGAGGCCTACCATACCTACCGGCTGGGCGGCGCCACGTCCTGGATGCGGCGCTATCGCTGGCCCGTCATGTTCTTCGTCGCCGTCGCCTTCTGGAACCTGGTCGGGGCCGGCCTGTTCGGCTTCCTCATCAACCCCCCGCTCTCGCTCTACTACATGCAGGGCCTCAACCTCACGCCGCTGCACGGCCATACCGCGCTCTTCGGGGTCTACGGCATGCTCGGCATCGGGCTGGTGCTGTTCTGCCTGCGCGGCATGAAGCCCGATCTCGTCTGGCACGACGGCATCCTCAAGGTCGCCTTCTGGTGCCTCAATGCCGGCCTCGCCCTGATGGCGCTGCTGACCCTGCTGCCGCTGGGCACGATCCAGCTCTTCGCGGCCATCGAACACGGCTACTGGTATGCGCGCTCGGCCGAGTTCATGCAGCAGCCCATCGTCGACCTGCTGGTCTGGATGCGCGTGCCGGGCGATACGATCTTCAGCATCGGGGCGCTCGCCCTTACCGTGTTCGTTATCGGCCTGTGGGTGTTCCCGCGCCGGGCGGTCGGATCGAACGGAGAGAAGTGAGAATGGCCAGGTCCGATGATCGACTTCTATCCGGAAATCCGGCTCGTCCATGTCGCGGCCGTGATCGCCAGCGGCGGCCTGTTCCTGTTGCGCGGGCTGCTCCTGCTGGCGGGACCGGCCCCGGGGGCCGGCTGGGCGATGGCGGCGGCGCTGCGCTTCCTCAGCTACGGCATCGACACGGTGCTGCTCACGGCCGCGTTCATGCTGATGACCATCGTGCGGCAATATCCCTTCGTGCATGGCTGGCTGACCATGAAGGTCGTGCTGCTGGTCGCCTACGTCGTCCTCGGCAGCCTTGCCCTGAAGCGCGGCACCACGCGGGCGATGCGCCGGGGCTGCTTCGTGGCGGCACTGCTGGTCTATGGCTTCGTCATCGGGGTGGCGCAGGCGCATCATCCGCTGGGGTTCCTGGCGGGCGGCTGACGCGGACCATGGGCAGGGGGCCATGAACAGTACCGCCGCCGGCAGGTCGACGCCGGCCTTCCTCAGCCACGGCTTCCGACCCTTCTTCCTTGCGGCGGCCCTTTGGTCGATGGCGGCCCTTGGCCTCTGGGTCGCCATGCTCACCGGGAAGGTGGCCGTTCCGAGCCGGTTCGATCCGCTGGCCTGGCATGTGCATGAGATGCTGTTCGGCTTCGTCATGGCGGCGATCGCCGGATTCCTGCTGACCGCCATCCCCAACTGGACCGGACGGCTGCCGGTGCGCGGCGGACCGCTGGCACTGCTGGGGGTGCTGTGGCTGCTGGGAAGAGTCGCCTGCCTGGTGTCGGAACTGTTGCCGTTCTGGCTCGCGGTGGCGGCGGACCTGTCCTTCCCCGTGGCCCTGGTCGCGGTCGCCGCCCGCGAGATCGTGGCCGGGCGGAACTGGCGCAATCTCCTGGTGGTGGGCCCGGTGACCGTGCTCGGCGTCGCCAACCTGGCGATGCACCTGGAGACTGCCGGTGTGTCCATGTCGGCGGGGCTGGGATGGCGCCTCGGCGTGGCGGCGGTGATCGTGCTGATCTCGGTGGTGGGCGGGCGCATCCTGCCCAGCTTCACGCGGAACTGGCTGGCGCGGCGTCAGGCGGTGGCACTGCCTGCCCCGTTCGGCCGGGTCGACCAGGCGGCCCTGGCGACCCTGCCGATCGCGCTCGCGATGTGGGCCTTCCGTCCGATGTGGCAGCCGGTCGGCTGGATCCTGCTGCTGGCGGCCGCCCTGCATCTGTGGCGCCTGCTGCGCTGGCGGGGCGGGGCCACGGCGGCGGAGCCGCTGCTGCTCGTCCTGCATGTCGGCTACGCCTGGCTGGTCCTCGGCGTCGCCCTCCTGGGCGTGGCGGTGCTCGACCCGCTCGTGCCGGAGGCCGCGGCCGTCCACGCCCTTACGGCCGGCGCGGCCGGGACCATGATCCTGGCCGTGATGACGCGGGCGACGCGCGGCCATACCGGCCGCGAGGTGGCGGCGGACGGGGCCACGAGCCTGATCTTCGTGCTGGTGGTCCTGGCGGCGGCGACGCGCGTCGCCGCCGGCTTCGTGCCCGACTGGTCGGTCGTACTCCTGATGGCCTCGGCGGTCCTATGGATCGCCGCCTTCGGGCTCTTCATCCTCTCCTACGGGCCCATGCTGGTGCTGCCGCGGAAGGCGGCCTGAGCGGGGGGCGCCTGCCGCCGTTCCTACCGTCGCGTCGCCACGAACCAGCAGTCACGGCCGGCCAGCTTGGGGTGGAAGCGGACGTCGAAGCCGAGCCGGTCGAGGAGGTGGGCGACCATCGGCGGGCACAGCCATTCGAACTTCGAGGTGATCTTGCCCTGGGCACCGAAATAGGTCGGCACGTCCGCCACCAGCTTCTCGAAGCCGTGCGGCGAGGTGGCGTCGGCCACGCTCATGATCATCCGGCCGCCGGGGCGCAGCGCCTGGGCCGCGGCCATCCAGTAGGCCATCAGGTATTGCAGGTCGACATGGACCATGGCGTCGATCGAGAAGACGAGGTCGACCTTGCCGACCCAGCCGCGTTCGGCGACCAGGCGGGCGAAATGGTCCCATTCCGGCAGCAGGCGGGCGGTGGTGAGCCGGCCGGCGGCGATCGCCGGCGCCAGTCGCTCGGCCAGGACGGAGAGGTAGGCCTGGGAGACGTCGAGGGCCAGGATCTCGACCGCCGGGCAATGCTCCAGCACCATGGCGGTGTACTTGCCGGCACCGGGTCCGATCTCGATCGCCAGCCGCGGCGGCGGATCGAGCTCGGGCGCGAAGACCATGGCGTAGATCTTCTCCCAGATGTCCGGCGTGCCCCACTCGTCGCCGGGCCATAGCAGGCGCTCGACCGCGGGGTCGTGGGCGGCCTGGATCTGCGGGAAGATCGAGCGGACATAGAGGTCCCAGTATTCGCCGTAGTCCTCGGCGCGTTCGATCATCGTTGCCTCCCGCCCCGTAGCAGCCGCCCGAAGGCGCGGATGGGGCCGGTCAGGTTCCAGAAGAAGCCGGTTTGCAGCCGGACGACGAAGCGGGCCTGCTCCTCCGGCGTGGCGGCGGCGGGGTATTGCGTCGCGCCATGGCCGCCGACCAGGCGCTGGATCGGCCGCACGAGGCGGAGCGAGGTGGAATTCCACGTCGCCTCCAGGGCGTGGGCCGGGTCCGGCATCACCGCATCCAGGATACGCTGGCGCTGGTCGATCTCCTGGCGCAGCAGGTGCATCTCGGCGTGCGCGGCGGACAGCCGCTCGTGCAGGCTGGCGACCTCGGCTTCGGCGTCGACCCGCCGGCCGTCGAGCTCGCCATAGAGGCGTTGCAGGGCGGCATGGTCGCGGGCGAAGGCGTCGCCGCGGGCCTCCTCCAGGGCCAGGCGCCCGGCGGCGGCCAGGCGTTCCTCGTCCAGCGCCTGCTCGCCGGCGCGCCGGGCCTCCTCGGCGTCGGCGACGGCGGCCGCCAGCTCGGCTGCCTGCCGCGGCTGGTCGGCGGCCAGCTCGCCCCATGCCGCCAGCAGCCGGCGGGCGCCGTCGACCCGCGCCAGCAAGGGCGCCACGGCGGCCACGGGCGGCGCGTCGGGGGCGGCGGCGCGGAGGATCGCATGCAGCTCCCGCACCTCCGGCAGCAATCGGGCGCGGTCGCCGCCGCTGCCGTGGCGCCCGTTGGCGTGGCGCAAATCGGGGCGCACGATCCGCGCCAGCGCCGCCTCCAGGGTCTCCTGGTCGGCCGGCCATTGCAGCCCCAGCCGGGCCATGGTGGCGTGGGCCAGCTCGACCGGGCGGACGAACCAGTCATCATAGTCGACGACGGCGGCGATCTCGTCGCCGGCATGGCGGAAGGCATCCAGCGTGTGCTCGAGCCAGAGAAGCTGGCTTGCCGCCGGCGTCATCCGGTCGCGCTTGGCCAGCGAGGCCGCCACCGCCTCGGGATCGCGGATCGCCAGCAGATAGGTCGGCTGCACGCCAGTGGCCGCGAATACCTCCTTCCACAGCGGCAGCAGGCGCACGGTGCGCGGGTCCTTGAAGCCCCAGGGTCCGACCGAGGCCGCCGTCTCGCGCTCGACGATGTCGGCCAGCCGGCGCCGGAACGGGCGGATCTCGGCCATGCGCCACCAGCCGTCGGGCAGCGGCGCCAGGCCCTCCGGCCGGTACCAGCTTCGTCCCAGCCGCTCCAGGATCGCCTCGTGGATATCGGCGATCTCCGCATGTTCCCAATAGCCGGCCTCGTTGTCGGGCCTGGCTTCGAGCAGCAGGTCGGGACCAAGGTCGACGCCCAGCGTCTGCAGCAGGGACGCCAGCAGCGAAGTGCCGCTGCGGTGCATTCCCAGCACCACGATGGCGCGGCGGGCGGCGGGGGACGGCGGTTCGGGGGCGTTCATCGACACTACTATATATGCGCGCTAGCGGCCGCGAAGCCGCCGCCAGGTCCGCGATACCCAGCGCAAGGGCGCCAGGATCGTCTCCAGGACCCGGAAGGTGAAGCGGGCGGCGTCGAACAGCGCGTTCAGCTTCAGTTCCAGCAGCGACAGATGCTGGCCCAGATTGACCAGCGTGCCGAGGCCGAGGCGGCCGCTGTCGAGGTCGCGGCGCATCAGCTCGTTGCGGATCAGTGCGTCGTAGAGGGCGTGCTTGTCCTGGGCGCCGAAGATGGAGTTGGCGTAGGCCGGGTCGGTGTTCGAGGGGCGATGGTGATAGAGCGCCAGCGGTCGCGGCAGGACCGCGATGTCATGGCGGGCGAGGAAGCGCAGGTTGAACTCCCAGTCCCCCAGCACCGGCAGGTCCTCGCGGTAGTAGCCGACCTCGTCCAGCACGGAGCGGCGGAAGAGGAAGGAGATCGGCGGGAACATGTTGCCGCCGGCCATGCGGAACAGCGTGATGCTGCGGACCCAGTCGTTGTAGGGCGCGCGCCGGTCGATCTCGACCCGGTCGCCCAGGATGCGCTCGTCGATGCGCACGCTGTGGGTGATGACGCCCGCCACCCGGCCGTCGGCCTGGCCGTCGAGGATGGCCGTGGTCGCGGCCAGGAAGTCCGGTTCCCAGCTATCGTCGTCGTCATGGATCACGACATGGCGGCTGTCGCGGGCGCGCAGGCCGACATTGGAGGCGGCCTCCATGCCGAGCGAGCGTGGGTTGTGGACGACGTGCAGGCGCCCCGCATAGCGCTCGGCATGCTCGGCCGCCAGCCGGTCGACCGGTGCCGGATCGCCGCCGTCATTGACGATGACATGCACCCAGTCGCCGCTGGTCTGGGACAGCACGCTCGCCATGGCGCGGCGCAGGAGGACGGCGCGGTCCTTCGTTCGGGTGATGACGGCGACGGCGGGCACGGGCAATGGGGGCCTCGGAACTGGTGGGCTACAGCCGGGGGACATGCCCGCTGCGGGCACCCCCGTCAACAGCGATCCCCTTCATTATCCGCCGCGCGCCCGGCGCAAGCGCCCGCTGCGCTCCAGCAGCTCGATCCGCGTGCGGATGCGCCGGCCGACCTCGGCCGGGCTGTATTGCGCCCGGATGTCCCGGGCCGCCTGGGCGCCGATCGCGGCCGCCTCCGCCGGCCGGTCGACCACCCGGCGCATCAGGGCGGCCGCCGCCGACCAATCGGGTTCCGCCCACACCGCGCCCGCCGGCAGGGCCGCCAGGGACCGCTCGATGCGGGCCGGTCGATAGGGCACGAGGTAGCTGTTGTGTGGGTTCGTGAAGTCGAGGTTGCCGGAATAGCCGGTGGCGATCACCGGCTTGCCGAAAAACATCGCCTCGGCCAGGGTCATGCCGAAGCCTTCGGCGCGGTGCAGCGACACGTAGCAGTCGCAGGCCGCGATCAGCGCCTGGGTCCGGCCATCGTCCCAGGTCTCGTGGATGATGCGGATGTCCGGGCGGACGGCCAGGCGCTGCCGCCAGTGGCGGAGGCGGTCGTCGGTCAGCGAGCGCGTCTTCAGCACCAGCCGGATGCGGTCCTGCGGCACCGGGAACGCCCTGGTGAAGGCGCGGACCAGGCCTTGCGGGTTCTTGCGCTCGGTGCTGAAGCCGTCGAAGGCGAACAGGAAGACGAAGGCGTCCTCGTCGAGGCCGAGATCGGCGCGGCTGTCGGGGCCGGGGACGGGCGCGATGCAGAGCGGCATGGCAATCACCGGCACCGCGACCTGGGGCGCTATGGCGCCCGCGGCGAAGTTGCTGGGCGACCAGATCTCGTCCACCAGCGTCACCGCCTGGTCCCAGCCGAGCGGGAAATGGCCGGGCGCCTCGTAGACCCAGCAGCCGATGGTGAAGCGGTCCTTCAGCAGGCCGGTACCCGGGAAGCGCCCCGTCCGCAGTAGGGGCATGATGACGTCGGGATTGGTGTGGAGGAGGTTGATCGCGGCACCTCCTGCCGGCCATGGGCCGACCGGCGCGCTCATGCGGCCGTTGGAGAGATTGCCCAGCGCGAACGGCATGCCGGCCGCCGACGCCGCGGCGACAGTGCCGCGCGCGGCCGTCGCCAGGCCGGTCGGGGTGTCGAACTGCCCGAAGATGATGATACCCGGAAAAGGCAGCGCTGCCTCCGGTCGATGATTGCCGTCCTGCATGCGCCTGCTGCCGCTTTCGGGGATTGCCCGGAGAGTACCCGCGAATGGGGCCACGAACAGGAGTCCCGTGCCGGGCGGGCGGGCGGCCCTGTGATCGTCATCACTTTGAACCGGGCCGGCGGCTGTCACGACTAGGTGATCGGCGGGCCGTTTGTTGCCGCGGGGCAACAAGAGGGCCGTCCGAGGCAGGGTTTTGGCCGTCCAGGGGGATATCGCTTGCGTCGGCGGAAACCCGAAATCTATGTTCCGGGTCGTTAGTTCTCGGACTGGGAGCCGGCGGTCGGGCGAAGCCCGTCAAGACCAGCGGGCAGCATTCGAAGGCAGGAGGGTAGCCAGTCATGGCAATTTTTAGTTGGAATGGTGCGAGCAATCTCGATCTGAAGCAGCTGGGGCAGTCGTTCG
>CAZQOA010000018.1:0-67824 GCA_964594715.1 uncultured Rhizobiaceae bacterium | reverse complement strand
GGCCGGTGCGGCCATCCTCGGCATCGCGTTCCTGGTCAAGGCCGGCATGTGGCCGCTCAGCTTCTGGCTGCCGACCACCTATACCGCGGCCGGCCCGCCGGTCGCCGCGATGTTCGCGATCATGACCAAGGTCGGCGTCTATGTCGTGCTGCGGCTCTCGCTGCTGCTGTTCGGCGAGGATGCCGGCGCTTCCGCCCATTTCGGCAGCGACTGGCTGCTCTATGGCGGCATGCTCACCGTCGCCTTCGGCATGATCGGCACCCTGGCCGCACAGACCACCTCGCGGCTGGCCGGGTACTCGGTCCTGGTGTCATCGGGAACCCTGCTCGCCGCCATCGGCTTCGAGCAGGTCGGCCTGACCGCCGGCGCCCTCTATTACCTGGTCAGCTCGACCTTGACGATCGGCGCCCTGTTCCTCCTGGTCGAACTGGCCGAGCGCGGCCGCGAGCTCGGCGCCGACATGCTGGCCGTCACCCGCGAGGCCTATGGCGAGACCGACGAGGGGGAGGCCGAGGCCGAGGAGGAAGTGGGCTTCGCCATCCCCGCCACCATGGCGCTGCTCGGCCTCAGCTTCCTCGGCTGCGCGGTGCTCCTGGCCGGGGTCCCGCCCCTGTCCGGCTTCATCGCCAAGTTCGCCCTGCTGGCCAATATCTTCCGCGCCGCCGGGGCGGACGGCGCGATCGCCATGCCCGCCACGAACTGGCTGTTCGTCGCGCTGCTGATCCTGTCCGGGCTGGCGGCCCTGGTCGCCATGACGCGGACCGGCATCCGCCTGTTCTGGCCCGCCGACGAACGCGAGGTGCCACGGGTCCGCATCATCGAAATGGCGCCGGTCGGTGTCCTGCTGCTGCTCAGCGTGGTGCTGACGGTGCAGGCCGGCCCGGTGATGCACTACATGGAGGCGACCGCCCGGTCCCTGCACCACCCGGCGCGATACATCCAGGACGTGCTCGAGGCACCGCGGGTCCCGCCGCCGCATGGGGAGAAGGGCCAATGATGCGCTGGCTGCCCTTCCCCCTGCTGTCGCTGTCCCTGCTCGCCATGTGGCTGCTGCTGAACCAGACCCTGGCGCTGGGCCACATCGCCCTGGGGGCGGTCCTCGCCGTCGCCGGCGCCCTGATCCTGACCGCCCTGGAGCCACCCAAGGCGCACCTGCGTCGCCCCCTTGTGGCCCTGCGGCTCTCATTCGTGGTCCTGGTCGACATCATCCACTCCAACCTGGCCGTCGCGCGGATCATCCTCGGGCCGCCGCAGCCGGCCGGGGCCTCGGGCTTCGTGAATATCCCGATCGGGATGCGCTCGCCCTACGGGCTGGCGGTGCTGGCCATCATCATCACTTCGACCCCCGGCACCCTGTGGGTGAGCTTCGATTCCGCCAAGGGGCTCCTCACCATCCACGTCCTCGACCTGGTCGACGACGCGGCCTGGGTCGCCACCATCCAGCAGCGCTACGAACGTCCATTGATGGAGATATTCGAATGAGCGCGACCGTCCTGGCGTGGGCGCTGGGCCTGGCCCAGCTATGCCTGGTGCTGGCCATGGCCTGTGCCGCACTTCGCTTGCTCCGGGGGCCAAGGGCACAGGACCGGATCCTGGGGCTCGATACCCTCTACATCAACGCCATGCTGCTGCTGCTGACCTTCGGCATCCGCACCGGCAGCACCCTCTATTTCGAGGTGGCGCTGGTCATCGCCCTGCTCGGCTTCGTCGCGACCGTGGCCCTGGCCAAGTTCCTGATGCGGGGCGAGGTGATCGAATGACGCCGGACGCCGACCTGCCGGCCTGGGCCGCGTTGCTGACGGCGCTGCTGGTGGTCGCCGGGGCGGGCCTCACCCTGGTCGGATCGCTGGGCCTGCTGCGCCTCGGGAATTTCTATCAGCGGGTACACGCGCCCACCCTGGGGGCGACCCTGGGCACCGGCGCCATCCTGATCGCCTCGATGGTCCACTTCTCCGCGCTCGAGGCGCGGCCGGTCCTGCACGAGATTTTGATCGCCGTGTTCGTCACGGTGACGACGCCGGTCACCCTCATCCTGCTGGTCCGGGCGACCCGGCATCGCAGCGCGCCCCCGAAAGCGCCGGGGGAGTAGCGGCCGGTGGGCAGGTCATCCCGGTCGGGTGAACATCTCGCGAAACAGCCGCTCGGATTCCGCGACGCCTTCCTCGGTCAAGAGCACCGACTTTGCCTTGCCGACCGGGTTCTCGATCAGGCCCTTCTCGTGCAGCCGGTTCATGGCGTCCCAATCGAACGACTTCCAGGCGCGCCCACCCCGGTCGAGGGTCAGGTAGAGCAACGCCAGAACGGCATCGTCGATCCTGTCTTCGTCGAACTGCATCGCTTCGCTCCGCGCTGCCAAACTTGACAGTATGCGTAATATGCATAAAGTACGTATACAACAGCGTGAGGGTCGCTCCTTGGCTCGAACCACGGCACTCGAATTCCAACGTAAGTTTGGGGAATTCCAGCATCAAGCCCAGCGCGAGCCGGTGGAAATCACCCGGCATGGCCGGCGTGAGTTCGTCCTCATGTCGGCCGAGCACTACGACTGGCTGACGGCGGCCGCGAAGCGGACGCACAAGACGGACGATGCGTCGTCGATGGTGATCGATGCCGTCGAGCGGGCAGAAATGGACCCTGAACATGCCGGGCTCGACGAGCTTCTCAAGTGAGGCGATTGCCTGACGCGAGGCGATCCTAGGCGTGGCGCTTCCCGACCCAAAGCCGGGCCTCGTCGTCCGATATGACTATCTTTGGTCCCGCGAAGCCGCCGCCGGCCGCGATCATGGGAAGGATCGCCCCGCCTGCCTGGTGGCTGCCAGCGATAGCCTGGCACGGCCGCGATACGTCGTGCTGCTGCCGATCACCCATTCACCGCCCGGCGGCGACACGATCGGCATCGAGATTCCGGCGAGCGTTCGGCGCGCGATCGGCCTCGACGACGAGCCAAGCTGGGTCATCGTCTCCGAGTACAACATCGACGAATGGCCAAACGGGGGCCTTTCACCGATTCCCGGGAAACCCGGCGCCTTCAGCTATGGATTCATTCCCCCCGGGCTGTTCGGACGGGTCAAGACGGGGTTCCTGGAGCTGGCACGCGCCAGGCGAAGCGGCGCCGTGCGCCGCTGAACGCCCGGATATTCTAACCCGCAGGCGCCTCGACGCCGCCGGCGAGATCGCGGATCAGGAGCCGGGCTACGGGTGAGAGATCGTCCCGCCGGCGGATGCCGAGGCGGTGCTCGCGGGCCGCCCAGGCCTCGCCGAGCGGGACCGCGACCAGCCCCAGCGGCTCCGCCAGCATGGCGCTGCACCGGGCTGTGACCAGCCCCGCCCCCAGCCCCTGCTGCACCAGGCTGCACACCGCGTCGAAGCCGTCGACGCGAATGCGGATGCGCGGTGCCCGCCCGAGCGCCGCCGACCCGCGCTGGAGCAGCAGGCCGACCGCGCTGCGCCGTTCCTGGCCGATCAGGTCATAGTCCAGCAGTTCGGCCAGGCCGACGCGGGCGTTGCCGGCCAGCGGATGGCCGCGCGGCACCACCGCCACCAGATGGTCGGTGTAGCAGGGCCGGACCGCCAGGTCGCCGCCCGGCACGGTGCTGTCGAAGATGCCGATGTCGCCGGCGTTCTCCTCGATGGCGCGCACGATGTCCTCGCTCAGGGCCTCGCTGATGTCGATCCGCACCTCCGGATGGGCCGCCATGAAGCGGCCGAGCATGGCCGGCAGGAAGCCGATGATGGTGGTCTCGTTGGCGTAGAGCCGGATATGGCCCTGCTCGCCGGTCGCGAACGGCCGCAGCTCGGCCTCCAACTGGGTCGCCTCGTGCAGCAGGCCGCGGGCACGCCGCAACAGCACGGCCCCGGCCGGCGTCGGCTCGACCCCGCGCGGGTGGCGCCGCAGCAGCGTCACGCCGAAGCGCTGCTCCAGCTCGCTCACCCGCTTGCTGATCGCCGAGGGCGCGATGTTCTCGCGCGCGGCCGCACGGGTGATGCTCGCCTCCTCGACGATGGCGACGAAGAGCCGGGCCGTGACCAGGTCGAGATGCGCCGCCATCGGTCAGTACACGCGACCGGTGCGGATGGATCGGCGATCGGTTCGCATGTTCATGGGTGCCTTGCCGGATGGCGATGCCTGGATGGCGAATGACGATACCGTACCGCCGCGGCCACCGCTAAGCTGCCGCGCGATCGATGCCGGCGACGCGTCCCGCGGCGCGGCACCGGCGGTTCCAGAGGAGTCCAGGGATGACGCATTTCGCCGCCAACAGCCCGCACGCGCGCGACATCGCGACGCTGGTGCATCCCGGGACCAACCTGCGCAAGCACAACGACATCGGCCCGACCATCATGTCGCGCGGCGACGGCATCTACATCTATGACGATGCCGGCAAGGCGTTCCTGGACGGCGGCGCCGGCCTGTGGTGCGCCTCGCTCGGCTTCGGCAATGAGCGCCTGGCGCGCGTCGCCTACGAGGCGATCAAGAACATCGGCTACTACCACCTCTATCGCCACGCCTCGAACGAGGCCTCCATCGACCTGGCCGAGAAGCTGCTGTCGATCGCGCCGGTGCCGATGTCGAAGGTGCTGCTGCAATCCTCCGGGTCGGAGGCGAACGACACCGCGGTGAAGCTCGTCTGGTACTATTGGAACGCCATGGGCAAGCCGGAGAAGCGCAAGCTCATTTCCCGGCGGCAGGCCTACCACGGCTCCGGCATCGCCAGCGTCAGCCTGACCGGCAAGCCCGAATTCCACGCCGCCTTCGGCCTTCCCCTGCCCGGCTTCCTCCATACCGAATTCCCCAACTACTACCGCGAGCAGCGCGACGGCGAAAGCGAGGAGCAGTTCTCGACCCGCATGGCCGACGCCCTGGAGCAGTTGATCCTGGCCGAGGGGCCGGAGACGGTGGGCGGCTTCTGGGCCGAGCCGGTGATGGGGGCCGGCGGCGCGGTGCTGCCGCCCGCAGGCTACTTCGAGAAGATCCAGGCGGTGCTGAAGAAGTACGACGTGCTGTTCGTGGCCGACGAGGTGATCTGCGGCTTCGGGCGCACCGGCAACATGTGGGGATCCGAGACCTTCGGCCTGAAGCCCGACATGATCGCGTCGGCCAAGGCCCTGTCGGCCGCCATGCAGCCGATCTCGGCGGTGCTGATCAACGAGCGCGTCTACCAGGCGATGCTGACCCAGAGCGACCGCCTCGGCGCCTTCGTCCATGGCTACACCTATGCCGGCCATCCGGTCGCGGCCGCGGTCGCGCTGGAGACCCTGCGCATCTATGAGGAGATCGGCCTGGTCGACCATGTGCGGGCGATGGAGCCGACCTTCCTGCGGATGCTGGGCGCGCTGCGCGACCATCCGCTGGTCGGCGAGTTCCGCGGCTGCGGCCTGATCGGCGCGCTGGAGATCGTCGCGGACAAGGCGACGCGCGAGATCCACCCCGCCGGGCTGGGGGTTCCGGCCCGGATCGACGCCCATGCCCGCGAGCAGGGGCTGATCCTGCGCTTCGTCGGCAACCGCATCGCCTTCTCGCCGCCGCTCATCATCACCGAAGAGCAGATCGGCCTGATGGTCACGCGCCTGAAGGTGGCCCTGGACCGGACGCTGGACGAACTGACCCGCGGCTGAGGCGTGGCGGTCCGGACCGGCGCCCGGGGCAGCGGCTTGGAAGACCCCACCCGCTTCGTCTGCTTCGAGGGGGTCTCGAAACGCTATGGCACGGCGGTGTGGGCGGTCCGCGACCTCGACCTGGTGGTGGAGAAGGGCGAGTTCGTCACCTTCCTCGGTCCGTCCGGATCGGGGAAGACCACCTCGCTGATGATGCTGGCCGGCTTCGAGACGCCGAGCAGCGGCGATATCCGGCTGGCTGGGCGGTCGCTCCGCGACGTGCCGCCCTATCATCGCGACATCGGCATGGTGTTCCAGAACTATGCCCTCTTTCCGCACATGACCGTGGCGGAGAACATCGCCTTCCCCCTGACCGTCCGCCGCCGTCCCAAGCCGGAGATCGCCGACGCCGTGCTGCGCGCCCTCGACCTGGTGCGGCTGGGCGGCCTGGCGGAGCGGCGGCCGGCGCAGCTTTCGGGCGGACAGCAGCAGCGGGTGGCGCTTGCGCGCGCCCTGGTCTTCAACCCGCCGCTGGTGCTGATGGACGAACCGCTGGGGGCGCTCGACCGCCAGTTGCGCGAGCAGATGCAGATCGAGATCAAGCACCTGCACCAGCGCCTCGGCGTGACGCTGGTCTATGTCACCCACGACCAGGGCGAGGCCCTGACCATGTCCGACCGGGTGGCGGTCTTTCGCGACGGCGGGTTACAGCAGCTGGCCTCGCCCCTGGACATCTATGAGCAGCCGGCCAGCAGCTTCGTCGCCCAGTTCGTGGGCGAGAGCAACCAGTTCGCCGGCACCGTGCAGGGCGTCGAAGGCGAGGAGTGCGCGGTCGAGCTGGATGGCGGCTGGCGGGTGCGCGCAACGGCGGCGCCGGGCATCGTGGCCGGTGCCCGCACCACCCTCTCGGTGCGGCCGGAGCGGGTGGTGGTGGTCGAGGAAGGTGCGGCACCCGACAATGCGGGCGCCGCCCGGATCGAAGAGCTGATCTATCACGGCGACCATGTTCGTGCCCGGCTGCGCGCCGGCACGGGCCAGGCCATGTTCGCCAAGGTGCTGAGCGGGACCGCATGCGGGTGGCTGCGCATGGGGGCCGACGTCAGCGTCGGCTGGCGGACCCGGGACTGCCGGGCGCTGGATCCGCTCCCGGAACACGCGATACCGGCCGGCAAGGCCGGATAGCAGGCAAACAGAGGGAGGCAGGGATGATCGGTTTTTCAGGCATGAAGCGAAATGCATTGGCGGCGGTGGCCACGGCTGCATTGCTGGTCTCCGCCCCGGCCGTGGCGCGCGACCTGACGGTGGTGGCCTGGGGCGGGTCCAGCCAGGCGGCGCAGAAGAAGGTCTATTACACGCCGTTCAATGCCCAGACCGGCATCCCCATCCTGGAGGATTCCTGGTCGGGCGGGCTCGGCATCCTGCGCGCCAAGGTGCAGGCCGGCGCACCCAACTGGGACGTGGTCCAGGTCGAATCCGACGAGTTGCAGATCGGCTGCGACGAGGGGCTCTACGAGCGCCTCGACTGGTCGGCGCTGGGTGGTCGCGACGCCTTCATGCGCGATGCCGTCAGCGACTGCGGCGTCGGCTCCGTGGTGTGGTCGGTCGGCCTCGCCTATGACGCCGACAAGCTGAAGGAAGGGCCGAAATCCTGGGCGGACTTCTGGAACGTCAGCCGCTTCCCGGGTAAGCGCACCATGCGGCGCGGCCCGAAATACACGCTGGAATTCGCCCTGATGGCCGACGGCGTGGCGCCGGCCGAGGTCTATCGCGCGCTGCGCACCCCGGCCGGCATTGACCGCGCCTTCCGCAAGCTGGACGAGCTGCGCCCGAACCTCGTCTGGTGGACGGCCGGCGCCCAGCCCGGGCAGCTGCTCGCCTCCGGCGAGGTCAGCATGGCCGCCTCCTACACCAGCCGCATGTTCGCCGCCCGGCGCGACGACAAGCGCAACTTCAAGGTGGTCTGGGACGGCAGCATCTATGCCGTCGATCATTGGGTGGTGCTGCGCGGCACGCCGAACCGCGACAGCGCCATGAAGCTGGTGCAGTACATGACGCGGCCGGACATCCAGCGGCAGTTCCCCGCCCTGGCGTTCCAGGGGGCGACCAACCTGGAGGCCGCGCGGCAATCGGACCCGGCCGTCGCCAGCAGCCTGCCGACCGACCCGGCGAACCTGGCCGTCGCGGTGCCGATCGATGTCGAGTTCTGGGTCGACAACATCGAGCAGCTGACCCAGCGCTTCAACGCCTGGGCTTCCAAATAGAGGTAGGCTTCCGAGTGACGCCTTGAGCATGGCGGCAAGCCACGCGCCCACGCGGCCGGCCCGGTTCCGGCTGCGCCTGGGCGCGTGGCTGCTCGTCCTGCCGCTGTTCCTGTTCGCGGCCGGCGCCTTCCTGCTGCCGATCGGCCTGATGCTGGTGCGCAGTGTCCAGGACCCGGATTTCGCGGGCGCCTTCCCGCACACGGCGGCGGCGCTTTCCGACTGGGACGGCCAGGGCCTGCCGCCCGAGGCGACCGCCCGCCAGTTCGTGGCGGAGCTGCATGGCGCGCGCGGCACGGAGCGGGTGAGCTATGCCGCCAATCGCCTCAATGCCGATATCAGCGGCTTCCGGTCGCTGCTGCTGCGCACCCTGCGCAACGCGCCGCCGCCGGGGGCGGAGAGTGCGCTGGACGCGCTCCGCGGCGTCGACCCGCGTTGGGGCGAGCGTGCGACCTGGGCCGCCATGCGGCGCGCGTCCGGGCCGCTCACCGACTATTTCCTGCTGGCGGCACTGGACCGCCAGCGCAGCGACGACGGCGCCGTCGTCGGCGTGCCGCAGGAGCGCCGGGTGTTCGTCACCGTCTTCGTGCGCACGCTGTGGATCGGCTTCCTCGTCACCGCCTTCTGCCTGCTGCTCGGCTATCCGGTCGCATACCTGATCGCCAACGCGCCCACCCGGTGGGCTCATCCGCTATTGATCGTCGTGCTGGTGCCGTTCTGGACCTCGGTCCTGGTGCGCACCACCGCCTGGATCGTGCTGCTGCAACGCGACGGGCTGGTGAACGACGCCCTGCGCTGGACCGGCATCATCGAGCAGCCGCTGGTCCTCATCTACAACCGCGCCGGCGTGGTCATCGCCATGGTGCATGTCCTGCTGCCCTTGATGATCCTGCCGCTCTACAGCGTCATGAAGGGCATCGGCACGGCCCCGATGCGGGCGGCCATGTCGCTCGGCGCGCGGCCGCTGGAGGCGTTCGCCCGGGTCTACCTGCCGCAGACCCGGGCCGGCATCGCGGCCGGCTGCCTGCTCGTCTACATCTCGGCCATCGGCTATTACGTGACGCCGGAGCTGATCGGCGGCGGCGGCGACCAGATGATCAGCTACTTCATCGCCTTCTACACCAACCGCACCCTCAACTGGGGCCTGGCAGCCGCACTGTCCCTGATCCTCCTGCTGGCGACGGGCCTGCTCTACCTGGCATATGCCCGGCTCGATACGCGGCCGGAGGGCACCCGGTGAGCACGCCGCTGTCGCGCGGCGACCGCGCCATGCTGGCCGGCTTCTACCTCTTCTGCGCGGCCGTGCTGGGCTTCCTGCTGCTGCCGGTGCTGGCGGTGATCCCCTTGTCCTTCAACGCCGGCTCGTTCCTCACCTACCCGATGGCCGGCTGGTCGTTGCGCTGGTACGAGGATTTCTTCACCTCGGCCCGCTGGCTGGCGTCGCTGCGCAACAGTGCCGTCATCGGCGCCTTCGCGACGGTGATCGCGACGATGCTGGGGACGGCCGCCGCCCTCGGGCTCGACCGGCTCGGACGGCGCTGGCGACAGGTGCTGAACGCCCTCTTCATCCTGCCGGTGGTGGTCCCGGTCATTGTCATCGGCAGCAGCCTCTATGCCCTGTTCGCGCCGCTGAACCTGACCAACAGCTATATCGGCCTGATCATGGCCCACGCCCTGCTCGGCACCCCTTTCGTGGTGATCACCGTGTCGGCCACCCTGCGCGGCTTCGACCGCAACCTGCTGCGGGCGGCGCTGGGCCTGGGTGCGGCACCGGTCGCGGCCTTCCGCCTCGTCACCCTGCCGCTGATCATGCCGGGCGTGGTCTCCGGCGCGGTCTTCGCCTTCGCCACCTCCTTCGACGAGATCGTCGTCACGCTGTTCCTGGCCGGGCCGCAGCAGCGCACCCTGCCCCTGCAGATGTTCGACGGCGTCCGCGAGCAGATCAGCCCCACCATCACGGCGGCGGCGACGCTGCTGTTCCTGCTGTCGGTGGCACTGGTCGGCGTCGTCGAGCTCCTGCGGCGGCGGTCGGAGCGCCTGCTTCGCGCGTGACCTGGCTCAGTCCCGGCGGTCGGGCTTGCCGATCGCCTGCGACAACCCCAGCAGCAGCGAGGTGACGACGATCATGATCGTCGAGATCGCCGCGATGGTCGGGTCGATCTGGTCGCGAAGCGCGTTGAACATGCTCCGGGTCAGGGTCGAATGGTCGCCGCCGGAGACGAAGAGCGCGATGATCACCTCGTCGAACGAGGTCAGGAACGCGAGGACGGCCGCGGTCGCCACCGCGAAGCGGATCTGCGGCAGGGTCACCAGGAAGAACGCCGTGAAGCGCGAGGCGCCCAGGCTGCGCGCCACCATCTCCTGGTTGAGGTCATAGCTCTTCAGGGCCGAGGTGACGATCAGCAGCACCAGCGGCACCGCCAGCATCGAATGGGCCAGCACGATGCCGGGCAGCGTGTTGACCAGCTTCACCTTCACATAGGCGTAGAAGACGCCGATGCCGACCAGGATCACCGGCACGATGATCGGCGTCACCAGCAGGACGAAGACCGCGCGGCCCCAGCGCAGGCGCGATGCGAACAGGCCATACGCCGCCATCGTGCCGAGCGGCGTCGCGACCAGCATGGTCAGGAAGGCCGCCTTCAGCGAGGTCGCCGTCGCCTGCATCCATTCGGTCGAGCCGGCATAGTTGCGATACCAGCGCAGCGACCATTCCCTGGGCGGGAACTCCAGGTACTGCGAGGCGGAGAAGGACATCGGGATGACGATGAGCGTGGGCAGGACGAGGAAGGCCATCACCAGCACCGCCAGCGCATAGAGCCACAGCCGCGCCCGATGGGTGATCTGGGTTTCCGTCGCCGGGCGGCCGAGCCAGCTCATGGCCCATGCTCCCTCATTGGCCGTGCCCGCCCAGCACCCGGTCGAGGCGGAGCAGGCGCGAGGCCGCGTAGAGCAGCGCCAGCGTCAGCGCCAGCAGCACGACGCCGAGCGCGCTGGCCGCCCCCCAGTTGAAGAACAGCTCGATGTCGGTGGCGATGCGGTTGGAGACCATGATCACCCGCCCGCCGCCCAGCACCGCCGGCGTCACATAGAAGCCGAGGCAGAGGATGAAGACGATCAGCGCCCCGCCCAGCAGCCCCGGCAGCGACAGGGGGAAGAACACCTTCCAGAACGCCTGCACCGGCCCCGCGCCGAGGTTGGCCGCCGCCTTCACATAGTCCCGGTCGATCGCCCGCATGGAGCCGTAGAGCGGCAGGATCAGGAACGGCAGCATGATGTGGACCATGCCGATCAGGGTGCCGTTCAGGTTGTGGACCAGGGCCAAGGGCTCGCTCCACAGGCCGAGCTCGATGCCCCAGCTATTGATCAGGCCCTGACGCTGGAGCAGCACCAGCCAGGCGTAGGTGCGCACCAGCAGCGAGGTCCAGAACGGCAGCAGGACGCCGATCATGCACAGGTTGGCCGCCCGCCGCGGCAGCTGCGACAGGACATAGGCCAACGGGTATCCGAACGCGATGCAGATGGCCGTCGTCAGGGCGCTGACCTGGAAGGTGACCGCGAAGGTCCGGCGATAGGACGGCTCCGCCAGCATTCGGCGGTAATGCTCCAGGCTGAGGCCGCCATCGTCGCCGAGGAACGACAGCCAGAACAGCCATCCGACCGGCACCACCATGCTGACCAGCACCAGCAGCACCGCCGGCGAGGCGAGGCCGAAGAGGGCCAGCCGCTCGCGGGCGGCGTCGCGGCGGAGGCCGGCCGCGTTCGGTCGCGGATGTAACGCCTCCGCCGGCATCATGCGTCGGCCAGGATGACGGTATCCTCGGGGCGCAGGCCCAGCGTCACCGCTTCGCCCACCCGCGGCGCCCTGGCCATGGCGCCGACCGTCGCCATGGCCCGCGCACCGACCCGGCAGCCGTCCGGCAGCACCGCCTGGAGGAGGATGCTGTCACCCTGATAGACCACCTCCTCCACCTGGCCGCGCAGCAGGTTCAGCCCCTCGTCCGCGGTGCCGTCCAGGATCACGAGGCGTTCCGGCCGCACCATCAGCAGGCAAGGCCCGGTGGGTATCGGAAGGCCGGCCAGCTTCAGCGCCTGCCCGCCATAGAGGCAGGCGCCGCCCGATACCTCGACCGGCAGGAAGGTGGACTCGCCGATGAATTCCGCGACGAAACGGTTGGCCGGCCGCTCATAGATCCGCGCCGGCTCGCCCAGCTGCATGATGCCGCCCTGATGGATGACCGCGATGCGGTCCGACATGGTCAGCGCCTCGCGCTGGTCGTGGGTGACGTAGACCGTGGTCATGCCGAGCCGGTCGTGCAGGCGCCGCAGCTCGATCTGCATCCGCTCGCGCAATTGCTTGTCCAGCGCCGACAGGGGCTCGTCCATCAGCAGGATGCGCGGCTCGAAGACGATGGCGCGGGCGAGTGCGACGCGCTGGCGCTGGCCGCCCGAAAGCTGGTCGACACGCCGCTCGCCGAGGCCGCCGAGCTGCACCAGCTCCAGCGCCTGCTCGACCCGCAGCGCCACCTCCGCCTTCGGCACGCCGCGCAGCTTCAGGGGAAAGGCGACGTTCGCCGCCACGTTCATGTGCGGGAAGAGCGCGTAGTTCTGGAACACCATGCCGACATCGCGCTTGTGCGGCGGGCGGCGGATGACCTCCTCGTCGCCGAACATCAGGCTGCCATGGTCGGGCCGGGTGAACCCGGCCAGCACCATCAGCAGCGTCGTCTTGCCGGACCCGGACGGCCCCAGCAGCGTCAGGAACTCGCCGCTGCGGACGTCGAGATCGACATGGTCGAGGGCATGGACGGGACCGTAGGCCTTGGTGACCTGGCGGATGGTGATCGGGAGGGCGGCGCCACGAGCCATTCACGAACGCTTTCGAAGATGGAAACGTGGCGCCGACCGCCTATTCGGTCAGCATGTTCTGGTAGGCGGCGGCCGCCTTCGCCTCGAACTGGATATACCAGTTGAGGTCGATCGGCAGTTGCTTGGCCGCATTGTCCGGATGCGACGGCAGGGTCTTGGCATAGGCGGCGTCGATCGTCCCCAGCTCATAGGCCTTCTTGTTGGTCGGGCCGTAGGTGATGTACTTGGTGAACTCCGCCTGGTACTGCGGCTTGGTGATCTCGGCCAGGAAGCGCATCGCCTGGTCCTTGTGCGGCGCGCCCTTGGCGACCGCGTAGCAATCATAGTCGAGCAGCGCCTGGTTGAAGGTGTAGGCGACCTTGGCCCCGTCCTTCTTGACCACGTCGAAGCGGCCGTTCCAGCCGTTGATCATGTCGACTTCGCCGTCCTTCATGAGCTGGGCGTGCTGCGCGCCGGACGACCACCACACCGCGATGTGGGGCTTCAGCTCCTTGATCTTGCGGATCGCGCGGTCGATGCCCTCGGGCGTCGACAGGACCTCGTAGACCTTGTTCGGCGGCACGCCGTCGGCCATCAGCGCCGGCTCCAGCGAGCCCGCCACCGAGTTGCGGTAAGAGCGCTTGCCCGGGAACTTCTTCACGTCCCAGAAGTCGGCCCAGCTTTGCGGCCCCTTGTCGCCGTAGGTCTTGGTGTTCCAGGCCAGCACCGTCGAGAAGACGTCGCCGCCGACGCAATAGTCCTGCCACAGGCCGGGCAGGAAGGACGAGGTGTCGATGACCTTGTAGTCCAGCTTCTCCAGGATGCCTTCGGCGCCGGCGCGGGCGGCACTGCCGGACCCGCTGGTGACGATGTCCCAGGTCACCGCACCCGCCTTCACCTTCAGGCGGAGGTCGGCGATGCCGGTATAGGTCTCCTCCTTGATCTTGATGCCGAGCGCGGCCGCGGCCGGCTGGAACAGCGCCTTGCTCTGGCCCGCCTGGTAGGCGCCGCCGAAGGAGACGACGGTCAGGTCCTGGGCCACCGCACGATCGGCCGAGACCACGCCGCCGCCATGCACGAGAACCGCGGCGATCGCGACCGCCGGTAGGGATTTGCTGAACATGCGCCTGCTCCCCTGCTTGAGATTCGGCCTGCTTCCAGGTGCAGGCTCGTTGATGGTGGAATGATCGGTAGGGATTTGGTCTGGCGAAAAGGGCCACTTTGAAATGCGGTGCATACCATTCTCGCCATCGGCCCCATGGCCTACGCAAGCTCGCTGATCTGGTAGCGCGACTTCTCCAGCCAGGCGGGCGACACCTCGACGCCCCAGCCGGGCTCGCTCGGGATCGTCACCCGACCGTCCTTCACCGCATAGGGCCAGTTGCGGAACAGCCCCTCCTGCCAGGGATAATAGTCCGGCCCCTCGATGGAGAATTCGAGATAGTCGCCGGCATTGGGGATGGCGCCCAGGAGATGCATGGTGAAGAGCGTCACCATCGACAGGTTGGCGCTGTGCGGCGTGCAGGGAAGGCCGGCCTCCGCCCCCATGGCCGCCACCCGCAAGGTCCGCGTGAGGCCGCCCAGGTAGCAGACGTCCGGCTGGATGATGTCGACCGCCCGCATCTCGATCATGTGCCGCCAGGTCGGGATCATGCAGTCCTGCTCGCCGCCGGTGACGTCGAGCGACAGGGCGTCGCGCACCTGCTTCGTCTGTTCCAGCTCCCAGTAGGGGCACGGCTCCTCGAAATGGCAGATGCCGTTATCCTCCAGCATCCGCCCGACCTCGATCGCCCGAGCCGGGCTGAAGCCGCTGTTGGCGTCGACCAGCAGCGTCGTGGCATCGCCCATCGCGCGCCGGATGGTGGGCACGATCTCCTCCGTCCGGCCCGGCCACTCATCCACGTCGCGTCCGCATTCGGCGCCGACGCGGAACTTGAAGGCATCGAAGCCATGGGCATCGCGCAGGCGCAGCAGGCGGTCGGCCTCGTCCTTCGGCGTGATGTCGCGCTTCATCGACGAACCATAGGCGCGCAAGGGACGCGGCGTGCCGCCGATCAGCTCGCACACGCTCTTGCCCTCGGCCTTGCCGCGCAGGTCCCAGAGCGCGGTGTCCAGTCCGGTCATGGCGCGCCGCAGGTACGAGCCCGGGAACTTGTGCTCACGCTCGGGGATGCGGCACATCAGCCGGTCGATGTCGAAGGCGTCCTGGCCCAGCGACCAGGGCGCCACCTGCCGGTGCAGGACCAGTGACGTGATGTCGGCATTGTAGGGCGAGACCTGGCCCCAGCCGTGGGCGCCGTCATCGCCCGTCACCCGGACGAAGCCGACGAACTCGTTGCAGAAGGTCTCGATGCTCGTGATCTTCATGATCGACCGCGTCCGCGAGGGGAATGACCGGAAGCGCGATCCTTCGGCGGGAATGGACACGACAAAAGGTCCACTCTCGACCTGGCGTGATACCATTCTGCGCCGAAGGGGGGCCGGACCATGGTGAAGCGCGCGGGCGGGGCGCTGCTGCTGTCGATCGAGATCGACCACGGGTCGGCGCGGCCGGTCAGCACGCAACTCTATGTCGCGCTGCGCGAGCTGATGCTGTCCGGCGCCATCGCCGGCGGCGAGCGGCTGCCCGCCACCCGCACGCTGGCCCAGGAGCTGCGCCTGTCGCGGACCACGGTGATCCATGCCTTCGACCGGCTGATCGCCGAGGGCCTGGTCGAATCCCGCGTGGGTGCGGGCAGCTTCGTCAGCCAGGCGCTCAACTCCGAGCGGCCGCAGCAGCCGCCGGACGACGGGCGGGCGCGCACCGGCCGCCGCGAGCCGCGCCTGTCGAAGGCCATGGGGTGGGCCGTCGACCGCTTCGGCAACCGCCCCCGCCTGCCCCACTCCCCGCGCCCCTTCGTCACCGCCCTGCCCGCCTTCGATGCCTTCCCGATGGCGCAGTGGGCGCGCCTGATGGCCAGGCACTGGCGGACCCGGCGCGACGAGGTGATGGGCTATGGCGAGCCCTTCGGCCATCCCCGCCTGCGCCACGCCATCGCCGGCCATCTGCGCGCCAACCGCGGCATCGCCTGCGAGGCGGATGAGATCTTCGTCGTCGGCGGCGCGCAGCAGGCATTCCACCTGATCGGCAGCGTGCTGCTCGACCCCGGCGACAAGGTCTGGTTCGAGAATCCCGGCGCCATCGGCGCCCGCAACAGCCTGCTCGCCAGCGGCGCCGACCTGGTGCCGGTGCCGGTCGACCGCGAGGGCTTGCGGGTCGACGAAGGGCTGCGGCGCAGCCGCCAGTTCCGCCTGGCCTTCGTCACGCCCTCGCACCACCAGCCGCTCGGCCACATCATGAGCCTGGAGCGGCGCTTCGCCCTGCTGCAGGCGGCCGAGCAGGCCGGTGCCTGGATCGTCGAGGACGATTATGACGGCGAGTTCTTCTTCGGCCGGCGCCCGCTGCCGACGCTGAAGAGCGTCGACCGCACCGGCCTCGTCATCTATGTCGGCACCTTCAGCAAGTCGCTGTTCCCGGCGCTGCGCCTCGGCTTCATGCTGGTGCCGGCGGACCTGGTGGACACCTTCCGCAAGGTCGCCGCCGCGTTCGTCCAGGGGGTGCCGTCCAGCATCCAGGCGGCGGTCGCCGAATTCATCGAGGAAGGCCAGTTCGCCACCCACATCCGGCGGATGCGCCGCATCTACCAGGAACGGCACCAGGCCTTGTGCGAGGCGGCGAGCCACCGGCTTGCCGGCCTGCTGGAGGTGGTGCCGACCGACAGCGGCCTGCACACGATCAGCCACCTTGCGCCCGGGCTGTCGGAGATCGCGGTCGCCGCGGCCGCCGAGGCGCGGCGCATCACCGTGTCGCCGATCGCGCGCTTCTCGATCGAGTCGACCGAGGTGAACGGCCTCGTGCTGGGCTTCGGCGGCATTACCCCACCCGCCATCCGGGCCGGCGTGGAAGTGCTGGCCGATGTGCTGGAGGGGCTGGTCCGGCCGCCGCGGTCCGCCGCCGGCCGGCGATGATTGGCCGGCGTTATTGGTATGGCTGAAAGTCGAGATTGGACCTCGCGGCGCGATCCACCGCTTGCCCATCCTCGGCCGGTGGAAACGTCCCGCCCCGCGTCGCGCATGCCTGCCTCGCCCATGACAGAGTTCGACTACATCATCGTCGGCGCCGGGTCGGCCGGATGCGTGCTCGCCAACCGGCTGACCGCCGACGGACGGTTCAAGGTGCTGCTGCTGGAAGCCGGCGGCACCGACCGGCGCATCTGGATCCAGGTGCCGATCGGCTACGGCAAGTCCTTCTATGACCCGCGCGTCAACTGGATGTACCGCACCGAGCCCGACCCGGCCCTGGACGGACGGCAGGGCTATTGGCCGCGCGGCCGGGTGTTGGGCGGGTCGAGCTCGATCAACGCCATGGTCCATGTCCGCGGCCAGGCCGAGGACTTCGACGACTGGGCGGCGGCGGGCAATCCCGGATGGGGATCGGCCGACGTGCTGCCCTATTTCAAGCGGTCCGAGGACAACGCACGCGGCGCCGACGCCTGGCGCGGCACCGGCGGCCCCTTGCGGGTATCGGACATCGGCCGCGACCGCCATCCGCTCTGCCTGACCTACCTCCAGGCCTGCGCGGAGGCCGGCATCCCGCACAATCCGGACTTCAACGGGGCGACCCAGGAGGGTGCCGGCCTCTACCAGATCACCACCAGCGGTGGACAGCGCATGTCGGCCGCCCGGGCCTATCTGCACCCCGCCATGGCCCGCGCCAACCTGCGGGTGGAAACCGAGGCCCACGCCACCCGCATCCTCTTCCAGGGCAGCCGGGCCGTCGGCGTCGAGTACGCCAGGGCCGGCGTGCGGCACACGGCGCGGGCCGGCCGGGAAATCATCCTTGCCGCCGGCTCCATCAACTCGCCGCAACTGTTGCAGCTTTCCGGCGTCGGGCCGGGCCGCCTGCTCCGGTCGCTCGGCATCGAGGTCGTGCATGACAGCCCGGCGGTCGGCCGCAACCTCCAGGACCATCTGTGCATCGACCATCTCTACCGCTCGCGCCTGCCGACCCTGAACCAGGCGCTGCGACCCTGGTGGGGCAAGCTCCGGGTCGGCCTCACCTACCTCCTGCTGCGCCGCGGCCCGCTGGCCATCAGCGTCAACCAGGGCGGCGGCTTCGTGCGCACCCGCCCCGACCTGGCGCGGCCCAACATGCAGCTCTACTTCTCGCCCCTCAGCTACACCCGTGCCACCCCCGGCAAGCGGGCCCTGATGCGCCCGGACCGCTTCCCGGGATTCCTCCTCAGCGCCCAGCCCTGCCGGCCGACCAGCCGCGGGCACCTGGAGATCCGCTCGCCGGACCCCTTCGCCGCCCCCGCCATCTTCGCCAACTCCCTGGCGACCGGGCATGACGTGCGCGAGATCATGGAAGGCTCCCGCCTCCTGCGCCGGCTGGCGGCGACGCCGGCGCTGGCGGCGCTGATCGCGGACGAACTCCAGCCGGGGACCACCGTGCAGTCCGATGCCGACCTGCTGGCCGACATCCGCCGGCGCGCATCGAGCGTCTTCCATCCCGTCAGCACCTGCCGCATGGGACCGGACCCGGCCGGCAGCGTCGTGTCGCCCCGGCTCCAGGTCCACGGCCTCCAGGGCCTGCGGGTGATCGACGCCTCGGTGTTTCCGGCCGTAACCTCCGGCAACACCAATGCGCCCACGATCATGGTGGCCGAGAAGGGTGCCGACCTCGTCCTGCAGGATGCCCGATAGGCCACTGGAGAAACCGATCCGATGAACGACGACCTGAAGCTGGCGCCCTACTGGTGGGACCGCGTGGTGCGCCCGGCCCTGCCCCGGGGCACGCTCCCGACGAAGGTGGACGTGGTCGTCATCGGGTCGGGCTACACCGGCCTCAACGCCGCCCTCCAGACCGCGCGCGGCGGCCGCGACACGCTGGTCATCGACGCCGAGGATGCGGGCTGGGGGTGCAGCACGCGCAACGGCGGGCAGATCTCCACCAGCATCAAGCCCAGCCATGACACGCTGGTACGGCGCCACGGCGCCGAGCACGCGACGCGCATCCTGGAAGAGGGCTGGAAGTCGCTCGCCTGGGTGACCGAACTGGTGCGGTCGGAGCAGATCGATTGCGACTTCGGCGTGGTCGGCCGCTTCCACGCCGCCCATACGCCTGGCCAGTACGAGGCCCTGGCGCGCCGGCTCGCCACCCAGCCGCGGGAGGTGGCGGCCGGGTCGCACATGGTGCCGCGCGCCGAACAGCGGACGGAGATCGGCAGCGACGCCTATTTCGGCGGTGCGATCTATGCCCACCACGCCTCGGTCGACCCCGCCCGCCTGCATCAGGGGCTGCTCGACCGGGTGCTGGCGGCGGGCGCCCGGGTGGAGCCGCACTGTGCGGCCACCGGCATCGAGCAGGACGGTGCCGGGTTCCGCGTCGCCACCAGCCGCGGCACCGTCGCTGCCCGCGACGTCGTGGTCGCCACCAACGGCTATACCGGCAAGCTGACGCCCTGGCTGCGCCGCCGGGTGATCCCGATCGGCAGCTACATCATCGCCACCGAGCCGCTGCCGCCGGAACTGGTCCGGCGCCTGGTTCCGCGCAACCGCATCCTCAGCGACACCCGCAAGCTCGTCTATTACTACCGCGCCTCGCCCGACGGGCGGCGCATCCTCTTCGGCGGCCGGGTCTCGCTGACCGAGACGGACCCCCGGGTCAGCGGGCCGCTGCTGCGGGCCGAGCTGGTGCGGATCTTTCCGGAGCTGGCCCAGGCCCGGATCAGCCATTCCTGGTTCGGCTTCATCGGCTACACCTTCGACGAGCTGATGCATATCGGCAGCCGCGAGGGCATCCACTACGCCATGGGCTATTGCGGGTCCGGCGTCGGCATGGCGAACTATCTCGGCATGCGCCTCGGCCTGCGGGTGCTCGGCCGGGAGGACGGGCGGACGGCCTTCGACGACGTGCCCTTCCAGACCCGCCCGCTTTATACCGGCAACCCCTGGTTCCTGGCGCCGGCCGTCAGCTACTATCGGTGGCGCGACCGCAGGGCCAGTTGAGGGGGCCGGCGGCGCCGTTGCCGCCCGCCCGGCCCAGCAGGATCGGACCCGTCGCTGACCTTCGTCCTCTACCGCATCCTGGGCAACGACCTGCCGCCGCGCCACCGGGCCGGCCAGACGCTGGACAGCCTCCGCTTCATCCTGGAGCACGAGCCGCCGCTGGCCGGCTGCGAGAAGCGCTGGGTCCTGAACCGGATCGTCGACGCGGGCACGGAGGCCGAGGCGCAACGCCTGATCGCAGCCGCCGGCCATGCGGTCCTCCGAGTCCCCTTCTCGCTGGACGAGTACGCCCGCTGCCCGCTCGTCGTAGGCGCCATCGACGAGCATGCATTCTTCCACACGCCGCGCTTCCAGTCGCTGCCGGAGGCTGAGCGAACCTACCTGCGGGAACGCTTGCGGCGGCGGCGGAACGCGTATGCGATCAACCTCAACGGGGCGCGCAATGCGGCGCTTGCCGAGGGCCGGTCGCTCGCCCGCTGGGTATTGCCCTGGGACGGCAGCACGTTCCTGACGAGGGATGGCTGGGCGGCGATCCGGGCGGCCGCCGCCGATGCCACCGACGCGCGCTACCTGATCGTCCCGATGGCCCGGATGGTGGACAACCGCCGCCTCCTCGTCGCCGGCGAGCGGCCGGTGGCGGACCAGGAACCCCAGATCGCCTTCTGTTCGGACGCGGCGGAAGGCTTCGACCCACGACTGCGCTACGGCCGCTCCGACAAGGCCGCCCTGCTGGCGCGCCTGGGCGTCGACGGGCAGTGGGCGCAATGGCCCAACGCCCGGGCCGGTGCGGCCCTGGGCGAGGCATCGGTCGATGCCGGCCGATGGCGGCGGGCCGGGTGGGTCGCACGCCTCGCTTCGGGCAACGAGACGGCCGAGACCGTCGCGACCACACGATTCCAGTCACGGCTCGCCGGCATCGTGACGTTCCTGCAGGGGCTGGACGAGAGGGCAGTGCGGCGCCGCTGGGACGTCGACCAGCCGCTCTTCTATCCTGGCGAGGCCATCGCCCGCCTCGGTGCGGGCGGCGACGGAGCCGACGCCATGCTGGCGGCACTCCAGGGAGCGGCATCCCCCGGCAGTAACCAGTCCGGCGGCGGCACCCTGGTGCTCCACCAGATCATCGTGACCGCGCTCGCCGCCGCGGCGACGGACAGCCGGACCCTGGCCGCCACCGCCGCCGACAGCGTCCGCACCCGGTTCATCGATCCAGCCACCGCGATGCAACCGCATCTGCGCGCCGGGGGCGATGGGTCCGCCATCATCGAGCTGCGGGACTTGGTGTTCGTCCTCGACGCGGTGCGCATCATCCACGCGCTGGGCGCGCTCGACGTCGCGGAAATGGCGGCGCTGCGGCGATGGTCGCGGGCACTCCTCGACTGGCTTCTGGCGAGCCCGCAGGGTCGCCGCGCGCTGATGGCGCGGGACCATGTCGGCACCTGGTACGACCTGCTCCTGCTGGCGGTCGCCGCCTTCGTGGACGAGGCCGGCATCGCCTGCGATATCCTCGAACGTGCCGGCATGCGCATCGCGCAGCAGTTCCGCCCCGACGGGTCGCAGCCGGAAGAGGAAGCGCGGCCGCGGCCGCAACATTGCGCCTTGTTCAACCTGGAAGCCTGGACGTGCCTGGCGCGGGCGATGCGGCCGCTCGGTTTCGACGCCTGGGGCTTCACCACGCCGGACCGGCGGTCGTTGCGCGCCGCCGTCTACCGCCTCGAAGGGCAGACCGCCGGCTCCGGCATCGCATCGAGCGGACGCCGGCGGCTGGAGGCGATCATCCGCCTGTCGTCGTGGCGGCCCCCCGGCGGGCTGCTGAAGTCCCGCCCGGGCATCCTCCTCGACCTCGACCGCGCATCCGGCCTGCCGCCCTTCTGGGAGATCATCGAGGGTGCTTTTCCCGCCGTCGCCGCGACGACCCGATCCGTCGCGGTCGCGTGACGCAGGGCTACAGCCACAACACCTTGCGCCGCAGGTCGATATCCCGGCTCAGCGCCTCGGAGGGGCCGACATGGGTGATCTCGCCCCGCTCCAGCGCCACCGTACGGTCCGACAGTGCGAGTGCCAGGTCGAGATGGTGGTCGACGATGATGATGGCGACCTCGCGCCGCAGCCGGTCGAAGGCTTCGAACAGTTCTTCCACGATCGCCGGCGCCAGGCCCTCGAACGGCTCGTCCAGCAGCAGGATGCGGGTATCGCCGGACAAGGCGCGCGCCACCGCCACCATCTGCTGCTCGCCGCCGGAAAGGTAGTCGGCCGGCGAGCGCCAGCGCTCCTTGATGCGCGGGAAGACGGCGAAGATCTGCTCTTCCTCCCAATGGGTGCCGATGCCGTTGCGCCGCCGCAGCCGCCCCAGCTCCATGTTCTCCGCCACGCTCATGCCGGCGAAGAGGCCCCGCCCCTGGGGGACGTAGGAGACGCCGCGGCGGGTGACCAGGGACGGAGCCAGGCCCGAGAGGCGCTCGCCGGCCAGCGCGATCGTCCCGGTCCTGGGCGGCACGATGCCGACGATGGTCTTCAGCAGAGTGGACTTGCCCGCACCATTGCGGCCGAGGAGGGCGACGATCTCGTTCTGGCCGACCTCGAAGGAAACCCGGCTCAGGATATGGCTCTTGCCGTAATAGGCGTCGATGCCCTCCACCGCCAGCAGCGGCGGGCCGGGGGCGGCGGCGGGGGCGCGCGCGGTCACCCGGTGGACGCCGGAGCCGATATAGACCTCCTGCACCCGCGGCGACCCGCGTGCGTCCTCCACGCTGCCGTCGACCAGCACCTCCCCCTCGTTCATCACCGTCACGGCATCGGCGATCTGGAAGATGCGGTCGATGTCGTGCTCCACGATCAGCACCGGCAGGTCGGCCGAGATCCGCTTCACCAGGGTGGCGACCCGACTCCGCTCAGCGGCAGCGAGGCCGGCCAACGGCTCGTCGAGCAGCAGGATGCGCGGCCGGGTGGAGATCGCCAGCGCCATGTCGAGCAGCCGCTGGCCGCCATAGGAGAGCTCGCCCGCCACCGCCCGCTCGGCGCCGGCCAGGCCCATCGCCTGGAGGATGGCGGCGGTCTCCGCAGCGATGCCGGGCAGCTCGTCCGCCGCGGCCCAGACGCTGAACCGCCGGCGATGCCGGGCCTGCACGGCGAGCCGGACGTTCTCCGCCACCGACAGGCCGGCGAACAGGTTGGTGATCTGGAACGAGCGACCGACACCGGCCCGGGTGATCGCCTCCGGCGTCAGGCCCGCCACCGGCCGGCCGGCGAGCAGGACGCGGCCGGCATCGGGCGCGAACATGCCCGAGATGACGTTGAAGGCGGTGGTCTTGCCGGCCCCGTTCGGGCCGATCAGCGCATGCAGGCTGCGGTCGCGCACGGCGAAGCTGACGCCGCGCACCGCGGCGATGCTGCCGAAGCTCCGCCGGATGCCTTCGACGACGAGGACCTGTCCGTCGACACTGCCGTCGGGCTTCAGGAAATCCGGCAACTCGACCTCGCCGGCGCGGCGCCCGGCCATGGCGGCGTCCTCGACCGGCTGCCGGCGCAAGGGGGCGGTCAGCCGCTCCCAGACCCCGACCAGCCCGGTCGGCGAGAAGACGATGAAGCCGACGAAGAGCAGCCCGAACCACAGCAGCCAGTTCTCGGTCGCACTCGACAGGTAGTCGCGGAAGATCACGAAGAAGAGGGCACCCAGCGCCGGGCCGAGGAAGCTGCGCATCCCGCCGATGACGACCATCGCCAGCAGCTCGCCCGAGAAGGCGACCGAGATCGGGTCGGCCGAGGTCATGCGGTTGTTGAACAGCAGCAGCATGCCGGCCAGGCCGGTCAGCGTCGACGAGACGACGAAGGCCAGCAGCTTGTAGCGATTGATCGGGTAGCCGACGAAGCGGGCGCGCTGCTCGTTCTCGCGGATGGCGACCAGCACATGCCCGACGGGCGAGCGGTGGAAGCGCCACAGGGCGTAGACGACGGCGAAGCCGATCGACGCCACCAGGGCGTAATAGTGCGGCGCGCTCTCGAAGCTGACGCCGAACCATACCGGGCGCCGGATGCCACCCAGCCCGTCCTCGCCACCGGTGACGGCGGTCCAGCGGAAGGCGACGGCATAGAGCATGGCCGCCAGGGCCAGGGTCAGCAGCGAGAAGTAGACCCCGCGCCGGCGCAGGATGAGGAAGCCGAAGGCGCCGGCGATGATGGCGATCGCGGCCCCCCCGGCCAGGATCGGCAGGACGAAGCTGCCGGGAAAGAGATGGCGTTGCGCCAGCCCGGCCGCATAGGCGGCGAGGCCGAACCAGGCGCCATGGCCGAACGAGACCAGCCCGGTGTGCCCGACCAGGATGTTGAGGGCCATGCAGGCGATGGCGAAGACCACGACCTCGGTCGCCGAGGTGACGCCGAGGCCGATCCAGCCCAGGAGGAACGGCAGGCCCAGCAGCGCCGCGGCGGCGATGAAGAGGGACGATCGGCCGAGCGGCATCGCCCCCTCACTCGAAGCGCTGGATGCGCTCGCCGAACAGGCCGCGCGAGCGGACCAGCAGGACCAGGAGCATCATCAGGTAGATGACGGCGGTGGAGGCCTGCGCGTAGCCGGCGGCGATGGTCAGCCCCTTCACCAGCCCGACCAGGACCGCGGCCACCACGACGCCCCAGAACGAGCCGAGGCCGCCGATCACCACGACCACGAAGGCCGGCGTGATGATCTCCTGCCCCATGGCGGGGTGGATGGAATAGATCGGCGCCAGCAGCACCCCCGCCAGCCCGGCCAGGCCGATGCCCAGCGCCGCCACGGTCGCCATGTAGGGCTCCAGCGAGATGCCCAGCGCACCCACCATGTCGGGATTCTGGACGCCCGCCCGCACCACCCGGCCGAACGCCGTCCGGTTCAGCAGCAGCCACAGCCCGCCGATGCAGGCAACCGCGACCGCCAGCAGGAACACGCGGTAGCGCGAATAGATGAAGTCGCCGACGACGACCTGCCCGCGCAGCTCCTGCGGGATGGCGTAGGAGAGTGGCGCCGCCCCGAAGATCATGCGCAGCACCTGCTCCGCCACCATCGCCATCCCGAAGGTCAGGAGCAGCGAGAGGATCGGGTCGGCACGATAGAAGCGACGGAAGAGGAAGCGCTCGATCAGGATGCCGAAGAGCGCCACCCCGATCGGCGACAGGACCAGCGCGCCGCCGAAGCCGACATGGTCCGCCAGCACCACCGTCAGGTAGGCGCCGATGGCATAGAAGGCGCCATGCGCCAGGTTGACGATGCCGCCCAGCGAGAAGATCAGCGACAGGCCGAGCGCGATCAGCAGGTAGTAGACGCCGTCGAGCAGGCCGTTCAGGACCTGCTGGACGATCAACATGGAGGACAAGGGTGATGTTCCGCTGGCGACAGGAAGCGGGGCACGGCGCCGCAGGCCATGCCCCGCGATCTACGTCACGACGCCATCGTGCAGACGTTCTCTTCCTTGGTCGACGCGATCACCTCGAGGCTCTCGTCCGGACCCGGCACGGCCGCGCTCGGCTTGTAGATGTCCCACTGGTTCTTGATGTCCTTGGCCTTCAGCGCCTCGACCGCATACATCTCGTGCATGAGCTGGTGGTCGTAGGCGCGGAAATAGCCTTCGCGCGTCTTCAGGAGGTCGAACTTCGCCCCCTTCTCCCAATGCTCGATCAGCTTCACCGCCTCCGCGGATTTGATCTCGTTCATCGACTTGGCGATGATCTGGATCGCCATGTAGTCGCCCCAGGCCTGGTTCTCCGGCGGCTTGCCGTACTTCTTGGTGAAGGCGGCGACGAACGCCTTGGAGCCGGGGGTGTCGATCAGGTGATGCCAGACCAAGGGCCAGGTGCCGAAGAAGTTGCCCTTGCCGGCCCCCCACGCCACCGCCGTGTCGAAGCCGAAGCCGGCGACCGGGAACTCCAGCCCGAACTCCGAATATTGCTTCAGGAAGTTGGTGATCTGGACGCCGGCCAGGTTCGACACCACCATGTCGGGCTTGGCATTGCGGATCTTGATCAGGAAGGCCGAGAAGTCGGCGGCGTCGGTCGGGACCAGCTCGTCGGCGGCGAACTGGCCGCCATTGGCCTCCATGAAGCGCTTGGCGACCTTGAGGAGGTCATGGCCGAAGGCGTAGTCGGCGGTCAGCGAGTACCAGCGCTTGCCCTTCACCATGTTCTGGGCCAGCAGCGAACGACCCACGGTCTTCACATACATCGAGTTCTGTGACTCGACGTGGAACATGTACTTGTTGCAGTTGGACCCGCGCAGCGCGTCCGAATTGCCGCCGGTGTTGACGAACAGGTTCCGGGTGCGCTGGGCGACCTGGGCGATGGTCAGGCACGATGCCGACGAGATCTCGCCGACCAGGGCCGCCACCTTGTCGCGTTCCACCAGGCGCTCGGCCTTGGTCGATGCGGTCTGCGGATTGACGGAATCCTCCTTGATGAGCTCGAGCTTGCGGCCGAGCACGCCGCCCTTGGCGTTGACCTCCTCCACCGCGAGGTCGGCCGCCATCACGGCATATTCGCCAAGCGTGCCGAGGAAGCCGGTGCGCGGCGTCAGATGGCCGAGACGGATGGCGTCGCCCTGGGCGCGGACGATCGCGGGAAAGCCGAAGATACCGAGCGCGGCCGTCCCGGCCGCCCCCTTGATCACGCTGCGGCGCGACAGCGGCTTGCTGGGCAACATGGGTGATTCCTCCATGAACCGACCGGTAGCCCCCGACTGACGCGGGGTTGCGACCACATTAGCCCCCATCGCCGGCGCCCGACAAGGCGAGCATCATGGACATGCGACACTACTTTCCCGCGCCGCGCCGGCCGAAGCCATGCGCCGACCCTGTCACCGCATCAGATGCCGTGCGACGGCCTCGAATGCCGGCAGCGTCGTCGGGTCGTTGGCGGCGTTGCCGGCCAGGGGATGCGAGCCGAACCGCGCGATGACCATGCGCGCGGCCGGATCGACATAGATCGACTGGCCATGGACGCCGCGCGCCATGAACGCGCCATGCCCGTTATGGGTGACCCACCACATGCCGCGATAGCTCCACCCCCGGAGCATGGCGTAGCCCGCCTTCTCGAACGCCGCCTTGTCGCCCCCGGCCCGAATGCGCCGGATCGCCGCTTCGGGAATCAGGCGCTCGCCGTTGATCACGCCGCCGTCGAGCATCAACTGGCCGATCCGGGCCATGTCGCGCAGGCCGGCACTCAGCCCCCCGCCGGCGAAGGGCGTACCGATGGAATCGACCGAGTAATAGGCATCCTGCTCGGCGCCCATCTTGCTCCAGATCCGCTCCGCGAGCAGGTCGGCGACCGACTTGCCGGTGACGCGCGAGATGATCCAGCCGAGCGCGTCGGTGTTGATGGTCTTGTAGCCGAAGGCGACGCCATGCTGGCCCTCCTTGCGCACGGTCTGGAGATACTCGAAGTAGCTGCGCGGACCGGCATAGCCGGCGGGCTTCGGCAGCGGGTTACCGGCCGCCGCATAGATCCAGACATCGGCGTTCGGGTCGGCATAATCCTCGCTGTAGCGAAGCCCGGTCGTCATCTCGAGCACCTGCCCGACGGTGGCGTCCCCGAATGCGCTGGCGGCCAGCTCCGGCACGATCGCGCCCACCTTCGCAGCCTCGCTGATCGTTCCCTCGGCCACCAGCATCTCGCCCAGAAGTCCGGTGAGGGATTTCGTCACCGACATGGCGCCGTGCTGGCCGGCCTCGCCGAGGCAGCCGGCGTAGCGTTCGTAGACCAGGATGCCGTCATGGAGGATGACGATGCCGTCGGTATAGTTGGCGGCCAGCGACTCCGCCCATGTCATCCTGCCGCCGCCGTCCAGCGGGGTGAACCGGACGGCGTCGATCGAGCGGTCGATCTTCCGCTCGAAGGGAACGGGGGCGCCAAGTCCCCGGCTGACACCGACCGTCGGCATGAGCTGTCGGAAGTGACAGACCGTCCAGCGCAGCTTGGGAAAGCCGAAATAATCGTCGTCGGAGAAGCGGATGATCTTGTCGGGGGCCGGAGGCGAACCGACCATCCATCCGAGCCGCCCCGGATCGGACTCCGCGGCCGACATCGTCCCGCCCGGCTGGGCCAGGGCCGGCATCATCGCCATAGCGAACGCGGCCGCCACGATCGCGATCCCGGCAGACCTGCCCGGCCGCCCGGCCTCAGAAATTGACGACGACATTGACGAAGCCTCCTGTCCAAGCGGGCGCATGGCCGTTGGCGATCGAGGCCGCCCCGGCCGCAGGAAAGGAAACGCTGAACCCGGCCGTGAGATAGGTATGAGGGTTCAGTGAACGGCTGTATTCGACATAGATATCGTCCGCGAGATGCTTCTTGGTGACGCCGGCGATCGGCTCCGGCACGCCCTGGGACATGTCAAGGCGCGTCGCCTGGCCGAACTGAATCGGGCTACGCAACTGGTTCGCGCGGATATGCGCATAGCGCAGCGTCAGGGTGTCCCGCACCGTCGGCGTGACGCGCAGGCTGAGCTGATGGGCATTGACGTTGGAGTTGATGAAGACCATCGACGATTTCGATCCGGTCGACCAGGAACTCGGCGTGCCTTCGAAATACAATGGATCGAAGCGTTCGAGTTTCGAGGTCGAGGGATTGTCGCCCGAGAACGTCTGGTAGGAATAGCTCAGGGTCGGCGCCCACCCGATGTTCGCGAACGTATAGCCGGCCTGGAAACGGCCGGCCCATGCCTGGAGGTCGACATCGCCGTTCCATTCATAGGCGAGGTCCCCGGCGACGAAGAAATTCTCCAGGCTGTCCCGGAAGGGCTTGGCGCGCCCATAGAAGTTGACGAACTTCAGCCCGTCCCGCCCGCCGGGGATGATCTTCGGCACCCCTATTCCGCCCGGCGCGGCCTGCGGATAGGGCGCCGAGGAATCCAGCACCTGGCCGAATGTCACCCCGGCGTAGGTATCGTCGGCGCCGTCGTGACGGACATCGGCGCCGGCGATCCTGGTGTCGCTGCGGCTGCGGCGCAGCTCGTTCGGCTCGAGGTAGAACGCCGTCCCGGAGAAGCCGTCGAGACCGAAGCGCCCCAGGGCAGCGACCTCCCAGGCCTTGCGCGGCCCAAGCTTCAGCGCACCGCGCTCGAAGCCGCTGGAACCGCCATTGGCGATCAGCATCCCGGTCCCAGCCTTGAAGTCCCGCGGCCCTAAAGAAAGGTCGAACGACCCGGCGCCGGCGTCCTCGGAACGGAGCCCCAGATAGCCGTCCTCGAGGGTGATGCGGCCGGTGTCGCGGACGGCGAAGGCATCGGTCCCGAGGGTGCCGGAGGCCACGATCGACAGCTTCCCGTAGGCGGTCAGGTCGCCGCCGAGGCGCCTCGTGAAGCTGATGCCGGGCATGACATAGCCTTCGATCCACCGCGTGTTCGGATCGAAGTTCGCCGACGGCGCGACGGTGGCTGCGTAGTTCCAGAACAGGTCCCGCTCGATAACGGCGTTCAGCCCCACCTGAAAATGCGCCCGCACGGTCAGCCCGTCGCGGTCGTGCAGCAGCATGGGATCGTCGCCGAGTGCCGCATCAGGCGCGAACAGAACCCCTGCAACAAAGGTCGCTTCCACAGCCCATCGCGCGCGGCGTCGCATGGCGGTTCGCTTCCGATGCGAACAGCCGGGGACCTCGTTCGGCTTGCGGCCATTCACATCCAAGATGCGACCTCCGAGGCGCCTTCAGTCTCCGGGTACCGTTATCGTCCTTTTCAGGGATTACGGCTCCAGAATCTTCCGTCACTTTGACAAATTCGCGCGGCGCTGGCCCGGATCCTGACCGGCCGGACGCCCATCCTTGTCGCGCCGGGACATTCTTCGTCGGCGATCGCGGGCCTGCATCGACCCCGGCAGAAAAAGTTGCGCGCGGCTCCACTGCGGGTATCCTGGGCGAGGGTAAGATAAAAAATATCATATAAAATACGTCCATGGAGGATGGCTGGGGCGCAATGCCCGACCCACCAGGATGGCCGAGCAGCCGTTCCCGCCAACCGTTTCGGAGATGCCCTGCAGCCGCCGCCTTGATCCACATCCTGCGACCGATGCCTGCAATACTGGGGAGGAATGAAAAAACATGAATGCCCGAATTCTGCTGGCCGCCGGCTTGGCGGCGCTCGCCCTGGCCCAGCCGGCCACGGCCCAGGAGCAGCCGCAACGCGGCGGCACCCTGACCTTCTCGCTGGCCGCCGAGCCGCCGACCTACGACTGCCACGCCTCGTCGACCTTCGCGGTGATCCAGCGCATGGCGCCGCACTATTCGACCGTCCTGAAATACGAGCCGCACAAGTACCCCGCCATCGTCGGCGATCTCGCGGAAAGCTGGTCAGTCTCGCCGGACAGCCTGGCCTACACGGTGAAGCTGCGCCCGGGGGTCCTCTTCCATGACGGCACCACGCTGACGTCGGAGGATGTAAAGGCAAGCTACGAGCGCATCGCGAACCCGCCGCAGGGGGTCAATTCCGCGCGCCGGGATTCGATGATCAAGCTGGCCTCGATCGAGACGGCCGACCCGCTGACCGTGGTCTTCCGGCTGAAGGAGATCGATGTCGCCTTCCTGACCAACCTCGCCTCGCCCTGGAACTGCATCTTCAGCGCGGCGAAGCTGAAGCAGGATCCGAACTTCCCGGCCAAGAATGTGATGGGCACCGGGCCCTTCAAGTTCGTCGAGCATGTCGCGGGCTCGCACTGGCGCGGCGAGCGCTTCGAAGGCTATTTCCGCAAGGACCATCCCTATCTCGACGGCTTCCGGGCCATCACCATGTCGGCCTCGGCGATGCTGAATGCGATGATCGGCAAGCAGATCGATGCGGAGTTCCGCGGTGTCTCGCCGCCGGAGCGCGATCGCGTGGTCCGCGAGCTCGGCAAGGACGCCCGGGTCTACGAGGAGCCGTGGCTGCTCCACATGCTGGTCACCTTCAACAACGAGAAGCCGCCCTTCAACGACGCCCGCGTGCGCAAGGCCCTGTCGCTCGCGATCGACCGCTGGGGTGCCGGCGCCTCGCTCGGCCGCATCTCGCCCCTGCGCAATGTCGGCGGGATCCTGCCCCCGGGCAGCCCCTATGCGTCGACCGAGGAGGAGCTCGTCCAGCAGCCCGGCTTCGGCCGGGACATGGTGGCGGCCCGGGCGGAAGCGCGCCGGCTGCTCAAGGAGGCCGGGCAGGAGAACCTGACCTTCACGCTGGCCAACCGCACCATCGCGCCCTATGTCGCCAACGGCATCTACCTGATCGACCAGTGGCGCCAGATCGGCGTCAAGGTCGAGCATCAGCAGTTCGAGCTGGCGGCCTACTTCTCGTCGATGAGCAACGGCAATTACGACGTGATCATCGACTCATTCACCGACTACAGCCCCGACCCGAATACCGGCGTCATCAAGTACATCTCGACCGATCGGTCGCCGCAGGCCTTCTCGCGGCACACCGACCGCAAGCTGGACGAGCTGTTCGACCTCCAGGCCAAGACCACCGACAAGGTCGAGCGGCGCCGGCTCATCCGCGAGCTGGAAACCCGCGCGCTGGACCAGGCCTATGCCGTGCCGTTCCTCTATTGGCACCGCATCGTCGTGATGAACCAGAAGGTGCGGAACTGGTCGATGTCGCCGTTCCACATGATCTACCAGGACCTGGGCGACGTGTGGCTGGCGCATTGAAAGGCTGCTTCGGATACGGGATGGGTTGAGCGGGGGACCTGCCGCCGGCATCGGGCCGGCCGGCAGGCCCGCCGCGGGGGTCGCGGGGTCACCAGCGATACTGCCAGGCGACCCCCATCACGTCGAAGTCGCCGCCGGTCCGGGTCGAGATGCCGGTGCTGCCGTAGATCTTGATGGAATGCTGGCGACCGACCGGCACCGACAAGGTCGCCCCCACGCGCCAGTTCCGTTGCCAGTCGTCCCCCTCCACGCCCTCCACTGTCGTCCGCCCGCCGGTGTGATAGGTGGTATCGAGCGCCGCCCAGATGTCGTGGCCGAAGCTGTAGACGACATTCCCCCGCACCGCGTAGAGGGGGGCCTGCTCGCGCGTCAATCCGTTCAGGAAGTCGTCATTCGCGGTGAAGAAGGTGACGCTGGGCGCGATCTCCAGCGTCACGGGACCGAAGCGCTTCGACAGCCCGATCTCCGGCTTCACGAACCAGCGATTGGTGCCGATGTTCACGAGCTTGGTCGAATCATACCGCCCGACCGGAATGGAGACCTGCAGGCTGGCACCGATGATGAGGTCCTGCCGGAACCCGGCGAACTCCTCCACCGTCAGCGCCGGCGCCTCATAGAAATTCCAGGTGAGGCGGACTCTTGGATCATTGAACCCGGACACGTCGCGTCCGGCCTGCTGGCCCGCGAATCTGGCATGGCCGGAAATCCGGGTATGCGGGGCGATGACATCGATCTTCGCCGAGGAACCCAGCAGGCCGAACGTTCGCGCATAGGCGACCACCGCGGAATGGCTGCGGAATTTTGCGTCCGTGATCGGCAATGATTGGACGCTGGCCAAGCCACCCTGCGTATGGAGGTAGCCGCCGAGAACGAAGTTGAGGCCGATCGGAAGATTCTGATAGGCCCTTATCCCTGGCTCCAGGTCCTGCGCGAACACTCCAGGCGCCCCGCAGAAGGCGCCGGCGACCGACAGCGCGGCCAATACTCTCGCATTTCGGAGCCGTACTAACACGGCGCCCCCCACATCCGCTTCTCCCCCTGCCCGGATGTTCAAGGACCAATGACGCAGGGTTCATTCCTGGTGTCAATCGGCGCAAAAGCAAACGGCCGCCGCTGGTGTCAGCGACGGTCGTTCGTTCGAGCAATTGAAGGTGGTTGCGGAGACCCGCCTACAACACTGCTCGCAGCCCGAACAAGTCAGCAGCGCAGGTGTTGCCGCACCCGAAGCAGGCTCGTTTCTGCAGGCCAGTTCACTGCGCCGCCAAGCCCGGAAACGCCTGAGCCTTCGTGACCGGCGGGGGGCTCCACTTGCCGATGAGCGCCTCGGATTTCGGAGCGTACATGCGCATCAACAAGTTGAACGGCGCCTTGGGCGCGGGCAGCCAGTTGGCCTCCTTGTCCTTTCCGGGACTCTCATTCTGAAAATATAGATCAAGAGAGCCGTCGGCATTGTGCTTGAACGGCATCCAGCTACTGACCGCGAAGCGGTTCAGCCGGTTTCCTACTTGGAATCCCTCGGAATCATATAGGGTGATTGACCAGAAGGCGTTTACCGGTGGCATGGAACCTTTCTCGAAAGTGATGGTGTATTTGTTTGTGCCATCGAGCGGCTTCCCGGACTCATCGCCGAGATTGAGCGGGTAGATGGCGTCCTCGGGCACGTTCGCGCCAAGTCCTTGCTGGGCGAGAATGGCCCGCTTCAGGTAATAGTTGCCATAAACGCCCACCGTGTCCGTGTTCATCGCCCAGCCATTCGCTACCCGAGCCAATGTCGCCAACTTCCAAGTCATCAGCCGCTGGGCTTCTGTCGGCGCACTCTCGATCGCCTTTTGCACGGTCGGATGGAGCTTGCTGATGTCGAAGCTCTTGCCAACATCGATTCCAATCTTTTTCATCTGCGCAAGAATTGGTTCGTCGGTGACATGCGGTGGCTCGACCTTGAGCAGCTCGGCCGCGTAGGAGAAGTACTTGCCGGCCGGCATGGTGTCGACCTGGACCTTCGGTGGGGTCTTCATGTCGACGCTCGTATCGATCTTCACTTCGACCGGCCTTGGTGTCTTGCCCCAGTCCGAAAGCATGGTGACTTTGTAACCGGCCTGGATCTTGTGGACGGTGTCATAATCGGACGGCCCATCCGTCTTCGTGCGACCGATGACCCAGACATGCGGCGTCGGCGCATTGATGCGCGACATCCCTGCGGGAACGGCGCCATTCCATCCAGGCGGCGCGACCAGATAGTTGCTGGCCTGTGTACCGGTCGTTCGCCAACCGGGCGAGGCAAACGCATCTGTCCACATGTCCAGCATCGGCAGAAGATAATAACGCCCGCTGGTATCCGGCGCCGTGATGACGACAGGCTCTTCCGTCATGTCGAGCCATGCGACGGAATAGAGCGTGTCGAAATTGGGGCGGACGACACCCTTGAAATCGGCAGGCGGGTATATGGGAATGTTGGTAAACATGTTCGCCGGGCCTTTGCCGAATTCTTTTCCCGGCTCGATATTCGTGAATGTCTTTCGCGAAACATCCATCGACAGGAGCGGGTAGAAATAGACATAGGCATCCACCGCAATCGCGTGGGCCTCCTGCTCGGTGATTGCAGTCGTCGTTCCTTGCGCCAGCGCCACGGGCGCCGCCACTGCACCAAGGCCGAGACACAATATCAGTGCAAGAACTCCTCGGAACATGTTGAACACTCCCCTTCAGACATGTCGAAATCGTCATTGATCCTGCAGCATCGATGATACGGGAACGCCGCATACAGTGCGTGTTCGGACCTGCCCCCGATCGTCGGCGTAGCGTCTGATCGATCTGGGAACCGATCGACGCGGCAACGGAACTGCCCCCTCGCGACCAATCGCTCCATATGCGCGCCGGATGGCAGGCAAGCCCGCATCGGCAATCCGGACGGTCGAGACAAGCCCTAGTCCGCGATCGCGATCCGGCGACCGCTGCGCTCGTGCAAATCATAACCGTGCCGCTCGAGTTCTTGCCGGGTACGCGCGGAAGCGTCGCCGGTCAGCCAGATTTCGCCTCTCGGCACGGCTCGTGTGCCCCGCCGGGCGGACTTGACCGTCTGCGGCGGCGGCAACCGCTTCAGGAATGACGAGGCCGTGGCATTCCATTGGACGTAGTCGAGCGGCGCCAGCACGGTCACGCGGGCGTCGGCTTGGATCGCGACCGGGAAGCCCCACTCCGACGAAATCCGGGCGATGGGGGCCACACTCTGGTGATAGCCGGCCATCAGCGCCGCCGTCTGCTGAAACAGATGCGCCTCTCGCTCGCTTCGCGCCGTCAGTGCGGCGTCCAGGACGGCGCGCCGATTGGCGACGCCGGCCATCAGTTCCAGCGAAGTTACGATGATGTACTGGTGGCGAGGCGAGAAGCTTCGATTCTCGAGAAAGCGATCGACCAGGTCTTTCGGGATCCCGATCGCGGTCAACTGCTGGCGCGACCGGCGCGACACTTCCGCCGGCGGCTCCGCCTCGATCACCGCCTTCGCCTGGTCGAACACGCGCGCATAGCCTGCGAGCTGCAGCACGGCGGCGCCGGTCGCCAGCGAAACCGCACCCAGCGACAGGTTTCCCGCGGCCGACGCCCACGCTACCGAATTCAACTCCTTCTGCAGCACTTCGTTGGTCGAATAAACGTCGACCTCCAGCTTCCGCGCGAGCTCTCGCTTGAAGGACGAAACCGCGAGCAGCGACTTCGCCGTGCCATCTTCGTATTGCGAACCTCCCCGGCGGCGCACCTGCTCCTCCAACCGGCTGAAGATGTCGCCCGCCGCCTCCGGCACTCCGCTGATCGTGTCGACGGGATCCTCAATCAAGTTGCGGGCTGCCCGAAAGGTACCCCCTACGGCGTTTTTCGTGGCGTCCACGAATACGTCGCCACGCTTCACCTTCCGCAACTCCGCGATCGCGGCCAATTCCTTGACCAGGGTACGCAGCTCGGCATCACCGACGACATCATAGTCGCCGAACTCGCTGCGCACCCGGTACTCGCGCATGAAGGAATGGACGTACACGGTCGGGTCTACCGTGTGATGCGGCCCCCGCATCAGGTCGGGTGGCACCGAATCCTCCACACGAAGGACGGCGGTGGTCTCCAATCCCGGCCGATCCTGCGCATGGGCCGTGCCCACCATGAGCGCGCTTGCCGCCAGGACCAGCGACATGGAACGGATCGGATCGACGATCCACACGGCCTTGGACGATTGCTTCATCGTGAAATCCCGTTCATCTGAGAGTCTATCCGAAATCATCGTGTGTTCTGACGGCATTTCCGCGCTGTCAGCCTGATCGATATCCAGCGTAGGAAGGCGAGCGCATTGCGGTTGACGATCCAGCACTTGGACAGAACGACGAACCGACCAATGTCGGAGCGCCTGACGGCTTCGACGCTGACCTTCGCGACGGAGACTGCGGCCAGCGTAGAGTCCTCTACTTAAGCGGACTTACTTCGAGCGTGATCTTGTTGATTTTGCCGGTGAACCGGGTCTCCGGTCCGATGCCGATGCCCTCGGCAACCGGTGTCTGATTGTCGATGCCGACGTCGGCGGTCTCGTCCGCCGAGAAGATATTCGGCTGGGTCTTCTCGACACGCCCCTCGGCGACGGATCTTCCATTCACGGAGAGGGTCGCCTTGCCTCCCTTGCCGGCTCCGCCGCCGTCATAGGCGAAGTCGAGGATGACCGTTGCGGGACCGCTCGATAGCGCTTCTGGTGCCACAACGGTGTAACGCGCCAGCCCGAGGAAGTTGTAGGTGTAGGCCGGCTTGCCATCCTTCATGAACAGCGACCAACCGCCGAAGCGTCCGCCCTGCGACAGGATCGCGCCGTTGGCGCCACCGGCCGGGACGTCGAGTTCGGCGGTGATCTTGCTCGACCGGTTCTTGATGTTCATGAAGGTGTTTTCCAGCATGCCCTGCATCCCCTCGTAGAGCGTGAGCGAGGGGCGGGCACCCAGGACATCCGGCCGGCCCGCAAGGGTCGGGTTGGTGCGCTCGATGGTCCGGTCGTCAAGGGGCAACACGTGGTGCTTCTGGGCTTCCGTCATGAACAGGGCCTGCATCTCCTTCAGCTTTGCAGGCTGCTCGGCGGCCAGGTCCCGGGTGAGACTGAAATCGTTCCTCACGTCATAAAGCTCCCAGACGTCGGAAGTCAGCGGCGGGAGATTCGTTACTTGCCATGGCGCACGGTGGATGGTTCGGGCAATCCAGCCATCGCGATAGATCGCGCGATTGCCGAACATCTCGAAATACTGTGTCGTGTGCTGTTCCGGCGCCGTCGCATTGTTGAAGGCATAAACGAGGCTGGTGCCCTCGATGGGCGTCTGCGGCGTACCGTTGACGACCTTGGGCTGCGGCAGACCGGCAGCCTCCAGGATGGTGGGGGCGATGTCGATGACGTGCGAGAACTGCGTGCGCAGGCCCCCCTTCTCGTTGATGCCTTTCGGCCAGTGAATGACCGTGCCGTTGCGGACGCCGCCGAAGTCGGAAGCCACCTGCTTGGCCCACTTGAAGGGTGCGTCGAAGGCAACCGCCCAGCCGGCGGCCATGTGCGGGAAGGTTTCCGGACCGCCCCACTTGTCGATCAACGGGATGAGATCTTCGACTTTCTCGGCCACGCCGTTGAAATAGGTCATCTCGTTGTACATGCCGACGAAACCGCCCTCGGCGCTGGTGCCGTTGTCGCCGGCAATGTAGATGAACAGGGTGTTGTCCAGCTCGCCGATGTCCTCGAGCGCCTGCTTGAATCGCCCGACCTCGTTGTCGGTGTGCTCCAGGAATCCCGCGAACACCTCGGCCTGGCGTGCGAACAGACGCCGATGTTCCGCCGGCAGCGTGTCCCACGCCTTGATGTCGTCCGGCCGGTCGGCCAACCGGGTATTCGCCGGGATCACGCCCAGCTTCTTCTGCCGCTCGACCGTCTCGTTTCGAACCTGGTCCCAGCCCTTGTCGAACTGGCCCTTATACTTGTCGGCCCATTCCTTCGGCACATGGTGCGGCGCATGGACCGCGCCGGTGGCGTAGTAGACGAAGAACGGCTTGTCCGGCGTCATCGACTGCTGCGCCTTCACCCAGTTGATGGCCTGGTTCGTCATGTCGACGGTGAAGTGGTAGTCCTTCGTCCTGGGCGGATCGACCTTGATCACGCCGTCATAGATGAGCGGATACCATTGGTCGGTTTCGCCACCGATGAACCCGTAAAACTTGTCGAAGCCCTGCTTGGTGGGCCAGCGGTCGAACGGGCCCGACACACTGGTCTCCCATGCGGCGGTTTCGTGCCACTTGCCGAAGGCGCCAGTGCTGTAGCCGTTCAGCCGTAGCATTTCCGCGAGCGGCGCAACGCTGTTCGGGATCTGCCCGGTGTTGCCGGGGAAGGCCGTCGCGGTCTCCATGATCGAGCCCGCATTGGCGGTGTGGTGGTTCCGGCCGGACTTCAGTGCCACGCGTGTCGGTGAGCAGAGCGCCGTGGTGTGGAAGTGGTTGAAGCGCAGGCCACCTTGGGCGAGTTGGTCCAGTGTCGGCGTGCGGATGGGGCCGCCGAATGTACTTGGCCCACCGAAGCCGAGGTCGTCGATCAGCACGATCACGACATTGGGTGCTCCCTGGGGCGCCTTCACCTGGAACCGCGGCGGTGGCCTGGCGTTACGCGCGTCGAGTTCGCTATAGATGGGGCGCTGAGGTTCCGGAATGGGCAGGACCGTGCGGTCGAGCGGCTCCTGCGCCGAACCTGGCGCGACCGAGAAGGCCAGCACGCCGGCAAGTGCGGCGGAGACATGGCAGACGACGGAGGTGTATCTGTTCAATGCACGCTTCCTTCTGATGAGCCAACGAAACCGCGACGAGTTCATGCACTTTGGGCCGTGCGAAGCTTAGGGTGAGGTTGTAGGTGGCTTGTTCAACACGGTGCGGAATCCCACATGCGCCGCGCTGAGGTTTATTTCCTGCGGCTGGCGTGCAGCGGGCCTGTATCGAGCGCAGTAGTTGAGGGCGCACAAATGTGATCCCCCCTTGATTACGCGGCTCGCGGGTTGGCCGGCGGCAATGCGGATCGATATCAATTCAGGGCCGGTGGGATTGACTGCGGTGTCGCGTGAATGTCCGGGCTGGTACCAATCGTCGGTCCATTCCCAAACATTGCCGATCATGTCGTAGAGGCCGTAGCCGTTCGCCTTGAAGCATCCCACTGGCGCGGTCCCGGCATACCCGTCGTCTTTGGTATTCAGGACCGGGAAGATACCCTGCCATGTGTTCGCGATCGGCTTGCCCTCGGCATCGAACGCACTCGACCAGTCGTCCTCGCCGTCGCGACCACCGCGCGCGGCGAACTCCCATTGCGCCTCGGTCGGCAGGCTGCGACCGCGCCATCGCGCGTATGCAGTTGCGTCCTCATAGGCGACATGCACGACCGGATGATGGTCCTTTCCGGCGATTGAACTTCCAGCGCCAGTCGGCTGGCGCCAACTGGCACCGGCCACGTACTGCCACCACTGCGTGATCCGCCCGCCCCGCCCGATGTCTGTCGGCGGGATGAAGGCGACCGAGCCGGGAACGAGCAGCTCCGTTTCCATGTTGGGGTGGGCTTTGGGGTCGAGCCCGCGCTCGGCCAATGTGATGTAGCCGGTGGCGTCCACGAACTGCCTGAACTGTGCGTTCGTCACCTCGTGGCGATCGATCCAGAAGCCGTCGGCGCGGACGACATGCGTGAAGCGCTCCTCCGGCTGATGGCGCTCGGAGCCCATCTTGAAGGTGCCGCCGGGAATGAACGCCATCCCAGCGGTTTCCCCGTCCCCGGCGGGGAGACCGCTGTACCGATCGCAGCTCCCGACTTCGGCCCTGGTCGCGCTTCGTTGTTCGATGCCGATTGCGAAGGCGCTGATCATTGCGCCGACCAGCACCGCAGCGAACCCAAGAAGCGCGATCGGCCAACCGCGCGGGTGGTTCCCGGAGCGGTGAAACTTCACGTCGCTCTCCTGTTTCGGGCGACGCGTCGAAACTCGATAGGGCTCACCGACGTGTGCAACCGCAGGCCCCCTCAGCGGATACCAACGCGGTTCACCGGTCCACCGAGGTTGACGCCGACCCCGCCGCTGTACCCGACGCCGACCTGACCTGCCCCGGCTCCCGGGAGCACCCCAACGCCGGACGCGGGCCCGCCGACACCGCCCGCCCCGACCCCGACGGTCGACCGGCGGGCGACGCCCGCATAGCTGACCGGGGTTGCCGGTCGCCCCACGCGCGCTTCCGCCGAGGACACGAAGCCGCTCGCGGGCGATGGGACCTCGCCGTTCCACAACAGCGCCAATGCGGCGCAGCCAAGCAGGCCCCCCTGGCGAACGAGGAGCCGACCAATTTTCGTCTTCCGGGACATCGTCTTCATCGAACGGGTGCTCCCTCTGGCAATTCATCGAGCTGCGTCAGGTCTTCAGCGGCAAGCCGCCCCGCATCCTTGGGCGGGACGAAGACGAAGGCGTCGTCCGCGATGGGTTCGCCGGACTTCCAGGTCTTGATCCGAAGCGTGTATTGCGGCGCGCTGTTGAGCGTCTTGCTGGTGATCACGAGCTTCCGCGGCACCGGCCGGTCTCCGGCTTCGATCCAGATCTGCCAGTCGGTCTCGACATTGCGAAAGGCCAGATGCTCGCACCGGACGCCGTCGATGATCCCCGTGCCGATGTGCTTGGCCTCCATCACATCGGCGATGAGCGTGTCGTAGGGTCGCGAGATCATGAGGTCACCACCCGGCATCGAGACGCCATGGCCTGCCCGCAGTGCTTCGAGGAGCTGGTCGATGGTGCCCGGCGCGTCCGCCTGGAAATACGCGTTGAGCTGCCGGCTCAAGATGCTCGCCGCCTTGCCGTCGAACGTCAGTTCGGCGTCGACATAGCCACCGACCCGCTTGGCGCGAAGCTTGTCGGGGCGGCGCATGAGCATCTCGCCCGAATTGGTGAACTGGAGCTTCTCCATCTGCGAAGTGATGACCTCGATATCGCTATCGAAGGTCAGCGATATCGTCTTCTGGTCGGCCATGTAGTCCGACATCGCCTTGAGAATGGCCCTGGCATCCTGCTCCGTGGCGCCGGCTGCGCCGCCCACCGACATGGCCAGGACAAGCAGGAGCCCGCCGAACGCGGGGACTGCGCCCGAGAGCCTGCCTAGCGTCGTGTTCGCCTGCATCTGCATTCTCCCGATCACGGTTTCGACTTCGGTTCGAACCGATCGCGATCACCAGGTCGCCCTGGACCTCCTCGCCGGTGCTGTCCGGCCTGGGGTGCCTCGCAGCCGGTTCCTATTGCACGTACACCACGACGAACTGCGAACCCGCCGGCTGGTAGTAGGTGGCGCCGCACTGCCAGAGCGCGGCGCCGTTGACCGAAACCTGGGCGCATCCACGCGGCAGCGTCGCGGCGTAGATGGTGCTGCGGCGGATCACCCGCCGCGTCGTGCGGCGCGCGGCGCCGGCGAAGCTGAGCGGCGTGCCGGGCCGCCCGATGACCGCGTTTGCCGGCGCGACGAGTTCGCCCTTCTGCACGACCCCAACCGGATCGCCATTGATCAGCGTTGCGCCGGCAAAGGCGGTCAAAGCGATCGCGAGCAGGAAGCAACCTGGCTGGTGGCTCATCGCTCAATTCCTGATGTTGGGATTGTCGAGGAGGTCGCCGGGGATCGCGTCGAGTTTCCGTGCATTCGGCGGCGGCGAGAACACGAACCTGGCAGCGTCGATCGTGGCGTTCTCCTGCCAGTTGCGCAGCCGCAGGGCGTACTGGGGCGCCCCGGAAAACCACTTGCTGGTCAGGACGAGCTTCATCAGGAGCGGCTTGTCGCCGGCCCGGATCCAGAGTTGGACGTCGGTGCGATCGCCGCGGAACGCAACGTAGTGGCAGTTGATCCCCTCCACCGCCGTCGTCCCCCAGTAGGCGCCGCTACGGATGTCAGCCAGGAGCACATCGTAGACATCCGGGAAAAGCAGATCGCCGCCCGGCAGGTCGAAGCCCGTCTCGGCGCGCAAGGCATCGACCGCGTCGCCGACGCTGCCGCTCGCCGCCATCTGCGCGTAGACGTTTTCGCGGCGGCCATGGATCGTGATGTCCTTGCCGTCGTAATACATGTCCAGGTCGGCGAAGCCGCCATGGCGCTCGACATGTACCCGGTCCGGCCGGACCAGGCTGACCTTCCCCCAGGCGCTGAACTGTAGCTTCTCGCCCTCATGCGTGACGTGGTCGACGTCGATGTCGAACTCGGCGGTGAAGCTCCTCAGCCCGCCGAGATAGGCCGCCATCGACCGGACGATGCGGTCGGCCTCGGGATCGACGGCCAATTGCGCCCGGGCGCCGGTCGGCAGCGAAAGCAGTCCAAGGGCAAGGATGACGAGCGACGAGACACGAAATACGGCCGACCTGCCGGGAAGCGATCTGCTTGGAATGACGTTCATGGCCTCACCCGTCACCGCGCGAAGTAATGCGTCCTCAGGATCCGGAATGTCCTTGTCCCCGCTGGTAGCGGCGACACCTGGGGACCGGCCGATCCTCCAGGAAAGGACCAGCCAGAGAGCAAGCGGATGGTACGGCTCAGGCGATTAGGCGCCTTCGAAAAACTCTGTCCATTTTCCGCAAAGCATTGCGGCCGGAGATCGGCACGGCGTCTGGTTCTTGATGGGGCGCCCACATCCTCGTGAAGCCGCTCGCCCGGGCAGCGCAGGCCGGGCCGCCTTGCGGCGTCCGGATGTTCAGGGCACTTCGTGCCGTCCTCACCTCGGCCCAGTTGCTCGACACCATTTCGCGATGACTTCATTATAATCAACAACTTATCGTATTCTTTTCTTGTAATTGAGCAAATATCACCTTCGGACGATCTATTTTGGCGTAATCACTACCGGACATCCCCACAATAACCGCTAGACGCCACTCCGATGTCTGGTAACGTCCGAGTGTCGCGCTCTGTCGGGGGTATCTTTCTATGGGCCCGGAGACTGGCAACGCAGCTTGTTTAACAGTCTCTCATCGCTTCCACGATGCCGACGCGCTCACCCATGCGATCCGCGGCGCAGACGTCGAGTATGTTGCGCTGTCAAAAGGTCCCTATGAATCTCGACTGACGGCGCTGCTGCTCGACGGGGTCATCGTGCAGCGAGCGATCGACCGGGCCCACATCGCCCGCGGCACGGTCGACCGGGCCTGGGCCTCGCTTCTCCTGCCGATGGGGCTGTTGCGGGACCCGATGGTGAACGGCGATCGCCTGGAGGACGCGCAGATCGTCCTGCTCCGGCCTGGTGCTGAATTCCATTCGATCTGCCAGGACGCCCAGGACTGGGCGTCCTTGTCCCTGCGCCCGGACGCGCTGGAGGTTCTGGTCGAACTCTGGGGATTGGCGACGCCGCTCGAGCGGACGCCGACCGTTCTCTGCGCCCCGCCAGCCGAGTTCCGGCATTTGCAATGCGCGATCACGGCAGTCACCGATCTCGCCGATCACCTGCCGCGGACGATCGAAGCGCCAGGCGTCGCCACGGCGATCGCCAGGTCGATCCTTGATCTATTGGCCAGCCTGCACGTCTCCAACTACGGAACGTCGGCGTTCCACAAGACCAAGGAAGCATCTCGCCTCATCGCTGCGGCGGAGCAATATTTTTCTTCGCATATCGAGAAGCCGATCTACAGCAGTGACCTGTGCGCGGCCCTCGGCGTGTCGCAGCGAAAGCTCCAGTACGCCTTCTTGGCGGCTTATGGGTGCAGTCCGCAGGCATACCTCAAGTCGCGTCGTCTCATTTTGGCCCGGCGCGCACTCAAATCGGGCAATGCAGGTACTCGCCTGGTGAAGTCGGTCGCCCTTTCCCATGGCTTCTGGCATCTCGGCAACTTCGCCCGGGAATACCGCGCCTATTTTGGCGACCCCCCCTCCGAAACCCTCCGGGCCGCCCATCCCGACGGCTCGCGCCCCGATACCACAGGGTAGCGGCGGGCCGCGCGGCGAGGGTGATAGAAGCGGGTGGCTCTCCGCTATCGAGAATTGGCATCTCCTCCGACGGGCTGGAGGGCGGGACGCGTCGACTTCATCGCCGCCGGCTGCGTGGACACTCTCCCGCGGTGTTGCCGGGGCCATCCGGCCACGCCTCACTGGCCTCCACATCTGAAGCTTTGAACCCCGACACTGCCAGCATTCTCCCCGCCGGCAGACGTTGTGCGGAAAATGGATAGTCTTCGGCCGCGCGAACAAATGGCCTCCCGCCTAACCTGCGAGTGGTGAGCCGCTTGGCATGGGATCGGATAGGAGCGCCGTCCCGGTGATTACTTATAGGCATAAGGGCCGTCGTGAGCGGCGCCTGCATCGTTGATGGACGCACGCGCCGCGTGACACTTCGGGCACGTGGCCGCGCGGGGTTGGGAAATACACAGCTACAGGGGAGAGCTCGATGCGCAAGGCTGCTTCGGCGCTGCTTCTAATGCCGCTTCTGACCTGTTTCCTGCCGACCTCTTCCGCCGCCGCTGACGATATTTGGACCACCAATGGCTGGAAGTTCGAGCTGACCCCGTATGCCTGGATGGCCGGTATCAGCGGCGATGTCGAAATCCCGTCGCGGTTCCGCCCGGGGGCCGGGATCAATGTTGGCCTGGACGCGAGCTTCACCGACATCGTCTCCAACCTCAGCCAGATTCCGGTGATGGGAATGGCGGAGGCCCGCAACGGCCGGTTCGCGATCATCGGCGACCTGGTGCACATGCAGGTCGAGCAGGATGCGGACACGCGCGGAGCTGCCTTCGGCAGTGCGGAAGCCCGTATTACCAGCACCATCGGGACGCTGCTCGGGACCTACCAGGCGATGGATGTTCCCTGGCAAAGCCTCGAGTTCGGCGCCGGTGTCCGGGTCTGGTCGGTGTCGACGAAGCTGACGCTGACACCGGGCATTCTCCCGGGCGAGACGGCGAAGAAGTCGGTGACTTTCGTCGATCCCGTGCTGGCCGCCCGCTATCGGGCGCACCTCCATGAGCGCGTGGGCCTGACGCTTTACGCGGACATCGGCGGGTTCGGCGTCGGCTCCGAGATCACATGGCAGGCACTGGGGACGATCGATTTCGCCGCCACGCCGTGGCTCGACCTGCGGGTCGGCTATCGCTACCTGGCGGTCGAATACCGGGGCGACCGGGCCAGATTGAACCTGGATTTCTCCGGCCCGTATCTGGCCGCCACCTTCAAGCTCTGAGGGCCGGCATGTCCCAGCACTCTCGCGCCGCCGCTGCCCCCGGGCCGCTTCCGCGCCGGAGGGTTCGTCACGGGCGCGACCATCCATCCTTCTCCGCACCAACCCGATCGAGGCCCCTATGCAACGCCGAGAACTGTTGCGTTTCGCCGCCGGCGCCGCCGCCATGGCCGGTCTATCCTTGTTGCCTGGGAGCACCTTCGCAAGCGACGCGACGGCGCGCATCGATCGCGACGTATCGCATGCGCTGACCTCGCTCTACGAGGGAACGGCCGGCGCGCGCGCGCTGCGCAAGGAGGCGAAGGCGATTCTGGTCTTCCCGCGGGTCGTGAAGGCCGGCCTCGTCGTCGGCGGACAGACCGGCCGTGGCGCGCTTCGCAAGCGCGGCAAGACGGTCGCCTACTATCGCACGACCGCCGTGTCCTACGGTCTGCAGGCCGGCGCGCAGACCTTCGGCTATGCGCTCTTCTTCATGACCGACGACGCCGTCCGCTACCTGGAGACCTCGGGCGGCTGGGAGATCGGAACCGGCCCCAGCGTCGTGGTCGCCGACGAGGGCCTTGCCAGGAACCTCACGACCACCACGGCGCGTAGCGACGTCTACGCATTCACCTTCGACCAGAGCGGCCTGATGGCCGGGCTCGGCCTCCAGGGCTCGAAGATCACGCGAATCTACCCTTAGCGCTTCGCCGGGCGGGAAGGAATTCGCCACCAGGACACGGGTGACCGCATCCAGCTTTCGTCCAAAGCGCTGAACTTGCCAACGTGGGGCGTGCCCCGGACATGGAGTTTCTCGCGATGATCGGCACAGGTTCGCTCTTCCGCACAAGGAACGCCATGACACCGCGACACCGCCGGGCGCCGTACCTGGCCGCCGCGACGCTGGCGATCGTTCTCGCGGGCTGTGCGTCGGCACCGCGCGACTCCGCCGCCGTGCCGCGCGCCCAGACGGAGCAGGCGACGGTGCTCGGCGGCCTGCCGAATGCGCGGTTCTGGGCCGACACGCAGGGTGCCGACATGGCAGAGGAGGCGCTCCGGGCCCTCGCCCGCGAGCGGGAACAGCTCGGCCTCGCCGCTGCGGAAGGCGGGTTGCCTCCAGCGAACTTCCTCGCGGTCTCCGGCGGCGCCGACGACGGCGCGTTCGGCGCGGGGCTACTCGTGGGATGGACGGCGGCGGGCGACCGGCCGGAATTCAAGCTCGTCACCGGCGTCAGCACCGGGGCACTCACCGCTCCCTTCGCCTTTCTCGGCCCTGCCTACGACCAGCAACTGCGAGACGTGTTCACCGGCTCCAAGCCAGGAGATATCTTCGAGACGCGCAGCTTTCTCACCGCAGTCTTCAGCGACGCGATGAGCGACACCCGGCCGCTGTTCCACCTCATCTCGAAGTACGCGAACGAGCAGATGCTGGCCGACATCGCCGGCGAGTACCGCAAGGGACGGCTGCTGCTGATCGGCACGACGAATCTGGACGTGATGCGGCCGATCATCTGGAACATGGGCGCGATCGCCGCCAGCGGCCACCCGGACGCTCTCGACCTGTTCCGCCGCATCCTGCTGGCCTCGGCTGCGGTGCCGGCCATCTTCCCCCCGGTGCTGATCAATGTCGCGGTCGCAGGCGAGCGCCACCAGGAGATGCACGTCGATGGCGGCGCGGTGGCGCAGCTCTTCCTCTATCCGTCGTCGGTCACCACGGGACGCGACCTCCACCGCGGGCCGCTGATGCGGGAGCGGCGGGCCTATGTGATCCGCAACGGGCGCCTCGACTCCGATTGGGCGGCGGTCGACCGGCGCGTCTTCACCATCGCCGGTCGTGCGATCTCCAGCATGATCCACTACAGCGGGAATAACGACATCCTGCGGTTGCAGACGACAGCGGCGCGGGATGGGGTCGACTTCAAGCTCGCCTACATCGGCGCCGACTTCAACACGCCCCGCGAGGAGAATTTCGACCCGCGATACATGCGTCCGCTGTTCGACTACGCCTATGAGAAGGCGCGTCACGGCTACCCCTGGACCAGCACCCGATGAGGACGGTGGCGCGGGCGGGAGGGCCGCCGGGCGTCCGCAAGGGGACGCGCCCGCGGGCATCCCATATTCCAGAATTCGCTGAGGGGGCGCGATAATGCCTCTCACCCAGGTCGGCGGATCCAATACAGAGCCGGGCTCGCATCCCGATATGATCGCGATTCCCGGTGGCACATTCCGCATGGGTTCCAACCAACACTATCCCGAAGAGGCGCCGGCGCATCGCGTTACCATCGCCCCCTTCCTGATCGACCGCACGCCAGTCACCAACCGGCAATTCAAGGAATTCGTGAAGGCGACCGGGCACGTCACCTTCGCCGAGCTTGCACCCGATCCGAAGGATTACCCGGGTGCTCTGCCCCACATGCTCTATGCCGGGTCGCTTGTGTTCACCCCTTCGGCGCAGACGGTCGATCTACGTGACTGGCGCCAGTGGTGGCAATTCATGAAAGGCGCCGACTGGCGACACCCGTACGGCCGGGCAAGCAATATCATCGGACTGGACCGCCATCCGGTCGTGCATGTCGCCTACTCCGACGCTTTGGCATATGCACGCTGGGCCGGTAAGGATCTTCCGACCGAAGCGGAATGGGAATTCGCCGCGCGTGGCGGCCTTGCCGACATGGAATTCGCCTGGGGCGACGAATTCACGCCCGGAGCCCGGCATCAAGCCAATACCTGGCAGGGCGAATTCCCCAGGCAAAATCTTTGCACCGATGGCTTCGAGCGCACCTCGCCGGTGACGGCGTTTCCACCCAACGGGTATGGCGTCTACGACCTGATCGGGAACGTCTGGGAATGGACCAGCGACTGGTACTCCCCAACGCATGAAGCGGACGCCCCGAAAGCCTGCTGCATCCCGGAAAATCCGCGCGGCGGCCGGGAGGATGGAAGCTTCGATCCCTGCCAGCCGAACATCAAGATCCCCCGCAAGGTTCTGAAAGGCGGCTCGCATCTATGCGCGCCGAATTATTGCCGTCGCTATCGTCCGGCGGCGCGCCACGCCGAGGCGGTGGATACTTCGACAAGTCATGTCGGGTTTCGATGCGTCCAGCGGGAACGTTCGTAGCGAAGGAGCTCCGACGATGTCACATCTGTCGAAGACGTTGCTGATGGCGACAAGCCTCCCTTCGCTGCTGTTCGCCGCACCTGTCGCCGCAAATGCGCAGAAAAACCTGCCCTTTCCCGCGAAACTGTCCGGGAGCAAGGCCCGGCAACCTGGCGCCGCCCCCGCCCTACCGTGCTCGATGCTGCGCATCGCTCGGGCCGGCCGTCCGCCGCTGCGCTACCCGGATTGGCCGGCGGCCGATCGCGCGGCTGCTCTGCAAGAGCAATCTCCTCGACGCGCCTTCTTTTTTGGCTCCAAACGGGAAGGAACTCTGTCATGACGATCAAGCTCAAGCAGGTCCCGATCGCCGGCGCGCGCACCGGCGCCCTGCCCCTCACGGGCGCGGATGCACGGACGCTCATGCCGGGCTGCAACGGCAGAATTCCGGACGAGAGGCGGGGCCCATGGTCGAGGCGATGCCGCACTCTTCTGCTGGCTGGCGTGTCGATGGTTGCAGCGGCGGCCTTGTCGGTTGGGTCAACCAACTCGGCGCGAGCGCAAGACACTGCCAATCGCCCGAACATTGTCGTGATCTTCGCCGACGATGTCGGCATCTGGAACGTCAGCGCATATCACCGCGGAATGATGGGCGGGCGAACGCCGAATATCGACCGCCTCGCCAATGAGGGCGCGCTCTTCACGGACTATTATTCGCAACAGTCCTGCACGGCCGGGCGAGCTGCGTTCATCACCGGCCAGAGCCCCTTCCGCGTAGGCCTCCTGAAGGTGGGATTGCCCGGCGCGAAACAAGGGTTGCAGGACAAGGACCCGACCATCGCCGAACTGCTGAAGCCGCTCGGCTACGCCACCGCCCAGGTTGGCAAGAACCATCTCGGCGACCGCAACGAATTCCTGCCGACGGTGCATGGGTTCGACGAGTTCTACGGCAACCTCTACCACCTCAATTCCGAGGAGGAGCCGGAAGACCCCGACTACCCAAAGGATCCGGCGTTCCGCGCCAGGTTCGGGCCTCGCGGGCTATTGGACGTGAAAGCCTCCGACGTCGACGATCCGACCGAAGACCCGCGCTTTGGCCGGGTCGGCAAGCAGATAATCAGGGACACCGGGCCGCTGACACGCGAACGCATGAAGACGGCGGAGGAGGAGCTGACGGAACGCTCCGTCGATTTCATGGATCGCTCGGTCAAGGCCAAGAAGCCATTCTTCCTGTGGCACAACACCACCCGCATGCATGTGTTCACGCGGCTGGCTCCAAAATGGGAGAACAAGACCGGCTACGGGTTATATGCGGATGGCATGGCAGAGCTCGACGACGTGGTCGGCCGCCTGCTGAAGAAGCTCGACGATCTGGGCGTCGCCGACAATACGATCGTCGTCTTCAGCTCCGACAATGGTGCGGAGACCTTCACCTGGCCGGACGGAGGCAACATGCCCTTCCGTGGCGAGAAGGGGACGACGTGGGAAGGCGGATTCCGCGCCCCGGGCGTCGCCAGGTGGCCGGCAGTGATCAAGCCCGGCAGCATCGTCAACGATATCATGTCCCACGAAGATTGGCTCCCCACGCTGCTTTCAGCGGCCGGCCGGTCCGATATCAAGCAGACGCTGCTCGCGGGTGAAACGATCGGCGGGAAGACGTTCAAGACCCATCTCGACGGGTATGATTTCATGCCCTTCTTCAAGGGTAATGTCGGGAAAGGTCCGCGCGCCGAGATCTTCTATTTCGATGACAATGCCAACCTCAATGCGATGCGTTACAACGACTGGAAGATTTCCTTCGCGTGGATCGAGGGCAATCTTTTCACCGGCAGGCGCATGACGCAGAACGTGCCCATCGTCACCAATCTTCGACAGGACCCGTTCGAACGCTATTTCTTCGAATCGGGCGAATACCATCGCTGGTGGGCCGACAAGCTCTGGACGCTCGTCCCGGCGCAAGCGATCGTTGGAACTTTCCTTGGCAGCTTCAAGGACTATCCGCCCAGCCAGAAGTCGGGGACGTTCGACGTCAGCCAGTTTCTGAGCGCGCTCCAGAGTGGCGCGAGCGGCGCCGGGAGATAGGATGTGCGGTCATTCTGCCGGCAGACCTGGTTTCGTAGGCGTGATGGACGGCGCGGGGCGCGAAGCCGGGTTGGTGCGCGTTGCACCGATGATCGGCCCCGCCGCCTCCTGGTATGATCTGCGAACGTGTGATCACTGGGCCCCTGGATCACCCTGGGCCCTTTGATCGCAAAGTCTCGGAGTGGCACTGCCCACTCGCCTCCCCCGGAACACACGTCTTAACGACACGCCGGATGAGGTGGTACGACCAGTTCAGGCAGATCTCGGCGGTCCAGCATGCCGGGGTCTGGACGTAACCGGTCCGGCTGCATGGTGGGAACGATCAAAGGTGCAATCGGTCCAGACCCGGTCTGCCGAAGCGGCCGCCGAGCGCGTAGGCGGGTCGCTTCTGGGGCGGCGTAAGTTGATGGAGGTGATTCCCGTGATGCCTGAGGCAATCGTTGAAACCATCCGGCCCGAATGCACCCTCCGGCGCCAGCCCACCTGGAGCGGCGGCGTCACCCATCTGCACATCACTTCCCGCGCGTTCCTGCCCATGCGCGCGCAGGAGAGCGTGGAGCTGACGGCAGGCCGCGGGATCGCGGGCGATCGCTACATGCTCGGCATCGAGCAGGGATACTATTCCGAGAAGCCGGAGGAGGGTCGCCAGGTCACGCTGTTCGAAAGCGAGGTCCTGGAGGCCATCCTGCGCGACTACAAAATCGAGCTGCTGCCCGAGGAGCACCGGCGCAATATCACCACTCGCGGCGTGCCGCTGAACTGGCTCGTTGGCAGCCGGTTCCGCATCGGTCCCTGCCTGGTGGAGGCGACCCGCCTCTCCGTTCCCTGCCGCCACATCGAGCAGATCCTGGATAAACACGTCTTCGATGCCATGGTCCATCGCTCCGGCCTCAACTGCCGCATCCTCGTCGGCGGTACCGTGCGTGTCGGAGACGAGATCCGGCCGGCGTAGCCGAGCCATGCCGCAGCACATTGCGCTGGTCGTCCAGCGGGCGACCCCGGATGGGCCCGGCACGCGCCGCCTCGTCCTGCGGGACCCGGACGGCTGGCCGCTGCCGCGGTGGAAGCCAGGCGCGCATCTCGACATCCATGTGCCCGGGATCGGCCGCCGCGCCTACAGCATGTGCGGCGACACGGCGCGGGCGGACAGCTGGGAAATCGCGGTCAAGCGCGAGACCGCATCGCGCGGCGGCAGCGCCTGGGTGCATCATGTGTTGAACGAAGGCGATGTCGTCGCGGCATCCATGCCGCGCTGCACCTTCCCGATCGCCGACGGCGCGACCCGGCACGTCATGATCGCAGGCGGGATCGGGGTGACCCCTTTCCTCGCCATGGCTTATGAGTTCGAGCGGCGCGGCGCCGCATGGTTCCTGCACGTGCTGTCCCGCGGCGAGCCTCCCTGCGTAACGGGTCTCGCCGCCTGGGCGAACGCCGGCCGGATACGGACTTACGACACGACCAAGGAGGCCCGGCCCTCCTGGGACGAACTATTGGGCGACGTTCCAGAACCTGGCCGCCACGCATACTGCTGCGGGCCGCAGGCGATGCTGGACGCCTTCGAGGAGGCGACCAGCACCTGGCCGGCCGGAACCGCGTCGATCGAGCATTTCGTCCCGCCGACACTGCCCACGGCAGAAGGCGCCAAGCCATACAGGCTATGCCGCTCCATGACCGGGGCCACGATGCAGGTGGAGCCCGGCGACAGTATGCTGGCAGCCCTGCGGGAGCTCGGCGCCAAGGTCGATGCCTCCTGCGAGGGCGGTATTTGCGGCGCTTGCGAGGTGCGCTGGCTCGAGGGGGTGCCGATCCACCGCGACCGCGTGCTCTCGCCCGAACGACGCCGAACCCATCTGATGGCCTGCGTCGCTCAGTGCGCGTCTGAACGGTTGATAGTGGATGCCTGATCGGCCCCCGTTCAGCAGCCCCGGCGGGTGGCAGCGCAACTGAAATGCTAGGCTCCGACGGTCGAGGTCACCCACAGAACGACGGCCTCGATGCGGCCGGGATTGGCGAAGCGGTGGGGGATGTCGCTGTGGAAGCGGAAGGTGTCGTTCTGCTCCAGCAGATGGCGCTCCTGGTCGATCCATAGCTCCAGCTGGCCGGCCATCACCATGCCACACTCGATACCGCGATGGGTGTAGTAGTCCGGCCCCGAGCTGCCGCCGGGAGAGACGTGGACGAACATCATCTCCAGCGTACTGGGGTCGGCCGGCGTCAGCATTTGTTTGATGACGCCCTTGTACGACAGGTCGAGGATGCGCCGCGCGGCCGGGCGCATGATCCGGCCGCCGTCCGTCGGCTGCGGCTGCTCGGTCGTCTGGAAGACGCTGCTGAGCGGCAGCCCCAGCGCGCCGCAGATCTGGCGCAGCGACCGCACGGAAGGCGAGGTCAGCCCGCGCTCGATCTGGCTGATCAGGCCGATGGAGACGCCCGCCACCTCGGCCAACCGCGTCAACGGGTAGCCCCGCTCCTTGCGGATGCGCCGCAGATGGGCGCCGATGCCGGGCGCCGGCGGCGCTATCGCCTCCGTTTCTCCGGCCGCTTGCGCGTCGGCGATCCGGTTCCTGCGCCGGGTCGCGGACCGCTCCTTGACGTCCTGCTTCACGCTCGTTGCCCTTCTTTCCCCTTCCTGGTCGAGAAGGGCTGGCGGTCGCAGTGACCGTTCCTCAGGCGGGGACGGCCACCGCCGTTACCTCGATCTCGATCAGGGCCCCGTCATAGGCCGTGGCCCCCAGGACCGGCAGGATGGATGTGGCCGGCAGGGCGCCGCCGAACATCGACAGGGCGACGACCAGCACCGCCGGGGTATCCGCCAGATCGGCCAGATATATGGTCTGGTGGACGACCTGTCCCAACCCGGCGTCGTATCGCGCCAGCCCCTCGGCCAGCAGGCCATAGACGTGGGCTGCCTGCGCCGCGGCTGGGCTGGCCCGGTCGCTGCGGCCGGCGGCAATGCCGCGGGCCGCCTCCGCCAGATGCCGCGGCCCCTCGATCAGGCGGGGCACGGTCAAATCGATCGGCACCTCGCCGGCAGTCATCACAACCGGGCCCGCCTGGACGATGCCGTGATAGGAACGCGACAAGGCATGCGGCTCGCCCACCACGCGCTTGGCCAGGACGCCTGCCGGGTCACGCGCCACCAGCCGGCCTGTCCAAAGGCTGGCCGTGCCCGGAATTGCGGTCACGGGGAAGCAGGAGAGCGCGAAGCCGTCGAATTCCCGCCCGAATGTGCGCGCGACCGACCCGTACGCCAGGAACTGCATCGACCGCAGCAGCCAGGAGTTGTGATAGAGCACGTCGCCCGGCGGAATGCCGGCCAGATCAAGGAGCTGGCGCAGATTGCGCCACATCGCCGCCTGCTGGACCAGGAAACGCTCGATCTCCGGGTCGACCGGCCGGCATGCCTCGACCAGGCTACGGAAGGCGGGCGGCAGTTGCGACGCGCGCTCGGGTGCGTCACCCGTCTCCGGATCCACGCCGGGCAGGTTCGAGGTGAAGACGAACCCTGCCGCCTTCGCCAGGGTGGCGTAGGGCTGGGTCAGTGCCGCCAGCTCCGGCAGCATGATCTTCTCGGGCGGGGCGGCGTCGCCGTGGGTCGCGACACCATCCATGACGATGTCGATGGCCGGATCGCTGCCCGGCGTGGCGCAGACCATCACGTCGACCGCCGGCAGCGGCGCCGGCAGGAGTGCCGCCAGGATGCGGGCCAGGAACGGTCCATCCTCGGCCCGGCGCAGGACCACGCGCAGCAATGCCAGATGGGCCAGCGTGGCGCCCGCCGCGGCCAGCGTCACCTCCAGGTTGCGCAGGCACTGCCACGCCTGGGCGGTGATGCGGTCCGCGCGGATATCGACGAAGGCGGCCCCGGTGGCCAACGGCCGGACGGCATCTGGCGGCAGTTCGGCGGTGCCGGCGACGATCTCGCCGGAGTCCGGCCGGTGCGGCGTGTGGCTGCCCAGGAACAGGAGGGGGCCGGCGATGCCGGCCGCCGGCCAGGACGCACCCGCCTGCCCGGCGATGGTGCGGCGCGTACTCAAAGCGCGGACTCGCCGGGCGAGATCAGGATCGCCGGCACGCGGACATGCGCCGGCTGCTTCAGCGCGAACAGCAGCGCCCGGGCGACGTCGGCCGGCTGCAGCGGATGGTCGATGCTGCGCTGCCTGGCGATCGAGACCTCGTACTCGCGATGCAGTTCGGTCGCGATCAGGCCCGGCTGCAGGTTGGTGATGCGGATGTCGCTGCGGGCCACCTCCATCCGCAGGGCCTCGGCCAGCGCCTCGATCGCGAACTTGGTGCCGGCATACGCCCCGCTCTCGAGCCCGACCTTGAGGCCGAGGATGCTGGAGGTATTGACGAGATGGCCGTGCCCGGTGCGGCGGAAACGCTTCATCGCCGTGTACATGACGCGGTAGGCGGCCTCGACGTTGATCCGCACCATCGCCGCGACGCGGTCGATATCGATCTCCTCGATGGAACCCGAGGTCATGTAGCCGGCATTGTTGAAGACGATGTCGACCGACCCGAATGCCTCGTCGGCCAATGCGAACAGGGCATCGATCGCCGCGGGGTCGGTAATGTCGCCGGCCAGGGTACGGGTGCCAGGAAAGCGCGCGGCCAACGCTTCCAGCCGATCGACGCGACGCCCGCCCAGCACCAGGCGCACCCCTTCGCCGGCCAGGGCTTCGGCGCATGCCAGACCGAGGCCGCTGCTGGCACCCGTGATGATCGCGACCTTGCCCGTTAGATCCATGATGCATGCTCCTGCCGATTGACGTGGATTTTCAGCAAATGTAGCATCACTTTCACTTTTATGAAATCGTGTTGGCGCCTCCACGGAGGCGCTGGCAATCATGGGGGGGTCAATGGATCGCCGACGCTTCATCCAACTGGCGGCTGCCACCGGCGCCGCTGCCTTGCCGCTGCCGGGCTTCATTCGCTCCGGCCTGGCCGCCGACCGGGTCGATATCGGCGCGGTCTATTCCTCGACCGGCCCGTTCGCGAGCGCGGCCGTGCTGGCCAACCGCGGCTCCAGGCTGGCGGTCGAGACGTATGGCAAGGCCGGCGGCGCTCCCCTCAACTACATCCTGCTCGACGACCAGGGCGACCCCGGCAAGGCGGTGCGCAAGGTCCAGGAAGCGATCGAGCAGATGAAGATCCGGCACTTCATCGGTGCCACGATCTCGTCGATGGCGCTGGCCGTCTCCAAGGAAGTGCACAAGGCGGGCGGCGTCTACACCAACCAGGGCGGCGCCGACGAGATCACCGGGCCCGACTGTAACCGCGCCACCTTCCGCTGGCCGGTCGCCACCTATGGTGCGATCGAGCAGACGGTGCGCCCGATGATCGAACTGAACCCCGGCGCCAAGCGCTGGTACACGATCACCGGCCAGTACGTCTTCGGCGAGGCGCTGCTGCGCAACTGCAAGGCCGTGCTGGACGAGAAGGGGCTGGAGCATGTCGGCAACAGCTACCATTCGCTGGCCGAGAAGGAGTTCTCGGGCTACATCACGGCCGCCATCGCCAAGCGCCCGGATGTCCTCTGCATCCTGAATTTCGGCAACCAGACGGCCGACGTCATCCGCCAGGCGGTCAGCTTCGGCGCCAAGCGCAACATGAAGATCGTGGTGCCGTGGTCGACCGGCCTCGACCAGTTCCAGGCGCTGGGATCCAACGTCATCGAGGGCGTCTATTTCGGGCTGCAGTACTGGCACGAGGTCGACACACCGGGGAACCGCCGCCTGCGCCAGCTGGTCAAGGAGAAGCTGAACGAGACGCCGACCTACCTGGTGGCGGTCGGCTACGCCATCGTGCAGATGCTGCTGGAGGGCATGAACAAGGCGAACGACACCGATCCCGCCCGGATCATCGCCGCCATGGAGGGCATGACCTACGAGGGCATCACCGGCGACGAGACGATCCGCGCCGGCGACCATCAGGTGATCAAGGACTACTACCTGGCGGTCGGCAAGGCCCGCTCGGCGATGAAGGACGGAGAGAATTTCGCCGACATCATCTCCAGCGGCAAGTCGTTCCTGCCGCTCGACAAGACCGGCTGCAAGATGGCCTGACGATCCCTGGCGGAAGGGCCAGGGGGGTCCTTCCGCCGTTTCCCATCTTCGACACTGAACCGGTTGCCCCGCTCGATGCACATCTACCTTCTCCAGATCCTGAACGGCATCGGCATCGGGATGATCTATTTCCTCATCGCGGTCGGGCTGACGGTCATCTTCGGCATCCTGCGCTTCGTCAACTTCGCGCATGGCGCCTTCTATCTGGTCGGCGCCTATCTCGCCTTCTATCTGATCCAGCTCTTCGACAGCTTCTGGCTGGCCCTGCTGGTGTCGCCGCTGGCGGTGGCGGCGCTGGCCTGGCTGCTCGACCGGCTGCTCTTCCACCGCATCTATCACATGTCCCACGACGCCCACATCCTGGTCACGGTCGGCATCGCGCTGATGTTCCAGGAGACGGTGATGGCGATCTGGGGGCCGGTGCCCCAGCATGTACCGATCCCGACCGGGCTCGACGGCATCGTCATCCTGGGCGACTTCGTCTACCCCACCTATCGCCTGTTCGTGATTGCGGTGGCGGCCATGCTGGCCGGCGGCCTGTGGCTGATGATGGAGCGCAGCCGCATCGGCGCGCTGCTGCGGGCGGGCAGCGAGGCGCCCGAGATGCTGTCGCTGCTGGGCGTCGACACGTTCCGCCTGTTCGGCTTCACCTTTGCCGGCGCCGCCTGGCTGGCCGCCATTGCCGGCACGATCGCCGCCCCGCTGCGCGGCGTCGAGCCCTTCATGAGCTTCGAGGCGCTGGCCATCGCCTTCGTCGTCGTCGTCATCGGCGGGCTCGGCAACTTCACCGGGGCGCTGGCCGGCGGGCTGATGATCGGCATCGTCCAGAGCCTGATGAGCAGTATCTGGCCCGAAGGTGCCCGGCTGATGATCTATGTCACCATGGTGGGGGTGATCCTGCTCCGGCCCTACGGCCTCTTCGGCCGGGCATAGAACGCCACCGCCATGCCCCACGCCCTCCGCGATCTCGCCATCCTGGTAACCCTCTCGGTTGCTTTGCGCGTTGCCCTGCCGTCGGTGTCGCTGGCGACCGAAGTGCTGATCTTCGCCATCGCCGTCTCCGGCTGCACCCTGCTGCTCGGCTATGCGGGGCTGATGTCCTTCGGCCAGAGCGTCTTCTTCGGCGGCGGCTCGTACCTCACCGCCTTCGCCCTGTCCGGTCTGGGGCTGACCCTGCTGCCGGCCTTGGCGGTGGGGGCCCTGTCGGGAGCCGCCCTGGCTGGGGTCATCGGCCTCTTCGCCATCCGCAAGCGCGGCGTCTACTTCGTCATGCTGACGCTGGCCTTCACGCAGGTGGCCTACTTCGTCGTCCTGGCCTTCGGCCATGTGACGGGCGGCGAGAACGGGCTGACCGACGTGCCGCGCCCGGCCCTAGTGCTGGCCGGCCACACGGTCAGCGCCCTGGCGACACCGGGCACCTTCTACATCGCGACGGCGACGGTCTTCTGCCTGGTCTTCACGGCGCTCGGCCGGATCGCGCGCAGCCCGTTCGGCGCGGTCGTCGTGGCCCTGCGCGAGAACGACCTGCGGGCGGAGGCGCTGGGCTTCAACGTGCTGCAGTACAAATGGGCGACCTTCGTCGTGGCCGGTGCCGTCACCGGGCTGGCCGGCGCGCTGCACGCCATGTTCATCGGCTATGTGCCGCTGAACAACATCGAGTTCGAGATGAGCGAGCGCATCATCATCATGACCATTCTGGGCGGGAGCGGGTCGTTCTACGGCGCCTTCCTGGGCGCGCTCATCTACAACGTGGCGGCCGACGTACTCTCGTCGATCTGGCCGCGCTGGCTGTTCGGCGTCGGCGCGACGCTGATCGCCGTCGTCCTGCTGCTGCGCGGCGGCGCCTGGAGCGGTGTCGAGATCGTACTGAAACGCCTGGCCGGCCGGGCCGACCGGCCATGACCACGATCCTGGAGGTATCCGGGCTGACGGTGAAGTTCGGCGATTTCGTCGCCGTGCACGACGTGACGTTCGACCTTGCACGGGGCAGCATCCATTCGATCATCGGCCCCAATGGTGCCGGCAAGACGACGCTCTTCAACGCGCTGACCGGGCGGGTGATGCCGTCGGCGGGCCGGGTGTCATTCGCCGGCCGCGACATCACCCGCCTGCCGATGCATCGGCGAACGGCGCTGGGCATCGGTCGATCCTTCCAGGTGACCAGCCTGTTCGCGTCGATGACCGTTCGCCAGAGCCTGGCACTCGCCTTCCAGCGCAAGCTGGGGCTGAGCATGCTGGGCATGCTGTCGCCCGACCGCAGCCTGGCGCCGGCCGCCGCGCGTGCGGAGGAGTTGCTGGGTTTCCTCGGCCTGGTCGATGTTGCCGACCGCAGGTCGGGCGAGCTGTCGCACGGCCAGCAGCGCCGGCTGGAGATCGGCCTGGCGCTGGCCGCGCGGCCGCAGATCGTCTTCCTGGACGAGCCCACCGCCGGCATGGGGATCGACGACATCGACGCGGTCCGCCGCCTGATCCGCGAGATCGCGCGAACCTGCACGGTGGTGCTGATCGAGCACAACATGGCCATCGTCATGGGCATCAGCGACACCATCACCGTGATGTTCCAGGGCGCGGTGCTGGTGGAGGGGTCGCCCGATACCATCCGCAGCGACCGCCGCGTGCAGATGGCCTATCTGGGCGAGGTCGCGTGATGCTGACCGTCGACGCCCTCAACGCCCATTACGGCAAGAGCCATATCCTGCAGGGCGTGTCGTTGACGGTGGGTGCGGGCGAGCTGGTGACGCTGCTGGGCCGCAACGGCGCCGGCAAGACCACGACCTTGCGCGCCATCATGCGGCTGCTGCCGCCGACCGGCGGACGGGTCGAGTTCATGGGCCAGGATCTCACCGGCCTCCCGACCCACTCCATCGCCCGCCTTGGCCTGGCGATGGTGCCCGAGCATCGCGGCATCTTCTCGCTGCTCAGCGTGCGCGAGAACCTGGAGATCGCGGTCGACCGCAAGTCTCCCTGGCAGATCGAGCACGTCTTCGCGCTATTTCCGCGACTGAAGGAACGGCAGCGCAACCTGGGCAGCCGGCTCTCGGGCGGCGAGCAACAGATGCTGGCGATCGCCCGCGCACTCGTCTCCGGGCCGCGCCTGCTGCTGCTGGACGAGCCGACCGAGGGCCTGGCCCCGGTCATCGTCAACGAGCTGGTCGACACGTTTCGCAAGATCCGCGACCAGGGCACCTCCATTCTGCTGGTGGAGCAGAACCTGGCCGTGTGCATGAAGCTGGGCGACCGGCACACCATCATCGACCTCGGCCGCACCGTCTACGAAGGCTCGGCCGCCGCGTTCGCCGCCGACGATGCCGTGAAGGACCGCTACCTGACGCTGCGCTCCGTCGTGACCTGAAGGCCTCCCGCCGCCGGAAACGGCAGCAGGCGGGAGACAATGCCGGCCACCGCCATCACCCGTTCGTCCGACCAGCCATGCGCGTCCGACCAGCGGCGGCCGACGACCTGGAGACCCAGCGGCCGGCCGTCGTCCAGGCGCGCGTAGGGCACGCTGCTGGCCGGCATCATGGTCGCGTTGAAGAGCCAGCAGGTCTGCCCCCAGGCGAGCCAACCTTCGGCCGGCGGCTCGCCCGGATGCTCCGCGGCCGCGCCGAACGGGCCGAACGGCAGGGTCGGCAGCAGCAGCGCGTCGGCGTCGCCGATGAGCGCGTCCAGCATGGCCGCGACCTCGGCGAAGAAGACGGTGGCAGCGTTGAACTCGACCGCCCCCACCATGCGACCGCTCGCGATCATCGCTGCCATCGTCGGCTCCATCCGGCCCATGTCCTGGTCGGGGATCAGGCGACTGGCTGTCGCCACGAAGACATGCCACAGCGACAGGAAGTGGGGCAGCAGTCGGTCGATGCGCACCTCATGCCGCTCGATCCTGGCACCGGCCGCTGCCAGCGTGGCGAGGCCCGTCTCGAACCGGTCCAGCACGTCGCCGGTTGCCTGGCAGTCGTTGACGCCGGCCGCCGCCACCAGGCGCAGGTCGCGGGCGTCGGTCGGCTGCGCGTCGTCGGCCATGCGTCGTCCGTTCGGCTGTGCCATCACCCGTAGCATCAGCCGGCCGTCGGCGACCGTCCGCGTCATCGGCCCCAGCACGGCGGCATGGCCGAAGGCGCTGGGCGGGAAGGCCGGTACCAGCCCGCCGCTCGGCTTGTGGCCATGGATGCCGCAGAAGGCCGCCGGGATGCGGATCGAGCCCGCGGCATCGCTGCCGAGATTGAGCGGCGCCAATCCGGCCGCGGCGGCTACCGCCGCGCCGCAGGACGACCCGCCCGAACTCCAGGCCGGGCCGAGCGGGTTCCGCGTCATCCCGGTCAGCGGCGATGTGCCGGATGCCTTGTGGCCGAACTCGGTCGTCGTCGTCTTGCCCAGCAACACGGCGCCTGCCTGGCGCAGGCGGGCCACGGCGGGTGCGTCGGCCGCCGCCGGCGGGGCATCGGCCAGCACGCGCGAGCCGCGCCGCGTCGGCCAGCCCTGGACGTCGAAGAAGTCCTTGATCGTTGCCGGAACCCCATCCAGCGGGCCGCACGGCACGCCGTTTCGCCAGCGTTGCGCGGAGGCACGGGCGGCCTCCATGGCAGCTTCGGCATCGACGTGGCAGAAGGCGTTCAGCGTGGGATTGAGGGCGGCGATGCGGGCCAGGCTGCGTTCGGTGACGGTGACAGGGTCGAGCCGGCCGGCGGCATAGCCCTCCAGCAAGTCGACGGCACTGGCAAATGCCAGGTCGGGTGCGAATGTCATTGCCGGGACAGTGCCATGACGTGGGCACCGATCGCCACCCCCGGATGGAGCCACAGCCCGCAGGATTCTGGGTTTCCGCGGCGCCCCCGGGACATCGAGGCGTCGCTGACGGCAAGACGCCCGCCTCATTGTCTGAGGCGGGCGTCTGGTATTTCTGGTTGCGGGGACATGCGACCACCGACAGTTCCGGATCTGTGTTCCGGCGTAGGTCCAAATCGGGGACTTGCATTGACCTTTGCCGACGGTACAGCGCGACCGCGGGGTGGACCTTGTCGGCGGCGACCCGCTGCGCGCTCGCCTTCGCGAGCCGCGGGTCCAGCAGTCCGGCCGGGCCCCTCGGCCTCGTAGCGGCCGCACCTCGCGTGTTACCCGCAGCCTCGGCCGAAAGAGTCGCGCACAGCTCCACCGCAGGTAACCTGCGAATAGAAAAGATATAAAATACGAGAAAAAATACGCCGGTGGGGGATGGTCGGGGAGTGATGCACAACTCCGCGAAGATATCCAAATAACCGTCCCGGTCGGCGCAGCAGGATGGCGCCACGCGTCGCCGCGCCGCGGAGTTGCTGCGGCTGGTCAGCGGGATCGGCCTATCGTCACCTGTTCGAGGTCCATGGCCGTCGCTTTCCCTCCGCCGGGCCGGGGAAGCGGCGCGGACGATTGCGCGACGGATCGCGCCATTACACGCTCACCGCCCAGAAATCTATCGTGACGGCTGTAACGATAAAAAATAATTTTCTCGCCTTTTAATGCGTGTTTCTTTCTAACTTTATATCAGGATCAGATAGAGAATGTGGGGCTTGCGTCCCAGGAGTAGCGGTCGGGATGGCGTTCGAGCCTGCTTCTGCCATCGATGGCGCCGCGGCTGATCCTCGCGAACCTTGGCTAGCAAGAATCCCCGTCGGACGACGAACGTCCGAGCCGTTCCTGCCTCTCCACCCACCATCGACCGCCATGGCGCCCTTTCCCGCCGTGTCGGGCTCGCCACCTTGGGCTCGATCCGACAGGCCCGGCGACCGGTCGATGAGGCTGGATCCATTCCCCTGCACCGCCCGCCTGACGGCGGCCCACGCAGTGTGGCAAGCATCACCGAAACAATAAGCGATCAGGAGGAAATCACATGGCCTTCGGCCCGAGTTTCGATTTGTCATCACTCGATGGCACCAACGGCTTTGCCCTGAATGGCAAGGGGTCGGTCAGCTACAGCGGCGGGTCGGTCAGCGCCGCGGGCGACGTGAATGGTGACGGCATCGGGGACCTGATCATCGGCGCGGCCCAGGACACTCCGAATGGGACCGGTTCCGGCGCGAGCTACGTGGTCTTCGGCCGCTCGGACGGTTTCGCCACGCCGATCGAACTCTCGGCGCTGAACGGCGATAACGGCTTCGTCCTCAATGGCACCACGGACTATGACTTTAGTGGCCTTGGAGTCAGTGCCGCAGGGGACGTGAATGGCGACGGCGTCGACGACCTGATCATCGGGTCGAACGGCGCCTCCGCGCACGGGTTCGGCACGGGCCAGGCCCATGTGGTGTTCGGCCACACGGGGGCCTTCTCCCCGGAAATCGAACTCTCCTCGCTGAACGGGACCACCGGATTCGTCCTCTACGGTCAGACCACAAACGGGTGGACCGGCTATTCGGTCAGCGACGCGGGAGACGTGAATGGCGACGGCTTCGCCGATGTGATCATCGGAGCATTTGGCCACAATACGAACTCCGGTGCCAGCTATGTGGTGTTCGGCAGCTCCGCTCCGTTCACCGCCACCTTCGAACTTTCCTCGCTGAACGGCACTAACGGCTTCACCCTCAACGGCGTCTCGGCGAGCGACTTCAGCGGCATATCGGTCAGTGCTGCGGGAGACGTGAATGGCGACAGCTTCGCCGACGTGATCGTCGGGGCATACGGCGTCGATACCAACGGCGCCTACTCCGGTGCCAGCTATGTGGTATTCGGCAGTTCGGTTCCGTTCACCGCCGCTATCGACCTTTCGGCGCTGAACGGGAGTAACGGCTTCGTCCTCAACGGCGTCACGGCCGGGGACAAGAGCGGCCGGTCAGTAAGCGCGGCAGGAGACGTGAACGGCGACGGCGTCGACGATGTGATCATCGGAGCGCCGGAAGCAGATTCGAACGGGACGGATTCCGGTCAGAGCTATGTCGTGTTCGGCCATACGGGCGCGTTCGACCAGGCAATCAACCTGTCCTCGCTGGATGGCAGCAACGGCTTCACCCTCAATGGCGCCTCGGGTGGCTTCAGCGGCTTTTCGGTCAGCGCCGCAGGGGACGTGAATGGCGACGGCGTCGACGATGTGATCATCGGCGCGAAGTTCGCGGATTCGCCCGGGGACAAGGCCGGCGCAAGCTACGTGGTGTTCGGCCATACGGGCGCCTTCGACCCGATAATCGGCTTGCCCTCGCTCGACGGCAGCAACGGCTTTGTCCTGAACGGCGTCTCGGCGAATGACCAGAGCGGGGTTTCGGCCCGCGCCGCAGGGGATGTGAATGACGACGGTATCGCCGATCTGATCATCGGGGCGCAGGGCGCCGATCCGAACTCGATTGATCGTGCCGGTACAAGCTACGTGGTGTTCGGCCAGTCACCGCCTCCTCCGCCTCCGCCTCCGCCGCCTCCTCCTCCGCCGCCGCCTCCGGGTTCGCCGCCGCCGCCCCCGACCAACCACAGTCCAATCGCAGGGGACGATGCCTTCAGCGTTGCTCGGAGCGGGAAGCTGACGGTGGCGGGGCCGGGCGTGCTCGGCAATGACGGCGACGAGGACGGCGACCGGCTGGTAGTCACCGGCCTGGTTAGCGGCCCCGAGCACGGGACGCTGGTGTGGGGCGCCGACGGCGGCTTCGTCTATACCCCCAATACCGGCTTCGTCGGCACCGACGGCTTCGTCTACCTGGTAGGGGACGGAAAAACCGGCAGCGACACCGGGGAGGTCGATATCACCGTGCTCTCCAGGCCGTCGGTCAACTTCCCCGTGACCGGCGGCTTCGGGTCCGAGTTCCTGTCCGGTGCGAACCGGGACGACACCATTCGCGGCATGGACGGCAACGACACCATCGAGGGCGACGGCGGCCGCGACCAGCTGAACGGCAACGCCGGCAACGACACGGTGCTGGGCGAGGGCGACGAGGACGTCGTCTGGGGCGGCCAGGGTAACGACCTGGTCGATGGCGGCGCCGGCAACGACTGGGTGCTGGGCAACCGCGGCCACGACACGGTGCATGGCGGCATCGGCAACGACATGGTGTGGGGCGGCCGGGGCAACGACGAGGTCTTCGGCGACGCCGGCAACGACGTGCTGCATGGCGACCTCGGCAACGACACGCTGACGGGTGGCGAAGGTGCGGACCAGTTCGCCTTCGGTGACGGCGGCGGGCTCGACCGTATCGCCGACTTCGATCTCGGCAGCGGCGACGTCGTCCGATTGGAAGTCGGCGCCGACGGGCTGCTCGACGGCATCGCGATCGGCAGCTTCGCCGACATCCTGTCCCGCCTGGTGGACGGCCCCGACGGGGTCTTCCTGCCGCTCGGCGACGACAACGGCATCACCATCGCGGGCGTGACCAAAGCCCAGCTCTCCGCCGACGACTTCTTCATCGTCTGAGGCATGCCACCGGCGCCGCTTCCGTCCCCGGGGACGGGAGCGGCGTCGGCTATCGTCACGGCATATGCAGTAGTCCGGAGTGGCGGTCGGGAAGCTTCGCGCGACCGGGCCCGGATTGATGTAGTAGAGGCTGCCGGAGACGGATCGACGAATAGGGACGGATTAGTGATGACCGCAGCACAGGGCGCCGTCGCCACCGAGCCGAAGCTGGCGCTCTCGGGCTCACGGCTCTTCATGCCATGGCTGGCGCAGGCCGACGCCAGCCTCGCCTTCACTACCTACCAGGCGGGCAAGGTGTTCCTGGTCGGGGCCCAGCCCGACGGCACCATGTCGGTGTTCGAGCGCACCTTCCCCCGCTCGATGGGGCTCGGCGTCCACGGGCGCACGCTCTGGCTGGCCTCGCTCTATCAGCTGTGGCGGTTCGAGAACTTCATCGAGCCGGGCGAGACGCAGGGCGGCTATGACGCGCTCTACGTGCCGGTCAACGGCCATACGACCGGCGACATCGACATCCACGACATTCATGCCGGGCCGGAGGGGCGGCCGATCTTCGTCGCCACCCTCTTCAACTGCCTGGCCACCCATGACGAGCGCAACAGCTTCGTCCCCATCTGGCGGCCGCCCTTCATCGACCGGCTGGCCGCCGAGGACCGCTGCCACCTGAATGGCCTTGCGATGGACGGGACGCGGCCCGCCTTCGTCACCTGCGTCGGCACCGGCAACGTCGCCGAGAGCTGGCGCGAGCGCCGGCGCGACGGCGGCGTGGTGGTCGACGTTGCCTCCGGCGAGATCGCGGCGGCCGGCCTCTCCATGCCGCATTCGCCGCGGCTGCACCGGGGGCAGCTCTGGCTGATCCAGACCGGGACCGGCGAGTTCGGCCGCATCGACCTCGCCACCGGCCGGTTCGAGCCCGTCTGCTTCCTGCCCGGCTTCGCCCGCGGTCTTGCCTTCGTCGGCGACCATGCGGTGATCGGCGTTTCCCGCCCGCGCGAGAACCGCACCTTCGAGGGGCTGGCGCTCAACGAGCGCCTGGCCGCCGAGGGGGTCGAGCCGCAATGCCGCATTTCCGTCGTCAATCTGCGCACCGGCGACGTCGAGCACCAGCTGATGATCGAGGGCGTGGTGCAGGAGCTCTACGATGTCGCCGTCCTGCCCGGCGTCACCTGTCCGAAGATGCTGGGCTTCCGCACCGACGAGATCCGCTTCGCCATCCGCCCTGGCGCCATGGCGCCAGGATAAGGCCCGGCCCCCCCCCGATGCCGGCGCCGCAACTGGCGGAGCTGATCGCCCGCGGCCTGGCGCTGCGCCAACAGGGCGACCGCGACGGCGCCATCGCGACCTACAGCGCCGCGGTCACGTTCCCCGATGCGCCGGCTGCGGCGTTCTTCAACCTGGGCAATGCCCTGTTTGACGCCGGCCGCTGGGCCGAGGCGGAAGGGCCACTGGCCCAGGCGCTGGCCAAGGACGCGGAGATGACCGAGGCGGCGCTGCAATTAGCGCGCTGCGCGGTACGGCAGGGCCGAAATGACATCGCCCACGCGCGCTTCGCCGAACTGCTGAGGGCAGCGCCGTGGAATTTCAGCGCGTGGCTGGAGGCGGGGCACCTCAGCCGGCAGACGGGCCTTACCCAGCAGGCGCTGGTGCATTACGGCCGCGCGATCGAGGTCGCGCCGCAGCGCTGGGAGGCGCACCTGGCCCTGGCCCGGTTGCTCGAGGAGGCGGGCCGTCCCGACGAGTCCGCCCGGCACTATCACCGGGCACTGCCGCCGGCGAGCCAAGTGCCGGGTGGCGTGCGCCGGGTGCATTGGCACATGGCGAAGTACCGGTTGGAGCATGGGAATGCCCCGGGCGCCCTGGAGGCGATGCGCCAGGCCCTGCTGGCGCTGCGCATCGAGCGACCGGAGCCGGATGAGAACGAGCGCACCGAGATGCAGGTCGATCTCGCCGATATCCTGCTGCGCCTCGGCATGATCGAGGAGGCGCACCGCGCCTGCGAGCGCGCCTCGATGGCTACGGCGGAAGCGACCCTGGTGCGGCTGGCGGAGACGGCGTTCCGCTATAACCTGTGGCAGGAGGGGCAGGAGGTGCTGCGGCGCAACGTCCGCCTGCATCCCGACAGTGCGGCCGCCTACTGGAACCTGGCGCACTTCTGCACCGAGTGCTGGCAGATGCAGGAGGCGTTGGATGCGCTCGCACGGGCAGAGGCGCTGGCGCCGCAACCGGGTGCCAAGGCCATGCGGGCTTCGATCGCCGGGCGCATGGGCGATGCCGACACCGCACTCCGCCTGTACCGTGAGCTGGCCGAAGCCGAGGGCCCGCCATCCCGGATCGCATCGAGCGCGGCGATGAGCGCCCTCTACAGCGATACGCTCGGCGCCCGGGAGGTGGCGGCCCTGCACCGCCGGCTGTTCGCGCCGCTCGGCGAAGGCGCCCGCGACCGCGACAGCTTCGGCAATGATCGCGACCCGCGGCGCCGGGTGAAGCTCGGCCTGGTGACGGCCGACTTCCATCGCCAGCACCCGGTGAACATCTTCATGCAGCCGGTGCTCGCCCGGCTCGACCCGCAGGCGTTCGAGGTGACGGCCTACTTCACCGGGGTGTCCTACGACGAACAGACGCAGCAGGTGCGGCGCCAGGTGGCGAGCTGGGTGGAATGCGCCGCCTGGAGCGACGCCCAGCTGGCGCAGCGCATCGAGGCCGACGGGATCGATATGCTGATCGACCTGTCCGGCCATACCGCCAGGCACCGGATGGCCCTGTTCGGCCGCCGCGCGGCGCCGGTCCAGGTGACCTTCCTCGGCTATCCCGGGTCGACCGGCGTGCCGAACATGGACTGGATCATCGCCGACCCCGTGGTAGCACCCGAAGACCATGCGCCGCTCTACAGCGAGCGGGTGATGCGTCTGCCGAACACGGTGTTCTGCTATGCACCGGACGCGGCCGCCTATCCCTTCCCTGCCCCCACCCCGGCGCAGGCAAGCCGGCCGCTGACCTTCGGCTCGTTCAACAACGCCCCCAAGCTCACCCCGCACACCATCAGGCTGTGGGCCGCGGTGCTGGCCCAGGTGCCGGGCTCCCGCCTGCTGCTCAAGGCACCGAGCTTCAAGGATCCCGGGGCCATTCGTACGTTCCGGGAACGCTTCGCGGGCGTGGGTGTCGATGCCGCGCGGCTGGAGTTCCGTGGCCCCACGGGCCTGGCCGACATGATGGCCGAGTATGCCGACGTGGACATCGCGCTCGACCCGGTGCCCTACAATGGCGGCACGACCACGCTGCAGGCGATGTGGATGGGCGTGCCGGTGATCGTGCAGAAGGGAACGCAGTTCGTATCGCGCATGGGGGCAAGCTTCATGGCAGCGGCCGGCCTCGAGGACTGGGTTGCCGGCGACGATACGGAATATGTGGAGATCGCCGCCCGCATGGCGACCGACCGACCGGCGCTGCTGGCGTTGAAGCGAGGAATGCGCGAGCGGCTGCAATCGGCAGCGGCATGGGACATCGCCCACTATGTCGGCGATTTCGAGATCGCCCTTCGCACAATCTGGGCGGAGCACTGCGCCGCACCGTCGCCGGTGCGGCGTGACTGACCGTGCGGGCCCCGGCGACCGGCTGATTAGGAGGCGGGACGGCACTCGCCGCGAACAAGCGGCGTTGCGGCCGGTTCCGGGGGCACG
>CAZQOA010000017.1:62445-68025 GCA_964594715.1 uncultured Rhizobiaceae bacterium | reverse complement strand
CGCCATGCAGGCGATCGACCAGATCATCAACTCGGCCGCCAAGACGCTCTACATGTCCGGCGGGCAGATGGGCTGCTCGGTGGTGTTCCGCGGGCCCAACGGCGCAGCCTCGCGGGTCGCGGCCCAGCATTCGCAGTGCTTTGCCAGCTGGTACGCGCATTGCCCCGGGCTGAAGGTGGTGTCGCCCTGGTCGGCGGCCGATGCCAAGGGCCTGCTGAAGGCGGCGATCCGCGATCCCAACCCGATCATCTTCCTGGAGCACGAGCTGCTCTACGGCCAGAGCTTCGACGTCCCGACCGATCCCGACTTCGTCGTGCCGATCGGCAAGGCCAAGGTGGTGCGGGCCGGCCGGCACGTCACCATCACGGCCTTCTCGCGGATGGTGGGCTATGCCCTGGAGGCCGCCGACAAGCTGGCGGCGGAGGGGATCGAGGCCGAGATCGTCGACCTGCGGACCCTGCGGCCGCTCGACACCGAGACGATCGTCGCCTCGGTCCGCAAGACCAACCGGCTGGTATCGGTGGAGGAGGGCTGGCCCTATGCCGGCATCGGCTCCGAGCTGGCCGCCGTCGCGATGGAGCAATGCTTCGACGACCTGGATGCGCCGGTGAAGCGCGTCACAGGCGCCGACGTCCCGCTGCCCTACGCCGCCAACCTCGAGCGGTTGGCGCTGCCGCAGGTGGATCACATCGTCGAGGCGGCCAAGGCCGTCTGCTACCGGTAAGGGGTATCCGATGCCGATTCCCATTCTGATGCCGGCGCTGTCGCCGACGATGACCGAGGGCAACCTCGCCAAGTGGCACAAGAAGGAAGGCGATGCGGTCAAGGCCGGCGACATCCTGGCCGAGATCGAGACCGACAAGGCGACCATGGAGGTCGAGGCGGTCGATGAGGGCCGCATCGGCCGCATCCTGGTCCCCGAAGGCGCCCAGGGCGTGAAGGTGAACGCCGAGATCGCGCTGCTGCTGGAGGAGGGGGAGGAGGACTCCGCCCTCGATGCCGCGCCGGCTCCCAAGAAGGCCGCGCCCGCTGCATCTCCGGCTCCTGCTCCGGCCGCCGCCGCGGCGCCGGCGAAGGCGGCAGCCCGATCGAACGAGAGCGTGTCGGACGAGCGGATCATCGCCTCGCCGCTGGCGCGCCGCATGGCCGAGCAGGCCGGAATCGACCTGGCCGCCGTCGCCGGCTCCGGCCCCAACGGCCGCATCGTCAAGGCGGACGTCGAGGCGGCGCTCGGCAAGGGGGGTGCTGCCGTCCAAGCGCCCAGGGAAGCGGCAAAGGCAGCCCCGGCTCCGGTCGCGGCACCCACCGCCCAGGCACCGCTCGGCAAGGACCATGTCGCCCTGCTCGCGGGCGGCATCCCCTACCGCCTGGATGCGCACACCTCGATGCGCAAGACGATCGCCCGGCGCCTCACGGAATCGAAGCAGCAGGTGCCGCATTTCTATCTGTCGGTCGACTGCACGATCGACCGGCTGCTGGCCACGCGCAAGGAACTGAACAGCCGCTCCGACGCCTACAAGCTGTCGGTGAACGACTTCGTCATCCGCGCCTCGGCCCTGGCGCTGCGCAAGGTGCCGGCCGCCAACGCCTCGTGGAGCGACGACGGCATCCTGGTGTGGGAGCAGGTCGACGTCTCCGTCGCCGTCGCCATCCCGAACGGCCTGATCACGCCGATCATCAAGAAGGCCGACCAGAAGGGCCTGGCCGCCATCTCCGACGAGATGCGCGACCTGGCCGCGCGCGCCAAGGACGGCAAGCTGAAGCCCGAAGAGTTCCAGGGCGGGACCTTCAGCATCTCCAACCTCGGCATGTTCGGCATCTCGACCTTCTCGGCCATCATCAACCCGCCGCAGGCCTGCATCCTGGCCGTCGGCGCGGGCGAGCAGCGGCCGGTGGTGAAGGACGGGGCGCTGGCGATCGCCACCCAGATGACCTGCACGCTGGCGGTGGATCACCGGGTGGTCGACGGCGCCCTCGGCGCAAAGCTGCTGACCGCCTTCAAGGGCTACATCGAAGACCCGCTCAGCATGTTGCTCTGAGCCCCCCGGAGCCTTCGGAAAGGACGCCCCATGGCGGAAGAACGGTTCGACCTGGTCGTCGTCGGCGGCGGTCCGGGTGGCTATGTCGCGGCCATCCGCGCATCCCAGCTCGGGATGAAGACGGCCCTGGTGGAGCGCGAGCATCTGGGCGGGATCTGCCTCAACTGGGGCTGCATCCCGACCAAGGCCCTGCTGCGCTCGGCCGAGGTCTATCACCTGATGACCCATGCCGACGCCTACGGCCTGTCGGCCAAGGACGTCAGCTTCGACACGCAGAAGATCGTGAAGCGCTCCCGCGGTATCGCCAGCCAGCTCTCGGCCGGGGTGAAGCACCTGATGCGCAAGCACAAGGTCACCGTCTTCGACGGCCACGGGCGGCTGGCGGGGCAGGGCAAGGTCGCGGTCGAGAAGGATGGCAAGCCGGTCGCCACCATCGCCGCGCCGAACATCGTGCTCGCGACCGGCGCCCGCGCGCGCTCGGTTCCGGGGCTGGAGCCGGACGGGAAGCTGATCTGGACCTACAAGGAGGCGATGGTCCCCGACCGGATGCCGAAGTCGCTGCTGGTCATCGGATCGGGTGCGATCGGCATCGAGTTCGCCAGCTTCTATCGGACCTTCGGCGCCGAGGTGACGGTGGTCGAGATGGTCGACCGCGTGCTGCCGGTGGAGGACGAGGATATCTCGGCCTTCGCCCGCAAGGCGTTCGAGAAGCAGGGCATGAAGATCATCACCGGGGCCCAGGTGAAGGGCCTGAAGAAGGCCGCCGACAGCGTCACCGCCACCATCGAGGCCGGCGGCAAGAGCCAGGAGATCACGGCCGAGCGCGTCATCCTGGCCATCGGCATCGTCGGCAATGTCGAGAAGATCGGCCTGGAGGGCACCAAGGTGAAGGTCGATCGCACCCATGTGGTGATCGATCAGTGGTGCGCGACCGGCGAGAAGGGGGTCTATGCCATCGGCGACCTGGTGGGTGCGCCGTGGCTGGCCCACAAGGCGATGCACGAGGGCGTGGTCTGCGTCGAGAAGATCGCCGGCGTGAAGGGTGTCCACCCGATCGACGTGACGAAGATCCCGGGCTGCACCTACTGCGCGCCGCAGGTGGCCAGCGTCGGCCTGACCGAGAAGCGGGCGAAGGAGCTGGGCCACGAGGTGAAGGTCGGCCGCTTCCCCTTCATCGGCAACGGCAAGGCGATCGCGCTCGGCGAAACCGAGGGGCTGGCCAAGACGGTGTTCGATGCCAAGACCGGCGAGCTGCTGGGCGCCCACCTGATCGGCCCGGAGGTGACCGAGCTGATCCAGGGCTACACTATCGCCCGCACGCTGGAGTCGACCGAGGCCGAGCTGATCGGCACGACCTTCCCGCATCCGACCATTTCCGAGGTGATGCACGAGGCCGTGCTTGACGCCTATGGTCGCGCTCTCCACTTCTAGCCTTCAAGCGTCAAGGAGCAATCGCCGGACATGGCGTCATCCGTGGACATCGTCCGCCACCCCGAAAAGGCCAACAAGCCCGACAACCCGATCCAGCGGAAGCCGGCCTGGATCCGGGTGAAAGCCCCCAATTCGCGCGCCTATGCCGAAACCCGCGACCTGATGCGCGGCCTCGGCCTCAAGACCGTGTGCGAGGAGGCGGCCTGCCCGAACATCGGGGAATGCTGGTCGCAGAAGCACGCGACCGTAATGATCCTGGGCAGCGTCTGCACGCGCGCCTGTGCCTTCTGCAACGTGGCGACCGGGCGACCCGACCTCCTCGACCCGCACGAGCCGGAGCGGGTGGCCGAAGCCGTAGGCGGGCTCGGACTGAAGCATGTGGTCGTCACCTCGGTCGATCGCGACGACCTGGATGATGGTGGCGCCGACCATTTCGCCCGCACCATCCGGGCGATCCGCCTGCATGCGCCGGATACGACCATCGAGGTGCTGACCCCCGATTTCCTGCGCAAGGATGGCGCGGTGGAGGTCGTGGCGGCCGCCCGGCCCGACGTCTTCAACCACAATCTCGAAACCGTGCCGCGCCTCTATGCCGAGGTCCGTCCGGGTGCCCGCTACTTCAACTCGCTGCGCCTCCTCGACCAGGTGAAGCGCCTCGATCCGAGCGTCTTCACCAAGTCCGGCCTGATGGTCGGCCTGGGCGAGACCAAGGAGGAGGTCCTCCAGGTCATGGACGACCTGCGGTCGGCCGACGTCGATTTCCTGACCATCGGCCAGTATCTCCAGCCGACCCCCAAGCATCACCGCGTCGATCGCTTCGTGCCGCCCGACGAGTTCGCCAGCCTCCAGACGCTGGCCTACGGCAAGGGCTTCCTGATGGTGTCGGCGTCTCCGCTGACCCGTTCCTCCTATCACGCCGGCGACGATTTCGTTCGCCTGCGAGCGGCCCGCGAGGCGCGGCTCTCCGGCGCGGCCTAGCCCCGCGCGCAACGCCCACGCGATGCCGACGCACGCCGAGAACCGGCTGCTCCCCTATACGCCGGAGCAGCTCTTCGATCTGGTCGCCGACATCGAGCGCTACCCGGAATTCCTGCCCTGGTGCGTGGCGGCCCGCATCCGCAGCCGCGAGGAGGCGACGGTGGTGGCCGACCTGATGATCGGCTTCAAGATGATCCGCGAGCGCTTCACCTCGCGCGTGGCGCTGACGCCGAAGACGCGGATCGACGTCGTCTATAGCGACGGCCCCTTCAAGCACCTGCACAACCACTGGATCTTCGAGCCGGCCGAGGGCGGCTGCCAGATCGATTTCTTCGTCGAGTTCGAGTTCCGGTCGCGCACCCTGCAGAAGATCATCGAGGTCCTGTTCCACGAGGCGGTGCGCCGCATGGTGGCGGCCTTCGAGGCCCGCGCGCGGGTGCTCTATGGCGCCCCGGCTACCGCGCGGCCGCCTCTCGGATCATCCTGAGCGCGATCGCCACCGACCGGCGGCGGATGGCCGCCCGGTCGCCCGGCAGGACGTGCCGCTCGCTCACGGTGGTACCGCCGCGCCGGCTCGTTGCGAAATACACCAGCCCGACCGGTTTGGCCGCCGTGGCACCACCGGGGCCGGCAATGCCGGTAACCGCGACCGCCACCCCGGCCCGCGAATGGGCCAAAGCCCCTTCCGCCATGGCCCGGGCGACCTCGTCGCTGACCGCGCCGACCGCCTCGATCAACGGCCCCGGGACCCCCAGCATCTCGCGCTTGGCGTCGTTGGAATAGGTGACGAAGCCGCGGTCGACCACGTCGGACGAACCGGCGATCTCGGTCAGGGCCGCCGCCACCATTCCGCCGGTGCAGGATTCGGCGGTCGCGACGAGCAGCCTGCGGGCCCGGCAGTCGGCCAGGACGTGGGTGGCCAGGTCGGCCAGCGGCTCGGTCCATTCGTCGTTCATGGCCATATGTCCGTCGTGGGGATGAACCATAGCACGAGGAAGAGGACGAATGCCGCGGCCAACCCCGCCGCCGCATCGTCCAGCATCGCCCCGATGCCGCCGCCGAGATTGCGGTCGATCCAGCCGATCGGGCCCGGCTTCCAGACATCGAACAGGCGGAACAGCAGGAAGGCCAG
>CAZQOA010000017.1:30335-62345 GCA_964594715.1 uncultured Rhizobiaceae bacterium | reverse complement strand
CCGGACACGGTGGCGACGAGGCGGGCAGGGTGGAAGAAGGACAGGGGTGGCCGCAGGCTCATGGCAGCCGCACCGTCGCCACCGCCTGGGCGGCGATGCCTTCGCGGCGGCCGGTGAAGCCCAGCCCCTCGGTCGTCGTCGCCTTCACGCTGACGCGCGTCGGGTCGAGGTCCAGAATGGCGGCGATGCGGGCGACCATGGCGTCGCGCTGCGGCCCGACCTTCGGCCGCTCGCAGATGATGGTGAGGTCGACATGGACGATCATGCCGCCGCGCGCCGCGACCAGGGCGGCGGCATGGGCGAGGAAACGGTCCGAGGCGGCGCCGCGCCATTGCGGGTCGCTGGGCGGGAAATGCGCGCCGATGTCGGCCGCGCCGATGGCGCCCAGGATGGCGTCGGTCAGCGCGTGAAGCGCCACGTCGGCATCCGAATGTCCCGCCAGCCCGCGTTCATGGGGCACGCGGATGCCCCCCAGCCAGACATGGTCGCCATCGGTGAAGGCGTGGACGTCGAAGCCGGTGCCGACGCGGGTCTCCCCGCCACCATGGCCGAGCAGCCGCGCCGCGCGGCCGAGATCATCGTCGTGGGTGATCTTGATATTGTCCTCCGATCCCGGCACGAGGGCCACGGCCTCCCCGGCCAGTTCCATGAGCTGGGCGTCGTCGGTTGGCTCATCGCCCGGCATCGTCCGCCGGTGCGCGGCCAGCAGCCGCTGGTAATGGAACCCTTGCGGGGTCTGGGCCCGCCACAACCCCTGGCGAGGGACGGTGCCGGCGATGGTGCCGCCCGCGTCCGCCCGCTTCAGCGTATCGGCCACCGGCACGGCCGGCACCGCCCCCGGATGATGCTCCAGGGCCGCCAGGGTGCGGTCGATCAGGGCATGATCGACCAGCGGCCGGGCGCCGTCATGGATGAGGACGTGCGCCGGCGGGTCGCTTGCCAGGCTGCGCAGGCCGTTCATCACCGACTCGCGCCGGGTGGCACCGCCGGTGATGGGGGGCGGCAGATCGAGGCCGGCGACCGCGGCGTCGTAGAGGGGATGGTCGTCGGCATGGATCACGACCCGGACGGCCGCGACCTTTGGATGGCGCAGGAAGGCCTCGACCGCGTGGCGCAGCACCGGCCGCCCGGCCAGCATGCCGTACTGCTTGGGTATCGTCCCTCCGAAGCGCACGCCGCGGCCGGCGGCGACGATGATGGCGGTGGTTCCGGTCATGGGGCCGGAACCTAGTCGGCCAGGTTGCTTCGCGAAAGGGGCAGGGTGCTTACGGAAACGGCGTTCACCAGTTGCCCGCCATTCGCACCCGGCCGGCCGACGATGTATATGAGGCCATGCCCATTTCCGTCGTCCTGCCGTTCCTGGCCGCGGCCGCCCTGGTGCCGGCCGTGATCGCCGCCTTCCGGCCGCCGCCGGGGCGGCGCGACCCGGTCTTCTGGTGGTCGCTGGCGATTGCCGCGGCCGGGCCGGGGGCGCTGGCCATCCTCCTCGGCGACCATGGCTGGCGTACCGGCTTCGCCTATGCGCTGTGGGTTTCGATCGCCGCCACGGTGGCGGCCTTTGCCCTGCTGGCAGTGGTCGACCGGGCCGGCGCCCGCCTCGCACCGCTGCTGCTGCCCTACCTGGCGGTCCTGGCGGCGCTGGCGCTGATCTGGGGACATGCGCCGGAGCGCCCGTTGCAGGCGCCGACCTCGGGGTGGCTGTGGGCCCACATCATCGTCGCGGTGGCCACCTATGCGCTGGTCGGGCTGGCCGCGGTGGCGTCGCTGGCGGTGGTGCTGCAGGAAGCCGCGGTGCGCTGGAAACGGCCGACCGGGCTGACCCGGCGCCTGCCGGCGGTGGCGGAGAGCGACCGGATGGCGTTCCGGGCGCTGGGTGCGGCCGCCATCGTGCTCGGCCTCGGGCTGGCGACGGGCATCGCGCTCGACATCGTGACCAAGGGGCGCTGGATCCAGCTCGACCACAAGACGATCCTGTCGATCACCGCCTTCGCCACCATCGTCGCCCTGCTGGCGGCCCATGCGCGCTGGGGCGTCCATGGCCGCCGCGGCGCCCGGGCGATGCTGGTCGCATGGCTTCTCCTCACACTCGGCTATCCGGGCGTCAAATTCGTCACCGACATCGTCCTGGCCCAGGGTGGTCCCTGAATTGCTTACCCATGCCGGCACAGGGGCCCGGCGATCGGAATTTTTGGTTGCAGTGCAGCAGAAACCGTATAGTTTGCCTATCTGTTGTGCATAGAAAGAGATTGCCCAACGAATGAGCATTGAAATCGGTCCCGTCCGCCTGGAAGCCCCGGTCATCCTGGCGCCGATGTCGGGGGTCTCCGACCTGCCGTTCCGCCGCCTGGTGAAGCGCCACGGCGCCGGCCTCGTGGTGTCGGAGATGATCGCCAGCGAGGCGATGATCCGGCAGAGCCGGCAGACGCTGCGCATGGCGACGACGGAGGCGGACGAGCAGCCGATGGCGGTGCAGCTGGCCGGCTGCGAGCCGCACGTCATGGCCGAGGCCGCGCGCCTCAACGCCGATCGCGGCGCGCAGATCATCGACATCAATTTCGGCTGCCCGGTGAAGAAGGTGGTCAACGGCCATGCCGGGTCTGCCTTGATGCGCGACGAGATCCACGCCGCGCGCATCCTGGAGGCGACGGTGAAGGCGGTGTCGCTGCCGGTCACCCTGAAGATGCGCACCGGCTGGGACGACACCAACCGCAATGCCCCGCGCCTGGCCCGCATCGCCGAGGAGTGCGGCATCCGCATGGTGACCATCCATGGCCGCACGCGGTGCCAGTTCTACGCCGGCCACGCCGACTGGGACTTCATCCGCGAGGTGAAGTCGGTGGTCAGCATCCCCGTCATCGCCAATGGCGACGTGACGACGCTGGAAGACGTGGCCGAGATCAAGGAGAAGTCCGGCGCCGACGGGGTGATGATCGGCCGCGGCGCCTATGGCCGGCCCTGGTTCCTGGCCCAGGCGATGGAGTTCCTGCGCACCGGCCAGCGCCTGCCCGACCCGCCGCTGGAAACGCAGCGCGCCATCCTGCTGGAACATTACGACGCGATGCTGACCCACTATGGCCGCGAGCCGGGGGTGATGGTCGCGCGCAAGCATATCGGCTGGTACAGCAAGGGTCTGCCCGGCTCGTCGGAGTTTCGCCAGCGGGTGAACCAGATCGCCGAGCCGGAGGATGTCTCGGCCGCGATCCGGGAGTTCTTCGATCCCCAGCTCGACCGGCTAGCCGCCTGATGGGGCGCCGTGCGCTCGCGTGGACGCGGCGGACGGCACGGCCCGAGGTCGATGCGTCGGCCGTGCTGGCGACCCTGGCGGACCCGGTGCTGGTGGTCGACCAGGAATCGGCGATCCGCTTCGCCAACCCGGCCGCGGAGCAGTTCTTCGACATGGGGCTGGCGACGATGGTCGGCCGCCGCCTCGACACGCTGCTGCCGCCCGACAGCCCGGCCTGCGCGCTGGTCGCCAAGGTGCAGGAGGCGGGCGGTCGCATGGTCGAGCACGGGGTCGGGATCGACACGCCCCGCACCGGCGTCCAGCTCGTCACCGTCCAGGTGGCGCCGCTCGGCGACGGGTCGTCGCACTATGTCGTGGCCCTGCAGCAGCGCTCGGTGGTGGAGCGCATCGACCATCAACTGACCCATCGCGGCGCCGCCCGCTCGGTCAGTGCGATGGCGGCGATGCTGGCCCACGAGGTGAAGAACCCCTTGTCCGGCATCCGCGGCGCGGCCCAGCTCCTGGAGCAGAATGCCGGCGAGGCCGACCGTGAGCTGACCCGCCTGATCTGCGACGAGACCGACCGCATCTGCGCCTTGGTCGACCGCATGGAGGTGTTCTCGGACAGCCGGCCGGTCCAGCGCTCGGCTATCAATATCCATGAGGTGCTGGAGCATGTCCGGCGCCTGGCGGAAAGCGGCTTTGCCCGCGGCGTCCGCTTCGTCGAGCTCTACGACCCCTCGCTGCCGCCGGTCCTCGGCAACCGCGACATGCTGGTGCAGGTCATCCTCAACCTCGTGAAGAACGCCGCCGAGGCGTTGCCGTCGCACGGCGGCGAGATCGTCCTCTCGACGGCCTACCAGCACGGCGTCCGCCTTGCCGTCGCCGGCTCCGAAAGCCGGTTGCACCTGCCGCTGGTCGTCAGCGTCCAGGACAATGGCAGCGGCATCCCGGAGGCACTGCGCCCCAACCTCTTCGATCCCTTCGTCACCACCAAGCACGGCGGCAAGGGCCTTGGCCTGGCGCTGGTGGCGAAGATCGTCCACGACCATGGCGGCCTCATCGAATTCGACAGCCAGCAGCGCCGGACGACCTTTCGGGTGAAGCTCCCCATGGTCGAGCAGGGAGAGATGAACTGATGCCGGGCGCGACCATCCTCATCGCCGACGACGACCGCGCGATCCGCACCGTCCTGACCCAGGCCCTGGCGCGCCTCGGCCATGACGTTCGCACCACGGGCAACGCCGCCACCTTGTGGCGCTGGGTCGAAGGCGGGGAGGGCGACCTCGTCATCACCGACGTCGTCATGCCCGACGAGAACGGGCTGGACCTGGTCCCGCGCATCAAGAAGCTGCGCCCGGACCTGCGCATCATCGTGATGAGCGCGCAGAACACGCTGCTGACGGCCGTCAAGGCGACCGAGCGCGGCGCCTTCGAATACCTGCCGAAACCCTTCGACCTGCGCGAGCTGGTGTCGACGGTGGAGCGCGCGCTGACCCAGCCGAGGCCGGCCGCCGCGGACGACGCGCAGGCCGATGCCGAGGAGCAGCTGCCGCTGATCGGCCGCTCGCCCGCGATGCAGGAGATCTATCGCGTCCTGGCCCGCCTGATGGGCACCGACCTGACGGTGATGATCTTCGGCGAGTCGGGCACCGGCAAGGAGCTGGTGGCGCGTGCGCTGCACGATTTCGGCAAGCGCCGCAGCGGCCCCTTCGTAGCGATCAACATGGCGGCCATCCCGCGCGAGCTGATCGAGAGCGAGCTGTTCGGGCACGAGAAGGGGGCCTTCACCGGCGCCACGACGCGTTCGGCCGGGCGCTTCGAGCAGGCCCAGGGCGGGACTCTGTTCCTCGACGAGATCGGCGACATGCCGCTGGAAGCGCAGACCCGCCTGCTGCGCGTCCTCCAGGAGGGCGAATACACCGCCGTCGGCGGCCGCTCGCCGATCCGCACCGACGTCCGCATCGTCGCCGCCACCCATCGCGACCTGCGCCAGATGATCCGCCAGGGGCTGTTCCGCGAGGATCTGTTCTATCGCCTGAACGTCGTGCCGATCCGCCTGCCGCCATTGCGCGAGCGCACCGAGGACGTGCCGGCGCTGATCCGCCACTTCCTGGCGCAGGTGGCCCGGCAGGGCTTGCCCCTGAAGACGCTCGACCAGCAGGCGATGGACCGGCTGAAGGGCTATCGCTGGCCGGGCAACGTGCGCGAGCTGGAGAATCTGGTCCGCCGCCTGGCCGCGCTCTATGCCCAGGAGGTGATCGGCGTCGACGTGGTCGAGCAGGAGCTGGCCGAGGTGGCGGCGATCAACCCCACCGTGCCCGAAATCCCGGCGGGCGAGGGGCTGGGGGCCGCCGCCGAGCGCCACCTGAAGGAATATTTCTCGGCCCATGGCGAGGCGTTGCCCGCGGCCGGCCTCTATGACCGGGTCCTGCGCGAAATCGAGCGGCCGCTGATCGCGCTCACCCTGTCGGCCACCCGGGGCAACCAGATCCGCGCGGCCCAGCTCCTCGGGCTCAACCGAAATACATTGCGCAAGAAGATCCGCGAGTTGGACATCCAAGTCGTCCGCGGCGTAAGATAATTGCGTCAGATTCGTGGTTTCCTCACGGATCCTCCGCTGGCGGGCGCAACGATGGCCACGGATTCCGCCGTCGGTGTGAACAAGCCACCGAAGCGGCCGTTTGAATGGTGGGGTAGGTTCGGGCTCGGCCGCAAGCTTGCGGTGGTGTTGGCGCTGGCCGCGCTGATTTCCGGCATCGCGACCTACGTCGTCATCACCAGCAAGCCGCCGTTCGGGCCGGACCCGAACACCGTTCTCCTCCTGCTCAACCTCGACCTGGTGCTGCTGCTGCTGCTGGGCGCGGTGGTGGCGCGGCGCCTGGTCGCGCTGTGGGTGGAGCGCCGGCGCGGCATGGCCGGCGCCCGGCTGCATGTGCGCTTCGTGGCGTTGTTCAGCCTGCTGGCGGTGACGCCGACCATCGTGGTCGCCATCTTCTCGTTCCTGTTCTTCAATTTCGGCATCCAGAACTGGTTCAGCGAGACCGTGCGCACGGCGGTGATGGAGTCGCGCGCGGTCGCCTACGCCTACCTGGAGGAGCACCAGAACGTCATCCGTGCGGATATCTCGGCGATGGCCTCCGACCTCAGCCGGGAGGCGCCCTCGCTGATCGGCAATCCGCAGCGCTTCAACCAGGTCGTCACCACCCAGGCCCGCGTCCGCTCGCTGAGCGAGGCCATGGTGTTCGACCGGCACGGGCGGGTGCTGGCACGATCGAGCATCAGCTTCGCGCTGGAGTTCGACCCGGTCCCCGAATGGGCCATGGCCGAGGCCCGGTCGGGCATGATCGCGGTGCTGACCAGCGACAGCGACGACCGGGTGCGGGCGATCACCCAGCTCGATGACGACGGCAGCGCCTTCCTCTATGTCGGGCGCTTCATCGACCCGCGCGTCATCGGCCATCTCGAGCGGACCGAGAAGGCCGTGGCCGAGTACAGCAACCTGGAGGGACGGCGCTCCGGGATCCAGATCACCTTCGCCCTGGTGTTCCTGGTGGTCGCGCTCCTGCTGCTGCTGGCCGCCGTGTGGGCCGCCCTCATCCTCGCCAACCGGCTGGCCCGGCCGCTGGGGGGGCTGGTGGAGGCGGCCGAGCGGGTCCGCGGCGGCGACCTTACCGTCCGCGTCGACGAGCGCCAGAGCGGCGACGAGATGGACACGCTGAGCCGCGCCTTCAATCGGATGACGCGGCAGCTCCAATCGCAGCGTGGCGAGCTGGTCGAGGCGAACCGGCAGTTGGAGACCCGCCGCCGCTTCACCGAGATGGTGCTGGCCGGCGTCTCGGCCGGCGTCGTCGGCCTCGACCGCAACGGTGCCGTCAACCTGCCCAACCGCTCGGCCAGCGTCCTGCTCGGCCTCGACCTCGACCAATGGATCGGGGCCGACCTTGCTTCGGCGATCCCGGAGATGGCGGAACTGCTCGACGCGGCCCGCTCCGGTGAGGGGCGCTCGGTCGAGGGCGAGGTGGAGATCCAGCGCGAAGGCCGCAAGCGCACCCTGATCGTGCGCCTGGCGGCAGAGCGGGCCGGCGACGACACCCAGGGCTATGTCGTGACCTTCGACGACATCACCGAACTGCTTTCGGCCCAGCGCAAGGCAGCGTGGGCCGACGTGGCCCGCCGCATCGCCCATGAGATCAAGAACCCGCTGACCCCGATCCAGCTCTCGGCCGAGCGCCTGAAGCGCCGCTACGCCAAGGAGATCACGTCCGATCCGGAGACGTTCCACCTCTGCACCGACACCATCATCCGCCAGGTCGGCGACATCGGGCGCATGGTCGACGAATTCTCGTCCTTCGCGCGGATGCCGGCGCCGGTGATGCGGATGGAGGATGTGGGCGACCTCTGCCGCCAGGCGGTCTTCCTGCAACGCAGCGCCAGGCCCGACCTGCGCTTCGGCCTGGAGATGCCGGGCGAGGGGCGCCTGCCGGTGCGCTGCGACCGGCATCAGGTGACCCAGGCCCTGACCAACCTTCTCCAGAACGCCGTCGACTCGATCGATGGCCGCGACGCGGCCGGAGGCGAGTTGCCGCAGGGCACCGTCGAGGTACGCCTGGTGAAGGACGGCGACACCGTCCAGATCGTCGTCGAGGACAATGGCCGCGGCCTGCCCGCCGAAGGCCGGGAACGCCTGACCGAGCCCTATGTTACAACGCGGTCGAAAGGTACCGGCCTCGGGCTCGCAATCGTGAAGAAGATCATGGAAGATCACGGGGGCGACCTGCTGTTGGACGACCGGGCCGGCGGCGGCGCCAGAATCACCCTGGTGATTCCCAATCCGCCGGTTGCGACCTCTGCTACGGAAACGCCCTTGACGGAACCGGAAGCGGCCGCGAGAAAGGCCGACACGCATGCCGCATGACATACTGATCGTCGACGACGAAGCGGACATCCGTATGCTGATTGCGGGTGTGCTCCGCGACGAAGGCTACGCGACGCGTGAAGCCGGCGATTCGCGGTCCGCGCTTGCCGCCGTGCGGGCGCGCCGGCCGAACCTGGTGATCCTCGACATCTGGCTGCAAGGCAGCGAGCTCGACGGCATGGGTATCCTCGACGTGCTGCGCCGGGAACATCCGAGCCTGCCGGTGCTCATGATCAGCGGCCACGGCACGATCGAGACGGCGGTCTCGGCGATCAAGCTCGGCGCCTACGACTTCGTCGAGAAGCCGTTCAAGACCGACCGGCTCCTGGTGCTGATCGAGCGCGCCATCGATGCCGCGCGCCTGCGGCGGGAGAACGAGGAGCTGCGCCTGCGCGCCGGCGGGGCCGTGGAGCTGGTGGGGGCGTCGGCCGCGATCGGCCAGATCCGCCAGGCGATCGAGCGCGTGGCGCCGACCGGCAGCCGGGTGCTGATCACCGGACCGGCCGGGGCGGGCAAGGAGGTCGTGGCACGTCTCGTCCATAGCCAGTCGCGGCGTTCCGAAGGGCCGTTCGTGGTGCTGAACTGCGCCACCATGCGGCCCGAGCGGCTGGAGGTGGAGCTGTTCGGGACCGAAGGCGACGACGGCCAGGACGGGCGGCGCAAGGTCGGCACCTTCGAGCTGGCCCATGGCGGCACGCTCTTCCTCGACGAGGTCGCCGACATGCCGCTGGAGACCCAGGGCAAGATCGTCCGCGCCCTCCAGGACCAGACCTTCGAGCGGGTCGGCGGCGTCACCCGGGTCGAGGTCGACGTGCGGGTGATCGCCTCGACCAATCGCGACCTGATGGCCGAGATGGCGGCCGGCCGCTTCCGCGAGGACCTGTTCTATCGCCTGAACGTGGTGCCGGTGCGGGTGCCCTCGCTGCGCGAGCGGCGCGAGGATATCCCGGTGCTGGCCCGCCACTTCATGGCACGGTCGGCGGAAACCTCGGGCCTGCCGCCGCGCAACCTGGGCGAGGACGCGCTGGCCGCCATGCAGGCCTATGACTGGCCCGGCAATGTCCGCCAGCTGCGCAACGTCATCGACTGGCTGCTGATCATGGCGCCGGGCGACGGGCGTGAGGCGATCCGCGCCGACATGCTGCCGGCCGAGATCGGCTCGACCACGCCCGCCGTGCTGCGCTGGGACAAGGCGGGCGAGATCATGACCCTGCCGCTGCGCGAGGCCCGCGAGGTGTTCGAGCGCCAGTACCTGCTGGCCCAGCTCACCCGCTTCGGCGGCAACATCTCGCGCACCGCGTCGTTCGTCGGCATGGAGCGCTCGGCCCTGCATCGCAAGCTGAAGTCGCTCGGCGTGAACGGCGACGAGCGTTCGCTGCGCATGGCGCCGTGAAGGTCGTCATCTGCGGCGCTGGGCAGGTCGGAACCAGCATCGCGCGCTACCTGGCCACCGGCGGCAACAGCGTCACGGTGATCGACCAGTCGGCCGAACTCATCCAGCACATCTCCGATTCCCTCGACGTGCGCGGCGTGGTCGGCCACGCCTCCCACCCGGACGTGCTGGCGGAGGCGGGGGCGGAGGACGCGGACCTGCTGATCGCGGTGACCTACGCCGACGAGGTCAACATGGTCGCGTGCCAGGTCGCCCATACGCTCTTCAACGTGCCGACCAAGATCGCGCGGGTACGGGCCCAGGTCTACCTGAAGCCGAAATGGCGGCCGCTCTTCTCCAGCAGCCATCTGCCGATCGACGTCATCATCTCGCCCGAGATCGAGGTCGCCCACGCGATCACGCTCCAGCTCGAGGTCCCGGGCGCATTCGACGTGCTGTCGATGGCCGACGGGCTGGTACGGGTGGTGGGCGTGCGGTGCCTGGCCGACTGCCCGGTGGTCAACACGCCGCTGCGCCAATTGACCGGACTGTTCCCCGATCTCGACATCGTCGTCGTCGGCATCATCCGCGACGGCCGCGCGATCATCCCGGAGAGCGACGAGATGATGCGGTCGGGCGACGAGATCTATTTCGTCGCGGACACCCGGCATGTCACGCGCGCCCTCCTGGCGTTCGGCCACGAGGAGCAGCAGGGCCGGCGCGTCGTCATCGTCGGCGGCGGCAATATCGGCCTCTACCTCGCCCAGGAGATCGAGGAGCGCTTCCCCCAGGTCTCGATCAAGATGATCGAGCTCGACAAGGCCCGGGCATCCGAGATGTGCCAGCGGCTGAGCCGCGTCGTCATCCTGAACGGCGACGGGCTGGATACCGAGACCCTCGAGGAGGCCAATGTCGGCACCGCGGAAACGGTGATCGCCGTGACCGACGACAACGAGGTCAACGTGCTGAGCTCGCTGCTGGCCAAGCGGCTCGGCGCCCAGCGGGTGGTGGCCCTCATCAACAAGCCGAGCTACGAGCCGCTGGTCACCAATCTCGGCATCGATGCGGTCATCAACCCGCGCTCGATCACGGTGTCCAACATCCTCCAGCATGTCCGGCGCGGTCGCATCCGGCGGGTCCATACGCTGCGCGAGGGGTTCGGCGAGATCATCGAGGCCGACGCCATGGAGACGTCGGCGCTGGTCGGCCGGCCATTGCGCGACATCGACCTGCCCAGCGGCATCATCATCGGCGCGATCGTCCGCGGCACCACCGTCATCATTCCGCGCGGTTCGACCGTCATCAAGGCCGACGACCGGGTGGTGCTGCTGGCGACGCCCGAGACGGTGCGCAAGGTCGAGAAGATGTTCGCCGTCCGGCTCGAGTTTTTCTGATAAGCAACCCGCCCCTGGAGCAGCCAGGGGATCGCAAGAGGCAGCCATGTCACGGATCGCTTACGTCAACGGTCAATACGTCCCGCACCAGGAGGCCGCCGTCCATGTCGAGGACCGCGGCTACCAGTTCGCCGACGGCGTCTATGAGGTCATCGCCATCGCCCGCGGCGCCCTGATCGACGAGGAAGGCCACATGGTCCGCCTGGAGCGCTCGCTGGACGAGCTGCGGATCAAGCGGCCGATGGGACGTCCCGCCCTGGGCCACGTCATGCGCGAGGTGGTGCGCCGCAACCGGGTGGTCGACGGCATCATCTACATGCAGATGACCCGCGGCGTGGCCCCCCGCGACCATGGCTTTCCAGGCAATGCCGAGACCTCGGTGGTGATGACCGCGAAGCGGACGAAGCCGGCCGGCCCGGCCTTGATGCGCGACGGGGTGAAGGTCATCACCATCCCCGACATCCGCTGGGAGCGGTGCGACATCAAGTCGATCGCGCTGTTGCCGAACTGCCTCGGCAAGCAGCAGGCGCGCGAGGCCGGCGCCCATGAGGCGTGGCAGGTCGACGAGCGCGACGGCACCGTCACCGAGGGCACCTCGACCAACGCCTGGATCGTCACCCAGGAGGGCGAGGTCGTGACCCGCACCGCCAACCACGCGATCCTGAACGGCATCACCCGCATCGCCGTGCTCGACATCATCGAGCGCCAGCAGGGGCTGAAGTTCGTCGAACGGCCCTTCACGGTCGAAGAGGCGAAGGGCGCGCGCGAGGCCTTCATCACCAGCACCACCGCCTTCGTCACCCCGATCGTGCGCATCGACGATGCCGTGGTCGGCGACGGCAAGCCGGGCCAGGTCGCCCGCAGCCTGCGCGAGGCCTATCTCATCCACATGGCCGATCAGGCGGGCAACGCATGATGGGCGGCGTCGCCCTGTCGCCGCCACGCGCCATCCTTTTCGACTGGGACAACACGCTGGTCGACAACTGGGCGGTGATCGCCCACGCGCTCAACACCGCCTTCACCGCGATGGGCAAGCCGACCTGGACCGAGGCCGAGGCACGGGCGCGCATCCGCAAGTCGGCGCGCGACACGTTCCCGGAGCTGTTCGGCGACCGCTCCGAGGAGGCCCTGCGCCTGTTCTACTCGACCTTCGAGGCGACCCACCTGGAAGGGCTGCGGCCGATGGCGGGCGCGCTGGCCCTGCTCGACGCCGCCCGCGACCGGGGGATCTATCTCGGCGTGGTCAGCAACAAGCATGGCGGCTACCTGCGCACCGAGGCGGCGCATCTCGGCTGGACTACCCGCTTCGGGCGGATCATCGGCGCCATGGACACGGCCGCCGACAAGCCGGCCGCCGACCCGGTCCATGCCGCCCTGGCCGACAGCGGCATCCCGGCCGGGCCCGATGTCTGGTTCGTCGGCGATGCCGGGATCGACATGGTCTGCGCACTGCATACCGGCTGCATTCCGGTGCTGCTGCGCGACGAAGAGACGCTTGGCGAAGAGTTTGAAACTTGTGTACCCCATCTCCACTTACGGGGCTGCCTGGGCCTGGCGAAGTTGCTTTAGGACCCCTGGCACCGGCATGGGACTTGCGTCGTTTACCATGGCCGGGCTGATGCGAACCCGGGTCATCAAGACCCCAACAACGAAACAGGAAAATCGTTATGTCGTCGGAGAAGAACCAGAACGTCCAGGACGTGTTCCTGAATTACGTTCGCAAGAACAAGACGCCGGTGACCGTCTTTCTCGTCAACGGGGTGAAATTACAAGGCATCATCACCTGGTTCGACAATTTCTGTGTCCTGTTGCGCCGCGATGCGCATTCCCAGCTCGTCTACAAGCACGCCATTTCGACAGTGATGCCGGCACAGCCGATTCAACTGTTCGACGGGGGCAAGGACGACTCCGATAGCTGAGCAATCCGCCGACCGGGGCGACCGCGAGGCCGCCGCCGGCCGGGCCTATGTCCTGCATCCGGCGCTGCGCGCCGAACGGGACGAGAATCGCAGTCCCGAAGCGCGCCTGGCGGAAGCCGTCGGGTTGGCAGCCGCCATCCAACTGACCGTCGCCCACCAGGAGGTGGTGCGTGTCGATGCGCCGCGCCCGGCCACCTTGTTCGGGACGGGCACGGTGGAACGCCTCGGCAAGCTCCTCGAGGAAGAGGAGATGGCCGAGGTGGTGATCATCGACGCCGCGGTGACGCCGGTGCAGCAGCGCAACCTGGAGAAGGCCTGGAAGTGCAAGGTCATCGACCGCACCGGGTTGATCCTGGAGATCTTCGGCGCCCGCGCCCGCACCCATGAGGGCCGCCTGCAGGTCGAGCTGGCCGCGCTGTCGTACCAGCGCTCGCGCCTGGTGCGGTCCTGGACCCATCTGGAGCGCCAGCGCGGCGGCTTCGGCTTCCTCGGCGGTCCCGGCGAAAGCCAGCTGGAGCTCGACCGTCGCCTGATCGGCGACCGCATCGCCAAGCTGAAGCGCGAACTGGAGGGCACCAAGCGCACCCGCGGCCTGCACCGCGAGGCCCGCCGGCGCGTGCCGTACCCGGTGATCGCGCTGGTCGGCTATACCAACGCCGGCAAGTCGACGCTGTTCAACCGCCTGACGCGGGCGACCGTGATGGCGGAGGACCTGCTGTTCGCGACCCTCGATCCGACCATGCGCGTGCTGGGACTGCCGTCGGGACGCAAGGTCATCCTGTCGGACACGGTCGGTTTCATCTCCGACCTGCCGACGACCCTGGTCGCCGCCTTCCGGGCTACCCTGGAAGAGGTGACCGCGGCCGACCTCATCATCCATGTCCGCGACGTCTCCCACCCCGACTCTTTGGCCCAGAAGGCCGACGTCGAGGCGGTGCTGGGCGAGCTCGGCCTGGCCGACGCCCTGGGGGCACGCATGATCGAAGGCCTCAACAAGATCGACCTGCTGCCGCCGGAGGACCGGGCAGTGCTGGCCCGGCAGACGGAGCGGCAGGACGGGCAGGTGGCCTTCTCGTCGGTCACCGGCGAGGGCCTCGACCGGCTGCTGGCCGAGATCGAGGGACGCATCGGTGCATCCCGCATGCTCCATGACCTCGACATCGATGTCCGCGACGGCGGCGCCATCGCCTGGCTCTACGATCATGGCGAGGTCCTCGAGCGCAGCGACGAGGGTGAGGTCGCCCATCTCAGGGTGCGGATGGACCCGTCCGATGTCGCGCGGTTCCGCCAGCGCCACCACCCATTGCGAATGGTCGTTGTTCCATGAAAGTCGATGTGGCGCGCGTCGCCGGACATATTGCGGCCGTCGCCGCCGAAGAGATCGTGCCGCGCTTCCGCCAGCTGGCGGCGCACGACATCCGCGAGAAGAAGCCGGGCGACCTCGTCACCGTGGCGGACGAGGCGGCCGAGCGGGTGCTGGATGCGCGCCTGCGCGAGCTGCTGCCGGGATCGGTCGTGGTGGGGGAGGAGGCCGTCTCCGAGGACCGAAGCGTCCTCGCCCGCCTCGAAGAGGACGCGCCAACCTGGATCATCGACCCGGTCGACGGCACCGCCAACTTCGCCGCCGGCCTGCCGCTATTCGCGGTGATGGTGTCGCTGGCCTGGCGCGGCCAGGCGGTGGCGGCGTGGATCCACGATCCGCTGACCGGCGTCATGGTGACGGCGGAGCGGGGCGAGGGTGCCTGGATGGGGACCGAGCGCCTGCGGGTCGCGCGCGGCGCGGATGTCGCCAGCATGTCGGGCGCGGTCAGCTTCCGCTACGGCAAGCGGCCCCTGATCCGCAAGATCGCCGGCCGGACCGAGCGGGTCGGATCGGTCTTCCAGCTGCGCTGCGCCGGTCAGGAATACCTGGCCCTGGCCCGCGCCCAGAGCCACTTCTCGCTCTATCACCGCCTGATGCCGTGGGACCATGCGGCCGGGCAACTGATCCATGGCGAGGCCGGCGGATACAGCGCCCGGCTGGACGGATCGCCGTACCGGCCGGTCCATCTCGACGGCGGCCTCCTGCTGACGCCCGACCGGGCCTCGTGGGATACGATCCACAGCGTCCTGGTCGGGCGTGCCGAGGAGCGGGTCTAGGCCGGCGGCCTATCCCTCACGCTTGACGGCGAGCGGTGCGAAGGCCTGCATCACCGGCATCATCTCGATGCAGTTCAGGTTCACATGCGCCGGCAGGGTAGCCGAGAAGAAGATGGTCTCGGCGATATCCTCCGGCGTCATCGGCTGGACGCCCTTGTAGAGGTCCTTGGCCTTCTGCTTGTCGCCCTTGAAGCGGACTTCCGAGAATTCGCTCTCGGCCATGCCGGGCTCGAGGTTGGTCACCCGGATGTGGTGGCCGAGCAGGTCGGCGCGCAGGTTCAGCGAGAACTGCTTCACGAAGGCCTTGGTGGCGCCATAGACGTTGCCGCCCGGATAAGGGTAGGTGCCCGCCATCGAGCCCAGATTGATGATGTGGCCGCGGTCGCGCTTCACCATGCCGGGCAGGATGGCCCGCGTGCAGTAGGTCAGCCCCTTGATGTTGGTGTCGATCATGGTGTCCCAGTCGGCGAGGTCGGCAGTCTGGGCCGGGCCGATGCCGAGCGCGAGGCCGGCATTGTTCACCAGCACATCGACATCCGCGAACTGGGCGGGCAGGGCGTCGACGGCCGCCTGGACCGCCTCGGCGTCGCGCACGTCAAGCGTGAAGGCATGAACCGGCACTGCCTTCAGTTCCGCCTTCAGGGCCTCGATCCGGTCGGCCCGCCGGCCGGAGATCACCAGCCGCGCACCGGCCTTGGCGAAGCGCCGCGCCGTCGCGGCGCCGAAGCCGGCACTGGCGCCGGTGATGAAGACGGTCATGTCCTTGGCATCGAGCATTTCTAGTTCTCCCGTATAAACAATGCGCTATGGAGTTTTCCTCAGGTAACAGGTCGCTTGGCCTGCTGCCACAAGGCTTCCATCTCCTCCAACGTCGAATCCTCCGGTCGGCGATCATCCTGCCGCAGTGCCGCCTCGATACTGCGGAAGCGTCGCTCGAACTTGGAATTGGCCGCCCTTAAAGCGGTTTCCGGATCGATCTTAAGCTTGCGCGCGAAGTTGACCACGGCAAAGAGAAGGTCGCCGATCTCCTCGGCCACATGGTCGGCGTCGCCGGCGGTGCGGGCATCGGCGACCTCCAGCAGTTCCTCCTCGATCTTGGGCACCACCGCATCCGCATCCGGCCAGTCGAAGCCGACGCGCGCGGCGCGCTTCTGCAGCTTGTCGGCGCGCACCAGGGCGGGCAGGGCGACCGGCACCCCGTCGAGCACGCTGGCGGCGCGCCCCGACCGGGCGGCCGCAGCCTCGCGCTCGGCCGCCTTCAACGCTTCCCAGTTGGCAGCGTCGCTACCGGCGTCGGTTCCGGCCTCGAAGATGTGGGGGTGCCGCCGGATCATCTTGTCGGAGATGGCGTCGGCCACCGCGGCGAAGTCGAAGGCGCCCAGTTCCTCGGCCATGCGCGAATGGAACACGACCTGGAACAGGAGATCGCCCAGCTCGTCGCGCAATGCGTCGAGATCGTCCTGGGCGATGGCGTCGGCGACCTCGTAGGCCTCCTCGATGGTGTAGGGCGCGATGGTGGCGAAGGTCTGCCGGCGATCCCAGGGGCAGCCGCGCTCCGGATCGCGCAGGCGGGCCATGATCGCGAGGAGGCGGTGGAGGGAGGCCGAGGCGGTGTCGGTCACGGCCAATGCCTGTTCATGCGATCCCAAATGAAAGTCGCATAATGTATATTATGGGAAATCATGGATGGATCACCAGGCCGTCGTAACCGGGCTCGACGCCGGCCGGCAACCGGCTGCAGAGATCACGATAGTCCACCTGCTCGCTCATATGCGTCAGGATCGCGCGCCTGGGGCGCACCCGGGCGATCCATTCCAGCGTCTGGGCCAGGTGCGAATGCGTCGGGTGCGGCTCCTTGCGCAGGCAGTCGACGATCCAGACATCGACGCCGGCCAGGATTTCAAATGCCGTGTCGTCGAGGCGCACGACGTCGGTCGAATAGGCAACCGGGCCGAAGCGGAACCCGAGCGTGCGGCTGAAGCCATGGTCCTGCTCGAACGGCACGACATCGATCGTCCCGACCCGGAACGGCCCGTCGATGACCGAAGGCTCCAGCGTCGGCTTGTAGTAGTTGGTCGAGTCCGGCTCGAGCGCGCGGAACGCATAGTCGAACCGCCGCCCCAGCTCCTTCAGGGTCCGGGCATCGCCATGGACCGGAATGGGCGCACGCATCACCCGGTTCAGCGAGCGGAGGTCGTCGAGGCCGTGGACATGGTCGGCATGGGCGTGGGTGTACAGGACCGCATCCAGGCGCCGCACCTCGGCATCCAGCATCTGCTGGCGGAAATCGGGCGAGGTATCGACGACCAGGACGGTGTCGCCCTGCTCCACCAGGATCGAGGCGCGCCGGCGCCGGTTCTTCGGCTCCGCCGGGTCGCAGGCGCCCCAGGCCCCGCCGACCAGCGGCACGCCCCCCGATCCGCCGCAGCCGAGCACCGTCACCCGCATGGTCATGCCGGCCATCTCATTCGAGCCGTCTCATTCGGGCCGTTGGGCGCGGTTGAAGAGACGGAAGAAATTCTCCGTGGTGGCGGCCTCGACCTCGACCACCGGGATGCCGCGGACCTCCGCCAGCTTCGCCGCCGTGTGCCCGACGAAGGCCGGCTCGTTGCGCCGGCCGCGATGGGGGATGGGCGCCAGGTAGGGCGCATCGGTCTCCACCAGCAGCCGCTCCAGCGGCAGGTCGCGGGCAATCTCGCGCAGATCGCCCGCGCTCTTGAAGGTCAGGATACCCGAGAAGGAGACGTAGAAGCCGAGCTTCACCGCCTCCTCCGCCAGTTGGCGGCCGCTGGAGAAGCAGTGCAGCACGCCCCGGAGCGCGCCGCCGTGGCTTTCCTCGGCCAGGACCCGGATCATGTCGTCGTCGCAGTCGCGGGCGTGGACGATGAGCGGCAGGCCGGTGCGGCGCGCGGCATCGGCATGGACGCGGAACACCTCCATCTGGCGCTGCCTCGGGGTGTCGTCATAGTGATAATCGAGGCCGCATTCGCCGATGCCGACCACGCGCGGATGCGCTGCCAGGGCGGCCAGCGTCGCGGCATCGACATCGGCCTCGGTGGCGGCCTCGTTGGGATGGATGCCGACCGAGCACCAGATGTCCGGGTCGCCCTCGGCGATGGCGCGCACGCGGTCGAATTCCGACAGCTTGGTGCCGATGGTCAGCATGGTGCCGACGCCGGCCGCCCGGGCGCGCGCCAGCACCCCCGGGCGTTCGGCGTCGAAGTCGGGAAAGTCGAGGTGGCAGTGACTGTCGACCAGCATCAGATCAGGCCGCTGCCGCCGGTTCGACATGCCTGGGGAACACCCCTTCCGGCTTCGGCAACTCGCGGCCGGGCACCAGCGCGTGGCGGTCGGCCAGGTGCTCGAAACCGCGCTCGTCCGCCGGCACCGCCAACTGGTCCAGGATGCGGGCCGAGGCCTGGGGCATGAAGGGCTGGGTCACGATCGCCAGGTGGCGGATCGTCTCGGCCAGCATGTACAGCACCGTCGCCATGCGCGGCGGATCGGTCTTCTTCAGGGTCCAGGGCGCCTGCTCGTCGACATAGCGGTTGGCCGCGCCGATCACCTCCCAGATCGCCTCCAGCGCGCGGTGGAACGCCTGCTCCTGGAGATGGCCGCGGACAATCGGCAGGACCGCGCGGGCGGCACCGGTCAGGGCCGTGTCGGCACTGGTGGCCGGCCCCGGGACCGGCGTCCGGGCGTCGCAATTGCGGTTCACCATCGACAGCACGCGCTGCACCAGGTTGCCATAGTCGTTGGCGAGGTCGCCGTTCATGCGGTGCATCATCTGGCGCGCCGAGAAGTCGCCGTCATTGCCGAACGGCACTTCACGCATCAGGAAATAGCGCACCGGATCGAGCCCGAAACGCTCCACCAGCTCGATCGGGTTGACGACGTTGCCGAGGGACTTCGACATCTTCTGGCCCTCGATGGTCCACCAGCCATGGGCGAACACGCGCGTGGGCGGTGCCATGCCGGCGGCCATCAGGAAGGCCGGCCAATAGACCGCATGGAAGCGCAGGATGTCCTTGCCGACCATGTGCAGCGAGGCCGGCCAGAAGGCCTCGAACCGCTCCGACCGGGTGTCCGGATAGTCGACCGCGGTGAGGTAGTTGGTCAGCGCGTCCAGCCACACATACATGATGTGGTCGGGGTCGTCGGGCACCGGGACGCCCCAGCCGAAGCTGGTGCGCGACACGGAAAGGTCGCGCAGGCCCGACTGGACGAAGCTCACCACCTCGTTGCGCCGGCTCTCCGGCTGGATGAAGTCGGGGTGGGCCGCATAATGCTCCAGCAGCGGCTGCTGCCAGGCCGAGAGGCGGAAGAAGTAGCTGGGCTCCTCCACCCACTCGACGTCGGCGCCGGTCGGCGCCTTGCCGTCGACCAGCTCGCTTTCGGCGTAGAAGGCCTCGTCGCGCACCGAGTACCAGCCGGCATAGCTGCCGAGATAGATCTGCCCCCTCGCCTTCAGCTCCGCCCAGATCGCCTGGCAGGCCGCGATGTGGCGCGGCTCCGTGGTGCGAATGAAGTCGTCGTTGGAGAAGTTCATCGCCACCGCGAGGTCGCGGAAGTTCTGCGAAACCCGGTCGCAGAAGGCGAGCGGCGCCATGCCCGCGGCGGCAGCCGACTTCTCGACCTTCTGGCCGTGCTCGTCGGTGCCGGTCAGGAAATGCACCCGGCGGCCTTCCAGGCGCATGAAGCGCGCCAGCACGTCGCAGGCGAGCGTCGTGTAGGCGTGCCCGATATGCGGCGCGTCGTTCACATAGTAGATGGGCGTCGTTATGTAGTACGGCGTCCCCGTGGACATCTCATCGCTCCTCGAAGGGTTCGGCCGCGAATCGGGCCGCGGCCCCCTGGCACGTTCGCCCCGGCGCCCCCGAGCCACCGCGAAACCACCGGATCAGTCCGATGCCACGGTCTCGAAGGCCAGTAGCGACGACAGCAGGGCCTGCTTGCGGTCAAGATCAAGACCGTCGGCGCGCGCGAACAGGTCATTGGTCTTTTCCCACAGCCCCACCCAGCGATCAAGCCGAGCGCCCTCGACCAGCCGCCGCGTCACCGCCAACTCACCGGCCACCGCCTCGGCCAGCGGTCGCCCTGCCCCCAGCGCCACCACCCGCGCCAGCAGGCCCAGCAGCAACTCGCGGGCCATGGCGAACCCTTCGGCATCGCCGCCGCGCACGAAGCGCTCGGCCCAGGCGATCACCGGCGGCAGGTCGATCCTGGGCCAGCGCGACAAGAGGTCGAGCAACTCGCCATAGCCCCGCACCCCGTCCAGGTCGGCCAGCACCACCGCCCGGCCGATCGACCCGTCGGCGAGGTTGAGGAGTGCCGGCACCGTCGCCGGATCGATGTTCGGGCGGATGACCCGGAGCCCCTCCGCCACCGCGTCCCCCGGCAGCGGCTCCAGCGCCATGCGGCGGCAGCGCGAGCGGATGGTCGCCAGCAGCCGTCCGGGGCTGTGGCTGGTCAATAGCAGGAGCGCGCGCTTCGGCGGTTCCTCCAGCACCTTCAGCAGCGCGTTGGCGGCGTTGCGGTTCAGGTCGTCGGCCGGATCGATCACCGCCACCCGCCAGCCGCCGCCGGCTGGCGTCAGATGCAGGAAATGGCCGAGGTCGCGGATGTCGTCGACCACGATCTCCTGGCTCAGCCTGCCCTTGTCGTTGATGCGTCGCGTCACCGTGCGCAGGTCGGGATGGCCGCCGGCGGCGATCTGTCGCGCCGCGGGCGATTCCGGCGACATCCCGCCGGGCTCATCCCCCAGCAGGCCCCCCTGCCCGCCGCCTCCTTGCCCCTCACCGCCGCCGGCCAGGACGAAGCGGGCGAAGCGGTGGGCCAGCGTCGCCTTGCCGATGCCGCGCGGGCCGGTGATCAGCCAGGCATGGGGCATCCGCCCGCCATGCCAGGCCTTCAGCAATGTCCGTTCCGCCTCGCCCAGGCCGAACAGCCAGGGGTTGCGCGGCGGCGCATAGGCCTCCGGCCCGTCTTCGCTCATTTCAGCACCAGCCCGAACCGGCCGGCGACCAGGTCGCGGATCGCAGCGGCGACGCCGTCGGCATCGACGCTGCCGTCGACAATTTGGCAGCGTCCCGGCTCGTCACGGGCGATCTCCTGGAACGCGGCCCGCAACCGCTGGTGAAAGGCCGCGTCCCGCAGTTCGAAACGCTGCTTGCCGTCGACGCGCGCGGCCGCCCGCGCCAGGCCCAGCTCGACCGGCACGTCCAGCATGATCGTCAGGTCGGGGGTCAGCCCGTCGGTCGCGAACCGGCGCAGCCAGTCCACGGCCTCGCGCCCGACGCCACCGGCCAGGCCCTGGTAGGCCATGGTGGAATCGATGAAACGGTCGCACAGCACCCAGGCGCCGGCCGCCAGCGCCGGCCGGACCCTGCGCTCCACATGGTCGCGCCGGGCGGCGGCGACCAGCAGCGCCTCGGTCCGCGCGTCCCAGCGGTCGACGGCGCCGGTGACGATCAGGCTGCGGATATCCTCCGCCCCCGGCGAACCGCCGGGCTCGCGGGTGCGGCGGACATCGATACCGACGTCGCCCAGGAGCGTGGCAAGGCGCGCGAGTTGCGTCGACTTCCCCGCACCCTCCCCGCCCTCGAAGGTGATGAAGCGACCGGATGCAGCGATAGAAGGGGGGATCAGGGCCGGCTTCCGCCGAGCATGTAGCCGACCGACGCCAGCAGGCGGCCGAAGACGTTGCGGCGGTCGACGGCAGCACCGGCGACCAGCGGTGCCTCGCCCAGCTTGTGGTCGCCGAGCCGCACTTCCAGCGTGCCCACGCGCTGCCCGGCCGCGATCGGCGCCGGCACCGGGCCGTCATAGATCGCCACCGCCTTCACCTGGTCGCGGCTGCGGCGCGGCATGGTGACCTTGATGTCGGCGGCGGCCTGGAGCGGCACCGTGGCGGCCGCCCCCAGCCACACCTCCGCCGCCTCCAGCGGCTGGCCGGCCTTGGCGATGGTGAAGTTGTCGAACTCGCGGTAGGCCCAGTCGAGCAGGCGCTCGGATTCCTGGGCCCGCGCACGCATCGTCGGCAGGCCCGCCACGACCATGATCAACCGGCGCCCGTCGCGCACGGCCGACGCGGTCAGCCCATAGCCGGCCTCTTCGGTGTGGCCCGTCTTCAGCCCGTCGGCGCCGGTGGGGCGATAGAGCAGCGGGTTGCGGTTGCCCTGCTTGATGCCGCCATAGGTGAACTCGCGTTCGGAATAGACGCGGTACCGATCCGGGAAGTCGATGATCATGCGGCGCGCCAGCCGCGCCAGGTCATGGGTGGTCATGTAGTGGTCGGGGTGCGGCCAGCCGGTGACGTTGGTGAAGTGGCTGTCGGTCAGCCCGATCGCCTTGGCGCGCTCGTTCATCAGCTTGACGAAGGCTTCCTCGGAGCCGGAGATGCCCTCCGCCAGGACCAGGCAGGCGTCGTTGCCGGACTGCACGATCACCCCGCGGATGAGGTCCTCGACCTTCACCCTTGTGTCGACCTTCACGAACATCTTGGAGCCGCCCATCTGCCACGCGTTGCGGCTGACCGGCATCTCGTCGCCGAGTTGCAGGCGCCCGGCGTGGAGGAGCTCGAACACGACGTAGATCGTCATGATCTTGCTCATCGAGGCGGGTGGGATGCGGATGTCCGGCGCCTTCGAGAACAGGACGGCCTCGGTGTCGAAATCGACGACGATGGCCGACCGGGCCTGGGTATCGAAGGTCTGCGCCGCGGCCGGTGGAAGGGCCGCCAGGGACAGGGATACTGCCAGGGCGGCGGTCGGGAGCAGGCGCTTCAGGTGGCTCATTCGACGATGATCCGTGCTTCGGGGTAGCCGGCCGACGCGACCCGCGCCAGCGCCGCGTCGGCTTCATCGACCGAACGGAGCGGACCGACGCGAACGCGGTGGATCGGTGCCCCGCTGACGCCGACCGTGGTGACCCGGACATTGCCGGCGCCCATGATCGTCTGGCGCACCCTATCTGCATTGGCGCGCTGGGAAAAGGCACCGGCCTGGACATAGATCTGGGTGGAGCGCACCGGCTCCACGGTGACGATCTCGGGCGGCGGCGCGTCGACCGAGGCGACCGCGACCGGTCGCGGCGCGGGCGGCGGCGTGTACTGGGGCCGGGCGGCCTGGCTGGAAGCGGGCGGCGTCGGAACCGGGGGCGCCAGCGGCGCCTGCTCCACGGCCATGCTGGACGGCGGCACTGCCGGGGCGGAGATCACTGGCGGCGGCGCCTCGACCGGCGGCGGCATGGCCGCGCTGGCGACCGAGACCGGGGCCGATGTCCCCGACGGGTCCGGCAGCGGCGGCGTGCGCGCCAGGGCCTGCCCGATGGTGCCGGAGCCGCGATAGATCTGCGCCAGCTGCTCGCTCTCGGCGCCCAGGATCTCGACCCGGACCTTGGCCGTTCCCTGCCGCTCGAACCCGAGAAGCTGGGCGCCGCGGCGCGAGATGTCGATGATGCGGCTGCGCGCGAACGGCCCGCGGTCGTTGACCCGAAGCGTCATGGCCCGGCCGTTGTCGAGGTTGGTGACGCGGACCAGCGAAGGCAGCGGCAGCGTCCGGTGCGCGGCCGTCAGTTCGTTCATGTCGTAGATCTCGCCGTTGGCGGTCGCCTTGCCATGGAAATCGGCCCCGTACCAGGACGCGATGCCGGTCTCCGTATATTCATAATCCTCTTTAGGATAATACCATACACCACTGATTTGATACGGATTTCCCACCTTGTAGACGCCGCGTGGCGAGCCGGTCTTGTTCGCGCTGCTGCCGGCGGTGCCCGCCGTTTGCGGCTGGGTCGCGCAGGCGCCCAGCAGCAGAAGCAGGACCACCGCCGCAACGCTGCCCCGGCTCCGGGCCCTGGAGGAAATCGCAACCATCCGGCGGCTCACGGGCTGGCGATGCGGTCGGCGAGCTCGGAGACCGCGAGCGCGAAGTAGTTCGAGCGGTTCCAGCGCAGCAGCACGCGGTAATTCTCATAGACGGCGAAGACCGGTGCCGGTGCATCGCGGTCGGGCGCCACCAGGCCGGTGGCGACGTCGGCCACCGGCAGCGGGCTGCCGTCGACCTGGACCACGCCGCGCCGCGCCCATTCCGTCAGCGGCCGCCGATCGTCGGCGCCGCCCGCGGCCAGGCCCGGCGGCAGGCGCACTTCCCGCCCCCAGGTCAATCCGCTGACCCAGCCCGACGACGCCAGGTAGTTGGCGATCGATGCGAAGATGTCGGCCCGGTTGCCCCAGATGTCGCGGCGACCGTCGCCGTCATGATCGACCGCGAAGCTGAGGAAGCTGGAGGGCATGAACTGGCTCTGCCCCATGGCGCCGGCCCACGACCCGCGCATGGCGGCCGGCGTGATGTGCCCCTGCTGGAGGATGCGCAGCGCATTCAGCAGTTCACCGCGGAAGAAGGCCGCGCGCCGTCCGTCATAGGCCAGGGTCGCCAGCGCACCCACCACCGAGAAATTGCCGGTGACGCGGCCATAGCTGGTCTCGACGCCCCACAGCGCGACGATGAAGCGCGCCGGCACGCCGTAGCGGCGCTGCACGTCCTCCAGCAGGGTCGCGTTCTCCTGCAGGAGCTGGCGGCCATTGTCGATGCGCTGCTGCGAGACGACCCGCGACCGGTATTCGGCGAAGGTCATGGTGCCTTCCGGCTGCCGCCGGTCGAGCTCGATCACCCGCGGGATCGGCTCGACGCCGGCCAGCGCGGCATCCAGCACCTGGGGCTGGATGCCCTTGGTCAGCGCCTCCTGGCGGAACTCGCCGAGCCAGGTGGAAAAGGGTTGCTCGGCGGCGAGGGCCGGGGGGCCGGCGATCGACAGGCCGGCGGCGACGGCGATCGAAAGACCGGCCGCGATGGTGGCGGCCGCGCATGCGCGGCGCACCAACGGGTGGAGATTGCGGATCATGGCCCATGTCTGCCACGAGTGCCGAGTCCGCCTCAACGCCTTCGGGCACGAGGCCTGCTGGGAAAGGGATCCATCGATGCTCGAGGACGGCCGGATCTTCTCGCTGATCGCCATGCTGGCAGTGCTGTTCTTCCTGGTCGAACGCACCTTGCCGGCGGATTCGCCCTGGCGCCGCCGCTGCCGCTTCCTGGCCGTGAGCGTGCTGGCGGCCGGGGTTGCGGCCAGCCTGATCCTGGGCATTCTCTGGCTGTCAGGCGGCCGGAACTGACGCCGGCCCCTCTCCAGGGTCGGGAAACAGCGTGTCGGTGTGGTCGAGCAGCCGATAGGCGACCAGCGCGATCCATTCCTTCACCGCCAGGTGGACATGGTCGAGGCCGCTGCGGAGGTTGAACCGGGGTGCCAGGGACAGTTGCCCCCTGGTCAGGTAGTCGACCGGATAGGGCGTCACGTCCCAGCCGAGCCGCCGGAAGCAGCCGACGGCGCGCGGCATGTGGAAGGCCGACGTGACCAGGAGCCAGCGCTGGTCCGGCGCGGGGTCGGCCAGCAGGCGGGCGAAGACCGCGTTCTCGGCCGTGTTGCGCGAATCGGGCTCCAGCAGGATGCGCTCCGGCTCGACGCCGAGTTCGACCAGGAGCTGGCGCATGAAGGGCCCTTCCGACGCCCCTTCCCGCAGCAATGCCGCCTCCCCGCTCGCCACCAGCACCTTCGCCTCCGGGTGCCGGCGGGCCAGGATGGCGGCGGCCGTCATGCGGTCGGCATGCTGGGTCAAGGCGGGCGTGCCGCGGGCCGCCGACAGCGCCGAATCGATGCCGCCGCCGAGCACGACGATGCCGTCGACCGGCCCGGCGGTGGGGACGGCCGCGGGGAAGCGGTCCTCCAGCGGCACCAGCAGCCAGTCGCCGACCGGCAGCACCGCGATCGCCAGCAGGCCCAGCGTCGCCAGGCCGAACAGGGCATGCCCCAGCCGGCGGCCGCCGAACAGCAGCGCTACCCAGCCGGCCACCAGCGCCAGCAGCAGCAGGTTGGCCGGCTGGGCCAGGTACCAGAAGATCTTCCCGATGAAGTAGCTCACCCGCCGGACATGACACGGGGCCGTGGCGAAACTGCGGCGAACGGTTCAGCGGGCCGGCGGCGGTTCCCGCCGGATGTGGGCCCGGCCCTTTCCGATCCGCGACCGCCGGACGAAGAAGTCGGCGGAGCCGCCCTCGGCCACCTCGCAGGTGACGCGGAAGACCGTCTCCCGATCACCCTTCTTGGGTTTCGGTGCGACCTCGGACGCGGTGAAGGCCAGGCAGTCGGGTCTCTGCCGCAGCACCATCCGGGTCGCCCGGCGGAGGTCGACCTGAAGGTGCCGCTGGCGGTTGGTGACCGTCACGACGCCCTCGCGCATCATCCGCGCGATCTCCGATTCGGAGCGGACGCCGGGCTCGTCGGCCGCAACCGGGGCGACCAGCGCCGCCAGCATCGCGGCCAATAGCCAGCGCCTCATCGCCCGCCCTGCGTAATCACCATTGCGTTGTCCAATCCATGCTCTGAGCGCACCGATCGCCCCACGACCCGGCAGGGCTTCGGGGGCACCCGGCATCTTCCGCGCTTCTCCCGCCCGGCGCCAGGGTGCCAATTCGGGACTTGTCGCCCTCCTGGCCGATCGATAACTGTCTGATCCACCGCGCCGGATGGGTGGCAGAGCGGTTGAATGCACCGGTCTTGAAAACCGGCGGGCGGCAACGCCTCGTGGGTTCGAATCCCACCCCATCCGCCATTTGCCGCTGATTGGCGGCTTGGGAACAGAAGGGTGAAGACGGCGCTGGTCAGCGAAGCCGTCAGGTGAGGAGGTCCAATGACCAAGCATCGAATCTATTCGATGAGCTTCGCCAGCGTTTACCCGCACTACATTGCCAAGGCGGAAAAGAAGGGACGCACCAAGGCGGAGGTCGACGAGATCCTTCGTTGGTTGACGGGCTACACTCAGGAAGAGTTAGGCGCTCAGTTGGAAAAGAAGACCAACTTCGAGGATTTCTTTACCGACGCGCCTCGACTGAATCCTTCGCGCTCCCTGATTACAGGCCTGATCTGCGGCGTCCGGGTCGAAGACATCGAAGAGCCGGCCATGCAGGAAATCCGCTATCTGGACAAGCTGATCGACGAGCTCGCCAAGGGCAAGGCGATGGACAAAATCTTGCGAAATTGATGCGATCGTATCGCCGGCTCGCCAACGCCATCGCCATCGCGACGCTCACAGCGCGGCATCACGACGAAAGCGCACCGATCGGGCGACCGCACCGGCCGACACCAAACCCTGAAGGGATCCTCATGTCCCTAAAGTAAGGACGATAGCGGCAAGCGTTGGGTCGAGATCGAAGTGATCGTGCCGGGCACGCCCGAGCAGGTATGGCAGGCGATGGCCACCGGCGCCGGCAACACCGCCTGATTCACCAGGGCCAGGATCTAAGAGCATGTCGGCGGCACGATCCATTTTGATTTCGGCCCGAATGGAAACTCCACGGGCGAAGTGACGGTCTGGGAGCCACCCTTGCGGTTCGGCTATGTCGAACGCGAATGGGCCGAGGGCGCACCGCCCGTTGCCACCGCGATTACAGTTACGGCCAGATCGGGCGGCCGCTGCGTTGTTCGCATGGTCCATTCGCTGTTCGCCTCCACCGACGATTGGGACGATCAACTGGAGGGCTTCGAAGGCGGCTGGCCCGGCTTCTTCGAGGTGCTGCGCCTCCATCTCAAGCATTTTGCCAGCATGAAGGCCGCGTCTTTTCTCGTCATGACCACCGTCGGAACCCCTCATCTCGATGCCTGGAAGCAACTGACCGAACGGCTCGCCCTTTCTACCGCGAATGCCGGCGAGGAGAGGACAACCCCGCAAACACCGGAGAAACTGTCGGGCATCGTCGAGCGCGTGGAGCAGGACGACAAGCAACGTTACGTCCTGCTGCGCCTGAACCGGCCCGCTCCCGGCATCGCGCTGATCGGGACCTATGGCGCCGGCAACGCCACCAACGCCAGCATGGCCTTCTACCTCTATGGCGACGATGCCAAACAACGTTCTCATCGCTGTCCTGCGCGGCGCCGCGCGCGCCGTCGCTGGGCCAGGACCGAGGTATCCGAGCGTGACCTCGCCGAATCGAGCGCCATCCGCTCTGGTCCCGCGCGCTCGCCGGCGCTCAAGATGCAGGTCATGCGGCGCGCCCCCGCGTCTCCGCCTTACACCGCGTAGGGCACAGCCAGTGCCGCCGTCGGGAGCCCCCATGCCCTGCTGATCGCGTGGATCATCGGGGGCGTGAGGGCACGCTTCATCGCCAGCATCTCGGAGGCACGAGAGCGCGAACCAATCACCGTCGCCAGATCGGCCTGGGTGCGTCCCTGATCCTCCATCGCGATCTTGAGGAACTTGATGGGGTGCATCTCCCCGACCGGGTAGTGTTCGCGCTCATAGGCATCGATCAGCGTCGCGAGGACGGTGCGCTTGTCCGCGGCCGGAGTGTCCGGGGCCGCATTCCACACGGCTTCCAGTTCGCGCACAGCGGCGGCGTGATCGTCGGCGCTGCGGATGGGGCGGATGTCCATGACCATCTCCTGGCTCATTTCCGGGGCCGGCTCCGTCCACAATCATCCACGTTCCCCGCACCCCGCAAGTCGCGGCGGCGCCCGATGGAAGCCTCAGCGCTTGCCCGCCTTCTCCCGCGTCCTATCGTGCAGTTCGGCCACTTCCGGCGTCACGGCATCACCGAAGTCCGCCATTTCGAAGACCGGGCGGATTTCGAGCTCGCTCGGGCCCGGCATCGGGTTGGGGCAGCGCTTCGCCCACTCGACGGCTTCGGCCATGTCCTTCACCTTCCACAGCCAGAAGCCGCAGACCAGTTCGCGGGTCTCGGCGAAGGGGCCGTCGATGACGGTGCGGCCGGGCCCGTCGAAGGCCACGCGCTTGCCCCTCATGGAAGGATGCAGGCCTTCGCCGGCCAGCAGGATGCCGGCATCGACCAGCTTCTCGTTGAACTTGCCCATGGCTTCGAGCAGTTCGGTCGAGGGCATGGTGCCCGCTTCGCTGTCGCTCGTCGCCTTCACCAGAACCATGACGCGCATCGCCTTACCTCCTTTGAGCCATCGAGGCCGAACCGGCCGCCTCGCTCATAGGACGAACGGACCTGGGCGGGATCGACATGCCGCCGAAGGTTTTTCACGGATGGGGTAGCGACACCTTCACCCTACGGCGTGATCGCGACCTTCAGCACCCCATCGCGCTGGTTGGCGAAGAGGTCGTAGGCAGCCTCGATGTCGTCGAGCCGGAAGCGGTGCGTGACCAATGGCGTAAGATCGGTGCGGCCCGAGCCCACGACATCCATGAGCCGCCGCATCCGTTCCTTGCCGCCGGGGCAGAGCGTGGTGACGATGGTGATGTCGCCGAGCCCGGCCGCGAAGGGGCCGAGCGGGATGCTGAGATCGCTCGAATACACGCCCAGGCTCGACAGCGTACCCCCCGGACGCAAGGCTCTCAGCGACGACTGGAAGGTCCCTTGCGTCCCCAGCGCCTCGATCGCGACATCTACGCCGCGCCCGTCGGTAAGCGCCAGGATCTGCTCGACCGGGTCGCCCTTTTTGAAGTCCACGACATGATCGGCGCCCAGGCTGCGGGCAACGGCGAGGCGTTCCGGGATCGTATCGACCCCGATGATGGTGGTCGCACCCATCAGCCTGGCGCCGGCCACCGCGCAAAGGCCGATCGGCCCGAGCGCAAAGACGACAACCGTATCGCCGATCCGGACGCCGCCGCGTTCCGCACCCGAAAATCCCGTCGACATGATGTCCGGGCACATCAGAACCTGTTCATCCGTCAGGTTCCCTGGAATCGGGCTTAGATTGGCCTGCGCGTCCTTGACCAGGACATATTCGGCCTGGCAGCCGTCGATCGTATTGCCGAACTTCCAGCCTCCCATCGCCTTGAAGCCGTGCCTGGTTTCCGGACCATCCTGCGAAGCGCAGCCGCACAGGCAGGCATAGCTGTGGCCACTGGGAGTGATCGCTCCGGCAATCACGCGCTGGCCTTCCGCGTAGCCCTGCACCGCCGACCCGAGCTTCTCGATCACGCCGACCGGTTCGTGACCGATCGTCAGACCCCGTTCAACCGGGTATTCGCCCTTCAGGATGTGAACGTCCGTCCCACAGATCGTCGTCGTGGTGATCCGGATCAGCGCATCGAGCGCGCCCACGTCCGGAACCGGCTTCTCATCAAGAACGATCCGGCCCTTTTCTACAAAAATCGCCGCTTTCATTTTCATGGCAGATACTTTCTGAGCGCTGCGGGCGCGTGCGGGCGTGGCAGCCAGGATTGTTCAGCGCCCCGCGCGCCGGGAGGCCGGCTGCGACGTCGAGCGCCGCAGGACGGCCAGAAGGAGGACGCCGCCCGCGACGGCCAGGACGGTCGCCGACTGCCGCTGCAGCCGTCGCAGGCCGCCATCGATGCGGGCGCCGCCCGCCGACGGGTGGAAGAGGTTGCCGTCGGTCACCGGCCGCGGGCGGGCGCGGCGGAAATAGGCTTCCATCAGGAAGGCCGCAGCCCGCGCGGTCGATTGCGGCGCCAGGAAATGGGCGAGGCGCACGAGACGCGCGGCCGGCCCCACGGTGACCGAGACGCGCGGATCGTCGGCCAGGCCGACGATCGCGCGGGCGACCCGCCGCGCGTCATAGACCGGCGGCGGCGCCGACAGGACCCGCCCCACATAGTTCGCACTGTGGCCGATGCCGGGCGTGTCGACGAAGTGGGGATAGACGTCGCAGACATGGACATGGGGCTGGTCGGCCAGCTCCGCCCGCAACGCCTCCGAAAAGCCCCGCAGACCGAATTTGCTGGCGCTGTAGGCGGCCGCGAAGGGTGCCGCGGCAAAGCCGCCCACCGAAATCACGTTGACGAACGTGCCGAACCCCTGGCTGAGGAAGACCGGCACCGCGGCATGGGCCTCGTTCATGTGGCCGATGAGATTGACCCGGACGACCTGCTCGTGGGCGGCGATCGGCGTCTCGTGGAACCTGCCCACCGCCCCCACCCCGGCATTGCTGACCCAGACGTCGATGGAGCCGCCGAAGGCCACGGCACGGCGCGCCAGATGCAGGGCCGCGGCGGGATCGGTGACATCGGTCGGGACGCCGATGGTTTCCGCCCCCAGCCGCCGGCACCTGGCCGCCACCTTCTCCAGCGCCTCCGCGCCGCGGGCCGCCAGCACCAGGCGCGCCCCATGCCGGGCGAACGCCTCGGCCGTGGCGTACCCGATGCCACTGGAGGCGCCGGTGATGACGACGGTCGTGCGCTCGCGGTTGGGCATCACGCGCTTCCCGTCACCGCCGCGCGGAATGCCTGGTCATCCACAGCGCGGCCGCAAACCCGGTGGCGGCGGCAGCCAGGAGCGCGCAGGACACGGTCGGGTTCTTCTCGATCGCCCCCGTCACCGAACCGATGGTGGTGACGCTGCCGCGATGTTCGTGGGCGGGGCTCGGCAGCCGGGCGCGGAAGCGGTCGCGGCTCTCGCGCACCCGCCGATGCTGCTCGCTGATGATCTTCCGCACGTCCGGCGGCAGGTCGGCCTTGAGGGCGGCGTCATAGGTCGCCTCGAAGACGCCCTCGCCACGCGCGACCTCGCGGAAGATGACTTCGCGGTCGCGCCCCATGATCGCGACCTTCAGGTCGAGGAAGATGCGATGGGCGGCACCCAGCGTCGTGCCGCTCTCGGCCGGCGTCTCGCCGACCTGCTCCAGGCACCGATCGAGCTCCTTGCCCATGTCTTCGCGTTCGTCGACGAGCTGGCCGAATTCCATGCGCAGCGAGCGGTCGTCGGCTTTTTCATAGGCCTGCCGGTATCCGGCCTCGCTGTCGCGGCACTGTGCGGCCAGCATGCGCAGCAGGCGGGTCACCTCGAATTTTCCGGACCTGCTGCCGTTCGAACGGGAGCGTTCGGATTCCCCGGCTGCGTCCTGCGCGCCTCCATCGGAGCCCGGTTCGGTCGCCTGGTCGGCGGGCCTGCTCGTCATGCCAGGGGTGACGTCCCTGTCGTCGGGCTTCTCGGCTGAGTGGTTCACGGGCGGTCTCCCTTTCGTGCTGGCGCTATCTCTCAAAACCCAGGCGATGGCGGAAGGGTTCCCCC
>CAZQOA010000017.1:19593-30235 GCA_964594715.1 uncultured Rhizobiaceae bacterium | reverse complement strand
CCGGGTCGCCGAGAAGGTCACCATCTCGGGCGTCGGGGTGCCCGACTTCTTGTAGGAAGCCAGGAGTTCGCTCTTGCGCGCAGCCAGCCGCCGGCCGAGATCGTCGACGTCGATACCCGCCTTCTTGGCCTGCGCGAACAAGCCCTGGGCGCGCTTCTCCTCCTCCTGCACGTGGTGCTTGATCATCTCGGACAGGACCGTGATCTTGGCGTCGAAGTATTCGTCGTCGGGATTGCCGGCCTCGATCTCCGCCAGCAGCACCTTGGCTCCGTCATGCTCGACGAAGGCCTCGTTCACGAGGTCGTCTTCGACCTGCCCGCGACACGCGGGATAGAAGATCTCCTCCTCGATCCTGGTATGGACGGTCAGCTCCATGCAGATCTGCGCGGCCAGCTTCTTCTTTTTCGCGGTGGCGGTCGTGTTCTCGAACTGCGCGAACAGGTCCTCGACCTTTCGGTGATCGTCCTTCAGGAGCGTGATCGCGTCGATCTTGTCGGCCATGGCATCCTCGTCGGCAGGGGTTGCAGTGAGGGATCAACTCGCACTTCCCCCAGCCGTTCCGCCTCGCCGGAGAGGAGTGCCGCCGCACATCGATATCCACCTGATCGAATCGGCAGCACACCCCGTGCGGTCCGGTCGTCCGGGCAGTCCGATCGATTCATCCACCAGGAAAACCGGTCCTTCTGTAAGCTGCCTTGCAACTGCGTCCGGGGAATCCGGCCCCAAGCCACTCGCTCCATGCCGTTGAAGGTGCCGACCATGCCCGAAGAAAGCCGCCCTCGCCGATTTGCCATCCTGATCGACGCCGACAACACCTCGCCGCGCATCGCCGCCGGGCTGTTCGAGGAGGTAGCCAAGTTCGGCGAGGCCAGCGTCCGGCGGATCTATGGCGATTTCTCGAGCCAACGCCTGCGGTCGTGGGCCGAGATCCTGCAGAAATTCGCGATCGATCCCTACCAGCAGTTCGCCTACACCACCGGCAAGAACGCGTCCGACATCGCGCTGGTGATCGATGCCATGGACCTGCTGCACAGCGGCCGCTTCGACGGGTTCTGCCTCGTCTCCTCCGACAGCGACTTCACCCGCCTGGCCTCACGACTGCGCGAGCAGGGGGCGGACGTCTACGGGTTCGGCGAGCAGAAGACGCCGGAAAGCTTCCGCCAGGCCTGCCGCCGCTTCATCTACACCGAGAACCTGATGCCGGAGGTCCAGGCGTCGACCCACGACGAGGGCCCCTCCCCCAAGGCGCTCCAGCCGGCCAGTGCTGCCGTCGCCCTGCTGAACACCGCGATCGAGCAGATGGAGACGGAGGATGGCTGGGCCGGCCTGGGTGCGGTCGGGCAGCGTCTTTCGTCGATCGCGTCCGACTTCGACCCGCGCACCTACGGCTTCCGCAAGCTGAGCGACCTGGTCCGGAAAACTGGAGCCTTCGACATCGAGCAGCCGGACGGCCGGGCCATGCGGATCCGGGCCAAGCGGGCGCAGCCCGCCCGCCCGCGCGTCCGGGCGCCCGCCAAGCCGGCGGCCGTGCGGCCGGCCGGGCGTTCGGACCTTACATAGAGTTTGCAACGGCGGCCGACTGCTCGGCATCTCTCTGTTTTTGGCATCAAATGATGCTATAAACCGTGCCTGTGTATTGAGGAACTGAGATGCGCACCACGCTCGCTATCGACGATGACCTCTTGGCCAAGGCCGAAGCCTTTACCGGCCTGAAGGAAAAATCCGCACTTGTCCGCGAAGCGCTCAAGGCACTCATCGAGCGGGAAAGCGCGCGTCGCTTGGCACGCCTGGGTGGGAGCGAACCGGAGCTCGAAGCGCCTCCGCGCCGGCGACCGGGCGCCGCGTGATTCTCGTTGATACGTCGGTCTGGATCGACCATTTGCGAACCGGCGACAAGATGCTCTCCAGCCTGCTGGAGTCCGGCCAAGTGCTCTCACACCCCTTCGTCATCGGGGAGTTGGCTCTAGGTAATCTGCGCCAGCGCAATGCAGTGCTGAAATTGATCAAGGAACTCCCGCCGGCAACGGTGGCCTTCGATCATGAAGCCCTCGAACTCATCGAGCGCCATCAACTTGCCGGCCTTGGCATCGGCTATATCGACGTGCATCTCATTGCCGCAACGCGCCTGACGGCGGGGGCGACACTTTGGACGCGTGACAAGCGCCTTGCGCAGGTCGCCGGCCGAGCAGGGGTCGCGTTCGCCGGGTTGCCCACCGTGTCCGGCAACGACCCTCTCCCCCGACTTCCCCACGACAGGTGAAGATGTCCGCTGCCGAACCCCCCATTCGCCTGGTCGATCGCATTCCGGCCGACGCCAAGCTGGTCGTCCATCTCGGGGACGGCACGGAACTGGGTGAGGCGTTCGCCCGGATCAACCCCGAAACGCGGTGGGTATCCTGGGATGCCGCCCTGGACCTGCCGCCGCGATCGGCGGGCGCGGTCGTGGTCGAGCGGCCCCTGCCCGGCGGTGAGGCGGGTGGGGCGATCCTGGCCCGGGCGGTGGAGCTGCTGGCGGAGGGCGGCCTGCTGCTCGCCCATGGCCAGTCGGCGCATTTCCACGGCGTGCTGGCGGCGACGCTCGCCGGCGGCAGCGCCCCGGCCGATGTCCATGTGCCGGAGGCGGTCGTCGCCCGCCTGAAGGCCGCGGGGGCGACGGTGACCGCGCTCATCGCCGGCAATGTCGACGAAGAGGGCGCCCGGGCCTTCATCGCGGCCCATCCGGAGGCGGCGGCGACGACCGGCGTGGATGCCGCCCAACAGCCGGCGCGCGTCGGCAGCCCGGACTTCCTGGTGCAGGCGATACGCGGGCCGATGCCACCGCCCATGTACATCTATGCCCGGATGCGCGATCCCACCGTCGGCGCCAACCGGGCGATGGCCGACGTGCGCGTCATGCGGCCCCTGCACTTCCTGGCCGCGGTGCCCAATGCCCATCTGTGGCTGGAGCGTGACCCGACGCCCCTGCGCCCGCCGACGCGCCCGCGCGGCATCTTCCTCTATCAACGGCCGATCCTGCGCCGCCCCTATGCGATCGACCTGCTGCGCCAGCTCGTCCAGCGCAAGTATGTGGTGGTCATCGAATTCGACGACCATCCGAACTACTGGCCGGACATCGCCGCGCACGACCACCTGACCTATGCCGGCGCCCATGCGGTGCAGACCTCGACCGAGCCGTTGGCCCGGGTGCTGCGGCAGTTCAATCCGAACGTCGCGGTGTTCCGCAACGATGCCGCGGAGCTGCCACCCCTGCCCGCCGTCAACGCCGCCCCGACCGAGGAACGGCCGCTGCGCATCTTCTACGGCTCGCTGAACCGCGCCGAATCGATGCGGCCGCTGGTCGAGGCCATCAACCGGATGCTGCGGTCCACCCCGCTGCCGGTCCATGTCTCGGTGATCGCCGACCGCAAGTTCCACGACCAGCTCCAGACCGCGCGCAAGGAATTCCACCCGATGGTCGACCATGCGCGCCATCGCCAGATGGTCGAGGAAGCCGACATCGTGCTGCTGCCGTTGGCCGACACCGTGTTCAACCGCTGCAAGTCGGACCTCAGCTTCGTCGAAGCGGCCGCTCGGGGCGCGGTGGTGCTGGCCAGCCCGATCGTCTATGGCGAGACGGTGGTCGACGGCGAGACCGGCATGATCTTCCGCTCGCCGGCCGAGTTCGAGGCGAAGCTGAATGCCCTCGTCGGCGACCCGGGCCTCCGGGCGCGGATCGCCGGCAACGCCCACGCCTATGTGCGCCGGCAGCGGATGCAGAAGGACCAGTTCCGCGGTCGCTGGCAATGGTACCAGTCGCTGCTCGACCGCAAGGACGAGCTCGATCGGGGGCTCCGCGAGCGGGTTCCGGAGCTGCGCGAAGCCTGAAGGCCGCGGTTGGCGCCCCCACCTTCCCCCATCCGCCCGCTTCCGCCAAAGTGTCCCGCTCGCCCTCCATTCCGGGAGCCTCCCTTGTCCACCGAACTCTGCTTCCTGTCCGCGACCGAACTCCTTGCCGCCTATCGCGCCCGGCGCCTGTCCCCGGTGGACGTGACCCGGGCGGTCCTGGCGCAGATCGCCCGCGTCGACCCGGCCATCAACGGCTTCTGCGGCGTCTGGGCGGAGGAAGCCCTGGCCGCCGCCCACCAGTCCGAGGCGCGGTGGAGCAAGGGTGCGCCCGCGGGGCGGCTCGACGGGGTGCCGGTATCGCTGAAGGACCTGATGCTGGTGGCCGGCAAGCCGACCGGCCGCGGCTCGCTCACCTCCGACCCCGCCGATCTGGCGGCCGAGGACGCGCCCGCGGTGGCGCGGCTGCGGGCCGCAGGCGCGATCTTCCTCGGCCGGACGACGACCCCGGAATTCGGCTGGCAGGGCTGCGGCGACAGCCCGCGCACCGGGATCACCCGCAATCCCTGGGATCTCGAGCGCAATCCCGGCGGCAGCAGCTCCGGTGCTGCGACGGCGATCGCGACCGGCATGGGCTGCCTGGCGCTGGGCAGCGATGGCGGCGGCTCGATCCGGATGCCGGCCGGGTTCTGCGGCATCTATGGGCTGAAGGCGAACTACGGCCGGGTCCCGGCGTTCCCCGCCAGCGCCTTCGGCACCCTGTCCCATGTCGGCCCGATGACGCGCACGGTGGACGACGCTGCCCTGATGCTGGCCGTGATGGCCGACCCCGACCCGCGTGACTGGCAGTCGCTGCCGAAGCCGACCGAGGACTACGTGGCGGCCACCGCCGGCGGCGTCGCCGGCTGGCGCATCGCCTACAGCCCGGACCTCGGCTATGCCAAGGTCGACCCTGAGATCGCGGCCCTGGTCCGGACCGCCGTCCGGCGCTTCGAGGAGATGGGGGCGATCGTCGAGGAGGTGTCGCCCGGCTTCGCCAACCCGATCGAGATCTTCCGGACCCATTGGTACGCCGGGGCGGCCAACCTGGTGCGGAACTTCTCGTCCGCGAAGCAGGCGGTGATGGACCCGGGCCTGCGCCAGATCGCCGAGGAGGGTGCGCGCTACACGCTGCTGGAATACATGGCCGCAATGGGCCAACGCGAGGCACTGGGCCAGCACATGAACCGGTTCCACCAGACCTATCGTCTGCTCCTTACCCCGACGCTGCCGATCCCGGCCTTCGAGGCGGGCGAGGAGTGGCCGGTCGGGTCCGAAATGACGCGCTGGCTCGACTGGACCCCCTTCTCCTTCCCGTTCAACCTGACCCGCCAGCCGGCCGCCACCATTCCCTGCGGCCTGACCCGCGCCGGACTGCCGGCCGGGCTCCAGATCGTGGGCGCCCTCTACGACGAAGCCTCGGTCCTGCGCGCCAGCCGTGCCTATGAGGAAGGTCGGCCCTTCGAGGCACCGCCGATGGCGCGCGGCTGAAGCCATGGGCGCGGGTAGCCCGGACCCGCGCGACATGATCGGCCTGACGCTCGCCGTCGGCGGAGAGCCGCCGGCGAGCGTCGCCGAAATCTGCCGGGCGATCGATGCCGCCCGGCTGCCGACAACCCCCTGGCGCGCCTTCCGCCGCCCCTCGACCTTGTGGGACGGGCCGGGCCGCGAACTGGGTGCTGCCGGCGCCTCCTATGAGACGGGCGGCGGCCCGCGACGCTGGGCCCGGCTCACCTTGCATGACGGCCCGCTTCGGCGCCGGGTCATACCCCTGCCCGTCGATACCACCCCACCCCGCGCGCCGGCACCCTGGCGGAACCTCGACCTCCGGCCGGCCCTCACCCGCAGCGGGCATGGCCGCGTGCGGCAGATCGGCCCCCTGCCAACATCCACCGTCGCCGTGGAAACCGTGGTTTGGCACCAGGGCGACCGGGAGTGGCGCTGGCGCCTGGTGGTGCTGTCGGCCGAGCCCGACGATGGCGACCGGATGCTGGCCGATGCCGGCGCCCTGTCGGCGATCCTGCCACTGCGCCTGGTCGGCGAAGGCACCGGCCTGGTCGCCGATCGCCGGCTGTCGGGTGGCGCGCCGCGGTCGGTCAAGCGGCAGCCGACGTCGATGCAAACCGCCGAAACGGCCGCCGATGCCTTCATCATCATCGGGCGTTCCGCGTTGCGGCAGATGCTGGGCAATCTCGAACTGCTGGTGGACGCACCCGACCCCGAGGCGATCCACCAGCTCCGGGTCGCGCTGCGGCGGCTGCGGGCCGCATTGTCCCTCTTTCGTGGCTGTCTCGACACGGACCGGCGCCTCGCCTTGGCCGGCCGGCTGAAATGGGCCAGCGGCATCCTGGCCGATGTGCGCGACTGGGACGTCTTCGTCGCCGAGACGCTGGCGCCGATGGCCGCGGCACTGGCCGATGACAGTGCCTTGGCGGCGGTCGGAAACCGGGCGGCGGAGCGACGCCGGGCCGCCCAGGCCGGGATCGCCCGCGAACTCCACGGCGCCCGCCTGAACGGCGCCCTGCTGGAACTGGTGCGCTGGTTCGAACTGCCGGAGGCACCGTTCGCCGGCGATCGCGCCGGCCAGCCGCTGCGCAGGTTCGCGCGCCGGGCGCTGCGCCGCGGCCGCCGCAAGCTGCTTGGCCAATACGCGGCCGCCACGCCGCAGTCGGTCGACGAGTGGCACGCGCTTCGCATCCTGGCGAAGAAGCTGCGCTATGCCACCGACGCCTTCGCGCCGCTCTATGCATCGGTGCAGGTCCGCCCCTTCCGCGAGGCGCTGCACGAGGTGCAGGATTGCCTCGGTCGATACAATGATGCCGCAGCGTCGGAACGCCTGGCCGCGATCGCCGGCGATGCCACGGCGACGGCGATGGTGGCCGGCTGGGCGGCACGCGAGCGGCTGGAGCAGCAGCGGCGATTCGAAGGCGCCTGGAAGAAATTCCGCAAGTGCCCGCCGTTCTGGCGAAAGGCGTCCGGGTGAAAGGCATCTGGGCGAAAGGATTGACGACCCCCCCGGTGTTGGTGCCACCTTTCGGGGGTTGAAGAATTTTTCACCGCGCGCCGGGCCGGGTCGATCCATGAGTGAGCTCCGCCAGTCCATCGTCGTCGATCGCATGATCAAGCGCTACGGGCGCGTGGCAGCGGTCGACGACGTCACCCTGGAGATCGAGCGCGGCGAGTTCGTCACCCTGCTCGGGCCGTCCGGGTCCGGCAAGACCACCATCCTGATGGCGATCGCCGGCTTCGTGCAGCCGACCTCCGGCGAAATCCTGCTCGACGGGCAGGCGATCACCCGGCAGCCGCCGGAGCACCGGAACTTCGGCATGGTGTTCCAGGGTTACGCCCTGTTCCCGCACATGACCGTGTTCGAGAACGTCGCCTTCGCGTTGCGGGCGCGCGGCCGGCCGGGCGACGAGGTCCGCCGCCGGGTCACCGACGCGCTGGAGATGGTGCAGCTCGGCCCCTATGGCGAGCGTCTGCCCCGGCAACTGTCCGGCGGGCAGCAGCAGCGGGTGGCATTGGCCCGGGCACTCGTCTTCACGCCCCACCTGCTGCTGCTCGACGAGCCGTTGAGCGCACTCGACAAGAAGCTGCGGGCCGAGCTGCAGCTTGAACTGAAGGCGCTGCACGAGCGGGTCGGGCTGACCTTCCTCTACGTCACCCACGACCAGGACGAAGCGCTCTCGATGTCGAACCGGATCGCGATCCTGCGCGAAGGCCGGCTGGTCCAGTTCGGCCGGCCGCAGGATCTCTACGAACGGCCCGCTACCCGCTTCGTGGCGGACTTCCTGGGCAAGTCGAACTTCCTGGCCGGACGGACCATCGGCGCCACCGGATCGGAGCTGGCCTATCGCTGCGGCCCGCTCACCCTGCGGCAGGAGATCGCCGGCATCGCCCCGCCCGCCGACACGCCGATCCTGATCGCGCTCCGGCCCGAGAAGATCGCGGTCGTGGCCGACGCCGCGCCCGACACGGCCAACGCCGCATCAGGGCGGATCGCACAATGGAGCTATTCCGGGACCCACTTCCAGCTCGTCGTCGAAACCGAGGCCGTGGGGCGGATGACGGCGACCGTCCCGTCCTGGCGCTGTCGGATCGAGCCCGAGGTCGGGCGGATGGTGCATCTGGGATGGGATCCGGACGCCACCGTCATCGTCGTCGATGATGGCCCGGCACCCGCGGCAAATTCGTAAGAGAACAGGGAGCAAAGCGATGCGCGACGAACAGACATTTGCGCAAGACTGCGCGGAGATCCTGCGCGAGGAACTGGTGGCCGGCCACATCGACCGCCGCACCTTCCTGAAAGGGCTGACGGCCCTGGGGCTGGCCCCCGCGCTTCTCGGCGGGTCCGGTTTGTTCGCGCGCGACGCCCTGGCGCAGGGCGCCAAGCCGAAGGAGATCGTGGTCGCCAACTTCGGCGGCGACGCCGTTCCCGCCTTCACCGACGCGTTCGCCAAGACCTTCGATGCGAAGGAAGGCGTCAAGATGGTGATCGACGGCAGCGGCCCGAGCACCGGCAAGATCAAGGCCATGGTCGAGGCCAAGAAGGTGATCTGGGACGTGATCGATTCCGGCACCGGCCAGGCCTATCAGCTGGGCGAGGCCGGGTTCCTGGAGCCGATCGACTATTCGATCGTGGACAAGACCAAGCTCGACCCCGAGTTCGCCTACAAGTGGGGGGTCATCAACTACTATTTCTCGACCGTGCTGGCCTGGGATTCGACGAAGATCCAGGGCACGCCGACCTGGGCCGACTTCTTCGACACCAAGAAGATTCCCGGCAAACGCATGCTGCGCCGCACCGGGCTCGCCATGCTGGAGCCCGCGCTGATGGCCGACGGCGTCGCCCCCGACAAGCTCTATCCGATCGACCAGAAGCGCGCGTTGGACAAGATCAAGTCGATCAAGGCCGATTGCCTCTACTGGAACTCCGGGGCGGAGAGCCAGCAGTTGATGCGTACCGGCGAGTGCGTCATGGGCATCCTCTGGCACACGCGCGCCAACATCCTGGAGCGCGACACCGACGGCCGCATCAAATGGACCTTCAACCAGGGCATCCTGCAGCCCGGCATCTGGGTCATCCCCAAGAACCCGCCGGCGGGTGCCGCCTGGGCCAACCGGGCGATCCACACCATGCAGGAGCCCCAGGGCCAGATCGTGCTCCTGGAACGCATGGGCAACGGTCCGGCCAACCCGGCCGCCGCCAAGCTGGTGAAGCCGGAACTCGTGAAGTCCAACCCGTCCGCGCCCGAGAACATCGCGCGGCAGGTGAAGCTCGGCGGCGACTGGTGGATGAAGAACCAGGAGCAGCTGACCCAGGCCTTCATCGACATGATCTCATCCTGACGTGACCGACATCGTCGTGGCCGGCGCCCCCTCGGGGCGCCGGTCCTTCCACATCGATCAATGGACCGTCTATTGGCTGATGGTGGCCCCGGCCGCCCTGCTGATGGCCGCCTTCTATTTCTACCCGCTGGTCCAGGTACTGTGGATCAGCGTGACCGAGCCCAAGCCGGGCCTGGACAACTACGCGCAGCTCTTCACCAACGCCTCGATCCGCCGCACCATCATCACGACGATGCGCATCTGCGTCATCACCACGGCGATCACCCTCGTGCTCGGCTACATCGTGGCCTACGTGCTGGTCCATGCCTCGCCGCGCGCGCAGCGCTGGCTCTTCCTCGGCGTGCTGGTGCCGCTGTGGATCTCGGTCCTGGTACGCGCCTTCGCCTGGGTGACGCTGCTGGCGCGCGAGGGGTTGATCAACACCACACTGCGCGACGCCGGCCTGATCGAGCAGCCGCTGGCCCTGATCTGGAACGAGTTCGGCATCGTCATCGGCATGGTCCACTACATGATCCCCTACGCGGTGCTGCCGCTCTACGCCAACATGCGCGACATCGATGCCCGCACCGTGTCGGCCGCACGCGGGCTGGGCGCATCGCGCCTCTACACCTTCCGGCGGGTGTTCCTGCCGCAGAGCCTGCCCGGCATCATCGGCGCCACCGTGCTGGTCTTCATCTTCTCGCTCGGCTTCTTCGTGACGCCGGCCATCCTGGGCGGCGGCAAGACGCTGATGGTGGCGGAATTCATCAGCCTGCAGATCCTCGACCTGCTGCGCTGGGGCCTCGGCACCATGCTGGCCTCGACGCTGGTCCTCTTCATCTTCCTGCTGCTGGCGGCCCTGGCCCGGGTGGTCGACCTGAAGCGCCTGTTCGGGGCCGGCTGAGATGGCCGACGATTCGCGCATCGGCGCCGCCCGCTCGACCCGCTCGATCGGCTGGCTGATCGTCCTCTTCCTGGTGCTGCCGATCACCATCGTGGTGCCGGTGTCGCTGACCGACCAGCGCTACCTGTCGCTGCCGCAGGAGGGGCTGTCGCTGCGCCACTATTTCAACCTGTTCCAGAGCGCGGCGTGGCTTTCCTCGATCGCCCAGAGCTTCGTCATCGCACTCGGCGCCACCGCCATCTCGGTCACGTCCGGCACCCTGTGCGCCATCGGCTGCTGGCGCATCGGGTCGCGCTGGAGCGAGCTGGTGCGGGTCCTGATGCTGGTGCCGATCATCGTGCCGACCATGGTCTATGCGCTGGGCCTCTACCGGCTATGGGTGCAGCTCGACCTGCTCGACAGCTATTTCGGGGTGATGCTGGCGCACGGCGTGACCGGCATCCCCTATGTCGTCATCATCGTCTCGACCTCGCTCGCCAGCTTCGACCCCCGGCTCGAGCAGGCGGCACGCAACCTCGGCGCCAGCGTGCCCTACACGCTGCGCCGGGT
>CAZQOA010000017.1:0-19583 GCA_964594715.1 uncultured Rhizobiaceae bacterium | reverse complement strand
GGCGTCGTGTCCGGCTCCATCTTCGCCTTCATCCATTCCTGGGACGAGCTGGTGATGGTGCTGTTCATCGCCAGCCGCACCATCTTCACCCTGCCGCGGCGCATCTGGGACGGCATCAACGAGCATCTCGACCCGACCATGGCTGCCGTCGCGACGGTCCTGGTCGCGGTCACCGCCATCCTCCTCATCCTCGACATGCGGGCGCGCCGCCTGCGCGCCGAATAATCCCTCCACGCCGAAGCCCACGGAGCCCTGCCGATGACCGACCTGGAAGCGGTGAAGAAGACCGCGCTCGACTGGCTGGCCGCCAACAACGACCAGCTCTCGCGCGACCACATGACGATCTGGGAGATGGCCGAGCCGGCCTGGCGGGAATACCGCTCGGCCGCCTGGTATGTGGCCCGCCTGCGGGCGGCCGGATGGACCGTCGAGGAAGGCTCGGCCACCATGCCGACCGCCTTCTGCGCCACCTGGGGCACGGAAGGCCCCATCCTCGGCGGCTATGCCGAGTATGACGCGGTGCCGGGCCGGTCCCAGGCCCCCGTCCCCTACCGCCAGCCGCGGCCGGGGATGAGCAAGTACGCGGCCGGCCACACCGACCCGCATTCGGGCCTGGGCATCGGCGCCCTGGCCGGATTCCTCGCCGCCCAGCATGCGCTGCAGAAGCATGGCGTGAAGGCCCGCCTGAAATTCCTGGGCGAGCCAGCCGAGAAGATGTGCGGGTCGAAGCCGGTGCATGCGGCGCACGGCTATTACGACGACATCGATGCCGCCATCAGCTTCCATCCGGCGTCGTTCGGCGGGCTGGTCAACAGCGTGCTCTGGGACACCCATTGCGCCCCCTACTGGAGCCGCATCTACACCTTCGAATGCGACGATCCGGAGACCTGGCTGGCCGAGCACGGCACGGCCGGCATCCAGCACACCCACGGCGTCGCCCGCGCCCCCGGCAGCATCGACGCCGTGACCCTGATGTACACGGCGTCGAAGTTCCTGAAGGAGGCGATGCTGCCGCACAATGGCAGCTGGAGCATCAACGAGTTCATCCTGACCGCCGGCCAGGCGGCGGCCGACAACATCGCCCCCAACATCGCGCAGATCCAGTATTCCTGCCGCGCGCCGATGCTGGACATGCATGAGCGGGTATTCGCGACCCTGGACAACAACGCCGACCACGCGGCGGCCATCGCCCATTGCACCGTTCGCAAGGAATGGATCACCAAGACCCGCATGGGCCTGCCCAACCACGCGCTGGCCGACATCACCTATCGCAACTTCGAGCGCGTCGGCCCGCCGAGATGGAGCGAGGCCGGAAAGGTGTTCGGCCGCGAAATCCAGAAGAACCTCGGGATCGAGCCGATGGAGGACCCCTTCCCGCCCGAGCACGAGGTCCTGACCACGCCGCAGGACGGCGAGGCCTGGTTCCGCGGCAACCTGCCGGCCTGGCAGAAGAGCTTCGCCGCCGATGACTACGTCGAATACACATGGCACGCACCGACCGTCCGGCTCTATGTCGCGCGGCCGATCCTGCGTTCGCCCAAACCCGGCTACCGCTATCCGGAATGGACGCGCTTCGCCATGGGCGGCACGCCCGCGACGATCGACCCGATGTGGTCGACGGCCGGCAAGGTCATCGCGCTGACGCTGGTCGACCTCGGCGGCGACCCCGCGGCGCTGGAGCGCTGCAAGGCGGAGTTCCGCGAACGCACCGGCGGCGGCATCGGCGGGACCGAATGGCTGGCGCCCCTGCTGCCGCCGAAATTCCCGGCGCCGGTCGAATATCGCTGGCCGGAATATGTGGAAACGGTGCGCGGGCGGGAATGGGTCATCCCCACCACGGCCGCGGAACGCGCCGGGAAGATCGATTGAGGAAGGCCGTCCGATGACGATGATGACCGAGGGCGAATACCGCTACAACATGCTGATCAAGACCTTCGCCTCCACCCCGGAGCCGGGGTTCGAGACGGAGTCGGAGCAGGTCCGCATCTGGGGCCGGCGCTGGGGCTGCAACAACGATGTCGGCCACCTGCGCATGGTGCTGATGCACCGTCCCGGCGACGAGCTGAAGATCGTCGACCCGGCCAAGCGCCTGCCCGACATCAACGCTTTCGGCGACGTCGAGGCGGGTTGGTACTGGCGCGGCGACACCATTCCGCCCCTGGCCGCGATGCAGCAGCAGCACGACGCCCTGGTCCAGGCGCTGCGCGAGGAAGGCACCGAGGTGGTCTTCCTCGACCGCTGCGCGCCGGGTCGGATGAAGTCCTGCTACACCCGCGACAGCATGATCGCGGTCGATGGCGGCGCCATCGTCACCCGCCTCGGTCCCCCCATCCGCCGCGGCGAAGAGGCGCCCGTCACCCAGACCCTGGCCCGGATCGGCATGCCGATCCTGCGCACGATCCACGGCACCGGCATCCTGGAGGGCGGCAGCTTCGCCTGGATCACTCCCCGGACCGCGGTCGTCGGCGTGTCCAGCCGCATCAACGACGAAGGCGCCCGCCAGTTGGGCGAGGTCCTGCGGACGATGGGGGTGGAGTTGCTGCTGGTGCCGCTCACCGGCTACCGGCTGCACATCGACGGTGCCTTCGTGATGATCGATCCGGATACGGCGCTCATCAACCCGACCCAGCTACCCTTCTGGTTCCTGGAGAAGCTGAAGGAGATGCGCGTGCGCACCATCGAGGTGAGCCACGAGGACCGCGCGGGCATCGTCAACTGCCTCACCGTGCGGCCCGGCCGGCTGATCATGCCCGAGGGCGTATCGGACCGGACGCGCGAAAAGATCGAGCGCCTGCAGATCTCGATCCGGACCGTGCCCTACGAGAACGTGGCGCTAGGCGGCGGCGGCATCCACTGCTCGACCGGGCCATTGATCCGCGACCCGCTGTAGGAAGAACGGTGGAGCGGGCTCGGGTCCACTCCACCGGCCACCGGCCCGACACCGCGGAAGGTCAGCGCCAGACCGGCTCGCCGAGATAGAGCTGATCCTTCTCGGTGAATGCCCCGGTGCCGGCGCCGGCACCGGCACCGATCAGCGCGCCCGGAATGGCACCGATGCCGCCGAAGGCCAGGCCCACCAGCGCGCCGGTGCCTGCACCCATGCCGGCGCCGCTGGCGACGCGGTCGTCCGACCGGCTGCCGCACGCGGCCAACGCCAGGGTGCAGGCGGCGATCAGTCCAAGCGAAATCAGCGTCTGCCTCATATAAGGTCTCCACTCGAGGGTTGCGGATCAGGTGCGGCGAATCACCTAGGCTGCACAACCAATGATAACCGCGTCCAGCGACGTGCGTTCCCCAAAAGCAGGCTACTTCCGCAGGTAGTCGAACGCCGAGAGGACATGGGTGGTGACGATGTGGAGGAACTCGTCGACCGTCACATGCTCGTCGCGGCGCCCCATGCTGACCGGCGACGGGCCATAGAGATAGGCCGGGATGCCGTCATAGCGCCAATAGCGGGAATCCGACCCGCCCAGGCTCGACAGCGGCACCGGGGTGAAGCCCTTCAGGGCCTGCACATTCGCCTGGAGGATGCGGACCATCTCGCCGTTCGGGTCGGCGGCACTCGGCGGGTAGGAGTGCGCATCGAACATCTCCATCGTGGCTTCCGGATGGGCGCCCACGATCTCGTGGATCTCCTTCAGCACGTCGTCCCGGTCGAAGCCGAAGGGGATGCGCAGGTCGAACTCCACCATGCAATCGGGGGCGATCTGGTTGACCTTCAGCCCGCCCTTGATGACGCCCGGATTGACGGTGATGAAGCGGACCACGTCGGCGGCGCCGTCGCCCATGCCCTTGTTGGTGCCGGCGATCGCCTCCGGCGTGTCGAGGGCGGCCGCGATGTCGGCCGGCATCGGCGCCCGGCGACCGTGGAAGCGCTCCATCTGGGTCACGATCGCAGCCGCGATCTTGATCGGGTTGGCCGACAGGTGGGGATAGCCGCCATGGCCGCCAGGTGCCGTCACCGTCACCCGGAAGCGCAGGGTCCCCTTCTCCATGAAGCGGATGTTGTTGATGCCCGACGGCTCGCCGTTGAGGCAGCAATCGCCCTTCACCTCGTCCGGGATGGTGTCGAACAGGTAGCGGGTGCCGTACTTGCCACCCGACTGCTCGTCGGAGACGCAGGTCAGCGTCAGCTTGCCCTTCAGGTGCTCGCGCAGGCGATAGAGGTAGGCATAGGCGAAGACCCCCGCCGCCGTGCCCGTCTTCATGTCCGAGGCGCCGCGGCCGAAGATCTTGCCGTCCTTCACCTCGCCCGACCAGCCATGCTCGTCGATCGCCGGGAACACGTCGATATGGCCGTTGAGCACCAGGTGCCGCCCGGCTCCGCCGCATTCGTAGGTGCCGACGACATTCGGCATGTGCTCGAACGCGGCCACGAAGCGATGCGGGACCTGGCGCGCCTCCAGGTAGGTGCTGATGTGCTCGGCCGCGGTCCGCGTGTCGCCCGGCGGGTTGGCGCTCTTCGCCTGAAGGAAGCCGCTCATGAACCCGATCAGATCGTCGCGGTCGGCTTCGATCCAGGAAAGGAGCTGGCGCTTCAGGTCGTCCATCGCGGGCCTCTATCGGACATGCCACTCCCGGCGGCCGGCCCCTGCGGGCGAGGTCGGTGGGCGGTCGAGGCGGCGGAGGGGAAGGATGGGGCGAGTGATGGGATTCGAACCCACGACATCCAGAATCACAATCTGGCGCTCTAACCAACTGAGCTACACCCGCCACGCGGCCGCTGACTTACCCCTTCCCCGCCGCCCGGTCAAGAAATGGCGCGGTCGGCCCATTCATTTCGTGCGCGGGCCGTTTCGCGCGGGCCCGATATTCGATGTCGTCGGCCCCGAAGGCCGCCTCCCTCACTGCCGTGCCGCTGCTCGCGGAGAGGAATGGTGATGCACGATCACCCAATTGCCGCCGCGATTGGCGATCACCATCGTGAAGCGCGACGGTCGCGGCTGGTAGTTCTGCTCCTTCCGCGCAAAATCATAGAACCCGACGCCCAGCACGGCGTCGTCACCAAGCACGATGGTGTGCCGTTCGACGATCGCGTTCCTGCGTCCGCTTCCCGGCATATCCTGGAAATAGGTCCGGATACCGGCCGTGCCCTGCGACAGGATCGGGCTTGTCGTACCGAGAAGCAGCGCATCGGGGGCGTACAGGCCAACCAGGGCATCGACATCGTTGGCGCTGTAGGCCGCCGCCCAACGGTCGATCACCGCGTTCGCCTCCTCCGCCGGCCCGGCGGATGCGGCGCCCGGCAGCGTAATCCCCGGCAGCGTAATCATCGTGAGCAGGACGACGGATAGAGCAGCCTTGAATCGGACCATCCTCTCCCTCCTTCATGCAGATACTGCGCCACCTATGTTAGTGAAACCGGAGTGCTGGAACCACCCGTCCCTCAGGCCGGTCATCTCCCGGGCACGGTCCGACGTTGCCGCCCCCCCACCGCTGGGGCATAAGTCCGCTTTCGATTGATCGCTTCGGAGGTTCCCATGCTGCCGCTCGCCGACCGCATGTCCCAACTCGGCACCGAGACCGCGTTCGAGGTGTTGGCCCGCGCCCAGGCGCTGCAGGCACAGGGACGCGACATCATCAATCTCGGCATCGGCCAGCCGGATTTCCGAACGCCGGATCATATCGTCGAAGCGGCCGTCAAGGCGCTGCATGACGGCCATCACGGCTACACGGCCGCCAATGGCATCCCGCAGCTGCGGGCCGCGGTCTCGGCCGACCTGAAGCGGCGGCTGAATGTCGACGTCCACCCCGACCGGGTCGTCGTCGTGCCGGGCGGCAAGGTCACCATGTTCTTCGCCATCATGATGTTCGGCGAGGCCGGCACCGAGATCCTGTACCCGGACCCGGGCTTCCCGATCTATGAGTCGGTGATCCGCCATTCCGGCGCGACGGCCGTGCCGATCCACCTGCGCGAGGAGAACGGCTTCTCCTTCAGTGCCGACGAGGTGCTGGGGAAGATCACGCCCAGGACCCGCCTCATCATCATCAACAGCCCGGCCAACCCGACCGGCGGCGTCGTCCCCAAGGCGGAGATCGACGCGCTGGTGAAGGGCCTGGCCGCCCATCCGCACGTCGCCATCATGAGCGACGAGATCTATGGCCAGATGACCTATGACGGTCGCGAGCATGTCAGCCTGCTCAACTATCCGGAGCTGGCCGATCGGCTGATCCTGCTCGACGGCTGGAGCAAAACCTACGCGATGACCGGTTGGCGGCTGGGCTATGCGGTGTGGCCGGAGGCGCTGGCCGAGCAGGCGACGCGCCTGGCCATCAACTGCCATTCCTGCGTCAACGCATCGGCCCAATATGCCGGCATTGCCGCGCTGGAGGGCACGCAGGAGCCGGTGCGCAAGATGGTCGCGGCCTTCGCCGAACGCCGCCGGGTCATCGTCGACGAGCTCAACTCGATCCCCGGCTTCAACTGCATCGAGCCGGGCGGCGCCTTCTACGCCTTCCCCAACATCACCGGCACCGGCCTCGACAGCCGGGCATTGCAGGCGAAGCTGCTGGATGAAGCCGGGGTCGCGGTCATCTCGGGCACCAGCTTCGGCCGCTACGGTGAAGGCTATCTGCGCTTCTCCTACGCCAACTCGACCGAGAACATCCGGGCGGCGATCCAGCGCATCCGCGACGTGCTGGCCCAACCGAGCCGCCGGTCTGCCTAGCCCCAAGCCTGCCCAAATAATGGGCTCTGGCGCTGGTCATTTCGTAGGCATGTGACACAAACAATGCCTCCGGCTTCGGCGTCGCGCCACGAAGCCGCGTTGCCATGGTCATTCGGGAGGTGGCACGGCTCCTGCTTTCATGCGGGGACAGGACACTCGGCAGCTGCGGCTGCCGGGTGTCGCCCGCGCGGATCGGATCGAGGAACGAGGCCGTGAAGAAGGGGGAAGCGATCATCAAGCCGTTCAAGCTCGACGAGGTGAAGGAAGCGCTTCACGAGGTCGGGATCACCGGGATCACCGTGACCGAGGCCAAGGGCTTCGGCCGTCAGAAGGGCCACACCGAGCTGTATCGGGGTGCGGAGTACGTCGTCGACTTCCTGCCCAAGGTGAAGATCGAGGTGGTGATGGAAGACGCCCTCGTCGCGCGTGCGGTGGAGGCGATCCAGCAGGCGGCCCATACCGGCCGCATCGGCGACGGCAAGATCTTCGTCAGCCCGGTCGAGGAAGCGATCCGCATCCGCACCGGCGAACGCGGACCGGACGCGGTCTGAGTTCGACGGTACCGTCAGGAATTCGGCGATACCCCACCCAATACCAAGGAATAACGGGAACTAAACCATGTCGGACATGAAGAAGGTCTTCGAGCTGATCAAGGAACACGACGTGAAGTACGTCGATTTCCGTTTCACCGATCCGCGTGGCAAGTGGCAGCACCTGGCGCACCACGTTTCCACGATCGACGAGGAGCTCCTCGCCGACGGCATCATGTTCGACGGTTCGTCGATCGCCGGCTGGAAGGCGATCAATGAATCCGACATGGTCCTGATGCCGGACCTGTCGACCGCGGTCATGGATCCGTTCGCGGCGCAGCCCTCGCTCATCATCATCTGCGACGTCTACGAGCCCTCGACCGGCCAGCCCTACACCCGCGACCCGCGCTCGACGGCCAAGCGCGCGGAAGCCTACCTGAAGTCCGGCGGCTTCGGCGACATCGCCTATTTCGGCCCGGAAGCCGAGTTCTTCGTCTTCGACGACGTGAAGATGGAAAGCTCGATGTACAAGAGCTACTACGAGCTCTACTCCGAGGAGGGCGTCACCGCCGGCGCGAAGGAGATCGAGGGCGGCAACCTCGGCCACCGCCCGCCGGTGAAGGGCGGCTACTTCCCCGTCCCCCCGCTCGACCCCTCGTCCGACCTGCGCGCCGAGATGCTGACGGTGCTGGAGCAGATGAACATCGAGGTCGAGAAGCACCATCACGAGGTGGCGCCGGCGCAGCACGAGCTGGGCGTGAAGTTCTCGACCCTGCTGAAGACCGCCGACCTGATGCAGGTCTACAAGTACGTCGTGCATAACGTCGCGGCGTCCTACGGCAAGTCGGCGACCTTCATGCCGAAGCCGGTGAAGGGCGACAACGGCTCGGGCATGCATGTCCACCAGTCGATCTGGAAGGCCGGCAAGCCCCTCTTCGCGGGCAACCTCTACGCCGACCTGTCGGAGATGTGCCTCTATTACATCGGCGGCATCATCAAGCACGCCAAGGCGATCAACGCCTTCACCAACCCGACGACGAACAGCTACAAGCGCCTGGTCCCCGGCTTCGAGGCCCCGGTGCTGCTGGCTTATTCCTCGCGCAACCGCTCGGCCTCGTGCCGCATCCCCTATGTGTCGAGCCCCAAGGGCAAGCGCGTCGAGGTGCGGTTCCCGGACCCGGCCGCCAACACCTACCTCACCTACTCCGCCCTGCTGATGGCCGGCCTCGACGGCATCCAGAACAAGATCCATCCGGGCGACCCGATGGACAAGAACCTCTACGACCTGCCGCCCGAGGAGCTGAAGGAGGTTCCGACGGTGTGCGGCTCGCTGCGCGAGGCCCTGGAATCGCTCGCCGCCGACCATGACTTCCTGCTGAAGGGCGACGTCTTCAGCAAGGACCAGATCGAAGCCTACCTCGAGCTGAAATGGGAAGAGGTCTACGAGTACGACCAGACCCCACACCCGCTCGAATTCAAGATGTACTACTCGGTCTGATCCGTCCCGGATCGTCTGAGAAGAAGGGCCGCCCGGTCGGGCGGCCCTTCGGCGATTCTGGTGGCGTTGCGGAACGGGGTCATCCCTGGTCCGATCAGGACGCAAAGACGTTCCGGTGGTCCTCAAGAAACTCGCGGAGCGTTCTGGACTGTCTGCCGAGAAGCATTGGAAGATCCGCCGAGACGGCATTCTCGGCCGCACCGTAGGCCGACGCAATGTGGGCCAGATCAAACGCACGCCAGTCCGGCACCCCAACCGCGCGAAGACGGGATTCGAATTCGTCGGGCGAGACCGGCTCATATGTCACCGCATGGCCGGCAACCGCGGCAAATGCGGACGCGACTTCGTCGTAGCTTTGCGCCACCGGACCGGTCAGCGCGTATTCCTTGCCGGCATGGGCGGCGGAATTGCCGATAACCATAGCTGCGGCGGCGCCGACATCGCGCGTGTCGACGAGCGGAAAACGGTCGCGTCCCATCGGAGCCGCGAGCCGCGCTTCGCGCCGTACCGCATCGGCGGCGCGCAGGAGGTTCTGCATATAGAGGTGCGCCTTGAGGAGCGTCCAGCCTGCCGGGCCTTGCCGGACCTCCTCGTCGACTTCGTCATGCTCGCGCATCAACGCGACCGGCGACGCGGGCGACGCGCCGATAGTGGACAGCTTGACGATATGCCGCACCTCGGCCCGACGGGCCTGTGCCAGCACCCGCCGATGCTGGGAAACCGAATCCGGGCTGTCCCTGCCCGCCAGCAGCATGACGTCGATGCCCGCGAGCGCTCTAGCGAGCGACGCGTCGTCGTCGAAGCTGCCCTGCACCACCTGAACGCCCTCGGGCGCCGCGAACCCGGAAGGGTTTCGTACGAGTGCGCGAACCTCGGCGCCGCCGGCAGCAAGGGCCTTCAACGCCGCGCTCCCGACCTGGCCCGTCGCTGCCGTGACAAGTATCATGGGTGCGATCCAACCTCTCATTCTCGCGCCCCTCAGGGCGGTATCGATGGGACATTGCTCGCCGCTCAACGCATTTTCAAACAGCCTCTTAGGCCTGGACCTCGATGCTTCCCGGAGAAGGGCGGACAGCGGCTTGGACGGACCTTCGACGCTCAAGCGCGTTTGGTCCGCCTTCCCTTGATTGCAGTCCGCCAACCATCCATGTAGGTATGTTGCTACAAACGCAGGAGGGGCGGCCGTGACCACCACGACTCTTTCCAGTCGGGAGTTCAACCAGGATACCGCTCGCGCCAAGCGGGCCGCGAAGGATGGTCCTGTCTTCATTACCGATCGCGGGCAATCTGCCTATGTGCTGATGACGTTCGAGGAGTATCAGCGCGTGACCGGCGGCAGCCGAAGCTTGGCTGACGCGCTGGCTCAAGAGACCGATCTGGATTTCGACTTTGAACCGCCACGTCTTGATCGTGGGTTGTTCAAGGCAGCCGACCTGGACTGATAGCCAATTTGGACTGATGTACGTCCTCGATACCAATGTCGTCTCTGAACTCCGACGACGAGATCGCGCACACCCCGGCGTGCTGGCCTGGGCCTCCAGCCGGCCACCGTCGGAGTTCTTCCTTTCCGCAATTACGGTGCTGGAACTCGAACTGGGCGTGCAGCTAATTCAGAGGCGGGATCCGCAACAGGGGGCGGTTTTGCGCGCCTGGATCGACGGGAAAGTTCTACCGGAATTTGACCGACGGATACTCCCTATCGATAAGACCGTAGCCTTGCGAGCGGCTCGGCTCCATGTTCCCAATCCACGTTCTGAACGGGATGCCCTGATCGCGGCGACTGCATTCGTTCATGGGATGACGATACTGACGCGCAATATCGCAGATTTCCAAGAGACGGACGTCTCGCTGGTCAATCCTTGGAAGGTATCGCCTCCCTGACGTCCTGGGCATCGGCTCGCGTCACGCTGCCATCACCCGATAGCCATAGTTGGCCGCCAACCGACCACCGTGGAGCCCAGCTTCAGGGCGCGCCGCAGAAGTGGCCGTCGCCGCGCCAGCCGGTGATGCAAAGTCCCGGCGCACTGGTCGACTTTACCGTTTGGATCAAATCAGCCTATCCTGTCGCTCACGTTCCTTAATCCGGCGAATGTCGGTGGGAAACGCGCCGGCGCCGCCCTTATGCCGGGAAGTATCCAGTGTCTGATCTTGTGGAGCGATGATCGAATAGGAAGAAGCAATCGAAGGGAGGACGGTATGCCGGCAGCCATTTGGAAGCTCGAAGGCGAGTGGATCAAGAATTGCAGCTGCGCATTCGGCTGCCCCTGCGACTTCAATGCGAAGCCCACCAATGGGGCATGCGAGGGCATGCTGGGGATGCGCATCACCAAAGGCCGGTTCAACGACGTAAAGCTGGATGGCCTCAGCTTCTTTGTGACCGTGCGCTTCCCTGGTCCGCTTCACGAAGGCAACGGCCAGGCCCAGCCGATCATAGATGCGCGGGCCACCCCGGAGCAGCGCGAGGCGTTGTTTGCCATCATGTCCGGGCAAAATTCGGCCGAGGGCACGCTTTTTCACATTTTCAGCGTCATCGTCACCAAGATGCACGAGCCGGTCTTCGGCCCCGTGGAGTTCAGCTTCGACAAGGACGGGCGCACGGCGCGGGTCGTCATTCCGGGCGTTCTGGAGACCGAGGTCGAGCCCATCAAGAACCCCGTGACCGGGACCCCCCACCGCATCCAGGTCGTCATGCCGGAGGGCTTCGAGCATATCTCGGCGGAGATCGCTTCCTCGAACATCCACAGCATGGGCGCCATCAAGTTCCAGACGACCGGCGGGCACAGTTCGCTGGCCCATGTGACCCAGACCCCGCAGGGCGTCGCGGCCTAGCCCCGGCACGGACGCTGCAAGATGCTGGCGCGCCTGCTCCGGCATGACCGGATCATCGTCGTCGCCAGCCTGCTCGCGGTCATCCTGATCGCCTGGGCCTATCTTGTGGCTGGCGCCGGGATGGACATGCCGGCCATGGGCGGGATGCTGATGCCGATGTCCGGCCCCGCCTGGACGCCCGGCTATCTTGCGCTGACGCTGGCGATGTGGGCGGCGATGATGGGCGCGATGATGCTGCCGAGCGCAGCGCCGATGCTGCTCCTCTACGACAAGGTCGCGCGCAAGCGCGGCGCAACCGGCAAGGTGGCGGGGTCCACCGGCTTATTCGGGATGGGATATCTTGCGATCTGGGCCGGGTTCAGCGTTGCGGCTGTCATCCTCCAGTACGGCTTGGACAAGGCGAAGCTGCTTTCACCGACGATGGAAATGACCAGTGTCACCCTGGCAGCGACATTGCTGATCCTTGCCGGGCTGTACCAGTGGACGCCTCTGAAACAGGCCTGTCTTCGGCGTTGCCGCTCACCGCTGGAATTCATCATGACCGAGTGGCGCGGAGGACGGCGCGGCGCATTCGCAATGGGGCTCCGCCACGGCGCGTTCTGCCTGGGATGCTGCTGGGTGCTGATGCTGCTGCTGTTTGTCGGCGGCGTCATGAATCTCGTCTGGATCGCCGGCATCGCCGCCTTCGTGCTCATTGAAAAGACGGCACCCGCCGGCCATTGGGTAGGAAGAATCCTCGGCGCCGTGCTTGTCGTCTGGGGCGGCGCCACGCTCTCCTCGCTCGCCTGATCGTCTCAGCATCGTCCGGTACGGCTCGCGTCAAGCCGCCATCACCCGATAGCCATAGTCAGTCTCGAGCTTCGCCAGGAACCTCGGATCACTGAAGTCGCGCATCGTCCAGGTGGCCCCGGCCGCCTTCAGCGTCGCTTCGTCCAGGCCCGTCAGCATCCCGATCGTCTCGATCCCGGCCGCCGCCGCGGCCTGGACGCCCGAGCGGGAATCCTCGAAGGCCAGGGCCTGCCCGGGCGTGCTGTCCAGGCGCTCCAGCGCCGTCCGGTAGGGCAGCGGGTCGGGCTTGCCGCGCGCCAGCTCGTCGCCGATGACCAGCACCGGGAAGCGGTCGGCGAGGCCGAGACCGGCCAGCATCAGCTCGGCATTGTCGCGCGGCGCGTTGGTCACGACCGCGGTCTTGATCCCGTGCCGCTCCGCCCAGGCGAGCAGCCCCATCAGGCCGGGGGTCGGGTGCAGCCGGTCGACCATGCTGCGGAACAGCCGCTCCTTCTCGTCCGCCAACCGCTGGTGTTCGTGCGCCGGCAAACCGGGGAACATCCAGCCCATGATGGCCGCGTTGGCCTGGCCCATGACCTGCACCTTGTACTCCGCCTCGGACAGTTCCCTGGGCGCCAGGATGCGGCGATAGGCTTCGAGGTGGAGCTGGTCGGTGTCGGTCAGCGTGCCGTCGAGGTCGAAGAGAAGGGTGTCGCGGCGCATCGGTCCTGCTTCGTCGGGGAGATCAGGCGCCGCCTATCCCACGCCGCAGATCGCCGCGCAACTGGCGAGCAGTTCGCAATTTGAATGACGCATTGAGGCCGTCAGTTTGAGCGCTATTACGGATCGCCGATCACTGAGGCCAGTCGAATTATGCTGTTTTAATGGCATTTGGCAGTGCTTAATGTTATTTCGAAGGTTGAATATGTCTCTGCTGAGAGGTGCCTATGGAAATCACAGCGCGAGGATGGAATCGCAATATGGGGCCAAATTATATTGGCCAAATTGCAATTGAGACCATAGAAATGAAAACTAATGAGGTTACGGAGATTGCTTACTACAACAAAGCGACCGCATACAAAAGTGGATATGGAATAAATATTACATGGCATAATGAACTGCGACTTAATGGCAACTATCGAATAGATGTAATTCTACGCCGCGACGAAATTAGAAGGTTATTTATATCGACATTTGGAAACATCTTTACAGAAAAGCAGATGAGAAAATTGGGAATTCAGATCAACGACACACGACCTGTTCCGGAAAAAATCGCGGAAATACTGGATGATGTAAGTTTTGGCGATGTAGTTCGTGTCATCGTGAATAATGTAAATAAAGAAGCGCGCTAGTGGATTGATCGATCGCTTCGTTAACGGCCGGCTATCCCACGCCGCAGATCGCCGCGCAACTGCCGGGCATATTCGCGGAAGTCGACCTCCAGCGTGTAGCGCGCCGAGCCGACATAGCGTCGCGCGATGCGCTGCCGGTGTCGCCGGACCTCGGCGACCATGACCGGCGCCTCGGGCAGGCGCACGGCCCCGGCCAGCACGGCGGCCAGCCAGCGAGCCTGGATCTCCACCAGCGGGATGGTGGGACCGATCGGCTGCACCAGGCCGGCAAAGAGGAGACCGGGGCGGTCCGGCGGCAGCATCCGGCGATAGAGCCCCGCCTCGCCGTCCCGCACCGCGAAGACCGAGGCGTCGAGGAAGGGAAAGCTGGCGCGGTAGCCGGTGGCATAGATGACCGCATCGAAGCGGCCGACGCTGCCATCGGCGAACGCGACCTCGCGCCCGCGCAGCTCGCGGATGTCGGGCTTCAAGCGCAGGCGGCCGTGTCCGATCGCCGGCAGCAGCTCCTGGCTGATGGTCGCATGCTCGCGCCAGATCGGGTGCGGCGGCCGCGGCACGCCGTAGCGCTCCTGGTTGCCCTGGGCCAGCAGCATCAGCCAGCGGATGGCGCCGCGCGCCACCGGCGTCGGCAGGCGCAGCTTGCGGGTCAGGAACCCGGTCCAGCGGTCGGTGGGGATGCCGAGGATGTATTTGGGCGCGATCCAGGCGCTGCGCCGGGTCGACAGATGGACGCTGCGCGCGCGCCGGCCGAGGTCGACCGCGATGTCCACCGCCGAATTGCCGATGCCGACCACCAGCACGTCCTTGTCCTCGTAGGGCGCGGCGGTGCGGTAATGGTGCGAATGGATGGCATCGCCGTCGAAGCGGCCCGGGAATTCCGGCAGTCGCGGGTCCCACAGGTGGCCGTTGGCGACGATCACCGCGCGATAGGGCCGCACCTCGCCATCCGCCAGCCGGACACGCCAGCCCTGCCCCTCCGGTGCCACCGATGCGACCTCGCTGCGGAAGCGGATGTGCGGGCGCACCTCGAAGCGCGCCGCATAGGCCTCGAGCCAGGCCAGCACCTGGGCGTGCGACAGGAAATCCGGCTGGTCGTCGGGAACCGGGAAGTCCGGATAGCCGAGGCTGCGGCGGCTGGTATCGATATGCAGGCTGCGATAGGCCGACGACATGCCGTTGTCGTTGCCGTAGCGCCACATGCCGCCGATGTCGCTGCCCTTCTCGAAACAGTCGAAGGCCAGCCCCCGCTCCTTCAGCGCCTTGGCCGCGGCGACGCCGGACGAGCCGGCGCCGATGACGCATATGCCGGCGCCGCTCACGCCTCCGGGACCGGGCGTGGCCGGCGGTCCTCGCCGATCGCGACATAGGTGAAGCGGCCCTCGGTGACGAGCACCCGCTGCCGGGCGTCGCGGCGGATGACCCAGGCCTCGATATGCACCGCCATCGAGGTGCGACCAAGACGCTCCATGTCGGCGTAGCAGCACAGCACGTCGCCGATATAGACTGGGAGGTGGAAGGCCATCGCGTCGATGGCCACCGTCGCCACCCGCCCCCGGGCGCGCTGGGAGGCGAAGATGCCGCCGGCCACGTCCATCTGTGCCAGCAGCCAGCCGCCGAAGATGTCGCCGTTGGGGTTGGCATCGGCCGGCATCGCCAGCGTGCGGATCTGAAGCTCGCCGCGGGGCGTCCGCGAGTCGCCGCCGCTCGGGTTTTTGCCGCTTGGGTCGTTGACAGGGCTCATCCGCTACCTCCCGCAGGCTGTTGCCTCACAATATGTCGTGGGCCTTGCCCCCGTCCCTGCCGATTCATAGGATCGCGCCGCCATGAAGGACCTATTCGGCAGTCTCGCCCGCAAGACCCAGGACGAATACAGCGCCAAGGACATCGAGGTCCTGGAGGGGCTGGAACCCGTCCGCCGCCGCCCCGGAATGTATATCGGGGGCACCGACGAACGCGCGCTGCATCATCTGGCAGCCGAAGTGCTCGACAACGCCATGGACGAGGCGGTGGCCGGCCATGCCAGCCGCATCGAGATGCAGTTGGCGGCCGACGGCACCCTGCTGGTGCGCGACAATGGCCGCGGCATCCCGGTCGACCCGCATCCCAAGTTCAAGGACAAGTCGGCGCTGGAGGTGATCCTCACCACGCTGCATTCCGGCGGCAAGTTCTCCAACAAGGTCTACGAGACCTCGGGCGGCCTGCACGGTGTCGGCGTCTCGGTCGTCAACGCGCTATCCGACCGGCTGACCGTCGAGGTGGCGCGCGACCGCGTCCTCTGGGTGCAGGAATATGCCCGCGGCGCGCCGACCGGGAAGCTGCGCGAGGCGGGCGCCGCCCCCAACCGCCGCGGCACCACCATCCGCTTCCACCCCGATCCGCAGATCTTCGGCGGTGCCGCGCGCTTCCGGCCGGCGACCTTGTTCCGCATGGCGCGATCCAAGGCCTATCTCTATCGCGGCGTCGAGATCCGCTGGTCCTGCGATCCCGTCCTGATCAAGACGGACGACGCCACCCCGGCCGAGGCGACCCTGCATTTCCCGGCCGGCCTGGCAGACTTCCTGACCAGCGCCGTGGACGGCCGCCCGACCCTGACCGGCGTCCCCTTCCAGGGCGAGGCCGCCTTTCCCGACAAGGTCGGCCGGGTCGAATGGGCCATCACCTGGCTCGACGACGACGAGGGCTTCCTTCATTCCTACTGCAACACCATCCCGACCGCGGATGGCGGTACCCACGAGGCCGGCCTGCGCAACGCCCTGATGCGCAGCCTGCGCGCCCATGGCGAGCTGGTCGGCAACCGCCGCGCGGCCCAGGTCACCGCCGACGACGTGATGGTCGGCGCCTGCGTCCTGGTGTCGGTGTTCCTACGCGAGCCGCAGTTCCAGGGCCAGACCAAGGACAAGCTGACCACGCCCGAGGCGACGCGCCTCGTCGAGAACGCCCTGAAGGATCGCTTCGACCATTTCCTGTCGGGCGACCCGGTGACGGCCGGCGCCCTCCTGGAGCGCACCATCGAGCGCGCCGAGGAGCGGCTGAAGCGGCGCCAGGACAAGGACCTGCTGCGCAAGAGCGCCACCCGCAAGCTGCGCCTGCCGGGCAAGCTGACGGACTGCTCGCGCAGTGCCGCCACCGGCACCGAGATCTTCCTGGTCGAGGGGGATTCGGCCGGGGGCTCGGCCAAGCAGGCGCGCTCACGCGAGACTCAGGCGGTGCTGCCGCTGCGGGGCAAGATCCTCAACGTCGCCAGCGCATCCCTCGACAAGCTGCGCGGCAACCAGGAGCTGTCGGACCTGGTCCTGGCGCTGGGTTGCGGCACCGGCAGCGCACTCGACCTCGCCAAGCTGCGCTACGAGCGGGTCATCATCATGACCGACGCCGACGTGGACGGCGCACATATCGCCTCGCTGCTCATGACCTTCTTCTTCCGCGAGATGCCGAAGCTGGTGGAGGCGGGCCACCTCTACCTCGCCCTGCCGCCGCTCTATCGCCTGGCCCGCGGCGGATTGACCATCTATGCCCGCGACGACGCCCACCGTGAGGAGCTGATGGCCACCACCTTCAAGGGCGCGGGCAAGGTCGAGCTCAGCCGCTTCAAGGGCCTGGGCGAGATGCCCGCCTCGCAGCTGAAGGAGACCACGATGGACCCGACCAGGCGGACCTTGCTCCGCGTCCAGGTCCCGGACCGCGCCCACGACCCGGACGCCGCCCGCGACACCACCGACCTGGTCGAGCGCCTGATGGGCCGCAAGCCGGAGCTGCGCTTCGCCTTCATCCAGGAGAACGCCCGGTTCGTGCGCGACCTGGATGTTTGAGGCAAGCCATGAAATCTCTCCGGCAGTCGATGGGAGCCTGCTAGGCTAGCCCGTTCGGGGGATCGTCGAGGGCAGGCCCAATGAGCGTGACGCTCAACTTCATCCTGGTGATGATCGGCAGCGCGCTGGGGGGCGCGGCGCGCTATGCGGCGGAGCTGTTCTTCCCGTATGCGCCGCCCAACAGCAGCCTTCCGCTCGCCATCCTCGCGGTCAACATCGTGGGCAGCTTCCTGGCCGGCATCTTCATCGGCCTGTCGCTGCCGGGCGGCCCGCTCTACATGACGCGCGGCGCGCTGTTCATGGTCACCGGGTTCGCCGGCGGGTTCACCACCTTCTCGGCCTTCAGCCTGCACACGCTGGCCATGCTGCAGGAGGGCGAACCCTACCTGGCGCTGGTCTATATCCTGCTGTCCGTCGTGCTCTGCGTCATGGCCGCCGGCATCGGCTACGTCGTCGGCGCCGAGATGTGAGCGCCCCCGCTCACGCCGCCTCGGCCAGCCATCCCCGCATCGCCGCGATCACCGGTCCAGGCCGTTCCAGCGGTGACAGGTGTCCGCAATCGTCGACCTGGACCAGGGTCGCGTGCGGGATGTGGTGGGCCATCTCCTCATGGACCTCGGGTCCGGTCAGCGCGTCCTGCCGGCCGCACAGCACCAAGGTCGGGCACTCGATCCCGGACAGATCGGGGATGCCGTTCGGGCGGCCGAGGATCGCCGTCTGCTGGCGCAGGAAGGCCGCCCGCCCGACCCGCTCCGCCATGCCCATCACGGCCTCGACCAGCGGCGTGTCCTCCAGCCGGTCCTGGTGGACCAGCAGCGGCAGCAGGCGCGGCGTCACCCCCTTGAACTTGCCCTGTCTGGCCAGCGCGATCAGGCCGCGCCGGCGCCGGCCCTGCTCGGGTGTATCCTCCCGCGCGCTGGTGTCGAGGAGCGCCAGCCGGGTCACCCGCTCCGGCGCCCGGCGCATGATCTCCTGTGCGACATAGCCGCCCATCGACAGCCCGGCCAGGGCGAACCGCGGCGGCGCCCAGTCCAGGATGCGGTCGGCCATGGCCGCCATGGAATCATCCAGCGTCACGTCCGCGACCACGGCCGAGACCTCGTCCGCCAGCGCGTCGGTGACCGGCCGCCACAAGGCGGCGTCACAGAGCAGGCCGGGAAGAAGAAGCAGGGCTGGGCGCATCGGGCGGGTCCTCCTGCCGGCGGGCTTATGCAGAAAATGTCACGGGGGCAAGGAAACCTTCGGCATCGCGGCAGGGATTATTTGACATTCCCCCCTCCCTCCCCCACTTACAGGTTCAGAAATGTTGTAGGGCGCATGCGCGCCGCACCTTTCGGACACCCTCTCGATAAGTCGAGGCAATCGACCGTTTTGACCACTTTTTCAGACCTGGGGCTTAGCCCCGAGCTGCTGCAAGCCGTTGCCGATTCCGGCTATACGCAGCCGACCCCCATCCAGGCGCAGGCGATCCCCTACGTCCTGATGGGACGCGACGTGCTGGGCTGTGCCCAGACCGGCACCGGCAAGACCGCCGGCTTCACCCTGCCGATGATCGATATCCTGGCCCAGGGGCGAGCGCGAGCGCGAATGCCGCGTTCGCTGATCCTGGAGCCGACCCGCGAACTGGCGACCCAGGTCGCCGAATCCTTCGACCGCTACGGCAAGCTGCACAAGCTGACCCAGGCACTCCTCATCGGCGGAGAGTCGATGAGCGAGCAGGAGAAGCGCCTCGATCGCGGCGTCGATGTGCTGATCGCCACGCCGGGCCGGCTGATGGACCTCTTCGACCGCGGCAAGATCCTGATGTCCGATGTCCGCACCCTCGTCATCGACGAGGCGGACCGCATGCTGGACATGGGCTTCATTCCCGATGTCGAGCGTATCGTCTCGCTGCTTCCGCGCATTCGCCAGACCCTGTTCTTCTCGGCGACGATGGCACCGGAGATCCGGCGCCTGGCCGATGCCTTCCTCTCCAATCCCAAGGAAATCTCGGTCGCGCCGCCGGCTTCGCCGTCCTCCACGGTGATCCAGGCGATCGCCGTGATGGACCAGATGGACAAGCGCGACGCGCTGCGCCGCCTGATCGAGAGCGAGGACGTCCGCAGCGCGATCATCTTCTGCAACCGCAA
>CAZQOA010000016.1:60749-71310 GCA_964594715.1 uncultured Rhizobiaceae bacterium | reverse complement strand
CCTGCCGACGGCGCCCGGCGCCGTGGTTTCCCTACCGGCTCCCATTCGGTAGGCTCGAATCCGGTGCCGTCTGGGCGCCCAAGGGCGCCGTGGTTTCCCTACCGGCTCCCATTCGGTAGGCTACCGATGCGCGCATGTCGATCCGCTACGGGGCCGTGGTTTCCCTACCGGCTCCCATTCGGTAGGCTCCCGCCAGCTACTACATGGACGCGATCGTCGCCGTGGTTTCCCTACCGGCTCCCATTCGGTAGGCTACCCTGAAAGTGGCACTGCTGAAGGCCACCGCCGTGGTTTCCCTACCGGCTCCCATTCGGTAGGCTAACGGCATCGTGCCCTCGTTTGGCTTTTCCGCCGTGGTTTCCCTACCGGCTCCCATTCGGTAGGCTCGTTGGCCCAGACGGTCGCGGAGACGAAGCGCCGTGGTTTCCCTACCGGCTCCCATTCGGTAGGCTAAATTCACCAAGGACCAGATGCAGCAGTGGGCCGTGGTTTCCCTACCGGCTCCCATTCGGTAGGCTGATCCGTGCCCGTTGTGCGGCGTCGGGGTTGCCGTGGTTTCCCTACCGGCTCCCATTCGGTAGGCTCGTGTGAACCCGCGTGCGGTCGAATTCACTGCCGTGGTTTCCCTACCGGCTCCCATTCGGTAGGCTGCCGATCCGGAGATCTCCGCTCTCGCCATCGCCGTGGTTTCCCTACCGGCTCCCATTCGGTAGGCTCCGGGCGAGCGCCAGCCAGTCGACATCCGAGCCGTGGTTTCCCTACCGGCTCCCATTCGGTAGGCTGGCAGGCAGTCACGGTGCAGGCAGGGACGCGCCGTGGTTTCCCTACCGGCTCCCATTCGGTAGGCTAAGGGCCTCGATACGGTCGAGGAATTTGTCGCCGTGGTTTCCCTACCGGCTCCCATTCGGTAGGCTCGCACCAAGTTTCTCCCCAAACGCACCCCTGCCGTGGTTTCCCTACCGGCTCCCATTCGGTAGGCTTCTTGGAATGAATTTACACTACATTCCACCGCCGTGGTTTCCCTACCGGCTCCCATTCGGTAGGCTCATTTTCCTCTATGCGGACGCGCCATTTTGGCCGTGGTTTCCCTACCGGCTCCCATTCGGTAGGCTGAAGGAGGTACGCTCGGCAGCACCCCGCGCGCCGTGGTTTCCCTACCGGCTCCCATTCGGTAGGCTTTCATCACGGAACTGCGGAAGCTGACGACGGCCGTGGTTTCCCTACCGGCTCCCATTCGGTAGGCTCACGGGCGGCGACACGCGCCGCCTTGTCGTGCCGTGGTTTCCCTACCGGCTCCCATTCGGTAGGCTGGCTTCCGCGGAACCGCTTGATCCTGCTCTGATTTTCGTCTCTTTTCCGAGGCCGAAATCAGAGCAGGACGAGCTGATTGGGCGCAGCCTTCTCATTTTTGCTGGCGTTTCCGAGCAGGAGTCGCATCCGGCCATACTGTTTGTCGGTGACCTGGAGGGCGCGCACGCTGCCTTTTCCGGGGAGGTTTCCGGCGACTCGCGAAAGATGTTTCTCGATCGCCTCTTCACCACGGCAGACCCGTGCATAGACCGACCATTGCAACATCATATACCCGTCCTGCTTCAGGAAGTTGCGGAAACGGGTGGCGGCGCGCCGCTCGGTCTTGGTGCCTACCGGCAAGTCGAAGAATACCATGACCCACAATATTCGGACCTCTTCGGTCTTCACGGTGTGACCAGCGGAAGTTCCAGCAGGGCGCTCGACCCCCCTTCCATCGCGCGGATCAGGGATGCGGCCGCTCGTTCCGTTGCGACCAGCAAGGTTACGGCTTCCGCACCCGTCTGCGCCTCGGCGAGAAGGGCGCCGGCCATGGCTCGGCGGTCCTCCAGGGTAAGGTCGTCGCGCCCCGGCCTTCCCTTGCCGACGGTGCGCCAGACGAGGATGTCGACGAAGGGCCGGAAGGGCTCGACCAGATCGTCGGCGAGGTTGAAGGCGTTGCTGACGCTGGCATGCATGATGCCGAGCGACGGGATCAGGCCGTAGGCCACCAGGGCGCGGGCGACCCCCGAACGCACTACCGCATAGCCGTAGTTGAGCAGCTTGTTCCGTCGATCGCCCTCGTCCTCGCGCCGGAACTCGGCGAACAACTGGCCCCAGTAATAGCGCGCCGCCCGCGCCTCGACGTTGTCCGGGTCGCCCGACCCGACCAGTCGCGCCATCTCGCGCAAAGTGCCGGCCCCACCGGCGCCTACCGCTTGGAGCGCGGCAGCCTGATTCTCGATCTTCCGCCGCACCACGGCCTGCCACAGGCGCTTCTTGAACGGCGCCGACAGGGAGGTTTGCCGGTTGGCGACGTCAGCCTGGCGAAAATGCTGGTGGAAGGGCAGGGTGACGCCACATGGCGTGTGGGTTTCGTCGGTGACGATGATGGCGATGCCCGCTGCCATGCACGCCGAAAGGAGTGCCCCCGTCAGTGTCGATTGCTGGGTGTCGAGAATGATCCACGCGACGTCCTCGATGGCGAGGCGGACGTCACCATCGTCCTGCGCGATGACCACCTGCCCGTCCGCCAACGACAAGCGGGATGGACGTGTCAGGTGCAGGCCACGCCATGCCATGTCCGCAACTCTGTATGCACCTCGTGCCGGTTGCCCAATCTATCTATCGAGAATTTTCCAAATCTTGAAAGCGTTCTTGTGCCGATTCCACTGACTACTATCTCCGTTGAATGATGCGGTGAGATCGATATGTTCCCCGTCGATCGATCCACCCCCCGAAAATAACCATCAATGAACGTTCCATCCCTTTTTTCGACTTCGATGAATGAGAGTGATGATAGGCTCCATAAGAATTCGAATCCCGGTGCAAGTACCGAATGCCATTCCTCTTCGGGAGTATGCGCTTGAATAGCGCGATTTGGTGGGTGTGGCCAACATATCCGGTTGGCTACCTGATGTGGATAGACAGGAACCAAAAAATACTCCCACAATGATTTCCGGTTCATCTTCCGAAATACATCCACTCGCGCCATCTCGCCGCGATCGGCGGCGCCCTCCCGCACCAGTACGTCCGCCTTCTTCTTCGTTTCCAGCCGCACCTTGCGGATCGGCTCCAGGCGTTCCGTCCGGGTGCCGTTGTCGTCCATGGACCCGGAGCGGTATTTCCACATCGGCGGGCTGTTGGCTGGTTTCCCGCGCTCGATCCATTGCCGCAGGATGTCCACCAGCGCCCCGTTGCGGTCCGCATCCTTGATGCGGTCGAGATCGGTAAGGGTGAGCTTGTCCACCGCCTTCCGTTCGTAGACCCGCTGTACCTCGTCTCGCGCCTTCACCTGGCGGATCGTCTCCGCGTGACCCTGTCCGCGGGCGCGTCGGCGCTCCGCCCGGGACACCACCACCTCCACCATCTTCGCCCGGGTTTCCTCCACGAAGCCCGGCCATGGCGGCGCCAGGTTGCTGAAGTCGCGATGGGCACCGACCGCCTCGGATTCCTGAAATGCCTTGGTCAGGCGCTGCAATGCGGATTGACTGGTGGCGGCGACGATCAGCGCGTCGAGTGCGTGGTGCCGATCGTCGGAGATGCGCTTCCCGTCGGGGCCCTTCTTGAGGTCCTGGATGCCCCAGCCGCGGCGCAGCCGGTCGGTCAGCGGGCCGGGCCGGGCCACCGAACGCACCGTTCCGTCGTCGGGATACATCCGCCTCACGAAGTCCGCGAGCAGCCTCGTGGCAAAGCGGGTGTCGTTCAGGTTGCGCGGCCGGAACTTCTCCTCCAGCACCTTTGCGTCCTTGAGGACGTAGTTGCGCTTCTTTCGCCCCTTCATCCCCTTGATCATCTCGACGGCGGCGACGAAGCCATTCCAACGCTGCTCGTCACGGCCGAGCCATTCGAACGGCGTCCGCCCCTTCTTCTCCTGGTTCTCCGACGCGAAGCACAGGGTCTTGTTCACGAAGCTGTCGTCGCCCGACCGGCTCCAGGGCAGGATGTGGTCGACCTGCACGCTGTTGTCCGTGGCGACTACCGACCCGATCGGGATCGATCGGTCGCCATAGAGGCTGCGGCCGTTCTGTTCCCGCCACAGCTCGAATCGCAGCATGTCCTCGGCACCGGCGGCCGGGCGGCCCACCTGCTCGGCGAACAGCTCGCGCAGCCGGTCGCGCTCCTTGTTGCGCTTCTCGATGCCGCGGGTGATCTCGTCGCGTTCTTCCTTGCTCTTGCCGACATCGCGGGCGAGTTCGATGTGGAAGCGGCCGGGCAGGCCATGTTCTTCGACGATCGCCCGTATCTGCTTGATCGCCTCGGTCAGCGCCTTGCGCGCGATCGGGTTGGCCACTTGCTCGAGAGCGGTGGCCGGCCGGCGTGCGTGGTCGTACCCGGCCTCCGTGCAGGCCCGGGAGTAGACGAGGCCGCGCGCGAGATGGGGCAGGAGCGCCCGGCATGCCTTGGCGGAGATGTGGCCGGCCCCCTTGAACCCGCCGAACTCGCCGGCTTCGGTGCCGGCCATCAGGGCGTCGAGCACGAACGCGGGCAGGCCGATCTCGGCCAACCCGTCGCGGATCGACCCGACATCTTCGCGGAAGGTGAGGACGAAGGCGATACGATCGAGTTTGGCGGGCTCCGCGCGCAGCGAGTGCCAGGCGGCATCACCGAGGACAGAGCGGAGGGCGGCACTTCCGGGCATCGCCGAGCCGGACCGGGCAACCACGTCGCGCTTGCCCTCATCCTCCAGCGGAAGGCCGTCGAAGCGGTCCTCTTCCCGGAGCCCGGCCACCTTCCGAAGGCGCTTGAAGGTAACGCCGCGCTGGCTGCCGAAATCTTCGGTGGCGGCGCTGATTTCCGCCTGGCTCAGTGTCCGCTCGTCGCCCGCCGGCGAGCGGATGGTCAGCGCCGCCAACCGCGACAGCAGCCGGAACAGTTCGAACGAATAAGCGTGTTTGGCGGCCCGGCGCTCGTCCGGCTCGAACGGACAGAAGCCGACCTTGTCCTCGCTGTCGGCCAGCGGCCGCTGGCTGAACGCCAGGTCGACGAACGTCCGCTCCAGCTCCTCGGTGGCCAGCCGGTTCCCCTTGCGACGCTGCGACGCGAAGATCTCCGTGACTTCACGTTCCTGATCGAGGCGCAGGATCGAACGCGTGTAGTCGCCGTCGCGATTGCGCTTTCGTATCCGGTATTCCGGGTCCTTCGCGAACATCTCGCCGACGGTTCGCCACTGTGCCGAGCGTTCGCGCGTGGCCTCGATGGTCTTCAGCATCTTGGATGATTCGTCGACGGCGTTGCTGCCCCGATCGCGCTTGCTGTTCGATCGGAAGCCGCGGTGCTTGGCGATGTGGCCCAGAGCGACCGCCAGTTCATTGCCGTGCAATGGCCGGTCGAGGGCTTCGGCCCGAAGCTCCCAGGGATGCAGCCCGGTAATCCGCAAGGCGCCTGGGCGATCCTCGGCGAGGAGTCCCGAAGCTTGAAAGAGTTGACGCAACGCGGTCATCCGCTGGCGGCGGCGGCGCAGCACGGTGCGCAAGCCACGATGTTTCCGCCGCAACTGGTTGGTCGGCGTTCGTTCCTTGTCCGTCTCGGGTACGTCGAACGTCCGGGCACCCATCGCCACGATGCCGCCGCCGCTTTCCTCCTGGCGAACCACTGCCCAGCCGCAAGAGCCGATCCCGAGATCGATCCCGCAGGTCAGCTCCTCGCGAATCCTTCTGCCACTCATTGCTTTTCCCGCCGTCATATAGCGTAAAAAGCGAGTATTGACGGCAGCGCCCGCCTCTGCAATCTTCTCGGGTGGGAGCCGGTTGGGAAACCACGGTAAAAGTGGTTTTTCCACTTGCAGGATCCAGGAAGTGACCTGGCTAGACCCTCCGGTGGCGACACCGGGGGGGATTCCTTTGACCGCCTTCCTCTCACCGATCGATTGACAGGCGCTGGCCTCCGGACGCCAAATCGTGGCATCCCCTTTATCGCCCGATCGAGGAGCCCTGCCATGCCGGACGATGCCAAGCCGCTCTACCTGGTGAACGAATACACCCCGGACCCTTCGGTGGTGTTCGACCGCGAGGTCGCCGCTACTTATGTCCGCTATGCGCGGATGATGGTGGCGCGCGGCTATGTCCAGAGTTCGCTGGGCGGCATGGCGGTGCGGGTGCCGCATCCCGGCCATGCCGACGGCATCTGCTATGCCAAGCCCCAGGGCATCTCGCTGGAGGAGATGGAGGCGGACGACCTCGTCATCACCGACATCCCGTTCGGGCGGGTCCTCCATGGCGACCGGGCGACCACCGTCGGCCACCAGATGAACCGCGAGATCCTGCGCCTGCGGCCGGACGTGAACTGCGTCATCCACCTCCATCACGACGAGACCATCGCCTTCCTGGCGGCCGGGCACGAGGAGATCCGCTCGACCTCGCTCACCTTCTCGTACCTGATGCAGAAGCCGGCGACCTACCTGCCGGCCCACCTCAACGTCGAGGAGGATGTCGGGCCGATCAAGACCTTCATCCAGGACACCAACTGCATCATCATGCGCCGCCATGGCTTCACCGTGCTCGGCCGCACCGTGTCGGAGGCCTATCACCGCACCAACGTGCTGGTGTCCGAGGTGAAGCGGAACGTGATCGTCGAAACCCTGGCGGCGCTGAAGGGCACCACGCCGGAATACTTGTCCAAGGAGGACATGGAGTGGATGTTCCAGCGCGGCGACGCCGTGGTCTATCCGACCCTCATCCGGCGGGGGGAAGGCTGATGCGCCGCCTCGCAGCCGCCCTCTTCGCCGCGACCGCCGTCGCCGCCATGGCCGGGCCGGCCATGGCCGAGGATTATCCCGCCAAGCCGATCCGCCTCATCGTGCCGTTTCCGGCCGGCGGCGGCACCGACGTGGTGGCCCGCGTCGTCGCCAACGGCATGTCGGCGGCCCTGGGCCAGCCGGTGGTGATCGAGAACCGCGGCGGCGCCGGCGGGACGCTGGGTGCCGACGTGGTCGCCAAGGCCGCGCCCGACGGCTACACCATCGGCATCGCCACCAGCAGCACCCATCCGGCGGCGGTGGTGCTGCGCAAGAATGTCCCCTACGACCCGGTCACCGGCTTCGCCCCGGTCGGGATGATCGGCACCACGCCCTACATCCTGGTGTCGGGCCCGAAGGTCCAGGCCAAGACCCTGGCGGAGTTCATCGCCTACACCAAGGCCAATGCCGGCAAGATCAACTACGCCTCGGTCGGCGTCAGCACGCTGGGCTACCTGTTGTCCGAGCAGTTGAAGATCCTGACTGGGATGGACCTGACCCATGTCGCCTATCGCGGCGCCTCGGCGGCCTATCCCGACCTCATCTCCGACAATGTCTCGGCCTTCCTCGACAACCCGACCGGTTCGGCTGGGCTGGTCCGCGACGGCCAGCTGTGCGCCTATGCGGTCACTGCCAAATCGGCGGTCCTGCCGGATGTCCCGACCTTCGCGGAGGCCGGCGTGCCGGGCTTCGATACGGTCTTCTGGTACGGCTATGTCGCCCCGGCGGGGACGCCGCAGCCGATCGTCGACCGCCTGTCGCAGGCGATGCGCGACTTCATCCTGTCGGACAAGGGCCGGGCCGAGCTGGGGGCGAAGGACGTGACCGCCGTCGGCAGCACGCCGGCCGAGTTCGCGGCCACCATCGCCGGCGACCTCGCCCGCTGGAAGGCGCTGGCCGAGCGCCTCGGCATCCAGCCGGAATAGCCTTCTCTACTTTACGCTCCTCTCTCACGGGAATTCCGATGCCGGATTCGTCGCAGGACGCCAACCAGCGCCGCAAGAAGATGTACCAGCGCGGCGCCACCACCGTGTTCGCCAGCAAGGCGGATGCGCGCTTCCCCTATTGCATGTATGTGCCGGACAGCTTCGACGAGGACCCGGCCGGCCACACCCTGATCGTCACCATCCACGGCACCGGCCGGACGATGACGGTCTATCGCGACGCCTTCGCGGAGTTCTGCCGCTTCAACAAGTGCCTCGTGCTGTCGCCGCTGTTCCCCGTGGGCGTGCTGGGCGACGACAATCCCGAGGGCTTCAAGTACATGCGCGAGGGCGACATCCGCTATGACCGGGTGCTGCTGGCCATGGTCGACGAGGTGGCAGGCCGGCTCGGCCGGCCCTTCGAGCGCTTCATGATGTTCGGCTTCTCCGGCGGCGGCCACTTCGTCCACCGCTTCTTCTACCTCCACCCCAGGCGCCTGATGGCGGCCTCCATCGGCGCGCCGGGGGCGGTCACGCTGCTCGATCCGACGCGCGACTTCTGGGTCGGCACCCGCAACCTGAAGGCGCTGTTCGGGGTCGAGATCGACCTCGACGCGATGCGCGAGGTGCCGGTGCAGATGGTGGTCGGCGCCGCCGATATCGAGACCTGGGAAATCGACTACAAGCCCGGCAGCGTCAACTACATGGAGGGCATCAACGATACCGGGCGCACGCGCATCGAGCGCAATACGGCGCTCCGGCGAAACTTCGAGGAACATGGTATCCAGGTGCGCCAGGACATCGTCCCGAACGTTTCCCATGACGGCGTCAAGGTGCTTCCCGAGGTCCAGGACTTCTTCCTCGACGTGCTGAAGCGTCACCGCAACGCCTGACAAGGGAAGAAAACCCGCACCCATGAGCCTGCCTGCGCGCATCGCCGCCGCCCTTGCCGCCGCTGCCCTCGTCGCTGCCACCGCGACCGTTGCGGCGGCGCCGGCGGCGGCCGAGATGATCACGGTCGCCACCAACGCCGACATCCGCAGCACCAATCCCGGTGTGAACCGCGACGACAACACCGACGCGGTCATCCTGCACATCGTCGAGGGGCTGGTGGCCTATCGCGAGGACGGCACCGTCGGTCCGCTGCTGGCCGAGCGGGTGGAGACGGCGGAGGAGGGTCGCGCCTACACCTTCCACCTGCGCCGCGGGGTGAAGTTCCACAACGGGGCCGAGATGAGTTCGGCCGACGTGCTGTGGAGCTGGAACCGGCTGATGGACCCCAAGACCGACTGGCGCTGCCGCAACGAGTTCGACGGCCGCGGCATGTTCAAGGTCGAGGCGGTCGAGGCGCCGGACGCCGCCACCGTGGTCATGCGCATCGACCGGCCCAGCGCCCTCTTCCTCGCCACCCTGGCGCGCACCGATTGCGGCATGACGGCGGTCATCCACAAGGATTCCGTCAATGCCGACGGCAGCTGGGCCAGGCCGGTCGGCACCGGCCCCTACAAGCTCGGCGACTGGCGCCGCGGCCAGCAGGTGATCCTGGACAGGTTCGACGACTACGCCTCGCTGCCCGGCCCGCGCGACGGCTATACCGGCGGCAAGCGGCCGCTGGTCGAGCAGGTGAAGTTCCTGGTGGTGCCCGACCCTTCGACCGTGAAGGCGGCCCTGCTGTCGGGCGCGGTCGATGCCGCCGACGTGCCCGATGCCGATATCGACGAGCTGAAGACCAACCCCGCCGTCACCCTGAAGTCGGCGCCGACGCCGGTCATGCACGGCATCCTGATCCAGACCCAGGACCCGGTGCTGGCCGACCCGCGCGTGCGCCAGGCGATCGCGGCCGCGCTCGACACGGCCGAGATCGTGGCCGCCGTCTCGAACGGGTTGGGCCGGCCCAACCAGTCGATCGTCTCGACCGCGTCGGCCTATCACGGCGCGGTCCAGCGCGAAACCGTCCGGCACGACCCGGCCCGCGCGCGCCGGCTCCTGGCGGAGGCCGGGTACAAGGGCCAGCCGATCAAGCTGATCGCCAACAAGCGCCCGGTCGTCCCCAGCTTCGCGGTCGCCGTCATCGCCCAGGCGATGATGCAGGCGGTCGGCCTCAATGTCGACATCGAGGTGCTGGAATGGGCGACGCAGCTCGACCGCTACCAGAAGGGCACCTACCAGATGATGTCCTTCTCCTATTCCGCCCGCTTCGACCCGGCGCTCAGCTACGAGCAGGTGTCCGGCCCCAAGGACAAGCAGCCGCGCAAGGTCTGGGACGATGCCGAGGGGCTGCGGCTGCTCGAGCAGGTGATGACCGTCACCGACAAGGGCGAGCGCCAGAAGCGGTTCGACGCCATGCATCGCCGCTTCCTGGAGACGGTGCCGATGATCGTCCTCTACAACGGCATCGACACGGTCGCCCATTCCAGGCGCGTCCGCGGCTACGACCCATGGCTCGGCGCCAAGCCGCGCCTGTGGGAGGTGCGTCTGGCGGATTAGCGCTCTCGACAAGTGCCGCCGCCGCCGCTAGGCGTCTATCCGCATCCGCCGCCACCCGCTCGTCGGCAGGGCCCGTAGTTCAGCGGTCAGAACGCGCCGCTCATAACGGTGTTGTCGCAGGTTCGAATCCTGCCGGGCCCACCACCGCCTCATTTGGCCGCCCACGCGCGAATTGGCGTCACGGCTGCCCAATTCGTGCGCAACAGGCAGGCCGCCATGGCTATAGTGCCCGGACCGGCGGTCGCCTATCGCGTGCGACGGCTCTCCCCTCGCACATCAGGACAGCATCATGGCTCCTGCCGACGTCGCGAACGCGCCCGACCGTATCCCCATCATCCAGCCGGCCTGACGCCGGCTCCCTGAAGCCGTGCGGGCGTCCTGCTCGTGCGGCACGCGGTCGGCCGCCCGC
>CAZQOA010000016.1:15399-60649 GCA_964594715.1 uncultured Rhizobiaceae bacterium | reverse complement strand
GCTCCCTGAAGCCGTGCGGGCGTCCTGCTCGTGCGGCACGCGGTCGGCCGCCCGCGCGGCCAGCCAGTTCCGTGCGCCCAAGCTGGGACGGAGATGATGTTTCGGCCCGTTGCCCGCCGCCTGTCGTCCGGGTTGGTGCTGCCCGCGCTGGGCGCGACGCTGCTGGTCCAGGTGGTCAGTTCGCTCGGCGCGGGTGCGACGCCGCTGCTCGGTCCATTCCTGACCCAACGCTGGGGCGTTCCGACGGAAAGTATCGGCTACGTGACGGCGATGCAGTCCGCCGGCATCTGCTGGTACCTCGCAGGCGGCAGCCCGATGCTGGCCCATTTCGGGGCGATCCGGTCCCTCCAGCTCGGCCTGGCCGCCGTGGCCGTCGGCCTGCTCCTGCTGTCCCAGCCGCTCATGCCGGTGGCGATGGCGGGGGCCCTGCTGATCGGCCTCGGCCTCGCGCCGAACACGCCGGCCGGCAGCCAGATCCTGATGCGCGCCGCACCGCCTGCCCATCGCGGCCTGATCTTCTCGATCAAGCAGGCCGGTGTGCCGGGGGGCGGCGCACTCGCCGGCGTGGTGGTGGCGCCGCTCCTGGTCTGGCTCGGCTTCCCCGGGGCGATCTGGCTGCTGGCGGCGATCATGATTGCGGTCGCGCTGTTCGTTCAGATCTTCCGCAAGATGCTGGATGCCGACGGCGGCCGACGGCAACCGGACTGGCCGCGGATGTTCGTGTCGCCGCACAGCTTCGCGCGCGCCGTTCACATCCTGAAGGGCAGCCCGAACCTCGGGATGCTGACGGCGATCGGCGTGTCCTATTCGATCCTGCAAGCCTGCGTGACGGGCTTCACCGCCACCTACATGGTCGTCGGTCATGGCCACGGCCTGGCGGCGGCGGGCCTCCTCATGGCGACCCTGCTCGCAGCCAGCGCCCTGGCGCGGATCGTGTTCGGCTGGCTGGCGGACCGGATGGGGACCAAGCGCGGCTCGCTGCTCCTCGTGCTGCTGGCCTTGGGGTCGAGTGCCGCCATCCTGGTCATGGTGCTGGCGGCCGGTGCCGGGTCCTGGGTGGTCTATGGCTGCATGGTGCTGGTCGGCGCCACGACGATGGGGTGGAACGGCATCCACATGGCCGAGCTGGCGCGCATGGCGCCCGGCGGGCAAGTGAGCGAGGTCACCTCCGCCGCCAGCCTCTTCGGCTTCGTCGGCTCGGTGTGCGGCCCGCTGGTCTTCGCGGTCGCGGTCAGCCAGACGGGCAGCTTCGACTGGGCCTATCTCGGGGCCGCGGCCCAGCTCGCGGCATTCGCCCTGTTCGCGATGTGGCGAGGCCGGCGCCCTGGACCATGACAAGCTCAAGTTTGAAGTGAGGCAGCGGGATCGCCCGCTTCGTCTGGCTGTCGATCCAGGCCCACCGCCCGCGCTTTTTGCGGGAATCTCATTCCTTGCTAGACTGATGCCCCGCGTGGATGAACGCGGAAGCGTGGGTAAGATCTCTGCGACTTCGATCCAGGGAGGGGACGATGGCGATGGATGTCCGGCCGCGCGGCTATACGCCGCCGGCGCGCGCCGCGCACTGGGCAACCGCTGCCCTCCTCGTCGTCTCCATCCCGCTCGGCCTCGTCATGACGCGGATCGAGGGGGACCTGAAGTTCACCCTCTACCACTGGCACGAATGGATCGGCTTCACCGTGTGGTGGCTGACGATCTTTCGCGTCAGCTGGCGGATCGGCCATCCGCCGCCGCCACACGTCCCGCCGCTGCCCGCCCTGCAACTGCTGGCGGCAGAGACGGTCCACCGGCTTCTCTACCTGGCGCTGCTGGTGATGCCGATCGTCGGCTGGGCCGGCAATTCCGCCTTCGGCTTCCCGCTGGAGCCGTTCGGCCTGTTCCGTCTGCCGAACCTGGTCGCCGAGGACAAGGCGCTGGGGCGCCTGCTGCTCGACATCCATGGCTGGGCCGGCTGGACGGTGATCGTCCTGCTGGCCGGCCATGTCGGGGCGGCCCTCCTGCATCACCTCATCCTGCGCGACCCCACCTTGCGGCGGATGCTGCCGCGGGCCCTGGGCGGGCTCGATTCGCGGCTAGAGCAGGCGCAGCACGACGCTGAGCGCCCATAGGCCGGCCGCCATGACCGCCGCCCATTGGGCGTGCCAGTAGTAGCGCTCGCGCAGGATCCGCCCGATCACCGGCTGGGCGCTGGCTTCCGGCAGCCCGTGATCGCGCTCGAGGAGCAGCCACAGTTCCGTCTTGCGGTAGCTGCGGCGCGGTGCGCGAAACGCCTTCAGGGCCAGGACGGCGCCCATCAGCCCGACCATGATGGCACCACCGGAGGTGGCGAGCGCGGCATCATGGCCGAGGCCGACCATCGCCGTGGCCACGGCGATCAGGCCGAAGCCGCAGCCGCGGCGGATCGAGAGGTCGGCAAGCGCCCGGATGCGCTGGTCCATGGTCGAGATCAAGGGGGCGAGGCCATGTCGACGGTCGCCGTCGCCCCTTCAGGCACCGATGTTGGGCAGGGCCGGCACCGTCAGGAGGGCGGCGGCGGCGAGCCAGGTCCACATCGGGCCGGTGGCCTCGGGTTCGGCGGTGAAGCGTTCATGGATCGCGGCGGGCACGCCGGCGAAGAACAGGGTTGCGCTGGCGACGAAGATGGAGCTGAAGAACAGGACCCAGCTCGGATTGCGGGGAAAGAGCTCCGGCATCAGCACGGCGGTGATCGGCACCGCGATGTTCAGGTAGGGCGAGAAGATGCCGTTCACCACCGCCAGCCCGATGACGAGCGAGAAGAGCATGTGCCGGTCGAAGATCATGATTGGTCCTTCAGCCCGGACTGCCGGCGATGTGCGGGGTGAGGCCGGCCTGGAACATGACCATGAAGAAGAGGATGCGCGCGATCACCACCCAGAAGGCCGCGACCGGCGGCAGGAAGGCGCGCGGGATCATGCGCGGGGTGATCGGGTCGACCAGCCGCACCAGCCAGTCGGTCAGGTGGCAGAACCAGCGCTGGATGTAGTTGTTCGACCCCGGCGGCACGAAGAAGCCCAGCAGGAAGCGGCCGAACAGCGTGTAGAAGAGGACCGAGAAGGCATAGTTGGGAAGGTGGAAGTAGAGATACGGCCACCAGATGTTCGTGTCGCCAGCCACTGATCGCACCCGTCTGGAAAAGAAGAGCGGCGGGACCCGGCGCCCCGGGTGCCGCCGCTCCGATCGTTAAGTCGCCCGGCCTATTCGTGGACCAGGCCCGCGCCGCGGACCGACCCGCTGGGCACCCGGATCGAATCCACGAAGTCCTGCATCTCCGGCGATGGCGGGGTCGTCACCAGGCTGACCACATAGGTGACGATGAATGCCACCGGCAGCCCGAACAGCGCGCTGGAGATGTTGCGGATGCCGAACCACAGCGGCATCGCAAAGTAGTGCGTGGCGATCAGGTAGTAGAGGCAGACCCCGAAGCCGGCGATCATGCCCAGGATGGCGCCGGCCGTGGTGGTCCGTTTCCACCAGATGCCCATGACGAGCGGGGCGAAGAGCCCCGCGGCGGCCAGCGAGAAGGCCCACGCCACCATCTGGATGATGCCCGATGGCCGCGTCCCGGCCACCACGGCGGCCAGGATGGCGACCACGATCAGCAGGGTGCGGGCGACCAACAGGCGGCGTCGCGTCGAGGCCTTGGGGTCGATCATCTTGTAGTAGATGTCGTGGGACAGCGCATTGGCGATGGCGAGCAGCAGCCCGTCCGCGGTGGAGAGCGCGGCCGCCAGTCCGCCGGCCGCGACCAGGCCCGAGATGACGTAGGGCAGGCCGGCCACTTCCGGCATCGACAGGACGATGATGTCCTGGTTGATGCGGATCTCGCCGAGGTCGAGCACCGCGCCGGTGATGGCATACTTGGTGACGTCCAGGATGCCGTTGCCGTTGACGTCGTTGATGGTCAGGAGGCCGCCCACCTGCGACCAGCCCTGCACCCAGGCCGGCAGGGTCGAGATCTGGGCCCCGATCACGTTCTGGTAGACCTCCAGCTTGGCGAACGCCGCATAGGCCGGCGCCGTGAAGTAGAGGAGGAAGATGAAGAAGATGCTCCAGGCCACCGACTGGCGGGCCTCGCGCACGTTGGGGGTCGTGAAGTAGCGCATCAGGATGTGCGGCAGCGAGGCGGTGCCGACCATGAGGCAGAGGACGAGGGCCCAGAAATTGTTGAACTCGACCCAGCTGAACTGGCCGGCGGCGTCGACGAAGGGGGCCACATGCTTGCGCACGATGTTCAGCTTGTCCTCGAGCTGGGCTATGTCGTTCAGCGCCTGGCCGTAGGTCAGCTCCGGGATCGGAATGCCGTACAGCTTGGTCGACAGCCAGACGACCGGCACCAGGTAGGCGATGATCAGGATGATGTACTGGGCCACCTGGGTCCAGGTGACCGCCCGCATCCCGCCCAGCATCGAACAGACGAGGATGCCGACCAGCCCGGCGAAGATCGCGATCTCGAAGGGGATGCCGAGGAAGCGCGAGGTGATGATGCCGATGCCGAAGGCCTGGGCCACGATATAGGTGAAGGACGCGCAGAACAGCACCACCACGCCGCAGATGCGGGCGACGTTGCCCTCATAACGGGTGCCGAGGAAATCCGGCACCGTGAACTGCCCGAATTTGCGCAGGTAGGGAGCGAGCAGGATCGCCACCAGCACATAGCCGCCGGTCCATCCCAGGACATATCCCAGTCCATTGTAGCCGGCCAGGAAGAGGCCGCCGGCCATGGAGATGAAGGAGGCGGCGCTCATCCAGTCGGCGCCGGTCGCCATGCCGTTGTAGAAGGCGGGAACCGAGCGGCCGGCGACGTAATACTCGGAGATCTCCATCGTCCGAGAGAGGTAGCCGATATAGGCGTAGACGAAGATGGTCAGGAATACGAAGGCGTAGCCGATCCATCTGTTGGGAACACCGACCTGCTCAAGGATGGCCAGGACGATGGTGAATCCGATGAAGGCCCCGGTATAGATGCCGTAGACCTTGCCGAGGTTGGCGAGGAAGCTCGCCGAACCCGTGGTTTGAGTGGCCATGATCCGCTCTCCGGGGTCAGTCTTCGGCGACGCCAAACTCTTCGTCTATCCGATTCTGCGCGACGGAACTCCACCAGCACAGGAGGACGAAGACGATGAGGGATCCTTGCGCGGCCATGTAAAAGCCGAGCGGAAATCCGAGGATCACGATCTGGTTGAGCTGAACAGCGAAGAAATGGATGCCGAAACTCGCCACGAACCATATGGCGAGGATGGTCCACATCAGTCCGGATGTCTTTCGCCAATGGTTATCGGCTTGTTCCCGTGTCAATTTTGGACCAACCATGCTTCGTTCCCCCCGATAGTTGGCCGAGCTGTAGCGGTCGGCCTTCTTATGGGCTTCGGCGACACATGGGCCGTCGCCGGGAACACGCCCGGTCGGGCGCATGCTGGACCACCGAGTCCTTCGCCTCTACTACTAACATTCTCGGGAATCTCGCACAACGGGACTTGCTATCGGAAAGGACGGCGAAGCGGTGGGCTTTCTCGGAAATTGGTTGCGTAGCGTTCTCGTCGGCCCCGGCCGGGCGCCGATCTCCGAACCGGCCGCATTGCGGGACTTTCTCTCGGCGCAGGCCTCCTTCATCGCCCAGAAGGTGGTCACCGAATATTGCCAGGCGAAGGCCGGCCGCAACTGGAGCCAGCTCTCGCTGGAACAATCCTTCATCTCGGAGCTGACGCGGGCGCGCTGGGAGGCGTTCGCCCTGGTCCTGGCCGATCTCTTCGTGGTCGCCGAAGGCCATCTCCGGACGGCGGCGATGCAGGACCGGGGGCAGGTCGACCGGCTGCGCCAGCCGCTGCGGCACCTCTATGCCGAGGCGCTCGACGCCTATCCGTGGCCGCGCCATCGGCCGGCGGGTTGGGACGACATGGTGGCGGCCTTGGAGGCGCGCCTGGTTGCGGTGCAGTCGGCCGCTCCGCTGCCGGCCCGCGAGGTGGCCGAGGTCGGCGGCCGGGCGGTCTTCGAGATCCTGCCGATCCATCTCCACATGCGGCGGCTGGACCGGCCGATGGTCGTCAACAGCATCGCCTTCCAGATGGTGGCCTTTGCCGGGCGCATCCGCCAGCGGCTGGATGTCCCGGCCCTGGTGGCGGCGCTGGGCCCGCCCGCTTGACGCGGCGCGGCCAACCCGCGCAATTCATGCCTGCGCAATCTGGGGGTACCGGAAGGCGGTCACGGCAAGGAACGCGGCCGGCCCGGACCGCGTAAGGAAGCGGCCATCCCCGAACGTTCCCCGCACACGACCGGTAGAGCATGACCACCGACCAACCCGGCCTGCCCCACGGACCTGCCGCCGACGCGGCGGCCGGAACCACCAGGTCGCTGGTGAAGCTCATGGTCGGCGCCATCGGCGTCGTCTATGGCGATATCGGCACCAGCCCGCTCTACGTCATGAAGGAAAGCTTCGCCGGCGCCCACCCGCTGGCGCTCGATGCCGCCCATGTCTATGGCGTGCTGTCGCTCGTCTTCTGGTCGGTGACGGCGGTGGTGACGGTCAAGTACCTGACCTTCATGATGCGCGCCGACAATCGCGGCGAGGGCGGCAGCCTGGCCCTCCTGGCCCTGGTGACCCGCATCGTCGGCCATCGGCGGTCCTTTTTCATATCGGTGCTCGGCATCTTCGCCGCGGCCCTCTTCTACGGCGACAGCATGCTGACGCCGGCGATCTCGGTCCTGAGCGCGGTCGAGGGGCTGGAGATCGCGGTTCCGGCCGCCGGCGGCTATGTCGTGCCCATCACGCTGGCGATCCTGATCAGCCTGTTCCTTTTCCAGGGCAAGGGCACGGCCAGGGTGGGGGCCCTGTTCGGGCCGGTCATGTGCGTGTGGTTCCTGGTGCTGGCGCTGCTGGGCGCCATCAACCTGGCCGACCAACCCGGCATCCTGCGCGCGCTCGACCCGCGCTATGCGGTCGATTTCTTCCTCCTCGACCGGTGGAAGGCGTTCCTGGCGCTGGGCTCGGTGTTCCTGGCCCTGACCGGCGCCGAGGCGCTCTATGCCGACATGGGCCATTTCGGCCGGCGCCCGATCCGCCTCGCCTGGTTCAGCCTGATGCTGCCGGCCCTGATGCTGAATTACTTCGGCCAGGGGGCGCTCCTGCTGACCGACCCGGCCGCGGTCGCCAATCCCTTCTACAGCCTGGCCCCGAAATGGGCGGTGCTGCCGATGGTGGTGCTGGCGACCATGGCCGCCGTGATCGCCGCGCAGGCGGTCATCTCGGGCGCCTTCTCGGTTACCCGCCAGGCGATCCAGCTCGGCTACCTGCCGCGCATGGCCATCGTCCATACCTCGGCGCACGCGATCGGCCAGGTCTATGTGCCCTTCGTCAACTGGATGCTGCTGGCCTTCGTGGTGGCCCTGGTCCTGGGTTTCCGTTCGTCGAACAACCTGGCGGCGGCCTACGGCGTCGCCGTCAACGGCACCATGCTCATCGATTCCATCCTGCTGATGGCGGTGGTGATCCTGAAATGGCGCTGGAGCTGGCCCAAGGTGGTCGGCCTCGGCCTGCTGCTGTTCGTGGTCGACATCTCGTTCTTCGTCTCCAACGCCACCAAGATCCCCTATGGCGGCTGGTTCCCGCTGGTGGTCGCGCTGGTGGTCTTCGTGCTGCTCACCACCTGGAAGCGGGGCCGCGCCCTGCTGGCAGCCCGGGCGCGGGCCGATGCCCTGCCCATCGACGCCTTCCTCCAGTCCGCCTGCCGCCGGCTCCACCGCGCCAGCGGTACGGCCGTCTTCCTTACCCACGATACCGAGGGCGTGCCGACGGCCCTCCTGCACAATGTGAAGCACAACAAGGTCCTGCATGAGCGGGTGCTGCTGCTGACCGTGCTGGTGGAGGAGGTGCCCCACGTCCCGCCGGAGGACCGGGCGGAGGTGCGGGGGCTGGGGCAACAATTCTTCCGCGTTCTCCTGCGCTACGGCTTCCAGGACGAGCCGGACATACCGAAGGCGCTCTCCGACAGCCAGCGCTTCGGCTTCACCTTCGACATCATGGACACGTCGTTCTTCCTCAGCCGCGAGACGGTGATCCCCAGCTCCCACCCCGGCATGGCGCTGTGGCGCGAGCACCTCTTCGCGTGGATGGCGCGCAACGCCGCGACCTCGATGGATTTCTTCGAGATTCCGCCCAACCGCGTGGTGGAACTGGGCGCCCAGGTCGAGATCTAGGCGGTGTCCGGGCGGTGGCTGGTTGTTCCACTGCCTGGTCCCCCACGCCCTAAGTCACCGGCAGCAGCCGCCCGGCGCATGTGCCATCGGCGTCGTCGGTCGCCCAGAGATCGCCGCTCTCGATGTCGAACCACCAGCCATGGAGCTGCAGCCGTCCGGCTGCGACGCGGTCCGCCACCCAGGGATAGGCGGCCAGGTTGGCCAGCGAGCGCTGGATCGCGGCGCGTTCGACCAGGAAGGGCACGGCCTTCAGCCGCTCGACCGGCACGGCGCGGTAGTGGCCGTCCGCGGTCTCGTCGGCCACCTGGTGCCGCGCCGCCTCCAGTGCCATCCGCATCCAGGGTCCGATGAATTCCCCGGCCGGCGCGCCGCCCGCGGCCATGTCCAGCATGGCCTTGATGCCGCCGCAGTGGGCGTGGCCCAGCACCACGATGTGCTCGACCTCAAGGTGGACCACGCCATATTCGAGGGCCGCGCCGACGCCGTCGGGGCCACCGCCCGGCGCATAGGGCGGCACCAGGTTGGCGACGTTGCGCACGATGAAGAGCTCGCCCGGCCGCGCGCCGGACAGGAGCGTCGGATCGACCCGCGAGTCGGAACAGGCGATCATCATCACGGTCGGTGCCTGCCCCCGCTGCACCAGGTTGCGCATCAGCTCGGGCGCCTGCTCGTAGAAGCGCGCCTTGAACTGCCGGATCCCTTCGATCATGCGGTCGATGGCGCAGGCCGCGGCGGCCGGATGATCGCAATGGTCGACCAGGGGGCTCTCTCGGAATGGCAGGGGGCGAAGGCGGGCGGGCGGGGACGGAGAATATCGGGCGCCGTCGCAGCCCTCAAGACCATCGGTCTTGATCGTCCGATCACGGCGACGCTTGCGTAGGCGTGGACAAGATCCGCCTCACCTGCCTAACCTGCCTGCAACGGGGAAGTTTAAGGGGGCAACGATGAAGCTAGGCGGGCAGGTTCGGTCATCTGGCGTTATCCGGACGGCGGCGGCCGCGGCCATCGTCGTCCTTGCCGGCAGCGGTGCGGCGTTCGGACAGGCGGGGCCGATCAAGGTCGGCCAGTTCTTCGACCTGACCGGCGGCGGCGCCACGGCTGCCGAATCGGCGCTGCTCGGCACCGAGATCGCGCTTCGCGAGATCGCCGACGGTGGCGGCATCATGGGCCGCAAGATCCAGACGGTCGTCGCCGACACCCAGACCGATGCCACGGTCGGCGTCGGCGAGATCAAGCGCCTCGTCCTCCAGGAAAAGGTCGACGTCATCTTCGGCCCGATCATCAGCCAAGTCGTGCTCGCGGCCGCACCCGTGCTCAACGAGGGCAAGGTGGCGTCGATCGGCGGTACCGGCTCCGAGGCGGTGACGCCCGAGGCGGCCAACTACTATTTCAGCGTCCTCATCAACGCCGATTCGCAGGCCAAGGCGATGGTCGGCCAGGCGACGGACGTCCTGAAGGCGAAGTCGGTGGCGATCCTGTCCGACAGTGGCGCGCAGGCGAAGTCCTTCGTCGAATCGATCAAGCGCGAGCTGGCGGCGCGCAACGTGAAGGTCACCGCGACCCAGGAATACCAGTACCGCGCCACCGACATGACGCCGCAGTTGCTGGCGCTGAAGCGCGGCAACCCGGAGACGCTGCTGCTCTTCTCCAGCAGCGGCGAGGATGTCGGGAACGCACTGAAGAGCCTGCAGGAGCTTGGCTGGAAGGTGCCCGTCACCGGCAACTACACGGTCGGCGCCTTCGCCGAGACGGCGATCAAGGTCGCCGGCAAGGAGGCGTTCAAGAACGTCACCGGCACCAACTACAAGGCCTTCACCCATTGTGCCGGCGCCCCGCCCCCGGTGCCCTTCACCCGTTTCGTCGCCAAGGCCAAGGCCTACAAGCCGGATGCCGCGGCGCGCCTGTCCCTGCCGTTCGCCGCCCTCTTCTATGATGCCGTCTACATCATGAAGGCGGCCATCGAAGGCACCGGCGGCAAGACCGACGGGCCGTCGCTGACGGCCTGGATCGAGGCCAACGGGGCCAAGCACGACGGCATCCTGCAGAACCTCAGCCCGAGCAAGAGCAGCCATTTCCTGGTCGGCTCCGACGCGCTCACCACCGTCCATCCCGACCGCATCGGCGAAGGCGGCGTGCAGGAACGGATGACCTGCTCCTGACCGCCCGGTCGCATCGCCGGCATCATCTCAAGAGCCCGACACCGTAAGAATCGGGCATCGTAGCGTCTGGCGTCGCATGGTTCGGGGAACATGGAAGAGCTGACGATCATCCTGGTACGCGGGCTGGGCCTGGGCGCGATCTTCGCCCTGGTCGCGATGAGCTTCAACATCGTGCATGGCTCGAGCGGCATCCTCAACTTCGCCCAGGGCAACCTCTTCGTCCTGGGCGGGCTGTTCGCCTATGTCGTGCTGCCGACCACCCCGACGCCGTTCGCCTGGCTAGTCTGGCTGCCGGCGGCGGGGCTGGTCCTGGCGGCGCTGGTCGCCGTCCAGGGCTGGGTCACGCTGCTGCCGCTGCGGTCGTCGATCGAGCAGCACTCCTGGTTGATCACCACGCTCGCCGCCTCGGTGATCATCGGGGCGGTGATCCTGCTGACGCTCGGCACGATGCAGAGCACCGTGCGCAGCCCGTTCGCCTCCATCAGCGTGCTGGGCGCGCGCACGCCGGCCTCCTACCTGCTGGTCATCGGGCTCGCGGTCGCCTGGTATGTGGGGCTGCGCTGGTTCCTGTCGCGGACGCTGACGGGGCTGGCCATCAGCGCCATCGCGCAGGACCTCGATGCGGCCCGCGCCGCGGGCATCCGCGTGCGGCGCCTCCAGGTGGTGGCCTTCGCCATCAGCGGCCTCATCGTCGGCACCGCCGGCTATGTCGCGGCGCCGGTGATCGCCATCGCCAATGATTCCGGCATCGCCTATGTGCTGAACGGCTTCGTGGCGGCGGTGGTGGGCGGGCTCGGCAGCAACCTGGGCGCGCTGGTCGGCGGCGCCCTGGTCGGCGTCGCCTCCATGTACGCAGCCTATGAATATGGCGGGGAATTCCAGAACGCGATGTCGATGGCCCTGCTGATCGGCGTGCTCATGGTCCGCCCGCAGGGTCTGTTCGGCCGGCCCGCCGCCCGTCGGGTCTGAAGCCGTTCCTGTTGAAGATAAGATCGTCTGAAAGATCGCCTGGGATGACGAACGGATCGGCAGAGGCGGCCCCGGCACCTTCGGGAGCGGCGGGCGGACGCCGCAAATTCGCTATCGGCGGGCATTCCGGGCAGCTCGCGATCGGAACGCTGCTGGTGGTCGCCAGCGTCGTCGCCCCGATCTGGCTGGGCAGCGCCTACTGGTCGCACAATTTCCTCATCGTGAACCTGTTCGTCACGGTGGCGGTGTTCCAGAACATGCTGCTGTCCGACGCCGGCCAGGTGTCGTTCGGCCAGGGGGCCGTGTTCGGGCTCGCCGCCTACGTCACCGGCATGGTGGCCGGCCTCTGGGGATACCATTTTGTGGTCGGTGCCTTGGCCGGGTTCGGTGCCGCCATCGTGCTGGGGCTGCTGTTCGCGCTGCCCGCCCTGCGCGTGCAGGGCTACTATCTGGGCTTCGTCACGCTCAGTGCGGCCGTCGTCTTTCCGGAATTCCTGGTCGCCTTCAACGACGTCACCAACGGCATCAACGGCATCGCGCGCGCGGTGCCGGACCTGATGCAGGAGGCGGCCCTCGGGGTAAGCTGGATCGCGATCCTCGTCATGGCGCTGACCATCGGCTCGCTCGCCGCCCATGCCGCCTTCCGCACCAGCCGGCTCGGGCGGCGGGTGCGGGTGGCGGCGGTCAGCCCGGAGGCGGCGATGACGCTGGGCGTCAGCCCGGGCCGGATGCGGTTCCTGGCCTTCTTCGCCGCCGCCGTCGGCACCGGCCTGGCCGGGGTCCTCTACGTCCCGGTGCTGGGGTTCGTCAGCCCCTATGCCTTCAAGGTCGAGCTCTCGATCTATTTCTTCTTTGCCGTCATCGTCGGCGGCAACGGGCGCCTGCTGGGGCCGGTGATCGGGGCCTGGATCCTTTATCTCGTGCCGAACGCGCTGCTGGTCGACCTCGCGAACTACCGCCTGCTCGGCTACGGCCTGGTGGCCCTGTTGATCATGCTGCTCTTCCCGGACGGCATCGTCGGCAGCATCGAAAACGCCTTCCGCCGCTATCGCACCCGCACCCGCGTCAGCGACATCACCGTCGAGCCGCTGCTGGCGGCGCTGCCGCCGGCGCTCGCGGCGGGAACGCATCGCGCGACAGCCTCGTCACCGGGCGCGCCGATGATCGCGGTCCAGGGCGCGCGCAAGACCTATGGCAGCCTGGCCGCCCTGGACGGCGTCGACCTCACCATCCTGCCCGGCACCATCCACGGCCTGGTCGGGCCGAACGGGTCGGGCAAGACCACGCTCCTCAACGTCGTCTCCGGCCTGATCCGGCTTGATGCCGGCTCCGTCAGGGTGAAGGGGCGCGAAACCACCCGGGCCGGTGCCCACGCGACCGCCCGTCTCGGCGTCGGGCGGACCTTCCAGACCCCGCGCGTCTTCGAGGACATGAGCATCTGGGAGAACCTGAAGATCGGCGCCGACTTCCGCGGCACCGGCGACGCCGCCTGGGCGCTGGCCGCGCTCGGCCACCGCCGCGCCGAGTGGGAGGAGCAGCGGCCGGACCTGCTGCCCCACGCCCAGCGCCGCCTGCTGGAGGCAATCCGCGTCGTGGCGATGGACGTCGACGTCCTGCTGCTCGACGAGCCGGCCGCCGGCCTGTCGCCGGAGGAGCGGCGGGAGTTCGCCGCTCTCCTGCGTTTCCTGCGCGACCGCTGCGGCAAGACGATCGTTCTGGTGGAGCATGACCTGGGCCTCGTCTGGCGTGTCGCCGACCGCATCAGCGTGCTCGATGCCGGCAACATCGTCGCCGAGGGCAGCCCCGATGCGATCGTCGCCGACCCCCGCGTGCGCGCCCTCTTCACCGGCAAGAGCGATGCTTGAGATCACCGACCTGCACGCCGGCTACGGCCGGGTGCCCGTGCTCCGCGGCATCGACCTCCAGGTCGCAGCCGGCGAGATCGTGCTGGTGCTGGGGGCGAACGGTGCCGGCAAGTCGACGTTGTTGCGCACCGCCGCCGGCTTCATCCGGCCGCAGCGCGGCACCATCCGCTTCGACGGCGCCGACATCACCGGTCTGGCGCCGGAGGAGACCGCGCGCCGCGGCCTGCGCCTGGTGCTGGACGGGCATCGCGTCTTTCCCGACCTCAGCGTGTTTGACAATATCCGCCTCGGTGCCGCCCTGCGCGGCCGCGGCCAGCCGATCGAGCGGTTGGCCGACGAGGTGATGGAGGTCTTCCCCGTCCTCCGGCAGAAGTTGCGATCGGCCGCCCGCGACCTGAGCGGCGGACAGCAGCAGATGCTGGCGCTGGCCCAGGCCTTCGTGGCCCAGCCGAAGGTGCTGATGTGCGACGAGCCGTCGCTCGGCATCGCACAGGCCCTGATCGCGCCCATTCTCGATTTCCTGAAGCGCTGGGCCGATCGCGGCGCCGGCATCCTCATCGTCGAGCAGCAGATCGATGTCGCCTTGTCGGTCGCTGATCGGGCGGTCGTGGTCGAACGCGGCGAGATCAAGCTCTCCGGTACCGCCGACGCGCTGAAGCGCGATCCGCGCGTGCAGCAAATCTATCTCGGGATCGCCGAGGGCGACGAGCGAAGATAGGCGGGAAGGGCGCGGGGGGAGACACCGCCCACGCGGGCGGCCCACGATGCCGTGGATCCGATCCCGGAGCGCGGTCGCCGTTCCATCACCATCTCATCATCATCGGCCGGAGGTTCCGGCCCATGAGGGAAAGGCACCCACCAATGACCGAAACTACCCTGGACGGCGGCGGCATGGGGCGCCTGGCGAAGGCCCTGGCCTTCATCTGCGGTGCCGACCATCCGACGACGGTGGCCTTGCGCACCGCCGCGGAAAGCGGCGAGGAGCGCGACATCAAGAAGGCGCGGACGCTGTTCCTCAAGCTGAAGCCGAGCGACCGCCAGGCCGCCATGGCCATGCTCCGGGATTGATGTCCGGCTAGGCCGCCTGCCCGCCGCCCGATGCGACGGATGCGGCCACCTCGTGCGATCCATCGCGCTGCATATAGCCTTCATAGGCACCCGCATAGGCTTCGGCGCAACGCTCGGCGGAGTAGTTGGAGGCATGGGCGCGGCCCTGATCGGCCAGCGCCGAGAGGTCGAACCGCCCCGCCACGATCGCGCACAGCATGTCGTGCAGGCGCTCCGGGTTGCCGGGCGGCACCAGCAGCGGCCAGTCCTTGGGCAGCGCCTCGCGCAACCCCGCGATGTCGGTGGCGAGGACCGGCGTGCGCGCCGCCAGCGCCTCCAGGGCCACCAGCCCGAACCCCTCCACCCAGGACGGCACGATGACCAGGTCGAAATCCGCCATCCGCTCCTGCGCGTTCACCACCGGCGGCTGCAACGCGATCGGGTAGGGGGACGCCGCCGCCCGCATCCGGAATTCGCCGTTGTGCGCGGCGTCGGAGAAGATCGACACCTCGATCGGCAGCAATGCGTCGCGCCCGCCGAATGCGAGCGCGTCGAGCAGCACCTCCAGGCCCTTCTCCGGGTGGAACCGGCCGAAGAAGGCGACGCGCAACGGCCGCCCGTCGCCGACCTGCCGCCGACCCGCCCCATTGGCCGCAGCGGCGGGCGGGATCGATATCCCGTTCAGGATCACCTGCTGGTGGCAGGATGGGCGCAGCCGGTAGCGGGCCCGCAGCTTCGCATAGGCACCCAGTGCCGCATGCGAGACACCGATCACCAGGTCGTCGACGAAGTTGCGCTCGACGGCAAAGCCGGCGACCCGATGCACGTTCCAGAGCGAGGTGTTGTGGATCGTGCGCACGATCGGGAAGCGCCGGACGCGGCGCGCCGTGGAGACGACGAAGTCCGGCACGTCGGTGTGGCTATGCACCAGATGCGGCGACCATTCCCCGATCAGCCGGGCAAGGCGGAAGGGCAGCGGAACGAGGTGCTGGTAGGAGGGACCGCCGCCCAGCTCGAAGACGCGTATGCCGTGGTCGAGCAGGATCTTGCGGTAGTGCGGCCCCATCGGGTCGTCCCGGTTGCGCGCGCCGCGCACCGCGACCACGGCCGGCTCGTGGCCCGACCGGGCATGATGGACCGTCAGGTCGACGACGACCTTTTCGGCACCGCCGAGCTGGAACGCCGTTATCACATGCAGTACGCGCATTCCCACGCCTCTCCTCGCCGATCCTAGAATGCCGCGCGGCGATGCCCGCGGCGCAATTCCGGGGTACCGAATCCGCGGCGACGCGGCATCCCCATGCCCTGTTGGCACCTGCTTGCCGCGGCCATTCCATGAGCCCGGAATGGAGGGCCAGGCGGTCACGGATGGTACCGACGCGCGAGATGGAGGCGGGGGCGGCGAGGCCGAAGGCACGGCGCGCGCGCCGGAAGACGTTCGGCCAGCTGGGCCGATGGCTGCCCGACACGATGCGAGCCTGGCATGCAGCTGCCTTGTTCGGCGTTCTGCGGCGCGCCAGCCGGCCGATGGTGGCGACCGGTGCCCCCGCGATCGTGTTCGCCCCCCATCCCGACGACGAAACCCTCGGCTGCGGTGGCCTGATCGCGCTGAAGTGCGCCCGCGGCGCCAGGGTGAAAGTGATCTTCCTCACCGCGTCCGAGGATCGACGGCAGGAGGCGCTGGCCGCGGCCGCTATCCTTGGCCTGGCACCCGATGACCTGGAGTTCCTCGACTATCGCGACGGCGGCCTCACCTTGCTGACCGCAACGAGGCGGTCGGCCGCGGCCGACCGCCTCGCCGCCATCCTGCGCGCGGCGCGACCGCGGGAGGTATACGTCCCGCACCGGCATGATCGGCACGCCGACCACGAGGCGACCTACGGGTTGGCGATGATGGCGATCGGGCGATCCGGCCTGGAGGTCGAACTATTCCAGTACCCGATCTGGGCCGGCTGGTGGTCGTTCCTTGGCCACGGCCTGGGTTGGCGCGACCTCGCCGGCGCACGGCGATTGTCGATCGCCGGGGTGGCGGAGCGGAAACGCCGGGCGATCGACAGCTATCGTTCCCAGGTCGCGGACCTGCCGCCGGGGTTCCTCCGGCGGTTCGCTTCGACGCACGAGATCTATTTTTCTCCCCGTCGGGGGGAGGCGTCTCCGCCTCCCCCTCGGCCGGTTCGCTAGTGCTCTAACGGCTGTTGGTATCGCGGCTACCGTGGCTGCCCTGGCTGGGACTGGCCTGGCTGGGGCCACCCTGCTGCTGGCCGCTCTTGCGCCCGGCTTCGGCCGATTGCTGCGAATGCTTGTCCTTCGGGTCTTTCGGCGGGTCTTTCGGATTGCCGCCCTGTTGGGCCTGCTCCCGGTTCTGGCCTTGCTGCGCCTGATCGCGACTGGGATTCGGGGGCTGGTTGGGATTCTGGTTCGGGTTCTGGGCCATGAGTGTCGTCTCCTGAGGTGGGGTCGGATCTCCGGCCGGAGATGAATGGGTAACCGCGCCACCGGGGGTGGGTTCCCCTGAATTCCATTTCATGCCGCTCCCGCTGCCGCATCGGCCGCTACCGCCACATCGCGCGCAGCCGGGCCGCGATGTCGACCGCGCGCCGCGTCGCATCCGTATGCACGAAGGCCGGCGCCGGCGGCGGCCAGGTGCCGGCCTCGAACAGCGGCAGCAGGGGCGGCGGGATGAAGCGGGTGCGCGCGGCGTGGACGTAGCGGTCGCCGTTGGCCGCCTGCTGGTGGGTGTAGAAGCGGTGGGGCACGACCAGCGCCAGGTGGTCGCGGGCCCGCGTCATGGCGACATAGAGCAGCCGCCGCTCCTCCTCGATCTCGTCGGCGCTGCCGGTCGCCATGTCCGAAGGGATGCAGCCATCGACGACGTTCAGCACGAAGACCGCGTTCCACTCCTGGCCCTTGGCGGAATGGATGGTCGACAGGATCAGGTAGTCCTCGTCGAGCAGCGGCTGGCCGGCCTCGTCGCTGGTGGCGCCGGGCGGGTCCAGGGTCAGCTCGGTCAGGAACCGCTCGCGGCTCGGATAGGCGGCCGCGATCTGCTCCAGCTGCACCAGGTCGGCGGCGCGCGCCCCGGCATCCTCGTGTCGCTGGGCGAGGTAGGGATCGTACCATTCCCGGGCGTCGCCCATCTCGGCCGGCCAGCCCGATTGGCGCCGGTGCAGGCGGCCGAACAGGTCGACGAAGGGCCGCCATTCCTCGGCCGCCCGGGCCGGCGGCGCGAAGGCGGCCAGCGCCAACGCCGGGTCGAAGCCCTCGGTCATGCGGTCGAGCACCCGGCCGGCGATGGCGGGGCCGATCCCCGGCAGGATCTGCAGCACCCGGAAACCGGCGACGCGGTCGCGCGGGTTCTCGGCCCAGCGCAGCACGGCCAGCAGGTCCTTCACATGGGTGGAATCGAGGAACTTCAGGCCGCCGAACTTGACGAAGGGGATGTTGCGGCGGGTCAGCTCCACCTCCAGCATGCCGCTGTGGTGGGAGGTGCGGAACAGCACCGCCTGGTCCTTCAGGGCCATCCCCGCCTCGCGATGGGCGAGGATGCTTTCGACGATGAAGCGCGCCTGGTCGCCGTCGTCGCGGACGGTGACGAGCCGCGGCCGCTCCGCCGACGCCCGCTCCGACCACAGCTCCTTGGCATAGCGCTCGGCCGCCAGCGCGATCACCGCGTTCGACGCGGCCAGGATCGGTCCGGTCGAACGATAGTTGCGCGCCAGGGTCAGGATGCGGGCCGGCGGGCGATAGAGCTGCGGGAAGTCGAGGATGTTGCGGTTGGTCGCGGCGCGGAACGAATAGATCGCCTGGGCGTCGTCGCCCACCACCGTCACCCCGCGCCCGTCGGGCTTGAGGCCGGCCAGGACCGACGCCTGGAGCCGGTTGGTGTCCTGGTACTCGTCCACCAGCACATGGTCGAAGCGGCCGCCCAGCTCCTCGGCGATCGAGGGCTCCAGCATCATCTGCGCCCAGTAGAGCAGCAGGTCGTCATAGTCCAGGACCTGCTGGCGCTGCTTGGCATCGACATAGGCGGCGAAGAGCTGCCGCAACTCGGCCTCCCATGCGGCGCACCAGGGAAAGGTGCCGTCGAGCACGGCCGCCAGCTCCGCCTCGGCGTTCACCGCCCGGGAATAGATGGCAAGGCAGGTCGCCTTCAGCGGGAAGCGGCTGTCGCGCCCGGACAGGCCCAGCTCGTGGCGCACCAGGCTCATCAGGTCGGCCGCGTCCTCGCGGTCGAGGATGGTGAAGCCGGGGGCGAGGCCGATGCGCTCGGCATGTTCGCGCAACAGCCGCGCGCCCACGGCATGGAAGGTGCCCGACCAGGGCAGTGCCGTCCGCCGCCCCGGGGCACCCGCGCCTGGAAGATCGGCCAGGATGCGCTGCACCCGCCGTCCCATCTCGGCCGCGGCGCGGCGGGAGAAGGTCAGCAGCAGCAGCCGGCGCGGATCGACGCCGTCGGCGACCAGGCGGGCGACCCGGTAGGCCAGCGTGTTGGTCTTGCCCGAGCCCGCCCCGGCGATGACCAGCAGCGGCGTGTCGCCATGCTCGACCGCGGCCCGCTGCTCGTCATTCAGGCCGGCGAAGAGGGCGCGTGCCGGGTCGGTCGCGGGGCGGAAGGCCAGGCCGGAGGTCATGCCTCAGAGGAAGCATGATTCTTGTTTTGTTCGCAAGCCGGACCGGTCCTCCAGGCGCCATCGGCGTCCAGCCTCCGCATCGCCGGCGGAGGCTGGCAACGGATCAGCCCATCGAGGTAGGTCTGCTCATGTACACCGTAAAGCCGCCCATGAAGGGCTCCTCGCGATCGATGACAAATCCACCGCGGCCATAGAATTCGACGTTCTCCGCGAACTGCCTGTTGGTGAAGAGCCTCAACTCCGGCAATCGCAGCGAGACGGCCAGGCGCTCGGCATGTGCCAGCAGATTGCGGCCAAGCCCCTGCCCCTGGAAGGCCGGTGCAACGGCCACGTTCTCGATCAGAAGGTGATCACCTCCGTTCACGGTTTCGATCAGGCCTGCCATCTCGGAACCGACGAACAGCAGGTCGATCATGTGTTCGAGAACGGCGCGTTCATAGTCCGCCGTCATGGGCAGGGGTTCGCGGCCGATGATCGGGACCCACTTGGCATAGGAGGAGCGGGTGAGGTCGCGAACACCCGGCGCATCCGACGGGAGCGCCCGGCGGATCGAAATTCCTTCCGGCACGGGCCGCATCGCGCCCTACTTTTCGAACAGCGGCGGATTGCGGTCGCTGCTGGTGCGACGCTGGTGCCAGTAGGGATAGGCGGGCGCGCGGTGGCTGACCTCGTCCAGGCGCCGCACCTGCTCAGGCGACAGGGCGAAGTCCACGGCCCCCAGGTTCTCGCGCAGCTGCGCCTCGTTGCGGGCGCCGACGACGACGGTGGAGACGGTCGGGCGGCGCAGCACCCAGTTGAGGGCGACCTGCGGCACGGTGCGGCCGGTCTCCTCGGCCAGGCTCTCCAGCACCTCGACGATGTCGTAGAGCTGCTCTTGTGGGTATTCCGGCCCCATTCCACCCTGGGCGGCATGGCGCGAGCCCGCCGGCGCCACCCGGTTGCGGCCGAGCTTGCCGCTGAGGCGGCCGCCGGCGAGCGGGCTCCACACCACCGCCCCCACCTTCTGGTCGATGCCAAGCGGCATCAGCTCCCACTCATACTCGCGGCTGATCAGGGAATAGTAGGCCTGGTGGGCGACGTAGCGGGTCCAGCCATGGCGATCGGCCGTCGCCAGCGACTTCATCAGGTGCCAGCCGGAGAAGTTGGAGCAGCCGACATAGCGCACCTTGCCCGCGCGCACGAGGTCGTCCTGGGCGCGCACCGTCTCCTCGATCGGCGTCTGCGCGTCGAAGCCGTGCATCTGCCACAGGTCGATATGGTCGGTGCCGAGCCGCTTCAGGCTGGCTTCGCAGGCGGCGACCAGGTGGTGGCGCGAGGTGCCGACATCGTTCGGCCCGCTGCCGACGCGGAAGGCGGCCTTGGTGGAGATCAAGAGCCGGTCGCGCCGGCCCTTGATGGCCTGCCCCAGGATCTCCTCGGCCAGGCCGGTGGAATAGGCGTCGGCGCTGTCGAACATGTTGAGGCCGGCTTCCAGGCACAGGTCGACGAGGCGGGTGGCCTCGGCCACGTCGGTCGCCCCCCAGGCGCGGAAGAACTCGTTGCCGCCGCCGAAGGTGGCGGTGCCGAAGCTGAGGGCAGGGACCTTCAGGCCCGATCCGCCGAGCAGTCGATATTCCATGGCGTGCTTCCTTCGTGGACGGGGCCGAGGCTGGACCAATCCCCGATCATCGCGCCGCCGGCGCCACGCCGCCACCCCGATTGTCGCCGGCCCGGGCCCCTCGGTTCCCATCGGAACCACTCGCCCCACCGCCGGTTGGCCCATTGGATGTCTTCTCGGAGGGAATGTCTTCCCGGAGGTCGACTGGTGAAGGTGCTGATCGTCGAGGACGACCTGATCGTACGCATGGTGGCGGTGGAATACGCGGCGGACGCCGGGTTCGACATCCTGGAAGCCGCCGACGCTGACGAGGCCGTTCGGCTCCTCCAGATGAACGACGATATCGGCGGCCTGGTCACCGACGTGATGATGCCGGGCTCGATGAACGGCATCGAGCTGGCGCGGCGCGTCCAAAAGGCCCGGCCGAGCGTCGCCATCGTCATCACGTCGGGCTATGTCTATCCGGCCGCGCGGGTGTTCCCCGAGGGCGCCACCTTCCTGCGCAAGCCCTACCGGCCGGAGGACCTGGTCCGCGCCCTCCTGGGCCGGGCCCGGAAGCAGGACGGCTGAACCAGGGCTTGCCATGCGCCCCGTTTCCCGAAAATCTCGCCATTGCGTGAAAAGGCCATGCCTGGAGGGGCGGGATGTACTTGCAGACGATTGCGGACCAGGACGCCAGTGGCAGGGTCCAGGACATTTACGAAGCGCAGAAATCGCAACTTGGCTTCGTCATGGCCGCGACCAGGTGCTTCACCGCCCGCGCCGATCTGCTGCCGATCTATAGCGATTTCCTGCAGAAGATCCGTTCCGGCTTCTCGCTCGGCCAGCGCGAATGGCGCCTGATCACGCTGATCGCCGCCAAGCACATCCCCTCCACCTATTGCTCGTATGTCTATGGCCAGCAACTGGTCGGCGAGCTGGGGTCGAGCGCGGCGGTGATGGCGGTCCAGCGGGACTTCCGCAATGCCGGCCTGCCGGACCGGGACGTCGAGATGCTGGCCTATGCGGAGAAGGTCACCCGCGATGCGTCCCAGGTCTCGCAGCCCGACATCGACCGGCTGCGCGCGGTCGGCTTCTCGGATCAGGAAATCTGCGACATCGCGCTGTGCGCGGCGTTCCGCTGCTTCGTCAGCCGCTTCTTCGACGCGGTCGGCGCCGGTCCCGAGGCTGCCTTCATCGATGGCGACGAGGAGTTCCGCAGGGCCATGACCGTGGGCAAGACCTACTGAGGGCCGCCCGATGAGCTAAGGCGCGGACGAGCTAAGGCGGGCGGGTCCGTCTCGCCGACCGCGTCGCGCACCCGCTCCCAGCTTGCCGCCATGTGGGCCTCCAGCGCCGCCGCCGCGGCATCGGCGTGCGCAGCGGTGAGGACTTGAAGCAGGCAGCCGACCGGCCCGATACTGCCGTCCGCAACTCACCCGGCGAAGGATTGCAGCGTTGGGCATTCCGCTCGCACAGGCGGCCCGTATCGGCCTCTACGTCCTCCGTCAGGAGCTGTCCCGCCGCCGGCGCTATCCGCTCGTTCTGATGCTGGAGCCGCTCTTCCGCTGCAACCTCGCATGCGCCGGCTGCGGCAAGATCGATTATCCCGACGCCATTCTCGACCAACGCCTGTCCGTGGCGGACTGCCTGGGAGCGGCCGATGAATGCGGCGCGCCGGTCGTCTCGATCGCCGGCGGTGAGCCCCTGCTGCACCGGGATATGCCGGAACTCGTCCGTGGCCTGCTCGCCCGCCGGAAGTTCGTCATCCTCTGCACGAACGCCCTCCTGCTCGCCAGGAAGCTCGACGATTACGAGCCCAGCCCCGGCTTCACCTGGTCGGTGCATCTCGACGGCAACCGGTCCATGCACGACCGCTCCGTCTGCCGTGCAGGCGTCTATGAGCGCGCAGTCGCGGCGATCCGGCTGGCGCGCGCCCGCGGCTTTGCGGTCAGCATCAACTGCACCCTCTTCAATGATGCCGATCCGGCCGCGGTCGCAGCCTTCTTCGACGACATGGCCACGCTTGGCCTCTCCGGGATCACCGTCTCGCCTGGATATGCCTACGAGCGCGCACCCGACCAGGGCCATTTCCTGACGCGGCAGCGCACCAAGACCCTGTTCCGGGCGATCCTCGCCCGCGGCCGCGGCGGGCGGGCCTGGCCCTTCACCCAGTCGCGCATGTTCCTCGATTTCCTGGCGGGCAATCGCAGCTACCGCTGCACGCCGTGGGGCAACCCCACCCGCACGGTCTTCGGCTGGCAGCGGCCCTGCTATCTTCTGGGCGAAGGCTATGCCAGCAGTTTCCGCGAGCTCATGGCAGATACCGACTGGGACCGGTACGGCGTCGGCAACTACGAGAAGTGCGCCGACTGCATGGTCCATTCAGGCTTCGAGGCGACGGCGGTCCGCGACATGGTCCGGAGGCCGCTGGCGGCTCTGGCGCTGGCCATCCGGGGCGTTCGCACCGAGGGCGCAATGGCCGACGACATTCCGCTCGATCGCCAGCGTCCGGCCGAATTTCCGTTCCCGGGGCGCGTCAGCCGGAAGATGGCCGGGATCGATGCCAAGCCGCCGGCAGCCGCGCCGTAGGGCGAGGAAGGCCTGCCCGACGTCCGGTGCCAACCCGCCAGGACGGTCAAAGGCCGATCGCGGCCGCCGTCGCCCCGTCGCGCAGGTTGCGGTACCGCGCGAGCGCCCATAGCGGAAAGAACTTCGGGTAGCCGTGATATCGCAGATAGAAGACCCCCGGCAGTCCGGTCCCGGTGTGGCTGGCTTCCGCCCACAGCCCCGCCTCGTCCTGTCGCTGTAACAGCCAGTCGATGCCGCGGGCGACCGCCGGGTGGCGTCCGGCCCCCGCTGCCATCAGGCCCAGCAGCGCCCAGGCCGTTTGCGAAGGCGTCGAAGGCGACGGGACGAACGCGTCGCGGTCGAGCGCGTAGCTCTCGCACGCCTCGCCCCAGCCGCCGTCGGACCCCTGCACGGCGAGCAGCCAGTCGCGCCCGCGCGCGACCGCTGGCCCGACCGTGGCCTCCCCGGCCGCCTGCAGCCCCGTGAGCGCCGACCAGGTTCCGTAGAGATGGTTGACCCCCCAGCGGCCGTACCAGCTGCCGTCGCGGCGCTGCTCCCGCAGGAGAAAGGCGACCGCGCGCCGGATGGCGGGCCGGTCCTCCGGGTGGCCAAGCTGCGCCAGCACGTCGATGCAGCGGGCGGTGACGTCGGCGGTCGGCGGATCGAGCAGTGCGCCGTGATCGGCGAACGGGATGCTATTGAGGTAGCGATTATCATTGTCGGCGTCGAAGGCGCCCCAGCCGCCGCCGCGGCACTGCATCCCCCTGATCCATGCGCGCGCTCGCGCCACGGGCTCGCCAGGTATGGTCGCGCCCTTCCGACGGGCCCGGTCGAGGGCCATGGCGACGACCGCGGTGTCATCCAGGTCGGGATAATCGGGGTTGGCGTACTGGAAGACCCACCCCCCGGGGCGCAGCTTTGGCCGCGACCAGCCCCAGTCGCCCCGATGGTCGAGCACCTGGCGCGGCACGAGCCAATCCAGCCCGCGCCGCGCCGCGCCCTCCGCCGCGGGCCCGCCCGCTTCCATCAGCGCATGCGCCGTGAGCGCGGTATCCCAGACCGGTGAGACGCAAGGTTGGCAATAGACCTCGTCACCATCCCGGATCAGCAGGCGGTCGAGCGCCTCGCGGGCCATCGCCCGGTCGGGATGGTCGGACGGCAGGCCCAACGCGTCGAACATCATGACGGCGTTCGCCATGGCCGGAAAGATCGCGCCCAGCCCGTCCCGCCCGTTGAGGCGCCGCGTCACGAACCTGCGGCATTCGTCGATCGCCCGTTCGCGCAGCCGCTCGGGCCCATATGGCTCGAACCGCTTGATGCGGCGGTCCAACCCGTCGAAGAAGCCCGCCCAGAGGCGATCGCGGTGACCGGCCGCTGGCGCGGTGTACCCGGCCGGCGACGCGAGTTCGGGGATGCCTACCCGCCGCGGGTTGCAGGCCCGCGGCCGAAGTGCCTGCAGCACCAGCAGCGGGACCAGCACCGTGCGGCTCCAGTAGGACATGCGCCCGACATGGATCGGCGACCAGCGCGGGAGCAGGATCAACTCGACCGGCATCGCCGGTACCGCGCTCCAGGACAGCTCGCCGAAGAGCGCCAGCAGAATGCGCGTGAAGACGTTGGCGCGTCCGGTCCCGCCCTGGCCGCCGATGAGATGCCGGGCCCGGACCATGTGCGGCGCCGCCGGATCGTCGCCGATCATCTTGAGCGCAAAATAGGCCTTGATCGTAGCGCTGAGGTCCGATGCGCCGCCATGGAAGAGCGGCCATCCGCCCTCCGCCCCCTGGCGCCGGCGGAGATACCGGCCGATGCCGGCTTCCAGCCCGGGCGCGACCGCCTCACCAAGATAGTGGCATAGCAGCAGGTATTCCGCGGGGATGGTCGCATCCGATTCGAGCGGGAACACCCAATGGCCGTCGGGCTCCTGCAGGGCCGCGATGGCGTCGGCTGCCCGCGCGACCGCGCCGTCGAGCGACGCCGCCGGTGGCTCCGGCGGCAGCGGAACCGGGGTCGGCTCCGCCCTCACCGCAGATATCCCTCGCGCCGGAACCAGGCGAGCGCGTCGGCCAATCCCTCACGAGCCGGCCCCTCACGAGCCGGCCGCGTGCGATAGCCGAGTTCGCGCTCCGCCCTGGCCGTCGTGACGTACATCGGATAACGCGCCATGCGCAGGGCATCGCAGGCCGGCAGCGGCTCGCGACCGGTCATCGGGTGCCCTCGACATTGGCACGCAGGACGGCCCGTGCCGCGGCGGATCCGACGAAGCCGCTGGCCCCGGTCACCAGCACGCGATCGGCCGGCGCCAGGCGCGCCGTCACCGCTGCTCCGGGATCACGAACCGGTCCTCCGTTCACGTCGATGTTCTTGCCCCCCAAGGGGCGGCATTCTGCGTCGGCGAGCGACACCCCTCAATGCCTCCTTCCGGTTGCGGGCGCCGCCGTGCCACATTCGCCCCCGTGATACCGACACCAGCTCGCCGCGCGACCTCGCGAACCCTCTTTGCCGCCGTCGTGCTCGCGTTCCTCGCCGGCCCTTCCGTCTTCGGACAGACGCAGGGTCCGGTGGTGGCGCGCGGACGGCTGGACGCGAGCGAGGCAACCCGCTCGGTCACCGCCTTCACCGCCGCGACATCGGTGCCGATCGCTGCCGTCCATGTCCGGGAGGGCGAGCGCGTCGCCGCCGGCCAGATTCTGGCCACCCTGGTGAACGCGCCGGTCGCCGATGCGGCCGTCGCGGTGGCGGAAGCCGCGGTCGCGGTGGCGGAACGGCGCCTCGAGCAGGTGCGCCGCCCCTGGCGCGACGGCACTCTGCAGGCGGCGCGAGCGGCCGTCGCGGCCCGCGCCGCCGACCTCGGTCTGGCGGAGCGCCGGCGGCGGCGGACGGAGGATCTGCTGCGTCGATCGGTCCGCTCGGACGCCGAACTCGACGAACGGACGGCCGAGCGCAATCGCGCCGGGGCGCTGCTCGCTGAGGCCGAGGCCCAGCTCGACGCGGTGACCGGCGTGGCGCCCGCGGATGTCCGGCTTGCCGAGGCGGAGCTGCAACGGGCGCGGGCACAGCTGGTCCAAGCGTCGGCCGAGCGCGACCTGACCCGGGTGCGCGCTCCGATTGCGGGCACGGTGCTCCGCCTGCACGCCAGGGCCGGCGACGGCGCGGTCGCGCGTCCGATCCTCGACCTCGCCGATCTGGATCACCTGCGGGTTCTGGCTGAAGTCGAGGAACGCGCGATACCCCGGGTCCGGGTCGGCCAACGCGCGGAGGTCGGCCTGCCGGCCGGCGGCGACGCGTTGCCGGCCAAGGTGGTCCGGATCGGCCATCAGGTGCGCATCGCCGCGCGTGCGCAGCCCGACCTCGTCACCGGCGCCGGCGGCCGCATGATCGAGGTCGAGCTCCAGCTCACGAACGGTTGGCCGCTGCCGCCCGTCATCGGTCTCGAGCTGCTGGTGCGGATCGCCGCGCCGTGACCGGGAGCACCTGGACGCCGTGAGCGGCCGGACGCTGGAACGTTTTGCGCTGCGGCTTGCCTGGCAGCAGACAGTTCGGCGCGCCCGTCGCAGCCTCGGCGCCTTCCTCGGAATTGCCGGGGCCCTGCTGCTGGTTCTGACCCAACTCGGCTTCGAGAGCGCCCTGCAGGAGAGCGCCGTCCGCGTCTTCCGTCAGTTCGACGGAGAGGTCGCGGTGGTGTCCCGCAACTTCCGCGCGCTTCGGGATATCGACTGGTTCGAGCGCTCCGGCCTCGCCGCTGCCGGCGCGCACCCGGCAGTCGAGCGCATGGCTCCGCTGCTTCTCGCCGTATTCCCCGTGCGCAACCGAGAGACGGGTGCGCTGGCTGCGATCCTCGGCATCGGCATCGATCCCGACAATCCCGCCGTGCGACTGGCGGAGGGACGGCCGGAGCGCGAGCTGCTGCGCCTGCCGGGGCGTATCCTGTTCGACGTGCGCAGTCAGCCGCGCTATGGCGACATCGCGCAGGCCCATGCGGCGACCGGCCGTGCTGCGCTGTTGACCGGACTCGCCAGCGCCACCCTGCAGGCCGACCTCGTGGTGGTCGGAACCTATGAGATGGGTGCGTCGATCGCGATGGAGGGCACGCTGCTCACCAGCCTGACGACACTGGCGTCCCTGACCGGCCGGTCGCCCGAGCGGCTGACGGCAGCCGTGCTGCGGCTTGCACCGGGTGCCGACCCGGCCGCTGTAGCGCGCGAGGTCGATATCATGCTGCCGCCCAGCCTGCGGGCGATCACGGTGGACGACCTGGTCCGGCTGGAACAACGGTTCTGGGCCACCGAGACGCCGATCGGATTCGTCTTCAGCCTCGGCACCGTCATCGGGTTTGTCGTCTGCGCGATCTCGATCTGGCAGGTTCTGGGCCAGGTGCTGGACGAGAACCTGCCCGAATATGCCGTGCTTCAGACCATGGGCTACACTGGCGGCTTCTTCGCGATCGTCGTCGTCACCACCGCGCTGCTGCACAGCCTTGCCGCCCTGCCGCCGGCGACGCTGGCGGCACTCGTCGTCTACCGGATCTGTGCTGCGGCGACCAATCTCGACATGCACCTGACCGCTGCGCGGGTCGCCTTCGTCGGCGGCGGGGCGGTGGCGGCGGCGCTGGCGACCGGAGCGCTGGCCTGGCGCCGGCTGCGGCGCAACGATCCGGCCAACCTCATCTGACCATGCACGAGACGCCGGTCGTCCTTGAAGTCCGCAGCCTGACCTACGGCTACGGCTCGGGGCGCCCGGTGCTTACGGACGTCTCGCTGACCCTGCGCGAGGGCGAGATCGTGATCCTGTCCGGCCCTTCCGGCTCCGGCAAGAGCACGCTGATGTCGCTTGTCGGGCTGCTCCGGCGCCCGCCGCCTGGCAACGTGCGGCTGTTCGGCATCGACGCCGGCTCGGCCGACCAGGCGGGCCTGCTCGCGTTGCGCCGGCGGCTGCGCTTCATCTTCCAGAAGCACTATCTCCTGCGCTCGCTGACCGTGCTGCAGAACGTGGTTTCGGGCGTCGTCGCGCAGGACGAGAGCCACCGCGAGTGGGACCAAGCCCGCGCCGAGCAGTTCCTCGGGGCGATCGGCCTCGCCGACTACACGCACAGATGGCCGGATGAACTGTCGGGCGGGCAGCAGCAGCGCGTCGCCGTCGCCCGCGCGCTGGTCGCGCTGCCGGACCTCCTGCTTGCCGACGAGCCGACGGCCTCGCTCGACTACGAGAGCGCCCGCCTCGTCGTCGACCGCATCCGGGAACTGGCGGGCGGGTTGGGCTGCGCCGTCATCCTAGCCACCCACGACGACCGCATCATGGATGTCGCGACCCGCCGCCTGCACATTGCGGACGGCCGGATCGCAGAATGAAGCGCGCGCCGCTCGGCGGCGGCTGGAACCAGGGCCGTGAACGGTATGCCGGACCGACCGACGCGACGTCGCGGGTTCTGGACCGTGGCAGCGGGCCCATCGGTCATGGACGGCCGGACTTGGTATGAGGCGCGGGCGGCTCCGCCTCGCCGACCGTGTCGCGCACCCGCTCCCAGCTTGCCGCCATATGAGCCTCCAGCGCCGCCGCCGCGGCATCGGCGTCGCGGCGGCCGAGGGCGGCGATGATCGCCTCATGGTCGGCGACCGCGCCGGCCCAGCGCTCCGGCGCCTCGTTGCCGATGTAGCGGATGCGCTTCAGGCGCGATTGCAGGATGCCGTGGACATAGGCCAGCACGGCATTGCCGGAGGCGGTCAGGATGCGCGAGTGGATCTCCTGGTTGAGCTTGAAGTAGGGCAGGCGGTCGCGGGCGGCGTAGCGTTCCATCATCCGGTCGTGCAGGTGCCGGATCTGGCCGAGCTCGGCGTCGCTCGCCTGGGTGCAGGCGAGGCGGCCGGCCAGCGCCTCCAGGGTGCCCATGACGGCCAGCGCATCCCGCACGTCCTTGGCCGTGAAGCGGCGGACCACCGCCCCCCGGGGCGGGATCAGCTCGATCAGCCCCTCGCTCGCCAGGAACTTCAGCGCCTCGCGGAGCGGCGTGCGCGACACGCCGAGCGCGCGGCCGAGATTGCCCTCATGGATGCGGGTGCCGGGGGCGAGTTCGCCCTCGATGACCATGTCGCGGACCCGCGACACCACCGCGTCATGCAGGTTCTGGCGCACGATCGGCAGCCGCCCCGGGTCGCCCCCGGACAGCATCTCCGCCGCGATCTCCGGATGTCCATTGCCGCTCGCCATGCGCGACATATTACCGGCCGGCGGCGGCGGCGCCAATCCTGCACTCTGTATGCAGCATTCTTGATGGCCGCCGGAATGAATGGTTAACTTGGTCCCGCACAGCCCAAAAGGGCGTGCGGGCTCTGGGAGGGGCGCTGGCAGGTGGCATCGGTCGGGTTCATCGGCATCGGCACCATGGGGCGCGACATGGCGCTCAACCTGCTCGCGGCCGGCCATCGCGTGCGGGCCCACGACGTGGTGGTGGCCGCCGCCGAAGGTCTGCGCGCCCATGGAGCCGAGGTCGCGGCCAGCGTCGCCGACGCCGTGGCCGGGGCGGACCTCGTCGTCACCATGCTGCCGGATACCCCGCAGGTGGAGGAGGTCATGCTGGCGCCGGGCGGCGTCCGCGACCACCCGCCGCCCGGCGGGGTCGTGGTCGACATGAGCACGATCTCGCCCGAGGCGACCCGGCGCATGGCTGCGGCCCTGGCGGAGGTCGGGGTGGCGCTGGTCGATGCTCCGGTATCCGGCGGCCCGGTCGGCGCGAAGAACGGGACATTGTCGATCATGGCGGGCGGCGACGAGGCCGCCTTCGCCAAGGCCCGCCCGGTGCTGGAGGCGATGGGCCGGACCATCGTTCGCGTCGGCCGGTCGGGTGCCGGGCAGACCGCCAAGCTCTGCAACCAGGTGATGGTCGCGATCAACCTCCAGGCGGTGTGCGAGGCCCTGGCGCTCGGCCGCGCCGCGGGGGTCGACCCGGAGGTGCTGCGCGAGGTGATGCTGGGCGGGTCGGCGGCCTCATGGATGCTGGACAAGCTCGGTCCGGCCATGATCGCCAAGGACGCCGCCGCGGGCTTCCGCATCGACCTGATGCTGAAGGACCTGCGGCTGGTGGGCGAGCTCGCCTTCCAGCTCGGGCTGCCGCTGCCGGGCACGGCACTGGTGACCAGCCAGTATCTCGATGCGCGCGCCCATGGCGAGGGCACCAACGGCAACCAGGCCCTGTTCCGCGTCTATGACCGGATGAGCAACCAGGACCCATGAGCAGCCCGGTCGAGAAGAGGGATCTGGCACCGCGGCCCCGCCTCGGCTTCGTCGGCCTCGGCCTGATGGGGACCGAAATGACCCTGCGCCTGCTGGAGCGGGGCTGGAACGTCACCGTGTGGAACCTGGAGCCGGAGCGGGTGCCGCCGCTGACGGCGGCGGGCGCGGTGGCCGCGGCGTCACCGGCCGAGGTCGCGCGTGCCAGCGATATCGTCCTCCTGTGCGTGCTCCACACCAAGGCCGTCGAGGCCTGCGTCTTCGGTCCCGGCGGGATCGCGGAAGCCGCCGACCGCGACCGCATCCTGGTCGACCATTCCACCGCCGACCCGGCGCAGACGCGCGAGATGGCCCATCGCCTGCGGCGCGAGACCGGCATGGGCTGGGTCGATGCGCCGGTTTCGGGGGGAACGGTGGCCGCGCGCGAGGGCAGCATGACGGTGATGGCCGGCGGCGACGCCGCGGACATCGATGCCGTGCGACCGGTGATGGCCGACCTCGCCGCCAACTTCACCCATATGGGCCCGGCCGGCGCCGGCCAGACCGCCAAGATGCTGAACCAGGCGATCGTGGGCACGACCTATGTGCTGATGGCGGAGGTGCTGGCGATGGCCGAGGCGGCCGGGATCGACGCCGCGCGCCTGCCGCAGTGCCTGGCCGGCGGCCATGCCGACGGCACCTTGCTGCGGCAGCTCTATCCGCGCATGGCGGCCCGCGACTTCGAGCCGCCGCGCGCCTATGCCCGGCAGCTCCTGAAGGACGTCCATGCGGTCGAGGAATTCGCCGCCGGCCTCGGCCTCGACCTGCCGCTGGTCGAGGCGGCGGTCCGCCAGCACGAGGCCCATGTCACCCCGGAAAACGCGATGGTCGACCCCGCCTCGATCATCCGCCTCTACGACAAGAAGAAGTGAAATCCGCCATCAATCCTGTGGGAGGGAACCATGAGAATTTCGAACGCGCTCCGCGGTGTCGCCGCCGTCGTCTTGGCCCTGCTGGTCGTCGCCCCGGCCGTCCATGCCGATGTCCTGGATGACGTCCGCAAGGCCAAGAAGATCCGCATCGCCATCGATTTCGGGGTGCCGCCCTACGGCATGACCGACAGCAAGATGCAGCCGGCCGGCTCCGACGTCGACACCGCGCGCGCGCTCGCCAAGGATTGGGGGCTGGAGCTGGAGATCGTGCCGACCACCGGCGCCTCGCGCATCCCGTCCTTGCAGACCGGCAAGGCCGACCTCGTCATCTCGACCCTGTCGATCACGGCCGAGCGCGCCAAGGTGATCGACTTCTCGGTGCCCTACGCGCCGCTGCGCACGGTGATCGGCGGCACCAAGGCCCTGAACGTGAAGTCGATGGCCGACCTCGCCGGCAAGACGGTCGGCACCACCCGCGGCACCACCCACGACACCTACCTGTCGCAGAACGCCAAGGACGCGAAGGTCATCCGCTACGAGGACGACGCGACCACGGCGCAGGCGTTCGTCAGCGGCCAGGTCGACCTGTTCAGCACGGCCGAGCTGCTGCTGGCCCCGATCTCGGCCAAGAACCCGAGCCGCAACCTCGAGCTGAAGTTCGTGCTCGAGACCTTCAAGCTCGCGATCGGCGTGAAGAAGGATGAGAAGCGGCTGCTGGACGAGGTGAACAACTGGGTTCGCGCGAACCTGAAGAACGGTCAGCTCAACGCGATCTACAAGAAGCACCATGGCAACGACCTGCCGGCGGAAATCGTCCAGGCAGGCAGCTGACGTCCGATATCGGCCCAGGATGGGGTGGCCGGGCGACGGCCGCCCCATCGCGCAGGCTCCATTCCCCCGGAAATCTGACGGCATCATGGCCAGGCTGACCATCGTCGACGCGCATCACCATTTCTGGGATGCCGAGCGCAACTACCATCCCTGGCTGCGCGACCAGCCGCCGATCCCGTTCCGCTATGGCGACTACGGCCATCTCCGCCGCCGCTACCTGGCGCCGGAATACCTGGCCGATGCCGCCGGCTACGAGGTCGTCGGCACCGTCTATGTCGAGACGGAATGGGACCCGCGGGACGCGATCGGCGAGATGGACTATGTGGCCGGGCTGCGGCGCGCGGGCGGCCTGCCGTCGGTCGCGGTCGCCCAGGCCTGGCTCGACCGCGACGATGCCGCACTCCTGCTGGAGCGGCTGGCCGCCTATGATTTCGTGCGCAGCGTCCGCCACAAGCCGCGCGCCAACCCGACGCCGGAGGACGGGCGGCCGGGCGGCATGGCCGATCCGCGCTGGCGGGCGGGCTTTGCCGAGCTGGCGCGCCGGGGCCTGCGCTTCGATCTCCAGACGCCCTGGTGGCACCTGCACGAAGCGGTGGACCTGGCCCGCGCTTTTCCCGCGACGCAGATCATCCTCAACCATGCCGGCCTGCCGTCCGATCGCAGCGCCGACGGCATCGCCGCCTGGCGCTCGGCCATGGCGGCCCTGTCGGCCTGTGCCAACGTCGCGGTGAAGATCTCGGGCATCGGCATCCGCGGCCAGGCCTGGACCGCGGATGCCAACCGCGAGGTCGTGCTGACCACGATCGACCTTTTCGGTGCCGACCGCGCGATGTTCGCCAGCAACTTCCCCGTCGACGGGCTCTGCGCCAGCTATGGCGAGATCTATGGCGGCTTCGACGCCATCACCCGCGACTTCTCCGATGGGGACCGCGCCCGCCTGTTCCGCGACAATGCCTGCCGCATCTACGACCTGGCCCCCCTTCCGCAGTCCGCGGCCTAGAGGGCCGGCATGTCCTACGATTTCGACTTCGCCTTCCTGGCCGACAAGTGGCCGGTCTTCCTGCAAGGCGCGCTGCTGACCATCCAGCTGACGGTGATCTCGATCCTGCTCGGCTTCGCGCTCGGCACCGCGTGCGCGGTCGTCCGCGTCTATGGGCACCCGCTGCTGCGCCGGCTGGTCGGGGCCTATGTCGAGGTCATCCGCAACACGCCGCTGCTGATACAGATCTTCATCGTCTATTTCGGCATCGCCACGCTGGGGCTGAAACTGAACGCCGAGACCTCGGCGATCATCGCGCTGGTCATCAATGTCGGCGCCTACACCACCGAGATCATGCGGGCCGGCATCGAATCGATTCCCAGGACCCAGATCGAGGCGGCCGACTGTCTCGGCCTGAAGCGGCTGCAGGTGATCGCGCACATCGTGCTGCTGCCGGCGATGGAGCGGGTCTATCCCGCGCTCAGCAGCCAGTTCGTGCTGCTCATGCTGGCCTCCAGCATCACCTCGCAGATCTCGGCCGAGGAGCTGACCGCGATCGCCAACGTCGTCCAGTCGGACACCTATCGCAGCTTCGAGGTCTATATCGTGGTGGCACTCGTCTACCTCGTGCTGTCCTTCATCTACCGGTTCGCCTTCTGGATGATCGGCGGCCTGCTCTTCGTCCGCCGCCGCCGCCTCGGCACGGCCTTGTAGCGGGCGGCGGCGATGAACCAATTCAGCAGCTTCCACCTCCTCTACCTGCTCGACGCCGCGAAATGGACGATCGCATTGTCGCTGATCGCGTTCGTGGGCGGGGCCGTGCTGGGGATGGTGCTGGCCCTGTCGCGCCTGTCGCAATGGCGCGTGCTGCGGCTGGCGGCGATCGCCTATATCCAGCTCATCCAGGGCACGCCGCTGCTGATCATGCTGTTCCTCGCCTATTTCGGCCTCGGCATCGTCGGCGCCAAGCTGGAGCCGGTGGTGGCCGCGGGGCTGGCGCTCACCCTCTATACCGGCGCCTTCCTCGGCGAGATCTGGCGCGGCTGCATCCAGTCGGTGCCGAAGACCCAGTGGGAGGCGTCCGACTGCCTCGGCCTCAACCGCCTCCAGCAATATCTCTACGTCGTCCTGCCGCAGGCGACCCGGATCGCCATCCCGCCGACGGTCGGCTTCATGGTGCAGGTGGTGAAGAATACCTCGCTCGCCTCCATCATCGGCTTCATCGAACTGGCCCGGGCAGGCCAGATCGTCAACAACTCGACCTTCCAGCCCTTCCTGGTTTTCATCTGCGTGGCGGCGATCTATTTCGCCCTGTGCTACCCGCTGTCGCTGGCCAGCCGCCATCTCGAGAGGAGGCTCCATGTCGCGCGTTGAGGTGCCGGTGCCGGGCGTCCGGTCCCCAGCAGACGGCGCCGGGGCCATCGTCCGGGTCACCGACCTGCACAAGTCCTTCGGCCAGCTGAAGGTGCTGGAGGGCATCTCCTTCACCGTCCAGCCGGGCCAGATGGTGGCGGTGGTCGGCCGCAGCGGGTCGGGCAAGAGTACGATGTTGCGCTGCCTGAACGGGCTGGAGGACATCCAGGGCGGCACCATCGAGATCTGCGGCCACCAGGTCGGGCGGCCGGGCAGCTGGAACAAGGCGCAGCTGCGCCGCGACGTCGGCATGGTGTTCCAGAGCTACAACCTCTTTCCCCACCTCACCGTCCTGCGCAACATCACGCTGGCGCTGACCCTGGTGCAGAAGAAGCCCCGGCCCGAGGCCGAGCGCATCGCGGCCGAGGTGCTGGACCAGGTCGGCCTCGCCGACAAGGCCAGGGCCTATCCGGAACAGCTGTCGGGCGGGCAGCAGCAGCGGGTCGCGATCGCCCGCTCGCTGGCGCTGCGGCCCCAGGTGCTGCTGTTCGACGAGGTGACCTCGGCCCTCGACCCGGAGCTGACGGTCGAGGTGCTGAAGGTGATGGAGGACCTGTCGCAGGGCGGCATGACGATGATCCTGGTCACCCACGAGATGGGCTTCGCCCGCCGCCTCGCCCACACCGTCGTCTTCATGCACCAGGGCCGGGTATGGGAAACCGGCCCAAGCGCGGAGCTGTTCGCCCGGCCGCAGACGGCCGAGTTCCAGCAGTTCGTCCGCAGCGTCCTCTAGCCCCTCCGGACGGTCCGGTTCCCAAATTCCGGTTCCCAGAATTGCTGATGCCGGGACCTTGGGACGCGGCATAATCCCGCTGGCGAATGGCCGCGCACGGATTCGGGCGATGCACGGCCGGCGGGGAGGGAACGGCACGAATGGAAGCGGTCTCGGAGGTCGACTACATCATCATCGGCGCGGGCTCGGCCGGCTGCGTGCTGGCCAACCGGCTGACGGCGGACGGGCGCAGCAGCGTCCTGCTGCTGGAGGCGGGGGGCAAGGATACCGACCCCTGGATCCACATCCCGGCCGGCTTCTACCGCAACATCTACAACCCCAAGGTCGCCTGGAGGTTCGAGACCGAGCCCGAGCCCGAGATGCACGGCCGGCGCATCCCCTGGCCGCGCGGCAAGGTGCTGGGCGGGTCGAGCTCGATCAACGGCCTCATCTATATCCGCGGCCAGAAGGAGGATTACGACCTGTGGCGGCAGATGGGCAATGCCGGCTGGTCCTATGACGACGTCCTGCCGTTCTTCCGCAAGGCCGAGGGCCAGGAGCGCGGCGCCGACCAGCATCACGGCGCCGACGGCCCGCTCGGGGTGTCCGACCTGCGCACGCCGCACGAGCTGCACGATGCCTTCATCGCCGGCGCGCAGGAGGCCGGCTACCCGTTCAACGCGGATTTCAACGGCGCCTCGCAGGAGGGGGTGGGGCCGCTCCAGGTGACGGTGCGCGGCCGGCGGCGATGCAGTGCCGCGGTCGGCTACCTGCGGCCGGCGATGCGGCGGCCCAACCTGCGGGTGGAGATCCGGGCCCTCACCCATCGCATCCTGATCGAGGGGCGCCGCGCCGTCGGCGTCGAGTACGGCCAGGGCGGTGCTACCCACCGGGTGCGGGCGCGCAAGGAAGTGCTGCTGTGCGGCGGCACCATCAACTCGCCGCAGATCCTCCAGCTCTCGGGCATCGGCCCGGGCGCCCTGCTCCAGTCGCAGGGGATCGCCGTCGCCCATGACCTGCCGGGCGTGGGCCTGAACCTCCAGGACCATCTGGGCGGGCGCCTCATCTACCGGGCGCGCAACCGCAACACCTTCAACGAGATATCGCGGAGCTGGTGGCGCAAGGCGCTGACCGGCATGGAGTATGTGCTGGCGGCGCGGGGCGCCCTGATGACCGGTGCCGCCCCGATCGGCCTCTTCCTCAAGACGCGGCCCGAGCTGGCCTCGCCCGACGTGCAGTACCAGTTCCTGGCCGGCAGCTCGCCCAAGGCGGGCGACCCGATGCACGCGTTCCCAGGCTGCACCATCGTCGCCATCCCCTGCCGCCCGGAGAGCCGCGGCTGGCTGCGCATCCAGTCGCCCGATCCGACCGCGCCGCCCAAGATGACGGCCAACTACCTGTCGACCCCGGCCGACCGCGAGACCATGGTGGCGGCCCTCAGGGCGGCGCGGCGGGTCTTCGCCACGCCCGCGATGCGGCGCGTGGTGGCCGAGGAGTTCATGCCGGGGGCGGACGCCGCGACCGACGACGCGCTCCTCGACCATGTCCGGGCGACCTCGGGCACCACCTTCCACCAGACCAGCACCTGCATGATGGGGCAGCATCCGACGGCCGTGGTCGACGCCACCCTCCGGGTGAAGGGGATGGAGGGGTTGCGGGTGATCGACGCCTCGATCATGCCGACGGTGGTGTCCGGCAACACCAATGCCGCCGCCATCATGATCGCGGAGAAGGGGGCGGACATGATCCTCCGCGGCAATACCGCCTGACCCCTGCTGCGGGACGGATGTGGTAGGGAGGGCGCCCATCCTCCCATCAGTCGTCCTCGCCGCCGGCCGTCCCGCCATGCCCGATAGCGTTCCCCGATCCTTCGACCTGGTGATTCTCGGCGCCGGCGCCGCCGGCCTGATGTGCGCCATCAGTGCTGGCCGGCGCGGGCGCCGGGTGCTGCTGCTCGACCATGCCGATCAGCCGGGCAAGAAGATCCTGATCTCCGGCGGCGGGCGCTGCAACTTCACCAACCGGGAAAGCGCGCCCGACCGTTTCCTGTCGGACAACCCGCATTTCTGCAAGTCGGCCCTGTCGCGCTACACCCAGCGCGACTTCATCGCCCTGGTCGACCGGCATGGCATCGCGCACCACGAGAAGACGCTGGGGCAACTGTTCTGCGACGGCTCGGCGCGGGCGATCGTCGCCATGCTGCTGGCCGAGTGCGCGGCGGTCGGCGTCGACCTGCGCCTCGCCCACCGCATCGCCGATGTCGAGCGCGCCGACCGCTTCCGCGTCACCACCGACCGCGGCTGCTTCGCGGCGGATGCGGTGGTGCTCGCCACGGGCGGCCTCTCCATCCCGAAGATGGGCGCGACGGGCTTCGCCCACCACATCGCCCGGCGCTTCGGCCTGCCCTTGTCGGACATCCGGCCCGGCCTCGTGCCTCTGACCTTCGCGCCCGACGACCTTGCGACCATGCAGCCCTTGAGCGGGGTTTCCCTCGATGTGGTGGCGCGCGCGGGACGCGGCCAGTTCCGCGAGGCGATGCTCTTCACCCATCGCGGCCTCTCGGGCCCGGCCGTGCTGCAGGTCTCCTCCTACTGGCGGGAGGGGGAGGCGGTCGTCATCGACCTGCTGCCCGACCTCGATGCCGCCGCCTTCCTCCTCGATCGCAAGCGGACCCGGCCCAAGGCGGAGGGCAGGACGATCCTGGCGGAGGTATTGCCGCAGCGCCTCGCGGCCGCGCTGGCCGAAGCCAACCTGCCGTCGCGGCCGATCGGCGAGGTGCCCGACCGCGACCTCCATCGCCTGGCCGAGCGGCTGAAGCGATGGCGCCTGACACCGAGCGGGTCCGAGGGCTATGCCAAGGCCGAGGTGACGATGGGCGGCGTCGCCACCAGCGCGCTCTCGTCCCGGACCATGCAGGCGACCGCGGTCCCTGGCCTCTTCGTCATCGGCGAGGCGGTCGACGTGACCGGCTGGCTCGGCGGCTACAACTTCCAATGGGCCTGGTCGAGCGGCTGGGTCGCGGGCGAGGCGGCGTAAGCGGGACACCATCCGCATTAAGTTGCCGGTTTCAGGCAGCGGCGTAGGATGGCTCGCGCGTTCAACCCATCGGGTGGAACGAATCGAGGTCGGATGGCATTCGCAACGGATTTCGCGTCCCGGCCGCGCCTGACCGCCTTGGCGACCGCGACTCCGCCTTATGACCTGTTGCAGCCGGAGGTGGCGGGGCACGCGGCACGCCTCTTCGCGTCCGTCGAAGGCGGCTTCCATCGCCTGGCCGGCGTCTATGGCAACGCCCAGATCGCGCGCCGGCATTCCTGCGTGCCCATCGCCTGGTTCCTGGAGGAGCACGGCTTCGCCGAGCGCAACGCGCTCTTCCTCGAGCACGCGACCGCCCTGCTGGCGGGAGCCGCGGCCAAGGCGCTGGACCAGGCCGGGCTGCGGCCGGCCGACATCGACACGCTGGTCACCATCTGCTCGTCCGGCATCGCCACCCCCGGGCTGGATGCGCGCCTGATGCAGCGGATGGCCTTCCGCGCCGACGTCCAGCGCCTGCCGATCTTCGGGCTGGGCTGCGTCGGCGGCGTCATCGGCCTCGCCCGTGCCGCGGCCCTGGCGGCGGCAGAGCCGCGGTCGCGGGTCCTGCTGCTGGTGGTGGAGCTGTGCAGCCTGACCTTCCGCCGCCAGGACCGCTCCAAGAGCAACATCGTCGCCACGGCGCTGTTCGGCGACGGCGCGGCGGCGGCGGTCGTCACCTGCCGACTCGGCGACCGGGGCGCCGCCGACGCGCCGGCGCTCGGGCCCTGGGGCGAGCACACCTGGCCCGACAGCATCGATGTGATGGGCTGGGACGTGGCCGACGACGGGCTGAAGGTGGTCTTCTCCCGCGACATCCCGACCCTGGTGCGCGAGGATTTGCGCCCCGTCATCGACCGCTTCCTCGCGCAGCATGGGATGGCGCTGGCCGACATCGGCCAGTTCCTCTGCCACCCCGGCGGGGCCAAGGTGCTGGACGCCCTGGAGGAATGCTTCGAGCTGCAGCAAGGCGACCTGAAATTCGCCCGCGACACGCTGCGCGACCACGGCAACATGTCGTCGGCGACGGTGCTGTTCGTGCTGCGCGCCGCCCTCGACGCGCGTGCCCGGGGGCTGCACCTGATGACCTCGCTCGGGCCCGGCTTCACCGCCGGCATGCTGGTCCTGGACGCGGCATGACGGCCGGCCTGGGCTGGGCCTGGCACAGCCCGCTCGCCTGGATCGTCGGCCTTGTCATCCTGCAACGGCTGGGCGAACTGGCCCTGGCGCGGCGCAATACCGGGCGGCTGCTGGCTCGCGGCGGACGCGAGGTCGGGCGCCGCCACTACCCGCTCTTCGTCCTCCTGCATGCGAGCTGGATCGTGGCCCTGCTGGCCACGACCCCGCCCGACCGCGAGCCCATCTGGCCGCTGCTCGCGGTCTACGGCCTGCTGCAACTGGCGCGCCTATGGGTGATCGCGACCCTCGGCCCCTACTGGACGACGCGGGTGATCACGCTGGAGGGCGCGCCGATCATCCGCGGCGGTCCATTCCGCCTCCTGCGCCACCCGAACTATTGGGTCGTCGCCGCCGAGATCCTGGTGCTGCCGGCGGCCTTCGCCAACTGGCCGGTGGCGATCGTCTGGTCGATCCTCAATGCCTTCCTGCTGCGCCACCGCATCGCGATCGAGACGGCGGCCTTGCGCCCTCGGGAACGCGACCCTGCCCCGCGGGCAAAGTAGGTCATGTCGACGGAAGTGGATTTCATCGACACGATACGAACATAGGTCGATGCCATCGACATGTTCCTTGGAAGGGTCGCCGCAAACCGCAGCTCACCCCGCGAAATGCCGGCGGAGGGCGTCGATGCCGCGGAAGGTGAGGGCGAGGCGGCCCTCGTCCATCGCCTGGGCCTGCGAGGAGAACTTGGCGATGACGAGCTGGCGGGCGCGGTCGACGAACAGGTTCTGGCCGTTCACGCCCAATCCGAACAGCATCGGCGAGGGGCCGTTCAGGACGTACCATTTGCTGCGGTAGTGCATGGGCATGCCGGGGAAGTAGCCGGCGAAGTCGCCGCGGTCCCAGGCGGCACCGTCGCCGGTCCCGGCGATGTCCGCGATCCACGCAGGCGGAATGACCTGGACGCCGTCGCGGCGGCCGTCCTGGGCGATCAGTTGCCCGACCCTGGCCAGGTCGCGCGTCGTGGCACAGAAGCCGCCGGCGCCGCGCGGCGCGCCCAGCCGGTCGACCGTGATGTAGGCGCTGCGCGCGGCACCCATCGGCTGCCACAGCACCTCGCCCACCACGTCGGCATAGCGCTTGCCGGCGGCCCGCTCGATCGCCCAGGCCAGCAGGTCGGTGTTGGGCGAGACATAGTGGAAGCGTCCGCCATGCGGCCCGTCCGACGCGGTCAGCGTGCGGAAGAAGCTGCGCAGGTCGGACGGCGGGTCGCCCGGCTCCGGCGGATTCCAGTTCTGCGCCTTGCGATAGGCGATGATCGGCCCGGAGGTGGCGAGGTAGTCCTCGTCGAACAGTACGCCCGCGCGCATGTCGAGCAGGTTGGCGATCGTGGCCCCCTGGTAGGCGGTGCCGGCGACCTCCGGGACCAGGCGGGTGACCGGCCAGGCCGGGTCGAGCACGCCCCGGTCGGCCAGGATCGCGGCCACCACGCCCAGCATCGACTTCGACACCGACATCAGGATGTGCGGCGTGTGCTCGGTCATGCCGTTGGCATAGGACTCGGCGACGATGCGGCCACGATGGAGGATGACCAGCCCGTCGGTGTCGGTCGCCTCCAGGAACGCCGCAAAGTCGATCTCGCCGCCATCATGGGCGACCTTGATCCGGCCGAGGTCCGCGGGGGCCGCCGTCAGGGGCCAGACCCGGTCCGGGTCGTTGGCGATGTCGGCGGACGGCACGATCTCGCGGACGTGCTGGAAGGCCCATTTGTTGAAAGGCGGCGTGCGCCAGTTGGCGAGCGCCACCTGCCCTTCGGGCGACGGCGGGAAGTCCTGCATCAGTCGGGCGTCGTTCACGCGGCTGCACCCCAGTGATCGGTTGCGAATTATCCGCCGGCAGAGTTCCCCAGGCGCCTGTTGCGGTCAATGGGCGCCCATCGTCCACCCCGTTGGGCGTCTTTACATTGATCGGTGGCGTATTGGCCGATAAGCATCGGGCGGTGGAGCGACTTCGGGGTGGGCAGCATGGACCGGTGCAGGTGGGACGCGATGGCGGCGCGCGGTCGGTCGTGGGCATGACGCCGGCCACCTTGCCGCCGGTCGGGCAAGCGTCGGTCGAGCAGGCGTTCGCGGCCGACCCGGCGCGCGCGGCGGCGGTGCAGGCCGGCGTCGAGCAGGCTGCGCTCGATTTCCGCCTCGATGCCAGCGGCGCCGCCCGGCTCGGCCAGGCGGTGGAGGAAGTCTTCGTCCATGTCGCGACGCAGGCGCCCGGCAGTGCTTTCGAGCTGCAGCTTCGCGACCGGCATCACGCGGTCGAGGCGCGCCTGCATTGCCGGCTGCCGTCGGAAGAGCTGCACTGGTTCAACCTTACACGCCCGATTGACGTCGAGGACACGGCTGCACTGGGGGCACTGGGCCTGCTGCTCGCCTCGCGCCTGGTCGACCGGCTGTCGGTCGATCTCGACCCCGACGGCGGCGTCCGCCTGGTCCTGGAACAGTCGCGCCAGTATTCCGCGCCAATCGATCCCGCGGAGCCGGAAGAGATCGGCCTCGGTGACGCGGCGGCATCGGCCCGGTTGGTGCCGGCCGACGCCGACGGCATGGCGGCGCTGGCGGGCCTTTTCCGGCGCCGGTTCGGCATTGCCGCACCCTGGGCGTTCGAGGCGGATGGGCTGGCGATCGACCTGGCAGCGGCGGGCGAGCTGTCGGCCCTGGTCGCCCGCGGCGGTGCCGGGCGGGTGCTGGGCGGCGTCGCCTGGACGGCGCGCTCGGCCCGGCTGATCGAAGTCCTGGGGCCGGTGAGCGCGCGGGACGACGCGGCGTTGGCCGGCCGCCTCGTCGAGGGGGTAGTGCGGGCCCTGGCCGGCACCACGGCGACGATGATCTTCAGCGAGGAGCGCGGGCCGGGCTTCCCGTCCGACGAGTTCGACTGCCTGGGCCAGCTCGGCTCGCGGCCGCTGCATTATCGCGCCCTGGGCGAGAATGTGGCGGGCGAGGGCGTGGCCGGTGTCGCCTGGGCCGATGCGGCATCGCGGCCGTTCCTGGAGGTGTTCTACGAGGCGCTCGGGCTCGATCGCGACATACGCGACATTGTTCCGGACCCCGCGCCGCGGCGCCGCAACGGACTGCTTGCAGCCGAGGTTGACCGCCTGGCGAGCCGGGTCACCCTGCGACCGCTGATCGATGGCGTGGACCTGCCGACCCTGATCGCCGCCCATGTCGACCGCTTCGCCGACGAGGGCCTCGACGATTTCCGCTTCGAGACCGACCACGGCGTGCCATGGCAGGGCGGGCTCGGCTATGACCTGATGCGCGCGGGCTTTTCGCCGCGGGTGGTGCTGCCGCTGGCCGCCCGGGGCGACGTCGTCGTCTGGGAGCGCGACTGGATGCCGCTCTGAGGCTCGGGCCGTGGGGGGCCGAGGTTGCCGGCCGTCAGGCCGGCCAGCCTTGATTGCCCCCGTCGACGCGCAGCACCTGCCCGGAAACGAAGGCGCCGAGCGGACCCGCGAAGACTTCGACCAGGCGTGCCACCTCGTCGACCGTGGCCACGCGATCGAGCGTGCCGCCCTCGGCCAGGCGGCGCTCGTCGATGGCGCGGGTGGCGAGGAAGCGGCCGGTGCGGGTCTCGCCGGGGGCGATGCAGTTGACGGTGACGTCGTAGGGCCGAAGCTGGTCCGCGAGGCAGCGGGTGTAGTGGGTGACGCCGGCCTTGGCGACGGCATAGATGGCGCCGTTGGTGCGCCCGCGCGACCCGGCGGTCGAGCCGATGGTGACGATCCGCCCGCGGCGGCGCTCCATCATGCCGCGGGCCACCGCCTGGCAGGTGAGGATGGTGCAGAGCAGGTTGCGGTCGAGCACGGCGCGGACATCCGCCTCGGCGATGCCGACGGCGTCGTTGGGGTCGGGCTTGCCGCCCTTGGCCGCGATGTCGCCGCCGGCATTGTGGACCAGGATGTCGATGGGCCCGAGCGTCCCGGCCGTCTCCACGACGCGCCCGATGTCGCCGCTTTGGGTCAGGTCGCCCAGGACGCGGACGGTGCGGACCTGGTGCCGGCGCGCGATCTCCTCGGCGACCGCGGTCAGCGTCGTGCCCTCGCCGAACTCGGCCGGGCCATGCTCGCGCATGCCGTGGATGGCGACATCGGCGCCCGCCGCGGCCAGGCGCTCGGCGAAGGCGCGGCCCAGCCCGCGGCCGGCCCCGGTCACCAGTGCGACCTTGCCGGCCAGCGGCCGGCCGGCGTCGGACCCGGTGTCAGTCATCGTCATCCTGCGTGCTCCCCCGATTTCTGATCAGTCTGCGGCGCCCTTCTGTGGGCCGCCCGCTTGAAGACGCAGCGACCCTAGGCCGAGGGTGGCCCCGGCGGCCAGTGCGGCGGCGCCGATCGCGAACAGGATCGCGTGCGATCCCGTGACCGCGAACAGATGCGACAGCGCCCAGGCCCCGGCCGCCTGGGCGACCGCGAAGGCGCTGGTCATCCAGCCCCAGATGCGCCGGTGGTCGGCGAGCCCGGCCTGCTCGGCGACCCAGGCCGAGCACAGGGTGGTCGTCCCGGCGATCAGCGCGCCCACCACCAGGGACGAGGCGGCGAGGCCGAGATGGCTGGTCGAGAGCAGCGGCAGCGCCACCGCCGCCGCCTTCACCGACATGGCTGCGACATAGGTCCGGCCGAGGCCGATGCGATCGGCGACCAGGCCCGCGAGGAAGGGGCCGGCGGCTGCACCAAGGCCGAACAGCACCCAGTAGGCGCCGCCGACCTCCAGCCCCAGGCCGAGGCCGCGGGCGATATAGTCGACCCAGAACACCGTGTGCGGGATGAAGCCGAGGGCGTCGCAGGCATAGGCGGCCAGCAGCAGCAGGATCGGCGCGCGGAGCGGCCCGGCGCGGTGCGGGGCGGCGACCGGGCCGACGCGGTCGGCCGGGATGGCGAACCAGACATAGGCCGTCAGCAGGAGCGCGGCCGCGGCCAGGGCCAGCCACACCGCGGTCAGCCCGGCGAACGCCATGGCAGGCACGATGGTGCCCGCGGCCGCAATGCCGAGCCCGACCCCGGTGATGACCACGCCGGCGGCGCGCCCGCGCCGCGCGGTCGGGGTGACGGCCAGCACCGCCGGGACCGCCAGGACCATCAGGACCCCGCCGGTGGCGCCGGCAAGGAAGCGCCATCCGCCATACCAGGCGAAGCCCAGCGGCCAGGCGCAGGCGGCCAGGCTGGCGACGGTGGCCAGGGCTGCCAGGCGGATCGCGGTCGTGCTGCCCAGCCGGCGGGCGAGGCCGGCGGCGACCAGCGCGCCGGCGAGGTAGCCGGCCAGGTTCGCCGCCGCCAGATAGACCGCCTCGGCCGGCGTGAACCAGCCGGCCCCGATCAGGGCCGGGATCAGCGGCGTGTAGGCGAAGCGGCCGATGCCGTTGCCGATCAGGGTCGCGGCCAGTCCACCCAGCGCCACGACCCATATGCCGGGGCGCGGCCGCAAGGCGTCGGTCACGGGCGGCGCATCCGGTGTTCGGGTCGAATCATGCGTTTCCTGGCGGCGATCGCGGGGGTCCCGGCCGACGGGATCGTCGCCGCTCCCGGCCGGGCTGTCGAGACGCAAAGGTGCGACCGATGCCCCAACCACCCGGCGGGGGGCGGCATCCGGCCACAGTTATTGAAAAGTAATGATTATGATGAAAATCCTAGATGACGAGGGAAATCACCATGTCGGCCGATAGATAAGGCATCATGGGAACAATCCGGGGCGCCGGGTGTTGTTCGGTGGAGCATCCACCCGGAGGTACTACATGACGAAACTCGCTATCGGCGGTTTTCTGGCCCTTGGTCTCCTTGCGGCGACCGGGCCTTCCATGGCGCAGTCGACCACCACCACCACCACCGTGCGGACTCTCGCTCCCGACCAACGGACCATCGTGCAGGAGTATGTCGTCCGCGAGCAGCGGCCCTCGGTGATGATCGAGAACTACGAGGTTCG
>CAZQOA010000016.1:0-15299 GCA_964594715.1 uncultured Rhizobiaceae bacterium | reverse complement strand
TTGAGGCTCATCTGATGACCGAAACCCTGCCCGACCGCCTGTCGAACGACCCCAAGAGCCCGCACCACGACGCACCGATCCTGGAGCGCGGGGTCGGCATCCGTTTCAACGGTGCCGAAAAGACCAATGTCGAGGAATATTGCGTCAGCGAGGGGTGGATCCGCGTTGCGGTCGGCAAGACGATGGACCGGTTCGGCCGACCGCTGACGATGAAGCTGCGCGGCACCGTCGAGCCCTATTTCCGGCACGATCCGCCAGCAGCCTGACCCGCCAGCGGCCCTGACGCGGCAGATCGGACCAGAACCGTCGCGGTTCGGGTTGCGCATTGGCTGGGCTGGGCTAGACTTCGCTCCCAGGGAGGAGCTTGTCCGTGTCCGTGCTGAAAAGTGCAGTACAGGTGCCCGGGGATCGCGTCCGGCAGCGACGGCTGGAGGTCTTCGCGATCGTGTTCCTCACCGGCGTGGTCATGCCGGCGCTCGCGGTGATGACCGTGGGCGGCTACGGGTTCGTCGTCTGGGTCTACCAGATGATCGTCGGGCCGCCCGGCCCGCCGGCGGGGTGACCGGGCCATGCGCGACCGTCGCCAGTTCATTCGCGGTCGATGGGCGCCGAACCACGCGGTGATGCCGTCGCCGGACGGCACGGCCGAGATCGCGAGCATTCTCGTGCAGACGCGTCCGGAGCGCATGGCCGACGTCGCGGCCGCGATCGAAGGCATCGAGGCCGCGGAAATCTTCCATCGTGACGAGCGGGGCAAGCTGGTCGTGGTGATCGAAGCCGGCGGCGCGGATTCGGTCGGCAGCGTGCTGACCCGCATCTCGCTGCTGGCGCATGTGATCAGCGCGACGCTCGTTTACCACACCTCCGACGTCGCCGACCCCGGCCCTGGTTGAGGGAGCCCCCGTCATGACCGCCAAGCTCACGCGCCGCGACTTCCTGAAGATGGAGGCCGCCGCGATGGCGGCGGCGGCGGGCGGCATCGCCATCCCGGCGGCCGCTCAGAATCTCGTCACCGAACGGCCGGACACCCTCCTCAAATGGGACAAGGCGCCCTGCCGGTTCTGCGGCACCGGGTGCAGCGTGATGGTCGGCACCAAGGCCGGCCGCGTGGTCGCCACCCATGGCGACATCAAGTCGGAGGTCAATCGCGGGCTGAACTGTGTGAAGGGCTATTTCCTGTCGAAGATCATGTACGGCCATGACCGGCTGACCCAGCCGCTGCTGCGCAAGAAGGATGGCCGCTACGACAAGAACGGGGACTTCACGCCGGTAAGCTGGGACGAGGCCTTCGACACGATGGCCGACAAGTTCAAGGCGGCCCTCAGGAAGCACGGCCCGAGCGGGGTCGGCATCTTCGGGTCCGGGCAATGGACGATCTGGGAGGGGTATGCCGCGAACAAGCTGTTCAAGGCCGGCCTCCGCTCCAACAACGTCGACCCCAATGCCCGCCATTGCATGGCCTCGGCCGCCTATGGGCTGGTGCGCACCTTCGGAATCGACGAGCCGATGGGCTGCTACGACGATATCGAGGCGGCCGATGCCTTCGTGCTGTGGGGCTCGAACATGGCCGAGATGCACCCGATCCTGTGGACGCGCGTTGCCGATCGGCGACTGTCGGCGCCGCATGTGCGGGTGGCGGTCCTCTCGACCTTCGAGCACCGGTCCTTCGATCTGGCGGACATTCCCATGGTGTTCACGCCGCAGACCGACCTTGCGATCATGAACGCGATCGCCAACCACATCATCCAGACCGGGCGGGTGAACAAGGATTTCGTCGGCAAGCACACCAACTTCCGGCGCGGCACCGCCGATATCGGCTACGGGTTGCGGCCCGAGCATGCGCTGGAGCAACGCGCCGCCGGCCGGGCCAAGGCCAGTGAATCGGTCGAGATCAGCTTCGACGAATACGCAAGATTCGTCGCCGACTACAGCCTCGAGAAGGCGTCCGAGATTTCCGGCGTGCCGGTGAACCGCCTGCAGGCCCTGGCCGAGCTCTACGCGGACCCGCGCGTCAAGGTGACGAGCTTCTGGACCATGGGGTTCAACCAGCACACCCGCGGCGTCTGGGCCAATCATCTCGTCTACAACCTGCATCTCCTGACCGGAAAGATCTCCGAGCCCGGCAACAGCCCCTTCTCGCTGACCGGCCAGCCGTCCGCCTGCGGGACCGCGCGCGAGGTCGGCACCTTCGCCCATCGCCTGCCGGCCGACCTCGTGGTCACCAACAAGGCGCATCGCGAGACCGCCGAGGGGATCTGGAAGGTGCCGGAAGGGACGATCACGGCGACCCCCGGATACCACGCGGTGGAGCACACCAGGATGCTGCGGGACGGCAAGACCAACGCATACTGGATCCAGGTGAACAACAACCTCCAGGCCGGCCCGAACACCAACGAGGAAACCCTTCCCGCCTACCGCAACCCCGAGAACTTCATCGTCGTCTCCGATGCCTATCCGACGGTGACGACGATGGCGGCCGACCTGATCCTGCCGACCGCCATGTGGGTGGAGAAGGAAGGTGCTTACGGGAATGCCGAGCGCCGCACCCATTTCTGGCACCAGCTCGTCGACGCCCCCGGCGAGGCGCGCTCCGATCTCTGGCAACTCATGGAGTTCTCCAGGCGCTTCAAGGTGGAGGAGGTGTGGCCGGAGGAGCTGATCGTCAAGCAGCCGGAGCAGCGCGGCCGGACGCTGTTCGACGTGCTGTTCGCCAACGGCGAGGCGAACAAGTTCCCGCTGAGCGACCTCGACCCCGAGCATTCCAACCAGGAGAGCCGCCATTTCGGCTTCTATGTGCAGAAGGGCCTGTTCGAGGAGTATGCGCAGTTCGGCCGCGGGCATGGCCATGACCTGGCACCGTTCGACACCTATCACCGGGAGCGCGGGCTGCGCTGGCCGGTGGTGGACGGCCGGGAAACCAGGTGGCGCTTCCGCGAGGGGCACGACCCCTATGTGAAGCCGGGCAAGGGCGTCGAGTTCTATGGCCACCCCGACGGCAAGGCGCGCATCTTCGCCCTTCCCTACGAGCCGGCGGCGGAATCCCCCGATGACACCTACCCGTTCTGGCTGGTGACCGGCCGGGTCCTGGAACATTGGCATTCCGGTTCCATGACCCGCCGCGTCCCGGAACTCCACCGGGCGTTCCCGGAGGCGGTGTGCTTCATGCATCCCGACGACGCGGCCTCGCTCAAACTGCGCCGCGGCGACGAGATCAAGCTGGAGTCGCGGCGCGGGCATATCCGCACCCGGGTCGAAACCCGTGGCCGCAACCGGATGCCCCGCGGCGTCGTCTTCGTGCCCTGGTTCGACGAGGGCCAGCTCATCAATCGCGTGACCCTCGACGCCACCGATCCGATCTCGTACCAGACGGACTTCAAGAAATGCGCCGTCCGGGTGGCCCTGTGGGGAGCACAGCGATGAAACCCGCGTGGCCGGCCCTCCTGGCGATGATGGCGGTCGCCGGCGTCGGCCTCCTCTCGGCGGCGCCGTGGGCCCAGGGGGTGGGCCAGATCTCGATCCCGCTGCGCGGCCCGACCCCGCTCGACCAGGTCGCGCCGGCACCCCGGATGACGCCGATGCTGAACACCTCGCAGCGCGAGGTGCGGAACTATCCCGAGCAGCCGCCGGTCATCCCCCACACGATCGAGGGCTATCAGGTCGACCTCAACGGCAACAAGTGCCTGTCCTGCCATGCGCGGTCGCGGACCGGCGAGTCCCAGGCGCCGATGATCTCCATCACGCACTTCATGGACCGCGACGGCCAGTTCCTGGCGACCGTTTCCCCCCGCCGCTTCTTCTGCACCCAGTGCCACGTCCCGCAGCATGACGTGCGCGTGCCCATACCCAACGACTTCGTCGACATCGATACGATCATCGCCCGCTCCGCACCCGGAGGGCCGCGTCGATGAGCGATCCGGGCGCCCCCGCCGGCGGCTCCCTGTTCCGCAGGCTGACGCGCTTCGGGTGGGAGATCTGGCACGTCCTCCGCCGCCCGAGCGCGACCTTCAGCCTGGGTGCCCTGGCACTCATCGGCTTCCTGGCCGGCGTCATCTTCTGGGGCGGCTTCAACACCGCGCTGGAGGCGACCAACACGGAGCGATTCTGCGTCAGTTGCCACGAGATGCGGAGCAACGTCTTCGAGGAGCTGAAGACGACGGTCCACTTCGTCAATCGGTCGGGGGTGCGCGCCACCTGCCCGGATTGCCATGTGCCGCACGAATGGACCCATAAGATCGCCCGGAAGATGCAGGCCTCGAAGGAGGTCTGGGGCCACCTGTTCGGCACCATCGACACCCGCGACAAGTTCGTCGCCGAGCGGCTTCGCCTCGCCAGCCACGAATGGTCGAGGCTCAAGGCCAATGATTCACTGGAATGCCGCAACTGCCACAGCACGGAATCGATGGACCTGACCAAGCAGGCGCCGCGCGCCGTCGAGGCCCACCAGCGCTTCCTCTTCACGGGCGAGAAGACCTGTATCGACTGCCACAAGGGCATCGCCCACCGGCTGCCCGACATGCGGGGGGTGCCCGGTTGGCAGTAGCCCGGTTGGCGATAGAATGCCGTGGAATTGTCCGGCCATTCGCCGCTAGCCTGACCCAACCGATTTCACGAGGAGAGAAATGTCGATGGCGATTGCTGAAGTCACTGGCGATGCGGCCTGGAAGGGCCCCGACATCGACTATCGCGCCGAGATGATGCATCGCTTCTCCGACGACGAGGTGCGCGAGATCGACGCGGCACTCGGCGAATGCGGCGAGCGCGACATCCCGGAGATCACGACCGAAACCTTCCCGCTGCCGCACATGGGCCCGACCTTGTTGCGGCTGCGCGATCGGATGCTGGACGGGTGCGGCGTGGTGCTGATGCGCGGCTTCCCGAGGGTGCGCTATTCGGCCGACCAGATGGCGCGGGTCTATGTCGGCCTCGGCGCCCATCTCGGCCAGCCGGTGTCGCAGTCCTGGCAGGGCCAGCTGCTGGGCAGCGTCATCGACATCAGCGACGTGGTCGAAAAGGTGCGCGGCTACAATGCCGGCGGCGGCCAGAACTTCCATATCGACGGGTCGGCCTGCGACATCGTCGCGCTGATGTGCCTGCGCAGCGCGATGGCGGGCGGCGCCAGCCGCATCGTCAGCGTCGCCGCCCTGCACAATGCAATGCTGGAGACGCGGCCGGACCTGCTGGAGGTCCTCTATCGCGGCTACTATCACCGCAACCATGAGATGGACGCGCTGCATTCGCTGATGCCGGCGCAGAGCGACCACCGCCTGCCTTTCCTCAGCCAGCGCGACGGCCGCGTCACCTGCCTCGCGTCCGGCTGCATCCGCTATGCCGTGCAGTATGGCGGGGTGACGATGACCCCGATCGAGATCGAGGCCTATGACGAATGGCAGCGCCTCGCCCGCTCGGAGGAATTCTTCCTCGACATGAATTTCGAGGAAGGGGACATCCAGTTCCTCAACAACCGCAGCATCATGCATGCGCGGACGGACTATGAGGACTATCCGGAAGTCGCGCGCCGCCGCCACCTCCTGCGCCTGTGGTTGCAGGTGCCGGAATGGCCGGCCCGCGAACCCAACCAGATCTTCATGAACAAGGTCGATTGCCGCCATTGGCAGGACAAGAATCGACGCCCGTTCATGGAGTTTCCCTCGCGGTACCTGGCAGAGCTGACCGCCACCCAGGAGCAGCGCCTGCGCGAGCAGACCGTGCTTCCGTCCGAAGTCACCTCGGGCAAGTTCCCGAGCGCCAAAGGTTGGCAGGAGGCACGCGAGGCGGCGCGGGCGTAGCGTCCGGCCCGACCGCGGCAATCGCTTTCGCCCGCGGGCGATGCGCTGGGCAAAGGCCCGCACGCATCGCCCGGCGGGGCGACGATGATCTACTGGCCGGCTTTCTTGCCGAGGGCGTCGTACCCCTTCAGGTACGCGATCACGTCGGCGATCTCCTGGTTCTTCTTCAGGCCGACGAAGGCCATCTTCGTGCCGGGCACCACTTCGCGCGGCGATCGGAGATAACGGGCCAGGGTCGGTTCATCCCAGACCAGGCCGGATTGCTTGGTCGCGGCCGAGTAGGTGTAGCCGGCGTAGGTGCCAGCCGACCGGCCGACGACACCGTTCAGCACCGGCCCGACGCCGTTGCGCGCGCTCGGCCCCACCCGGTGGCAGGCCATGCACTTCTTGAACACGGTGGCACCGGCATCGGCCTGGCCGGCGGGGAGCGCGCCCTGGGCCCAGGCGGGGCCTATGCTCAAGAACATTCCGAGCGCCATGACTATTGAGATCGACTTCACGTCCTGCCTCCTGCGATCCGGGCGCGGCGAGCCGCCCCGGATCGTTCGAGATGGAATAGCGACGAGGGTTGGTGATGGAACCGGCTGAGGCTCAGGCGGGAACGAGCGCGCCGGGATTCTTCAGGTATCGGTTCTTGATCGCGTCGGCCGCCCAGTAGGCGAGTGCGCCGACCGGCCCGGTCGGGTTCTTTCCGGCATTCTGCGGAAACACGCAGGCGCCGGTGACGAACACGTTCGGCACGTCCCAAACCTGCAGATACTTGTTCAGGACGCTGGTGGTCGGATCGGAACCGAAGACGGCGCCGCCGGTGTTGTGGGTGCTTTGATAGGGCACGATCGAATACGGCACCGGGGAGGTGCTGCGGTCGATCCTCTTCGCACCCATCTCCCGGGCGATGCTGGTGCAGATGTCGGCCTGGCCATTCATCTGCCGGATCTCGTTCTCCTGGAAATCGAACGTCATCCGCAGCAGCGGGCGGCCGAAGGCGTCCGTATAGGTCGGGTCCAGGTCGAGGTGATTCTGCCGGTAGGCCATCACGGCACCCTGGTTGCCGACCCTGGTGGTGTGGTTGTAGTGGTCGACGACGGCTTTCTTCCAGGCGGAGCCCCACCGCGGCGTGCCCCGCGGCGTCGGATGATACTGGACCGGGCGCGCGCCGGAATTGTTGCAGCTGATGCCGCCGCCGCCGATATAGCCCGCCTTCTCGAAGTCGTAATTGTCGCCGTTGAAGTCGTCCATGGACATGCCGAGCGCGCCGGCCCCCATGAACTGGTTCATGATCGTGTCTTCGTCGAAATACGCGGTCGCCCCGCCGCCGCACTGGTAGGCGTAGTTGCGGCCGACGACACCCTGGCCGCTCTCCGGGTCGTAGGGCTTGCCGATCCCGGAATGGAGCAGGAGATGCACGTTCCCCAGGGCATAGGCCGAAAGAATGACGAGATCCGCGGGCTGTTCCAGCTCCCGGCCGCGCGCGTCCATGTAGGTGACGCTGACCGCGCGCTTGCCGGTGGGGTCGAGATTGACCTTCAGCACCGTTGAATTCGTCCGGAGCTGGAAGTTGGGGTTTGCCATCGCCAGCGGGATGACGGTGAAGTGGGGGCTCGCCTTGGCGTTGGCTTCGCAGCCGAAGCGCTCGCAGAAGCCGCAATAATGGCATTGGCCGAAGGCCACGCCGTCGGGGTTGACGTAGTCGCGCGATGCGTTGGAGGCGGGGCTGGGGAAGGGGTGGTAGCCGAGATTGCGTGCCGCCTTCTCGAACATCACCATGCTTTGCGCGGCGATCAGCGGCGGGTTGGGATACTCGCTCTTCCGCGCACCCTCGAAGACGTTGCCGCCGTCGATTTTCCGGCCATCCAGATTTCCGGCCCTGCCCGAGGTGCCGCAGGTCTTCTCGAACTTGTCGTAGTAGGGCTCCAGGTCGTCGTAGCCGATCGGCCAGTCCTGGAGGTGCATGTCCGCGGGGATGATCTTCTCGCCGTATTTCTCGACCGTCCTGCGGCGGGCCTGATGGTCCCATTCGAGCCAGCGCCAGGTGACGCCGTTCCAATGCACGCCGGCGCCGCCGACCCCGTTGCCCGGCAGGAACGAGCCGAGCTGGCGCATCGGCAGCGCCGTCTGCGATGCCTTGTTGCGGAAGGTAAGGGTTGTTCGCCGCACGTCTTGCATCAGGCCGTGGCGGGCCGCATACCGCAGCTCGTCATGGATCTGGGGGTCGAGGAAGTCCGGGTTGGTGGTGCGCGGACCACCGCGCTCCAGGGCAACGATCTTCAGCCCGGTCGAGGCGAGTTCCTTGGCAAGAATGCCGCCGGTCCATCCGAGGCCAACGATCAGGATGTCGACGGAGTTGAGCTTGTCAGCCATTTCACTGTCTCCATTTTCCGCCGGTCGGCTAGATGAGGTCCTGGATTCCCATGGGAGATGCCGTGTAGGTCCGGTTGCGAAATGGGCCGATCTTGTCCATGTACATAGAATCCGCACCCGGAAAGCCGATCATCTTCCACGCACTCTTGTCTTTGTTTCCGCCATACATCGGGTCGGAGAAATATCCCTCGACCGTAAGTTGGAGCAGTAGATTGAAGAAGGTCGCGGTCGGCACGTTGGGCAGTTCCACCTTGGCACTGTCCAGATCCGTCATCACGGCGGTTCGATCCGCGGTCGACAGCGCGTCGAATGCCTGCCCGTACTTGGCACGGGCATGGCCGCTCACATCCGCGATGCCGATCCGGATCAGTTCGGAGGGCGTCAGCGGCAGCTGGTAGCCCTGCTGCGGTGTGCCCGCGCCGAACGGACCTTCCAGGTAGAGGCGATCGCCCTTGCCGTAGGCCCCGGCCATCTGCCGGTCGATGAAGGTCGCGACGCCGGCCTCGACAGCTCCCGGTCCGACGGCGTCCTTGGGGATCAGCGTGTCGACCGCGGCCTCGATGAAGGCGGACTCGGTGGCGTTGAAGAATTGATAGCCGGCGCTGAGGGGGTGCGGCACGGCGGCGGCGCCCGCATGGGCGTGCGCCGCATGGTCGGCGCCTTTGGCTCGCTCGGCCGCGACCGCGGCGCCGCCGAACGGCAGGGCGGTGGCCGCCGCCCCGGCGGCCCCGGCCGCGCCGACCAGCTTCAGGAAGCCGCGGCGATCTGCGCCGCCGCCATCATGGTGAATTCTGTTGGTCATGACCTCTCCCGTGGCGCCGCAATCGAGGCGCGAGAAAAGAACAAAGGGAAGCTGGCGTAGACGAGGCGGCGATTGGGCGATGCCGCATATGCGCATTGCCCCGACCGATCCACTTTTAAGTGTGTCTCTTGAATGAAGCATACAAATGAAATTAACTGCCGTTTAACTGCAATTTTTATGCGGAACCGCCATGGATATCCTCCTCGCCAAGACGTTCCTTGAAATCGTTGCGACCGGCAGTTTCGTCCGGGCCGCCGAGCGGCTGAATGTCGGCCAGACGACGGTCAGCGCGCGCATCCGCACGCTCGAGCAGCAACTCGGGCGGTCGCTGTTCGTGCGGAACAAGGGCGGGGCGTCCTTGACCTTGGCCGGGGAGCGGTTTCTCCGCTATGCGCCGACCTTCGTGCAGTTGTGGGAGCGCGCGCGCCACCAGGTGGCAGTGCCGGCTGGCCATCGGGCGGTGCTGACCGTCGGCAGCGAGGTCAGCCTGTGGCAGCCGCATCTACTCGACTGGGTCCTATGGATGCGCCGGTCGCTGCGCGACATCGCGCTCCGCGTCCAAGTCGACGTGCCCCAGGACCTGATCCATCAGGTGGCATCCGGGCTGGTCGACGCGGCACTGATGTATGCGCCGCAGCATCGGCCGGGCCTGAAGATCGATCTGGTGATGGAGGAGAAGCTGGTGCTGGTCACGACCAGCCCCGATGGCCGCCTGCTCGACGAGCTGGATTATGTCCATGTGGATTGGAGCCCGGACTTCCTGCTCCACCACGACATCCGCCTGCCGGAGGCCGCGCCCGGATTCTTCACGAATCTGGGCCCGCTCGCGCTCGGCTACATTCTGGCGGCCGGCGGCGCGGGTTACTTCCGGATGGGGGCGGTGAAAGCCCTCATATCATCCGGGAAACTCCACCTGGTGCCCGGAATGCCGCAATTCTCCCACCCGGTCTACGCCGTCTATTCCGACAACGCGGACGACACCGTGCTGAGCCCCGCCCTGGCCGGCCTGCACGCCATTTCGGGCGCGCAGGCCGGATAGCCTGGCCTTCCGGCCGGCCGGGGCGCATTCCCGACGGGCCCGCGTCAGAAGCGCTTGGCAAACTGCCTGGCCAGGGCGTCGGCCGTGGCGTCGGCTATCTGATAGACATGGTTTTTCATGTCCTCCCAGGTCTTCGCCTCCGCGTCGTAGTTGCGATCCTTCAGTTCCTGGATCTGCTGGATGTGGTGGCCACCATGGGCGAGCAGGAGGCTGTGCAATGCCGCTTTCGGCAGGTGGGGATTGGCCTTGCTCAGGAAGGTGGCGATCTCTTCGGCATTGGAGGTGAGCGACTGCGTGGCGGCAGTCTCCGCCGCCGCGTCGTCGCCAGCGGCGGCGACGAGATAGGCTTTGACGGCGCCGTAATGGCCCGCGAGAAGCTTGAAGAAGGCGTCCCGGGCGGCTGCCCCGTAGAAGGGCTCGATGGAGGCCGCGATCGATCGCGCATTGGCGACGGCGCGCTCCTCCGCGGACTTCATGGCCGCCTCGTTCCGGTCGAGGACCGCCATTGAAACGTTCCGCACCCAGAATATGTGCCCGACCCACAGGTCCCGCAGTGCTGCGGCGGTCTGTGCCGTCTTCGCGCTCCGCGACCGGCGCTTGGCGGCGATGCGGGACACGGCCGTGGCGGTGGGGCCGGGGTGATGCACCTCGATCGCGGCCGCCGTCCCGGCGAATGCCAGGACGCCCGCGACGGCGCCACCCAGGCCGGCTACCTTCAGGAAGCCGCGACGATCAGGCGAGCGGTCGCATCCGATTTCCCTGGGCATGACTGGATCTCCTCCGTGTGCGGCAAATCGATCGCGCGAAGGGCCGGACGGCCCGCCCGCCGCCGGGACCTCCCGGCCGCGCCCGCGCATGTGCCGCAGCAGAACCGCTTTCGGTATCTCACCCATGGATGCATGCGACAATCGAATTATATTGGCATTTTAATGCAGTGTTTTTGCTGCATTCAAGCTTCGGAACGGGCCCGCAGCCGTTGGGGTCCGTTCGGTCCGATTTGAGGAGATGAATCAGGTGATTCCCAACTTAGGGATGTGTCCTTTGCGAGGCGTGAATATGCTGTCGGCGGCCGAGCATAGTCGCATGGACGATCGAAGATGATCGCCGGCCTCCATTTGCCCTTGGTCTTGGGATTAGCAATGGCCCCGGACGCCGGTTATGCTCGATATGGTCGAGTAACCTTGAGGGGGCGATCATGGACGTGACTACGATCCTGGCGGAATTGGTCGGCGGCGCGATCGGCGGCGGTGCCGGCGGCAAGGTCGTCAAGGAAAGTGACCTCGGATCGGTCGGCAATCTCATCACCGGCGCGATCGGCGGCATCGGCGGTGGATCGCTGATCGGCGCGCTCCTGGGCACCGCCGGCGGCGGTGACGCTGGCGCCGGAATGGACATCGGCGCCCTGGTCGGCCAGTTCATCGGCGGCGGCGTCGGCGGCGGTATTCTTCAGGTCGTCGTCGGGCTGATCAAGAACAAGCTGATGGGCTGAAGGCATGGGGTCGCCGGTCCGCGTTGGGCGGGCCGGCGACCCCTATGCATGCCGCGCAGGCGGTACGGCGGGCGGGGCCGCGTCAGCCCTGCGCGATGAAGGGCTTCGCCTGGGTATCGTAGTCGGGATAGCCCAGGGTCTGGCGCAGCTCCGCCGGCGGCAGCGCGCTCTTCGCCTCGGCATCGCCGGCAACCAGGGCGGCCAGCCCGGCCTTCATCCCGGCCGCCGCCGGCGACAGCATGCCGGTCGGGTAGGTGCCGATCTTGAAGCCGAGCGCCGCTGCCTCGCTGCGCGACGGCGTCGCCCGCGGCGCTCCGGGAGACAGCACGGCGAAGGAGGGCCGCCCGGCGGCGGCCGCGACCGCGCGGCGGATTTCCCCGTCGTCGGCGGGGGAATCCAGGAACAGGATGTCGGCACCCTCCTCGACATACATCTCGATGCGGGCGACCGCCTCGTCGATGCCCTGGGTCGGCCGGCAGTCGGTGCGCGCCAGGATCAGGATGCCGGATTCCTTGGCTGCCTCCACCGCCGCGCGGATCTTCATCCGCGCCTCCTCGCGCGGCAGGCAGGGCTTGCCGGCCGCCGTCAGGGCGCGCGGCGTGATCTTGTCCTCGATCAGGATGGCAGCCGCCCCGGCGCGGCCATAGGCCCGCACCGTGCGCTGCACGTTCATGGCATTGCCATAGCCGTGGTCGCCATCGGCCAGCACCAGCGTCCCGGGTGCGGCGCCGCGTACCATGTTGAAGGAATCGAACATCTCGCCGAACGAGATCAGGTCGAGGTCGGGCCCGCCCAACCGGCTCGCCGCCACGCAGGAACCCGACAGGAACGCCGTCCGGAAGCCGGCGCCGGCGGCCAGCTTGGCACTCAGCCCATCCCACACGGCCGGCATCACGACGAAGCCGGGCTCGGCCAGCAGGGCACGCAGGCGGTCAGGTGGATTCATGGTCGGCATCCTCGATATGGGGTTTCGCCCGCAGCGATGGGCGCCCGGTGACGATAGGCGACCACCCGATGGTCGACAACCCGACGGGCGGGGCGAGCGTGCGCGATCGCGAACGGCGCGGTTCCGCTCGGGCATGGCTGTTTTAGCTGCTAGCCTTGGCCGCAGAGCATCGGCGTTGCGCGTGAGATCAATGGCTTCTTCAGGACCCAATCCCGGACCGCGATCCCCCGGTCCCTCGCTTCTCTCTCCATTGAACAGCCCGGTTTTCCGCGCCGTCTGGATCGCCAGCCTGGCGTCCAACTTCGGCGGCCTGATCCAGTCGGTCGGCGCCTCGTGGATGATGACCTCGATCGGCAACGCCGAGATGGTGGCGCTGGTCCAGGCCTCGGTCACCCTGCCGATCATGCTGCTGTCCCTGCCGGCGGGGGCGCTCGCCGACAACATCGATCGCCGCCGGCTGATGCTGGCGGCCCAGGGCTTCATGCTGGCGGTCTCGGTCGCGCTCAGCCTCTGCGCCTGGGCCGGGTTGCTGACGCCCTGGGTGCTGCTGCTGTTCACCTTCCTGATCGGCTGCGGTGCGGCGCTGAACGGCCCGGCCTGGCAGGCGGCGGTGGGCGACATGGTGTCCAGGCGCGACCTCGCCGGCGCCGTGGTCCTGAACTCCATGGGGTTCAATCTGGCACGCAGCGCCGGGCCGGCGGTGGGCGGCCTGATCGTGGCCGCCGCCGGTGCCGCCGCGGCCTTCACCGTCAACGCCTTCAGCTATATCGGCCTGATCGTCGTCCTGGCCCGGTGGCGGCCGGAGCGCCCGGCGCGGACCCTGCCGCGCGAAGGGCTGGGCGTCGCCATGGGGGCCGGCCTGCGCTACGCCGCGATGTCGGGCCGGATCGGCTCGGTGCTGCTGCGGGCGGTGCTCTTCGGCTTCGCGGCCAGCGCGGTGCAGGCGCTGCTGCCGCTGGTTGCGCGCGAGCATCCGGGCGGCGGGCCGCTCACCTATGGGCTGCTGCTGGGTGCCTTCGGGATCGGGGCGGTGGGCGGGGCCGTGGCCAGCACGCGCATGCGCAGCCAGATGTCCAACGAGATGATCGTCCGCTGGTCCTGCCTCGGCTTCGGCCTCGCCACCGTCATCCTGGCCTTCAGCACCTGGCTGGCGGCCAGCATGGCGGCCCTGGCCGTGGCGGGGGCCGGGTGGGTGCTGACGCTCTCGACCTTCAACGTCACGGTCCAGATGTCGGCGCCGCGCTGGGTCGTGGCCCGGGCGCTGGCCCTCTATCAGGTGGCCGCCTTCGGCGGCATGGCATTCGGCAGTTGGGCCTGGGGGATCGCGGCCGGGCAGGAGGGGTTGCTGGTGACGCTGTGCGTCGCAGGTGGCCTCCAGGTCGCCTGTGCCCTGGCCGGGCTGCGCTTCCCGCTGGCATCGACCTCGGGCCTGAACCTCGACCTCATCAGCCGCTGGACCGAGCCCGACCTGGCGGTCGCGATCCAGCCGCGCAGCGGGCCCATCGTCGTCACCATCGAGTACGTCATCGACGAGGCCGACATCGACGAGTTCCTGGCCGCGATGGCCGACCGCCGGCGCATCCGCCGCCGCGACGGCGCCCGCCATTGGACCCTGATGCGCGACCTGGCCGACCCGCGCCTGTGGATCGAGCGCTATCACACGCCGACCTGGCTCGACTATGTGCGCCACAACCAGCGCATGACCCAGGCGGACATGGCGGTCACCGACCATGTCCGCGCCCTGCACCGGGGCCCGGGCCGGCCGGTCGTCCGCCGCCTGATCGAGCGCCCGACCCGCGCGGCTGCCCACGACGCCTTCACCCCCCAGGAAATGCCGGAGGCGCTGACCGACCCGACGCGGGCGTCGTGACGCTCGGAACAGAGGAATGGGGGGAAAGATGCCGTGGATGCCGACAAGCCGCCCAACCAAGCCGGTGGTGCCGGACGAGACGGAGAAACGCGCGATCATCGCCGCGTGCGAGGCGCTCATCCGCGATGTCTTGAAGCCGCGCTTCCTGCCGGCGATCAGGCCGACGGAATGGAACTATGTGGTCGATATCCACGGCGCGTGGGCGGCCGGGCGATATCGCTTCATGCAGCGCTACAGGTCGGGCATGGCAGACAATCGCGGCGAGGAATTCGATGCCTCCTTCGCCCGCATCGACCGCGTGGGACCGGACCGCTTCGACATCTACTGGATGCGGCACACCGGCAAATGGTGGCGCCTTCATGCCGACGTGACGTTGGCCGAGGCGCTTCGAATCCTAGGATCGGACAGCGTCCTGAACCCGCCCTGACCGCTACGACGGCAGCCATGAGCGAATACCAGTATTACGAATTCCAGGCGATCGACCGCCCGCTCACCGCGGCCGATCGTGCGGCGCTTCGGGATATCTCGAGCCGGGCGCGGATCACGGGCAGCAGCTTCAGCAACTCGTATGAATGGGGCAGCTTCAAGGGCGATCCGGACCAGTTCATGGAGCGGTGGTTCGACCTCCACCTCTACCTCGCCAACTGGGGCTCGCGCCGGTTGATGATCCGGCTGCCCAGGCGGCTGATCGACCGCGATCTCCTCGACACCTTCCTGCGTGAGGTCGACTGCGCCGAGATCCAGGTCGCCGGCGACAACCTGGTCCTCGACATCGCGCGCGATGAGGTGGAACCCGGCGATTGGGATGACGGTTCGGGCTGGCTCGCGGCATTGACGCCGTTGCGGGCGGATGTGCTCGGGGGCGACCTGCGCCTCTTCTATCTCCTCTGGCTGACGGCGGTCGAGGCCGACATATTCGAGGCGGATGCGGCGGAGCCCCTGCCCGGGATAGGGCCGCTGACGGCGGCGCTTTCGGCGTTCGCCGACTTCTTCGACATCGACCCCG
>CAZQOA010000015.1:46627-71424 GCA_964594715.1 uncultured Rhizobiaceae bacterium | reverse complement strand
CGGCGGCGGAATATTGCGGCCCGGTATGGCAGGCGCTGCGCGCCCGCGCGGGCATCGCGGGTTAAGGCGTGGGCGGGGCTGCGTCCGCGGCGACCCGGGTTGCGGCGAACATCTCGTCCAGCAGCCGGCCGAACCGCTTCGACACCATGGAGACACCCATGCTGTCATGGTCCTTCAGGCCGGGCACCGGGATCAGGCGCACGCCCGGCAGCGCGCCCATGCGGCGGGCGGCCCAGCGGTCGTCCCGGTTCTCCGCGCCATAGACGATGGTCAGCGCCGGCCGGCGGGGGGCGTCGCGATAGAGCGGCAGCAGGTCCTGGGCCAGATGCGGGTTCTGCTGGCGCAGTCGGCGGATCATGGGAAAGCGGTTCTCCATGCCGGGCGGCAGGTCGAAGGTCGTCACCGGCGAGAAGCCGAGCACCGCGTCGGCATCGATGCCGAGGCCGTAGCGCAGGGCCGAATAGCCGTTGGCCGAATAGCCCAGGCAATAGCGCCGGACGGCCCCCAGACGGTCGGCGATGGTCCGCAGCCCGGCCATGCAGCCATCCAGATCGGCGGCCAGGCCCGGCAGGCCGGTCATGGAGAATTGCGATTTCGGATCGCGGACATAGACGGCGTGGCAGCGTCGCCGACGCAGCCAGCTCTGCACCACGACATGGGCGAAGGGCGCCTCGTCGGCGCCGGCGAAGACGAAGACCACCTGCTCGGCGCCGGGGCTCTCCACCACCTGTGGCCCGGCGGAGGTTTCCGGGATGACGTGCCCGGGACTGCCGATGTCGCCCAGGATCTGCGCCATCATGCCGGCTGGCTGGGCTGCCGGCTGGAAGCGCAGGTCCATGGCATAGCGACAGGCATTCACCAGGCGCTGGGCGATCGGCCGCAACGCCGGCGTGCGGGCCAGGGCGGCCGCGGCCGCCGCCGCCCGCTCATAGTCCCCCGCCACCATCAGGTCGCGGACGGCGCGCAGCTTCGCCTGGTCGGCGATCTCTTCCGTCATGGGCGAAAATCTAGACCAGGCGGTACGGCGATGTAAGTCGCGCGGCGGACCCGCAAGGTCATTGTCAGCCGGCACCGCGCGAGCCAATGATGCAGTGCCGATCTCCGGCCGAACTCCATGGAGCGCAAGATCGTGAGTGCCGAAGGCTTTGCCGGCGTGCGGGTGCTGATCGTCGAGGACGAGGCGATGATCCTGATGCTGCTCCAGGACATGCTGGAGGATCTGGGCTGCATCGTCGTCGGCATGGCGTCCGAGATCGACGAAGCCCGGCGCACGGCCAGGGAATCGGACCTCGACCTGGCCATCCTCGACGTCAATCTCGGCGGCACCGAGACCTATCCCGTCGCCGACATCCTGCGCGGGCGCGGCATTCCCTACGTCTTTTCCACCGGATATGGCGCCAGCTCGCTGCACGCCGACCACCAGGATCGCCCGACCTTGCAGAAGCCCTTCGTCGAAGCCGACCTGCTGCGCTGCATCACCCAGGGCCTCGGCCGAGCCGGCAAGGCGGGCGGCCTCGTCTAGCTTCCCCCGGTGCTGGCCGCCGCTGCATAGCGGTGGAGGAACGGGAATTCGGCGATGATCTGCCCCAGCAGGCGGAGATGGGGCACTGGCCAGGCGACGTCGTCGCGGCTTCTCCGCGGCGTCGGCCGGACCAGGCGGGCGGCCGCGCCGAGATAGCCGTCCTCCGCCGCGACCCCGAGGAAGCGGCAGAGCCGGCCGAGCTCTCCCGGGGGGTCGGCGACGAAATCCTCATGCCACAGGGTGATGCAGCGATCCGGGCCGAGCTGCCCGATCAGCGTCGCGTTGGCGCGGGCGAGCGCGCGGTACTGGTCGATGGCGATCCGCAGCCCATCCCCGCCGGCGGGGGCCCGGTGCCGCAGGAACATGGTGGAGATGTTGTCGGCCGGGTCGCGGACGATGTGGATGAACCGGACCGGCAGCGCCAGGAACGCTTCCAGCCCCTCGAGCGCGGCCGGATCGGCGACCAGCCGCCGCGTCGTCTCGCCGCCCTTCTTGTCGCCGATCACCCGAAGTTGCCGCCACGTTCCCTGCGAGGCGCCGGGGACGGCGTAGTCGTAGGGCCCCCAGCGTCGCCCGAGCCGGCCGAGGCGGCGGCTGTTCTCGGCGATCAGCAGCAGGATCTGGTCGCGCGAGAAGCCCTGGGCGCGAAAGCGCAGCACGTCCAGCTCATGCGACACGGCCATCTCCGGGTGGGCATCGAGCAGCGCGCCGACCAGGCTGTGCCCGCTGCGCGGGTAGCCGACGAACAGGACGAAGCCCGTCAGGTCGGCCAGGAAGGGTGGCGACCTGGCACTCGACCAGTCATGGAGCTGGCGCATCTCGGCCGGGCTGCTGCCGAACAGCGCACGGACGCTACCGTCGGCGTTGGACGCGCGCCGCAGGATCTCGGCATCGCGGATGGGGAAGTCGTCCGCGTGGTCGGGCGGCATGCGGCAGGGGCCTCGGGGCAGGCTGGAGGGCGGTGTCCGTTCCCGAAGATAAGCGCGCGCCGGTTGTCAGGACAATCGTCGTCGGCTCCGGGTTTGGTGAAGAAACGGCCGCCCCGAGCAACGGGACACCGCACGGCCCTGCCGATGGCCCTGGTGCCGCGGGGTATCAGGATTTGTCAGCGTGTTCCGGTTTTCCTTGGCGCTTGGTTGCTGCCAGGTCCTGCAGTTCCTTTTCGCTCATCGACTCGACCATCTATTTCGACGCGCCCTTCAGTTCACTCCTCTTCATCTCGCCGCGCTTGGCTGCCAGCGCCGCACCGGCGGCCTTCTGCTGCGACTTCGACTTGGCGGGCATGATGGACCTCCGCTCGAGGTGGCTCTCGGCCCTCAACCGGCCCGTGGGCCCGATGGTTCAACGGCCGACGGCAAAAATGCGTGGGCCCGCATGATCGTTTCGTCACGTGGTGCATTGTCCGGATGCGGCATCCCGATGCGACCGGCCCAATGCGACCGGCTCGGAGGCGCCCCTTGCCCGACTACGCCCGCTCCCGCTACCGGATGGTCGCCGAGCAGATCGCCCGGCGCGGCATCCGCGATCTGCTCGTCCTCGATGCCATGCGGCGGGTGCCCCGGGAAGCCTTCGTGGAACCCGGGCTGGCGGCGTTCGCCTATGACGACCGCCCGCTGCCGATCGGCGCCGGGCAGACCATCTCGCAGCCCTATGTGGTGGCGCTGATGATCGCCGCCGCCGCCATCGGCAAGACCGCCCGGGTGCTCGAGGTCGGCACCGGATCGGGCTATGCCGCCGCCCTCTTGAGCCGCATCGCCGCCCATGTCCACGGCATCGAGCGCCATCCGGCCCTGGCGGCCGCCGCCGCCGCCCGGCTGGAAAGGCTGGGCTACCGCAACGTCGATCTGCGTGTCGGGGACGGGACGCTGGGCTGGCCCGAGGCGGCACCGTTCGACGCCATCCTGGTCGCGGCCGGCGCGCCTGCGGTGCCCGCCGCATTGAAGGCTCAGCTGGTGCTTGGCGGCCGCCTGGTGATCCCGGTCGGTACGGCGGTCGAGCAGGCGTTGCTCCGGGTCGTCCGGCGCAGCCGGACCGAGTTCGACGAGGAGACGCTGGGCGCCGTCACCTTCGTGCCCTTGGTCGGCTCGCAGGCCTGGCCCGACGAGGCCGGGACCCGTCCCGGCAGGAAGCGGTGAACGTCCTCCCGGCTATCGGGTTCGCCGCCGCGCCGGCCGGGTGCCGTTCATCGCGTCCCTGATCGCGTAGGAAAGGTCGCTCTGGGCGTATGGCTTGCGCAGCACCGGCAGGTGGTCGGCCATGGCTTCCGGAACGAGGCGGTGGGCCGTGTAGCCGGACGTCAGCAGCACCGGCAGCCCGGGGTGACGCGCCGCCAGTTCCCGCGCCAGCTCGATGCCGCTCATGCCGTCGGGCATGATGACGTCGGAGAAGACGAGGTCGACCGGCTCGCCACGATCGACCAGCGCCAGCGCGAGCGGGCCCGTCCTGGCTTCGCGGACCTGATAGCCGAGGTCCCGGAGCATGCTGCTCGTGGTGGCGCGGACGCCGGCATCGTCCTCCACGACGAGGATGACGCCATCGCCCTTGATCTCCATCGCCGACGGGCGCGCCATCCGGGCGACCGCTTCCGGGGGCGCCGTCCGGGGCAGGTGGATGCGGACCTTGGTGCCAAGCCCCGGTGCGCTCTCGATCATGGCGAAGCCCCCGGACTGCCTGGCGAAGCCATAGACCTGGCTGAGGCCGAGGCCGGTACCCTTGCCGATCTCCTTGGTCGTGAAGAATGGTTCGAACGCCCGCGCCAGCACGCCCGGCGTCATGCCGGTGCCGGAATCCGCAACCGAGACGACGACATATTCGCCGGGCTTTGCCGCCCATGCCGCGGCGGTCGGCTCGTCCACGTCCCGGTTCTCCGTGGACAGGGTGACGGTCCCACCCTGGGGCATGGCGTCCCGCGCATTGATCGCCAGGTTGAGGATCGCCGTCTCGAGCTGGTGGGGGTCGGTGCGGCAGAACCAAGTCTGCGGCGCCGGCTCCACCCGGATCGCGATGGTCTCGCCGATGGCGCGGTCGATCAGCTCCTGGAAGGTGGGGATCAGGTCGTCGACGCACAGGGCTTCCACGCGCAGGTCCTGGCGCCGCGAGAAGGCGAGGAGCTGCTGGTTCAGCTTGGCGCCGCGCGCCACGCCCTGGCGCGCGGCGTCCAGGAGCTGGCTCGCCTTCTCGTCCAGCGCGACCCGCCGCCCCAGCATTTCCAGGCTGCCGCCGATGATCATCAACAGGTTGTTGAAGTCGTGCGCCATTCCGCCGGTGAGTTGGCCCACCGCTTCCATTTTCTGGGCCTGGCGCAACTCTTCCTCGACCTGGCGGCGATCGGTGACGTCGGCTACGACCCCCGCCAGCCGCACCGCCACCCCTTCCTCGTAATAGGTGCGGCCTTTGACATGGATCCAGCGGATCGCCGCGTCGCCGGACCGCCGGATGCGTTTTTCGAATTCGATCGAACCCGTCGTCTCAGCCAGGGCGAAGGCCTCGGCCACCGCGTCCCGGTCTTCGGGCAGGAACTGAACCAGCGCCGCCTCCAGGCTCCATGTCGGCGGCGCCTGCTGGAAGCCGAAGATCTGGTCGTACCGTGGGGAACGCTGCGCCATGCCGGTCGCCAGGTCCAGCTGCCAGCTGCCCATGCCGGCGGCGTCGAGCGCGATCTGCAGGCTGTCCTCGGCGAGGCGGCGTTCCTCGATCTCGCTCGCCAGCCGGGCATTGGCCGCGGCCAGCTCGTGGTTCCGCTGGCGGCTATGGCTGAGATCGGTCACCACCCCGCAGACGATGCGTGGCATCCCCTCGTCCGGCTCCAGGTCGACCAGGGAAACATTGACCGGGACGTTCCCGCCATCGGCGGCTGCCAGCATGAACTCCCCGGAAGCGCCGGCGGCCTGTCTGCGGGCCAGCAGGCGGAGGAAGTTCTCGCCATCGGCGAAGTAGCCCCCGACCAGGCCGCCGATGATGGCTTCGCGCGGCGTCCCGACGATGGTGGCGAAGCGCTGGTTGCAGTAGAGCACGATCCCGTCGGCGCTTAGCGTCACCGCGCCTTCCTGCATCTGCTCGATCAGCACCCGGTAGGGGCGATCGGCATTCTCCAGCGTGTAGACCTGCTGGCCGGATGGCCCGCCGACGACGACGGCGTCGACCTCACCGTTGCGGATCGCGTCCAGGGTCTCCTCGGCCTCGCGGAGCCGGGCCTCCAGCTCGGCCACATGCAGGGCGTCCCGATGGGCGGGCGCCGGGGCGATGCGGCTCGGCGTTCGGACCATCGGCTGGGTCATCCACCCGGCCGGAGCGACACCAGGTTCAGGCCGGCCAGCACCCGCTCCCTGTCGGAAAGGTCGCCGATGATGCGGCGCAACGGCTCGGGCAATATCTTCACCAAGGTCGGTGTCGCGACGATCTGCAGCTCCCTGGTCGCCTCGGGGTTCTGGTAGACGTCGATCACCTCCAGCTCGTAGTTGCCCTTGAGGTTCTCCTCGCAGATGCGCCGCATGTTGCCGATCGCGAGCGTGGAGCGCGGGGTCGATCCCGTGATGAACAGCCGCAGCTTGTAGTGCTCGGCGGGCTTGTCGGCAGGCTTCGCTTCACGGGTCATGGCGCGACTGCGGTTTCCACGCGGATGTCGAGGCCGACCAGCACGCGCTGGGTGTCCGACAGGTTGCCGATGATGCGCTTCAGCGGTGGCGGCAATTGCCGCACCAAGGTCGGCAGGGCCACGATCTGGTCACCGGCGCCGAGTTGCGGGGTCACCACCAGGTCGATGACCTCGATCGTATAGCGTCCTGCCAGATGGTCCTCGCAGATGCGCTTCAGGTTGGCGATCGCGGCCAGCGATTTCGGGGTCTGGCCAGCGACGTAAAGCCGGAGGCTGTACCTGCCGGGGGCCGACTCGTCGGCGTCGGCCACAGCCGGCGGTGTCGAAGACGTCGAGTTTTCCACGGATGCGTCCTTCATCGGCGCAGCCCCCGCTCCACCGCCATGGCCGAGCGATCGGTGCCGAGTACCCTCTCGTGGGCTTCCTCCTGCTCCATCAGCGTGGCCACTTCGATCTCCTCGGCTTCGATCGTCGAGCGCATCTCGGCGATCTGCCGTTCGGTCGAAGCACGCTTGCGCGCCACTTCGCGACGGCGCCGCTCGATCGCTTGCCGTCTTGCCAGCTCGGCCTCGCGCTCGCTCGCCTCCTGCGTCAGGCGGGCGCTTCCGGTCAGTACCCCGTCCGGACCGATATAGGCGTCGACCAGCTCGATCCCATTGTCGGTCAACCGGTACTCGCGGAGTTGCTTGGAGTGGTTCATGCCCCGCGATTTCAGCAGATAGAATACCCGATTGCGCTCGCCATTGGCCTCGACGTCCTGGAGCGAGATCCAGGCGTCCATCAGCGACGACACGCTGCGTTCGCTTTCGTCCATCTGCTCGCCGGCCGACGAGAAGCTGGTGAAGATCGCGGTGATACCCCTGGACTTGCAGATGTCGGCGAGCCGGATGAGGGTCGCATGGATCTCGGAGGGGGGGCCGCGGAAGGCCGAGATCGGATCGACCACGATGGCGGCGGGCGTGAACCGCTCGATGTCGCGGTGCATGCGTGCCAGGTGCATCTCGAATCCGTGCAGGCTGGGCCGCGCCGCATCGAAGCGGAGCAGCCCGGAATCGAGATGGCGTTCGAGGTCTATGCCGACCGAGCGCATGTTGCGCACGACCTGGTCGGGGGATTCCTCGAACGCGAAGTAGAGGCAACGTTCGCCGCGCGCGCAGGCGGCGTCGACGAAGGCGGCGCCGAACGTCGACTTGCCGGTCCCGGCCAGCCCCGAGATCAGCACGCTCGATCCGCGATAGTAGCCGCCGATGCCCAGCATGGCGTCGAGCCCAGGCACGCCGGTCGACACCGGCTCCTGCGAGGTCCGATGATTCAGGCCCGCCGAGGTGATCGGCATGACGCTGATTCCCTGATCGTCGATCAGGAAGGGATACTCGTTGGTGCCGTGCGCGGAGCCGCGATATTTCACGACGCGCAGGCGTCGGGTCGTGACCTGTTCCTGGACCCGGTTGTCGAGCAGGATGACGCAGTCCGAGATATACTCCTCGATGCCGTAGCGGGTGAGCTGGCCGTCGCCGCGTTCGCCGGTGACGATGGCGGTGACGCCCCTGTCCTTGAGCCACGCGAACAGGCGCCGCAGTTCCGCGCGCAGGATGCCCGCATCGGAGAACCCGGCGAACAGGGCCTCGATGGTGTCGAGCACGACGCGCCTGGCGCCGACGGTGTCGATCGCATAGCCGAGCCGGACGAACAGGCCTTCCAGATCGTACTCGCCGCTTTCCTCGATTTCGGCGCGTTCGACCCGGACGTGGTCGATCGCGAGCTTCTTCGCGGCCACCAGGCCATCGACATCGTAGCCGAGCGACGCCACGTTGGTGGCGAGATCCGCGGCGCGCTCCTCGAAGCTCATGAAGACGCCGGGCTCGCCATACATCGTCGCGCCGTTGACCAGGAAGGTCATGGCGAACAGCGTCTTGCCGCAGCCGGCCGCGCCGCACAGCAGGGTCGGCCGGCCGGTGGGCAGCCCCCCGAAGGTCAGGTCGTCGAGCCCGCCGATGCCGGTGGGCGTCTTGGCGAGCCGGGCAGCGTCGTCGCTGCTCGCCGACGGTGTGGCAGCGATATTCATGGTGATCCCCGACCGTCACATCCCGAAAGAATAGCTTGTTTCGGGAACGGATGCCGACAGCATTGTGGCGACGCCGGGTGGGTTCGGTCCGGAGGCCGGAATAGGAGGTCGGCCCGCGTGTCAGGGTCGTCTTGTCGGGCGATTGCCGTTTCCGTGCAAATTCGCTTCAGATGACCTTGCCTCGAGCGGCAGCGACTTCATCCAACATTGCCGTTGCCGATCGCGGTGCGACCGTATGGCTGCCGTCGAGCCGCGTTGATCAATCCGGGATCGTTCTCGAGAAGGTGGTGCGGGCGGTCGGGGTCGAACCGACACTCTGTCACCAGAACCGGATTTTGAGTCCGGCGCGTCTGCCAATTCCGCCACGCCCGCGTCGCCGCCGCCGTCCCGCCTGCCGTCGCCGGCTGCGGCAGATGTTTTCGACCTTCCGGACGACGCGCGCGGGCGAACATAGCGGGTCGATCGCCGGAAGGGAACGGCCTCGCGCTCATAAGACGGCGAGGTTGCCGCGCCATGGGTCAGGCTGCTAGATCGGAGCTACCGACATTTCCCGCGACGCAAGGTCCCCATGCTGCACAGGCTCTACGACTGGACGTTGCGCCTGGCGGCCCACCCCCACGCCATGGGCTGGATGTTCGTGGTGGCGTTCGTCGAAAGCTCGGTCTTCCCCATCCCGCCCGACGTGCTGCTGATCGCGATGGTCCTGGCCGCGCCCAGCCGTGCCTGGCGCATCGCCGCGGTCTGCACCGTGGGGTCGGTCCTGGGCGGCCTTGCCGGCTATGCGATCGGCTATGCCGCCTTCGACCTGATCGGCCAGCGGGTGGTCGATTTCTACCAGTTGCACGAGCCGTTCGCCGCCTTCGAGGGACTGTTCCAGGCCTGGGGCTGGTGGCTGGTGGCCGGCGCCGGCTTCACGCCCTTTCCCTACAAGGTCATCACCATCGCCAGCGGCGTCGCCCACCTCGACCTCGCCACCTTCACCATCGCCTCGGTCGTTTCGCGAGGTGCGCGCTTCTTCCTCGTTGCCTGGCTGCTGCATCGCTTCGGCGCGCCGATCGGCGACTTCATCCGCCGCCGCCTCGGCCTGCTGACGACACTGTTCTTCGCGCTGCTGCTGGGCGGGTTCGTGGTGCTTCGCTACCTCTAGACTAGGCTGCTCCTAGACCAGGCCGGCGACGCCGAGCACGCCGCCCAGCGCCAGGACCCATAGCGGGTTGACCCGGCTCCACAACGAGACCGCCGCGGTGGTGAGCGTCAGCAGCAGGGCCACCATCGAGCGGTCGACGGTCTCGGCCACGACATAGGCGCCGGCCGCGACGATCCCGACCGTCACCGGCGCCAGGCCGAGCTGGACGATCCGGCGCCAGGGCCGGTCGCGGAAGCGGTCCCAGAGGTGGGCCACGACATAGGTGAGCGTGCAGGCCGGTGCGCAGATGGCGGCGGTGGCGGTGAGCGCGCCGGCCAGGCCGGCCACCTGCCAGCCGATCAGCGTGACGATCAGGATGTTGGGACCGGGTGCTGCCTGGGCGATGGCGAAGAGGTCGGCGAACTGCTGGTCGGTGAGCCAGCCCGAGATCTCGACCGCCTGGCGGTGCATCTCCGGCAGCACCGTGTTGCCGCCGCCGAAGGCCAGCAGCGACAGCATGGCGAAGTGGCGGGCGAGCACCCAGAGGACCGATCCCTCCATCAGCGCGCCCGCCACCAGGCGACGGCGATGCCGGCCGCCAGCAAGGGCGGCAGCACCCAGGCCAGCGGCCAGCGCAGCAGCCCGACCGTGACGAAGCCGACCAGCGCGATCGGCACCGCCTCGGCCGGGCGCTCGCGGAAGAGCGGTATCGCCATCTTCACCGCCATGGCCACCACCAGGCCGGCGGCCGCCGCACCGACGCCGGCGAACACCGAACGCACCATGGGCTGGTCGCCGAAGCGGATATAGAGGGCGCCCGCCGCGCACATCAGCGCGACCGGGCCGCCGATCAGGCCGGAGATGGCCGACAGCGCGCCGCGTATGCCGTGGAAACGGCTGCCGACCGCGATCGACACGTTGATGATGTTGGGGCCGGGCAGGAACTGGCAGAGGCCGAGGACATCGGTGAATTCCGGCCCGGTCAGCCAGCCGCGCCGCTCCACCAGCATGCGCCGCGCCCAGGGCAGCACCCCGCCGAACCCCGACATGGCGATGCCGAGGAAGGCCAGGAACAGTTCGGAGAGCGTGGGGGTGGCGCGGCCCGGACCGGGGCCGCGCGGCGGCTGCGACATACTGCCCCTGGTTAGTCGGCCGGCGCCGCCGCTGACAACTGGAATCTGTTCCCACCATGGAGCCGCGCTATATCTGCGGCATGGAATCTTCGAAAAGCCTGGCGGCGGCGATCCTGGCGACCTCGGTCGCGGTACTGGGCGGAGCCCTTCTCTTCGAGCATGTGGGTGGGCTGGCGCCCTGTCCCATGTGCCTGTGGCAGCGCTGGCCCTGGTGGATCGCGGCCGCCATCACCCTGCCGGTCCTGCTGCTGCCGCCCGTCCGGCGCGTGCTCGGCCCCGGCTTGCCGGCGCTGTTCGCGCTGATCTTCGCCGGCAGCTTCGCGCTGGCCGCCTATCATGCGGCGGTGGAGCAGCATTGGGTCGCCGGCCCGGCGAGCTGCAGCGCCCCCGTCACCGCGGCCCGCACGCTGGCCGACTTCCAGCGCATGGTGGTCGACCGTCCGGTGGTGCGCTGCGACGAGGTGCCGTGGGCCCTGTTCGGGGTTTCGCTGGCCGGCTTCAACGCCATCTTCTCGGCCATCCTGGCGGCCCTCTCGATCCGCACCGTCCTTCGCTTCCGGAAGGAGACGGCGCGATGACCCCGCCATCGAATGCGGCGCCGTCGGCCGGCTGGCGGCTGCCGGGCGACCCGCCGCCGCAGGAGCAGGTGCGGCGGATGATCCGGGTCGACCATGCCGGCGAGTATGGCGCCCGGCGCATCTATGCCGGCCAGCTCGCGATCCTGGGAAAGGCCCCCGCGGGCCCGGTCATTCGCCACATGGCCGAGCAGGAGGAACGCCACCTGGCGGCCTTCCAGCGCCTCATCGTCGAACGGCGGGTGCGCCCGACCGCACTCCTGCCCTTCTGGCACGTGGCAGGGTATGCGCTGGGGGCGGTGACGGCGCTGATGGGCGAGAAGGCCGCCATGGCCTGCACGGTCGCGGTCGAAGAGGTCATCGACCAGCATTACCGCCACCAGGCCGACGCGCTGGGCGACAGCGAGCCGGCGCTGAAGGGGCAGATCGAGGAGTTCCGCGCCGAGGAGCTGGAGCACCGCGACCAGGCGCTCGCCGCCGGCGCCACCGAGGCGCTTGGCTATCCCCTGCTATCGGCCGCGATCAAGGCGGCCTCGCGCCTCGCCATCAAGGTGGCGGAGCGCATCTGACGGGTTGCCTCAGAACAGCCGGCCGCCGTTCGGCACCGGCTTGTCGACCCCCACCAGCACCACCGCGCCCGCGGCATCGGGAAAGCCCAGGACCAGCACCTCCGAGCGCATCGGGCCGATCTGGCGCGGCGGGAAGTTGACGACCGCTGCCACCTGCCGGCCCAGCAGCTCTTCCGGCCGGTAATGGACGGTGAGCTGCGCGGAGCTCTTCTTCACGCCGATCTCCGGCCCGAGATCGACCCGCAGGCGATAGGCCGGCCGGCGCGCCTCCGGGAAGGGCTCGACGCCGACGATGGTGCCGACGCGGATGTCGACGCGGGCGAAATCGTCGTAGGTGATGGGTTCGGGGGTGATGGGTTCCGGGGCGATGGGCTCGGGAAGGGCGTCGGTCATGGCGCCTGGAAGCTAGCCCTCACCAACCAAACAGATCAAGCACGCCCCAGCTCAGCACCGGGAAGGCGACGAGCAGGATGACGCGGATGGCGTCGGACACGAGGAACGGGACCACGCCGCGGAAGGTCTCGGCCATCGGCACCCCCTCGGCCAGCCGGTTGATGACGAAGACGTTCATGCCGACCGGCGGGGTGATCAGCCCGACCTCGATCACCACCAGTACCAGGATGCCGAACCAGATCGCCGTATGCTCCGGCGTCATGCCGAAGTCGAGCACCAGGATGGCGGGCAGGAAGATCGGCAGGGTCAGGATGATCATGCTGATCGAATCCATCAGGCAGCCGAGCACGACATAGATGAGCAGGATCGCGACCAGCACCGCCAGCGGCGCCATGCCGCTGCGGCCGATCGCGTCGGCCAGCCCCTGGGGCAGCCCGCTCAACGCCATGAAGGCGTTGAAGACGTCGGCGCCGATCAGGATGAGGAAGATCATGGCGCTGGCCACCGCCGTGTCGAGCAGGCTTTCCACCACCTCGCGCCAGGCGACGCGATAGACCACGACCGCCAGCGCGAAGGCGCCGAGCACCCCGAACGACGCCGCCTCCGTCGGGGTGAAGATGCCCGAATAGATGCCGCCCAGGACCAGCAGGAAGAGCGCCGCCGGCGGTGCCATGGCGCCGAGCGCGCGCCGCCGTTCAGCCCTTCCGGCGCGGGGGGCGGCCGGCCCATCCTGCGGCCGGCGGCGGACCTGGATGGCGATCGCCGCCATGTAGCCAAGGGCGGCCAGGATCCCCGGCACGAAGGCGGCGAGGAACAGCTTGGCGATGTTCTGCTCGGCCAGGATGCCGTAGACGATGAGGCCGATCGACGGCGGGATCAGGATGCCCAGCGTGCCGCCGGCCGCCAGCGTGCCGGTGGCGAGGCGGCCGGAATAGCCGTGGCGCCGCATCTCCGGCAATGCCACCTGGCCCATGGTGGCGGCGGTCGCCAGCGAGGACCCGCAGATGGCCCCGAACATGGCGCAGCCGCCGATGGCCGCCAGCGCCAGCCCGCCGCGGACATGCCCGATCATGGCGTTGGCGCCCTCGAACAGCGCGCGGCTGATGCCGGCCCGGGCCGCGACATAGCCCATCAGCAGGAAGAGCGGGATGACCGAGAAGCTTTCCGACGCCAGCAGCAGGAAGGGGCCGGTCTTGAGATGGGCCAGCAGCGGCGTCCAGCCGGCGAGCGCGACATAGCCGCCGGCCCCCGCCGCCATCATGGCGACCGCGATCGGCACCCGCGCGAACATGAGGACCAGCATGACGACGATGCCGACGACGCCGACCGTGTATCCCGTCACGCTGGCGGTCCCGCCTCGTCGTCGGTCTCCGTCTCGCCGATCCCGGTCTCGCCGGCACGAAAGGCCACGGCCAGCGCCACCAGTGCGGTCAGGGCGAAGCAGGGCACCGCGACCACGAAGCCGATCCAGGTCGGCAGGCGCAACACCATCGATTCGTCGCCGAACGCCCGCATCTCCAGCCCGCCCAGCGCCATCCGCCAGGCCAGCAGCGCCATGGCGGCGGCGAGCAGCAGCGTCCCCGCCAGGTCGAGTGCTGCCCGCGCCGGCGCCGGCAGCCGCGTCGTCGCCACGTCGACGACGACATGGCCGCGCCGGAGCGCGCACCAGGGCATGAAGAGGCTGATGGCGACGGCCAGCGCCAGGCCCACGATCTCGCTATCGCCCGCGATCGGCCGGTTGAGGAAATAGCGCCCGAGCACGCTGACGCAGGTCGCCAGCGATGCCGCGGTCAGCACCACCCCGCCCAGAATGGCCAGCACCCGGCAGGGGCGGTCGAGTGTCCCTGCTTCGGTCGCGGCCACCGCTTCGGTCACTGCATCGGCTTCCGGGCGTGCTTCACGATCAACGCTTCCGCCGCCGCCAGCAGGGCAGGGCCGTCCCGGCCGGCCTTGCCCATCTCCTGCACCCAGGCCTCGGTGACCGGCCGGGCCAGGTCGCGCAGCCGGGCGGTCTCGCTGTCGGACAAGGTGATGATCTTGTTGCCGCGCGCGATCGCCGCGTCGCGGCCCGGCTTCTCGACCGCGTCCCAGGTGGCGCCGGCCCGGGCGGCCAGGGCGGCGCCGGAATTGTCGTCGATCACCCGGCGAAGGTCGGGGGGCAGCGATTCATAGCGCTGCTTGTTCATCGCGTAGAGGAAGACCGAGGTGTAGAGGCCGCGCGGCCCCGCGATCTCGGTGTGATGGTCGGTCAGCTCGTAGAGCCGCAGCGGCACCGTCACCTCCCACGGCACCACCGCCCCGTCGATCACCCGCTTCGACAAGGCTTCCGGCACCTGGGGCACCGGCATGAAGACGGCGGCCGCGCCATAGATGGCGAGTGCATCGCCGATCGGCCGCGACGGTGCCCGCAGCTTCAGCCCCTTGATGTCGTCGACTGCGGTGATCGCCTTGCCCTTGGTGTGGATGACGCCGCGGGCATGGACATGAAACATCAGCGGGTGGATGTCGGCGAACTCCGCCCGGGCGTGGGTCTCGTAGAATTCCTGGGCGGCCTTGCTCGTGGCGACGGCGTCGCTGACCATGAAGGGAAGCTCGAAGACCGACATGATCGGGAAGCGGCCCGGGGTGTAGCTGGGCAGCGTCCACACCACGTCGGCGATGCCGTCGCGCACCTGGTCGATCAGTTGCTGCGGCCGGCCGCCGAGCTGCATGGCGGGGAAGATGCGCGTCTTGATGCGCCCGCCGGACTGTTCCTCGACCGCCTTCGCCCAGGGCTCGATCAGCTCCTTCTGGGCCGGCGCGCCGGCGGGCAGGAAGTGCTGGATCTTCAGTTCCACGGGCTGATCCACGGTCTGGGCCGCCGCCGGGCCCACGAAGGCCGCGGCGATGGCCAGGATGCCGATCGCTATCTTCTTCATCATTCCCCCGGATCATCCCTTGTCGGTGCGCCGTCACAGGTCCAGGAACACCGTTTCGTCGCGGCCCTGCATGACGATGTCCCACTCATAGGCGCCGTCTTCCGCCTGGCGGCGCGCCAGCAGCGTGCCGCGCCGGCCTTCCTCGACCAGCGACAGGATCGGGTCGCCTTCGTTGCCCGCCTCGCCCGCGAAATAGATCCGTGTATAGAGGTGCCGCAACAGGCCGCGCATGAACAGGCAGACCAGGATGTGCGGCGCCTGCACGGTGCCGCGCGGCCCCGGCACCGGGCCCGGCTTCACGGTCGCGAAGCGGAAGCGCCCCTCGGCGTCGGTCGGGATCCGCAGGAAGCCCGCGAAGGCCGGGTCGGGGGGAATGTTGCGGCGGTCCTCGGGATGGTCGTAGCGGCCGGCGGCGTTGGCCTGCCACAACTCCAGCACGGCGTCCGGGATGGGCAGGCGCTGGCCGTCCAGCACACGGCCCGAGACGACGATGCGCGGCCCGCCCGCCGCGGCCGGGGCCCGGGTCAGCGTCATCGGCGCGAAGCCCAGATGTACGAACGGCCCGACGGTCTGCGACGGGGTGACGGCCAGGGTCATGCGGGCGCCCCTTCGAAGGGCGTCCCGGCCCGCCCGCGCAGAACGATGTCGAAACGATAGCCGAGCGCGAATTCGGGCACCGTCGCCGCGAGGTCGAAGGCGGCGACCATGCGGTCGCGCACGGCCGGGTCCGCGACGCAGTTGAAGATCGGGTCCAGCGGCAGCAGCGGGTCGCCCGGGAAATACATCTGGGTGACGAGCCGGGTGAGGAAGCTCGGCCCGAAGACCGAGAAATGCAGGTGCGCCGGCCGCCAGGCATTGTCGTGGTTGCGCCAGGGATAGGCGCCGGGCCGGATGGTGGTGAAGCGATAGGCCCCCTCGGCATCGGTGACCGCCCGCCCGAACCCGACGAAGTTGGGGTCGAGCGGGGCGTCGTGCTGGTCCTGGTCATGGCGATAGCGGCCGGCGGCATTGCACTGCCACAGCTCCACCAGCGTACCCGGGACCGGCCGCGCATCCTGGTCGAGGACGCGGCCCTGGACGATGATGCGCTCGCCCTGCGGGACACCGGGTGCGCCCTGCGTCAGGTCCGCCTCGCCCGCGCGGACGCGCAGCTGGGCAAAGGTCGGGCCGGTCACCTCGGTCAGGGTCTGGGGTACCGTCACCGGCGGCCGGGTCGGCGCCCGGCCGGCGGACGAACGGTAGGGCGGATGCAGGAAGGCCGGCTGGGTGCCGGCGGCAGGCCGGTGATAGCCGAGGATCTCGCTCACCGCTCTTCCCTCCCGCCCAGCCAGGGTTCATGAGGCAGGACGTTCGGCGCGAAGCGGCGCCCCGTCAACCGGCTTCGGTCGAGGGGGCGCGGCCGCGTCGTGCGCGAACGGCCGATCAGCGCTTCGCGCCGCCCTTCGGCCCGCTCTTCGCGTCCTGCGGCTGGGCATCGGCGGCCTGGGTGATGAGCGCGCGGACTTCGTCCATGCTCTCGGCGACGCGCTGGTTGATGACGTCGAACGTGTCCTTGTTCGCCCGCGTCACCAGGTCGGCGATCTCGCGCATGTTGCCGATCGCGGTCTCGAAGGCGGCCTTGGCGACTTCGGCCTGCTTGGCCGCCTGCTTGTCGGGACCGCCCGCCTGGGCCACCGCGCCCATCATGCGCGACGCTTCCTCCATGGTCTGGCGCAGGATCTCGGCCTGGCGCTTCATCACCGCCTGCATGCCCTCGGCGGCAAGCTGGTTGGCCTTGGTCAGCGCCTCGATGTTGCGACGCTGGGCGGCCAGCAGCGCCTCGGTGTCGAAGCCCGGAATCCGGAAGTCGGCCATCATGCGGGTGATGTCGAAGTCGCCGAAGGGATTGGAGGGGTTTGCCATCGCTTTGTCTCCCAAAAGCTGGAACGGGACGAGCTGGAACGAGTGGGCCGACATTTATCAGCTTATGCTGCAATGCAACATAGCTTATTGCGTCGCGGCATTCCCCTCCGGGGTACTCCCTGCCCGCCGGGGCCGGTCGCCGCCGAACAGCGACGTCCAGCCATCGACGCGGCGCAACGCCCGGTCGAGCCGCGCCATGGTGGCGGTCATGTCGGGTGAATCATCGTCCATCCAGACGCGCGCGGCGGCGACATAGGCGGCGGCGAACGCCTTCAACCGCAGGGCGCCGGAGATGCCGGCGGTGTCGAGGCCGGCCGCTTCCAGCATCCAGCGCAGCGAGCGCCGGAGCGAGGGCAGGGCCGCCACGCACGCCAGCGGGTCGCCGCGCAGGTCGCGCGTGATGGCGGCCAGGCCCGCGCGCCAGGGGCGCAGATACTCCAGCCGACGCATCGCCACGTCGAACAGGCGGTCGCGGGGGTGCTCGGCCGTGTCCTCCTCCGGATCGACCCTGCGCGCGACCGCCAGGTCCGCGCGCCGTGACAGGGCGTCCAGGATCGCCGCCTTCGCGGGGAAGCGCTCATAAAGCGCCGCCAGCGGCAGCTCGGCCGCGGCGGCGATGTCGGCCAGCGCGACTCGACGCCAACCGCGCTCGGCCGCCAGCCGCAATGCCGCGTCGATGACCGCGGATTCGATATCCGCCGGCTCCGCCGATTTGCGTGGACCCCTCGCCATATCGCCCCTTTCCCGGATCGCCATACAAGAGATGGGGGTTCGGCGTGCGGGATGGCAACGGCCGATATTCGATTCCATGCCACCCGCATTTCACGATCCTTGCAAGCGGCTTCGGCAGTGCTATAAGACTTCGGCGTAACTACCTGAATCATTGGGGGGTCAGGTCGAACGTGAAAGACGATCCGCGCAACAGGCCGCCGCGGCTGGGACGCAGGTCCGTTCTGACCGGCATGGCCGCACTCGCCTTCTCCGCGGCATCCATTCCGGTGCCCGCTTCGGCCATGCCGCTGCCGCGCGGGTCGCGCAAGCCCACGGTCGTCATCGACGCCGGCCATGGGGGCCATGATCCGGGCACCATCGGCTTCAGCGGCACCTACGAGAAGGATCTGACGCTCCAGACGGCACGCGAGCTGTACAACCAGCTCGCCGCCAGCGGTCGCTATCGGCCGGTGCTGACGCGGCGCAGCGACGTCTACCTGGCGCTGGGGCAGCGCGTCGACGTGGCGCGCGACGTGGATGGCGAGCTGTTCATCTCGCTCCACGCCGATTCGATCGGCCGGCCCGACGTTCGCGGTGCTTCCGTCTACACGCTGTCGGAGGTGGCCTCCGACGCCCAGGCGGCCGCACTGGCGCAGAAGGAGAACAAGGCCGACCTGCTGGCTGGCGTGAACCTTGCCCATCAGTCGCGCGAGGTGAGCCGCATCCTGATCGACCTGATGCAGCGCGAGACCAAGAACCGCTCGGCCGTCTTCGCTTCCGGCCTGCTGCCGGAACTGGCGCGGCACACGGCGCTGCTCTCGGGCAGCCACCGCTTTGCCGGTTTCACCGTCCTGACCGCGCCCGACATTCCCTCGGTGCTGCTGGAGATGGGTTACTTGTCGAACCGGCAGGACGAGCAGCTCCTGCTCAACCCCCGCCACCGCGCGCACATTGCCCAGGCGACGGTCCGCGCCGTCGGTCGCTATTTCGCGCAGAAGGAATTTCTGCGTCCGCTTTGAGGCAGCCGGCCGGCTCCCCGCGTGTGGCGGCTCAGATCAGCTGGCCGACCACACGGCCAGTTCATAGCCGTCCGGATTCTGAAAGTGGAAACGGCGGCCACCCGGGAACTCGAAGACGGGCTTGACGATCCGGGCGCCGAGGCCTTCGAGGCGCTTCTGGGTTTCCGGCAGGTCATCGGCGTAGAGGATGACCTGCGGCCCGCCCGGCTTGACCGGTCCGCCGGTCGTCAACCCACCGGTCAGTCGGCCATCGGTGAACTCGCAATAGGTCGGCCCGTAGTCCGTGAAGGTCCAGCCGAACGCCTTGCCATAGAATTCCTTGGCGCGCGCGATGCTGCCGACGTTGAATTCGATGTTGTCGATCTGCCGATCATGGCCCTTGGCACCCATGGCGATCCTCCAGGCGGCGAGTTGAACTTCGCCATGCCTACATGAGGCGGCCGAGGCCGGTCTTGAACAAAACGGGTATTCCGGGGGGCGACCTGGCGGACCACCTGTGCGGCGGTGCGCGCCGCACAGCCCCTGGACTTCGCGGCCCGGTGGCCTAGCCGCCGGATCGACGCGGCTCGGTTGACAGGAAATCCATCATAATGGAATAACGTCCACTATGACGGATAGTGCCGAGCAAGACCTCAACCAGCGCATTGCCGAGCGGGTGCGCGAGTTGCGCCGCACACGCGGGTTGACGCTGGACGCGCTGGCGGAGCGGAGCGGCGTCAGCCGCTCGATGATCTCGGTGATCGAGCGCGGACAGGCCAGCCCGACGGCGGTGCTGCTGGAACGGCTGGCGGCGGGGCTGGACGTGTCGCTGGCATCGCTGTTCGACGCGCCCCGTCCGGCGCCCCATCCGGTTGCTCGCCGGGTCGACCAGCCGCAATGGCGCGATCCCGCTTCGGGCTATGTTCGGCGCAACGTGTCTCCCGGCAGCGCGGTCTCGCCCATCCAGATCGTCGAGGTCGAGTTTCCGCCGGGGGCCCGGGTGGCCTACGAGACCGGCCCGCGCGACGTCCGGGTGCATCAGCAGGTGTGGGTGCTGGAAGGGGCGATCGACGTCACCGTCGGTGACGATCGCCACCAGCTCCAGGCGGGCGACTGCCTCGCCTTCGTGCTCGATCGCCCGACCGCCTTCGACAATCGCACGCCCAAGGCCGCGCGCTATGCCGTCGTGATCGTGAGCCAGCCGGGGACCGCCGGTTGAAGCGCGTGGGGGCGGATCCCGTCGCCGTCCGACGGCTGGCCACGGTGACCGACGCGCAGATGCATGGGCTGGCGCGGGTGCTGGTCGACTGCGTCGAGGGCGGGGCGTCGGTCGGCTTCATGCATCCGCTTTCGCTGGCGAGCGCGCTGGCGTTCTGGCGCCGGGTCGCCACCGATGTCGAAAGCGGCGCCCGCCTCCTGCTGGTCGCGGAGGATGCCGGCGGCATCGCAGGCACCGTCCAGCTCGTGCTCGACCAGCCCGAGAACCAGCCCCATCGCGCCGACGTCTCCAAGATGCTGGTGCATCGCCGGGCGCGGCGCCGCGGCGTGGGGGCGGCCCTGATGCGGGCGGCCGAGGACGCCGCCCGCCAGGCCGGTCGGTCGCTGCTGGTCCTGGACACGGCCAGCGGCGATGCCGAGCGGCTGTACATGCGGCTCGGCTGGACGCTGGTCGGAACCGTGCCGGGCTACGCGCTCCTGCCCCAGGGGGCCCCTTGTGCCACGAGCTTCTACTACCGCAGCCTCGTGGGCCCGTGTGCGCCGGAGTGTGCATCCGAGTGCGCGGCCGGTTGAGCGATGGAGCCCTGGCACGTCGCCGCCGCCCTTCTCAGCGCCGTCCTGCATGCGGGCTGGAACGCGGCGGTGAAGGCCAGCCCGCATCCGACCGCGGCGATGACGGCGCAGATGGTCGCGGGCGCGGTCCTCGTCCTGCCGGGCCTGTGGTGGACCGGGCTGCCGGCGCCCGCATCCTGGCCGTGGATCGCGGCCTCCATGCTGCTGAACATGGGCGTCGTCGGCGCGTTGCTGCGCGCCTATGCCCTGGGCGGGTTCGGCGTGGTGTATGCGGTGGTGCGGGCCTCGTCGGTACTGCTGGTGGTGCCGCTGGCGGCCGTCCTCTCCGACGAGTGGCTGAGTGGCGCGGGCCTGGTCGGGGTCGGGCTGATCTGCACATCGCTCGCCCTGCTCGCGCTGGGCGTCGATCGCCAGGCCGGCCTATGCCAAGCCGGCTTCCCGCCGGCGGCCTTGCTGTGGACGCTGGTCGCGGGCGCCGGCACCGCCGCCTATGTGGTGTGCGACGCGTATGGGGTGCGGCAGTCGGGGTCGCCCTGGGCCTATTGCTTCACCGCCAGCGTGGCCAATGCGGTGGCTATGGCCTGGCGGCACCGGGGCCAGGGCTCGCCCCTGCGCCTGCTCGCCCGGCACTGGGCATTGACGCTGCCGGTCGCCGCGGCGGCGGTCATGTCCTACGCGCTCATCCTGTGGGTCTGGACCGCGGCGCCGGTCGCCCCGGCAGCCGCGATGCGCGACACCAGCGCCGTCTTCGGCATGATCATCGCCGCGGTGTGGCTGCGGGAGCCGATGAACGGCTGGCGCGCCCTCGCCATTGCGATGGCGGCGGCCGGGGTGCCGTTCCTTCGCCTCGGTTGACGACCGCGACGTCCTCGCGCTGGACCGGGAACCGGTGGCACGCCCGGCGGCTTGAAGGGCAGGGGGTTCCTCTTGCCGACAGGAGCGGCCAATGCCCAACGCCCATATCGCGACCGTCACCCTCCTTGCCCTGTGCCTCGCGGGCACCGCGGCGGCCCAGGTGGCGCCGGACAAGCCGGGGATGAAGGAGCTCGGCGTCGACCTCACCAATGCAGGCACCAGCATCACCGAGCGCACGGCGTTCCTCGACAAGATGACCGTCGAGCAGCGAGCCAAGGTCCGGCGCGACTGCGTGAAGCTGATGGCCGAGCCGGACGGCAAGGACCCGCCGGTGGTGGCATTCTGCCGGGATATCGGCCAGTAGCGGGAACATGCCGACCTTGGGGCCGGCGATCGGCGGCTAGCCCTTCACCGCCCCCGCCGTCAGCCCGGAGGACATGTATTGCCGGGCGGCGTAGTAGATCGCGGCCGGCGGCAGCGCGTAGAGGAAGCCGGCCGTCATCAGCAGCTCCCAGGGTGAATCGTCCGCCGCCAGGAAGTTGCCGAGCGCGACCGGCAGGGTGATCGCCGTGTCCTTCGAGAGCAGCAGGAAGGCGTAGAGATACTCGTTCCACGCCAGCAGCAGCGCATAGGTGCCGACCGCGATCAGCGAGGGCACCATCAGCGGCAGATAGACCATGCGGAAGAGCTGCAGCGGCGAGGCGCCGTCGATGATGGCGGCCTCGTCGAGCTCCACCGGCAGCTTGTCCGAGGCCTGGCGCAGGATCCAGATCGCATAGGGCGAGGCCACCGTCACCATCGCCAGCACCAGCGACCAGTCGCTGTTGAGCAGGCCGTAGATGCCCATGGTCTTGTACATCGGCACCGCGAGGAAGGCCGCCGGGATGAAGTAGGTGAAGAGCGCCAGGTTCATCACCAGTCGGCCGCCCTTCACGCGCAGCCGGCTGATGGCGAAGGCGGCCGCGGTGGCGACGAGCAGCGTCAGGGCCGCGGTGCCGACCGAGATCAGCAGCGAGTTCAGCATCTGCTGCCAGAAGTGATAGAGGAAATGGTGCTTCTGCCCGAACACCATCTCGAAGTTGCGCAAGGTCGGGTTGGCCGGCCAGAGCTGGCCCGAGAAGGCTGCATCCTTGGGCGAGATCGCGAACAGGAACATGTGGTAGAGCGGGATCAGCGTCCACAGCAGCACGGGGATGCCGATCAGCAGCAGCCCGGCCTCCGTGCCGATGGTGCGCATGAGGCGCCTTGGCGTCATCGCCCGCCACTTCATTTCGCCCGCCACTTCATTTCGACAGCCGCTTCATCATGAAGAACACCAGCGGCAGCACGAGCGGCATGGCGCATACGATGGTCGCCATCGCCATGCCGAGCTGGTCCAGCCGCAGGTAGCGGATGCCGAGCGTGGCCAGGACATGCGTCAGGTCGGCCGGCCCGCCGCCGGTCAGGAGGTAGACGCTGTTGAAGTCGCCCAGCGTGAACAGCATCGAGAGCAGCGTGCAGGTGACGTAGAGCATGCTGATCGACGGCCAGGTGATGTAGCGGAAGCGATGCCAGGCGCCGGCGCCGTCGACCGAGGCGGCCTCGTAGATCTCGTGCGGGATGGCCAGCCGCCCGGCGAGCAGGATCAGCGTCCAGAACGGCAGCGACTTCCAGATATGCACCACCATCGACAGCGACAGGGCAAGGGTCGGGTCGTTCAGCCAGTTCGGCCCGTCATCCATCGTCAGGCGAAAGATGGTCTGGTTGATCACGCCCCATTCGGGATTGAGCATGAAGCGGATCGACAGGATGGTCGGGATCGACGGCACCGCCCAGGGCAGCACGAAGAGCGCGCCCATGATCTTCACCCACCAGCGCCGATGCGTGAAGAAGCCCGACAGGAACAGTGCCAGCGCCATCTTCAGGTTGATGGCGACCACCAGGAAGACCAGCGTGTTGACGGCGGTGCGCAGGAAGATCGGGTCGCGCGCCAGCTGGACATAGAGCTGCGGATCGCGCGCCAGCCAGAAGCTGTAGCCGACCGGAAACACCACGAAGCCGACGAAGATCACGATGTAGGGGGCGACGAACAGGAGCCCCCAGGCCTGGTTCCCCGACATCGCGAGGCCGGCCCGCCGGGACGCAATAATCCGGCGGGCCGGCCCGGCGACGGTCGATGCCGTCATCGGGCGGCGTCTGGGAGCGGCCTCAGTTCGCCACTTCCTTGATGCGGGCGACCATCTCATCGACCGCCTTCTCGACCGGGACCTTCTCGCTGACGACGCGGTTCATCGCCTTGGCCCAGACGTTCTCGTTGTTGAGGATGGTGAACTTGTAGTTCTTGGTGAATTCGAACGGCAGGGTGCCGGCCATGAACTGGTCGTACACCGCCTTGCGGTGCGGGTCGGCCTGCCAGAAGGGGCTCTTCTGGCTCTCCTTGGTGACGGGGAACCAGCGGCCGAGGGCGCCTTCGACATAGGGTCGGAGGTTCTCCTCCTCCATCAGGAACTTGATGAAGTCGCGGGCGCGGGCCTTGTTCTTCGCCTGCTCGAAGATCACGCCGACCTTCACCGAGGCGCGATAGTTCATCGGCGAGCCGTCGGGCTTCCTTGGGAAGCCGGACGTGGCGATCAGCTCGTCATAGGCCTTGCGCCCGGCGGCGCGCTGTTCCGGTGTCAGCGCCTCGTTGTTGGCGTCGTCCAGCCACTTCGCCGCGATCGATATCGTGTAGTTGTGCGTCATCAAGGTCGTGCGGTTATGGAAGGCGACGTTGTTGTCGGGGTCCTTCCACGTCGTCGAGGATGGCGGGGTGCAACCCTTCACATAGACGTCCGTATAGTCGCGCAGCGCATTGACCAGGCCGGCCTTCACCTTGGGGTCGTCGACCGTGGGCTTGCCGGAATCGTCGACCAGCTTCACATTGTAGGCGTCGACCCAGCTCAGGAACGACTGGAAGGAGTCGCTGGACTCGACGCCCATCGGGCTGCCGATGCCATAGGCCCGGCTGCCGGTCGCCTTGCGATAGGCGGGTTGCGCCTTGCCGCACCAGAAGGCCCAGTACTCCTTCCAGGTGCCGGGAATGTCGCTTTCCTTGAAGCCCGCGGTCGCCAGCATGTCCTTCCAGTATTGGACGTGCAGCGTCTGCTGCTTCATCGGAAAGGCGTAGTAGGCGCTCTTCTTGGTCTTGTCGTTGTAGAGGTAGGTGGTCTCGACGGTGTTAGACGAGAAGCGCGCCTTCATCGGCTCGATGAGGTCGGAGATGTCCTCGAGGCGACCGTCGAACGCCCATTTGCCGGCGACCTGCACGTCATAGACGTCGGCATAGGCGACGTCGGGCGGCAAGGCGGAATCCAGTGCCGCGACCGACTTCGGGATCATGTCCTGGACCGCGTATTGTGACAGGTCAACTTTGACTCCGGTCTTGGCCTCGTAAGCCTTGATCGCCGCCAGCAGCGCGTCGTCCTCGGACTTGTAGAAGCCCTTCACCCACCAGACCGTCAGCTTTTCCTGGGCGATGGCCGGCATGGTGAGGCCGACAAGCGCGGCAGCGGCTGCGGCGGCGACTAGGATCTTCATTGTCTCCCCCTTTGCGCGTAGTCTCGGGTCGCCGTTTTTTGGCGAATATTATGCGCAGCGTTAGCAGGCGGGCGGATCGCTGTCGAGATC
>CAZQOA010000015.1:0-46527 GCA_964594715.1 uncultured Rhizobiaceae bacterium | reverse complement strand
TTTTTGGCGAATATTATGCGCAGCGTTAGCAGGCGGGCGGATCGCTGTCGAGATCAGATCACCGCCAGTTGGCGAGGCGAATTAAGGGGGCGCCGACCCGGATCCCGTATGCTCCGATGGAGATATCCCTTCGGTTGGGGAAGGAGCATCGCGTCGATGTCTGAGGGCGAAGTCGTTCTGTACCGCACGCCGGATGGGCTGATGGAGATTCATCTCCGGACGTTCGACGGCACCATCTGCTGACGCAAGCCGAAATAGTCGAACTGTTTCAAACGTCGCCGCGGGCGGTCACGCAACTGAGCAAGGCGATCTACCGGGAGGGGGAGTTGGCTGAGGAGGCAATTTGTAAGGAGTCTTACAAGTTCGGCCCGAGGGGCATCGACAAGTCTGCGGTTTGCTAACTCACGTTCCGCATGAAGACATAGTGGTCGAGCATCAACGTTGCGACCGAGTTCGATGCCGGTCGCCGCGAGTAAGTGCCGTGCCGTAGCTCCCGCGGCTCCCTCTACTCGCGCGCTGAACCGGCCGGTGCAGAACCCAGCAATATCAACAAGATTTCTGGCGTACCGAAGAGGATGGAGCGGGACCCCATGTGGATAGAACGTCTCTAAGATAGTTGGCAGAAACCATTCGCAAGTGCGCCGTTAATGTCGGTAAGCTTCGCCAACTTCGGGCGACGCCTCAAGACACGCCGTAAGAATGACGAGGCTGTGCTTCAGAAGACACTCGCTGCGCTCCGGCTGAAACCATTGTCCATTAAATTTCCCACCATGAAAGAGATTGTTTCGGACGCGCCGAATATATTGCAAAACCAGATCGGATTGCAGATTTGTATTTGGCGCGGCATCGCCCCAGGAAAGGACGCCGTCTGCGATGATTTGCTTCTTTGGCGGGTGAGCGAGGATATATCCGACTGCCGTCGAAAACTCGGCCGTGCGCGGATCGTCGAATAGGCCGGATACCGACACCGCGAACGCGCGCCAGTCGGGCTCGGCGGCCCCGTTGCCTCTGTGAAACCCCGCTGCTTTGAGCGAGTATTCGAAGCGGGCAAAGGTACGGAACATGTTGGTGGCGAGCTGCTCGAGATCGCTTTCCATCGTTGCATTCCTTCATCGCACCGCCCGCTGCGCGGTATTGACGGAAGAACCCGGCTCGCCGAGTACGTCGCTGACCAGTTCGCAGGGCGAACCTGTGTGTCAGCTTTGTGCCAACTGACCTGCCGGTTCCTGCAACGTTCTGCCGCAAGTTGCCGCGACACGTCGCCGGCAGCTTCGGGAAAACTCAGCAATATCAATAAGGTTCCTGGCGCACCCGAAGGGATTCGAACCCCTGGCCTCTGCCTTCGGAGGGCAGCGCTCTATCCAGCTGAGCTACGGGTGCTTCCAGAACGGCCGGGAACATAGCCGAAGGTGCCGGAGGGTGCAAACACGCTGGCGACCGCGTTGCCAGAGACCGCGGAATCCTGGCGTCGCGGCAACGGTGCGGCGGCGGGTTCGTGGCGCTGCGGGCGGGGGCGGGCCGCCGGGTCGCGGCGCGGCGCCAGGGATTGCAGAACGCGGGCGCCCTGGGCGGTGACGGCGGCGATGCGGAACCGCGGGGCGGACAGGACGCTGGCCAGCCGACCGCAGGTCGCCGGGTCCTCGGCCACCGCCTTGGCCGCCTCGCGCGCGGAGGCGGATTCGAGCCGGCCGCGGCTGACGGCCAATGGTCGCGACCGGGCCTGCACGGCCGCCATCGCCGCCTCGAACCCGTCGACGCCGTTGCTCCGCCGCCAGCCGTCATGCACCGCCGCGCGGTCGGCCGCACCGGCCGGGTCGCGGGCGGCGCAGACGGCGATCAGGCTGCGCGCGAAGCTGATCGGGATCAGCGCGTCGGCGATCGCCTGCGAGGCGCCGGCGATGGCCTGGTCGTCCCCGGCCGCGGCCGCCGGGACATGCGCCCCCAACAATACGGCAATCACGCAGCCGAGCTTGATCGATCTTCGTCCCATCCTGGCGGCAAATCCGTTTCCGGCCTGTTCGTTCCCGAAGGATGCCCGTAGGATTTGGGCGATTTTGCGATGTCCCATCGCCGATTTCCCCCTGCCCCAAATTCCCCTGCCCCAAGGTCCCCTGCCAAGGAGTTTCCGGATGTCAGCCGCGCCGCGCGTCGCCATCGGCGGTTTCATGCTCGAATCGAACGCCCATGCCCCGGTCGCGACAGAGGCGGAGTTTCGCGCCAATGTCTATGCCGAGGGTGAGGATATCCTGACCGACCTGGCGAAGCCCGCCCCACGCATGCCGGCCACCCTGGGCGGCTTCTGGAAGGCGATGAACGCCGGCGGTGACTGGGTCCCGGTGCCGCTGGTGATGACCTCGGCCGGCGCCAGCGGGTCGGCCGAGCAGGGCTTCTTCGACCGCGTCGTCGACCAGATGTGCCGCCGGCTGCAGGCGGCGCTGCCGGTCGATGCCGTCTTCCTGTCGCAGCATGGCGCCGCCATCGCGACGGTGGAGCCCGACCCGGACGGGGTGGTGTTCCAGCGCATCCGCGCCGTGGTCGGGCCGGGCGTGCCGATCGTCGCCACCCTCGACCTCCACGCCAACCTCAGCCGCCGCATGGTGGCGGAGCCCGATGCGCTGGTCGTCTATCGCCGCAACCCGCATGTCGACATGGCCGAGCGCGGCGCCGACTGCGCCGCCATCCTGCGGCGGATGCTGGGCGGCATGCGCACCGCCCGGGCCTACGCCAAGCTGCCGCTGATCCCACCCTCGGTGACCCAGAACACCAGCGAGGGACCCTATGCCGACATCATCCGCTATGCCGAGGGGCTGATCGGCGGCGATGTCATCAACGTCTCCGTGGCGTCGGGCTTCACCTCCGGCGACACGCCGAAGGCCGGCATGTCGGTGATCGTCACCACCTCGGGCGATGCCGACCTGGCCGACCGGGTGGCGCGCGACGTGGCGACCCGCGCCTGGGCCGACCGCGCGCGCTACGTCCCGACCTTGACCTCGCTGGAGGAGGCGACGGCAAGCGCGCTCGCGGTCGGGCGCGACCCGTCCCTGCCGCCGCTGCTGTTCGCCGATGTCGCCGACAACCCGGGCGGCGGCGGGCGCGGCAACACCATGTGGATCCTGGAAGCCTTCCACCGCGCCGGCGTCGAGGGCTGCACGGTCGGCATCGTCAATGACCCCGAACTGGCGGCGGAGGCCCATGCCAAGGGCGTCGGCGCCCGCTTCGAGGCACGGTTCAACCGCTCGGAGACGCAAAAATTCTCCAAGCCGTTCGCCGCCACGGCGGAGGTGATGGCGCTGTCTGATGGGACGCTGGTCGGGCGCCACGGCATGCTGGTCGGCCGCACCCAGCATCTGGGGCCGTCGGCCCGGCTGCGGCTGGGCGGCATCGACGTGGTGGTGGTGTCGATCCGCAACCAGTTGCTCGACCCGGCCCAGATCGAGCAGGTCGGCGTCGACCTGACGAAGGTGCGCTCGCTGGTGGTGAAGAGCCGCGGCCATTTCCGCGCCGGCTTCGACGAGCAGTTCACGCCCGACCGCATCGTCGAGGTCGATGTGCCGGGCCTGACCACCCCCGTCCTGGCCAAGGCCGGGCTGGTCAACGTGCCGCGTCCGATCTTCCCGCTCGACGCCGACGTGGGCTGGGCGGTGCCGGCCAGGCTGGTCGTGTGAGGCGGCTGGTGGTGTGAGGCGAATGGTGGTGTGAAGCGGTGGGGCGGGCCTAGCAGTCCGCCCAGCGCCGCAGCAGATTGTGGTAGACGCCGGTCAGCCGGATGACGGCAGCGTCGCCATGGCCGCGCTCGCCCGCCAATTGCTGGATCGTCGTGTCGAGGTCGAACAGCAGGCGGCGGTCGGCATCGTCGCGCACCATGCTCTGGATCCAGAAGAAGGACGCCACGCGCGCGCCGCTTGTGACCGGGGTGACGTGGTGCAGGCTGGATGCCGGATAGAGGACGAGGTGGCCGGCCGGCAGCCTGACCCGGTGGACGCCATAGGTGTCCTCCACCGACAGCTCGCCGCCCTCGTACTCGTCCGGCTCCGACAGGAACAAGGTCGCCGACAGGTCGCTGCGGATGCGGAAGTCGCTGCCGCGGAGCTGGCGGATGGCGTTGTCGACATGGGCGCCGAAGGCCTGGCCGCCGGCATAGCGGTTGAAGAGCGGCGGGAAGACCTTCAGCGGCAGGGCGGCCGAGATGAAGAGCGGGCTGCGGCCGAGCGCGTCCAGCACCGCGTCGCCAACCTGGCGGGCGGCGGGCGAGCCCTCGGCCAGCTGCTGGTTGTTCTTGGCCAGCGCCGACTGGTGGCCCGAGGTGGCGTTGCCGTCGATCCATTCGGCCTGGTCGACGACCTGGCGGCAGCGGGCGACCTCCGCCTTCGAGAGGATGTCGGGAATGCGGACCAGCATCGCGGGAACCGTCTCCGGCAAGCGCCCTGTCCCGGCCGGCGGAAGGTGCCGACCGGGACAGCGCGGGGGTGTCAGAACTTCACGTTGGCGGTCAGCAAGGCCGTGCGGCCGGCCGCCACCGTGGCGAAGTGCGAAGTGTAGGGCTTGTCGAAATAGAGCTTGTTGCCGAGGTTGATCACGTTCAGCCGCAGCTCGACATTGTCGGTCAGGTCATAGGACGCCATCGCGTCGAAGCGCCAGTAGCCGGGCACGCTCTTGGTGTTGTCCGGGCTGCCATAGCGCTTGGACATGTAGTAGGCGCCGCCGCCGATCGTCACCTTCGGCAGGATCTGGTAGGTGGTCCAGAGGCTGGCGCTGTGGCGCGGCGTATTGGGAAACGCCTTGCCCTTGTTGGTGCCGGCCGGCCCGCCATCGACGATCTCGCTGTCGAGGAAGGTATAGCCGGCGAAGACCTTCCACGCCTTGGTGATGCTGCCGGCCGCGCCCAGCTCGAAGCCGTCCACGCGCTGCTCGCCGACCAGGAGCTGCGGCCCGCCCAACGGGTCGGTGATGCGCGCATTGGTCTTCTCGACGCGGAAGATGGCACCGGTCAGCGACAGCTTGCGATCGAACACGTCCCACTTGCCGCCGATCTCGAAGCTGCGGTTCTTCTCCGGCTCCAGGCTCTGGTTGGTGGCGCTGATGCTCTGCTGCCCTTCGCCGGCATCCTGGCCCGAGGGGTTGGATGAGGTCCCGTGCGAGATGTAGAGGCTGGCTTCCGGCACCGGCTTGTAGACGACGCCGACCATGTAGTTGAGGAAGCTGGAATCGTTGGTGAAGGTGCCGGACGAGCCGACCGCCTTGGTGCGGTAATTGTCGAAGCGCAGGCCGCCGGTGAGCGACCATTTGTCGGTCAGGTTGATGGTGTCGAACGCATAGACGGCGGCCGTGTCGGTGGTGGTCCGGGCCCAGGATGCGGACGGCGTGATCGAGCCCGACCATGGATCGCCGGGGTTGGGGTTGAACAGGCTGGTGCAGTTGAAGCTGGCCAGGCCCTCGATGGCGCAGTTGTTGTTGCCACCGGCCACCGCATAGCCGCGGCTGCGCACCCGCTCGCGGCTGAACTCGACGCCGGCCGAATAGCTGTGCTTCAGGCCGAAAGTGTCGAAGGAGCCGCTGAGGTCGGTCTGGTTGACCATGGTCGTGGTGTCGGAGTTGCGCGACTTCGACCCCCGCCAGACCAGGCCGTTGACCACGTTGCCCTTCGAATCGTCGGGGTTGGTGACGATGTAGTCGTTGGTCGACCAGCCATAGCGCGTGGTGTTGCGCAAGGTCATGGTGTCGCTGAAATCATGCTCCAGCCGGACCGTGCCGACGTCGACCTGCATTTCCTGGAAGTCGCGGTTGGTGAGGCCGTAGAAATTCTTGCGGTTCACCTTCACCGGCTGGCCGGTGCGCGGGTCGTAGGGCAGGCCATAGTCCGGCAGGTCGTCGGTCTGCAGGTGGTAGTAGCTGAAGATCGCCCGCGTCGGCCCGTTCAGCCCGAGCGCCAGGGACGGCGCCACGCCCCAGCGGTTCTGGTTGACCTCCTTGCGCTCCGCCACGTTGGCGTCGTGGCCCATGACGTTGAGGCGCAAGGCCGCATAGTCGGAGAGCTGGTAGTTGGTGTCGGCGGTGATGCGTTTGGTCTGGTCGGTGCCGATGGTCACGCTGCCGGTGGTGAAGTTCTCCATCTTCGGCGTCTTGGTGACGAGGTTGATGCTGCCGCCGGTCGAGCCGCGCCCGGTATAGGCCGAGCCCGGCCCCTTGCTGACCTCGACCTGGTCGAGGTTGAAGGTCTCGCGCTGCTGCGAGCCCGGGTCGCGGACGCCGTCGACGAAGGTGTCGGTCATCGAATCGAAGCCGCGGATGAAGGGGCGGTCGCCGATCGGGTTGCCGCCCTCGCCGGAGCCGAGCGTGATGCCGGGCACGGTGCGCAGCACATCCTGGAGCGACAGCGAGCCGCGATCCTGGATCAGTTCCTGGGGAATGATCGTCACCGACTTCGGCGTGTCCAGCAGGGGGGCGGTGTATTTGGGCGACTGGGCGAAGTCGGTCTTGTAGCCCTCGGTCGGCGGCGGCGCGGTGACGGTCACGGCCGGCACTTGGACCGGCGCCGGCGCCTGCGCCAGCGCGCCGGTGGACGTCATCGCCGCACCTGCCCCGAAGGCGGCCCAGGCGATGACGCGATACGAGACGGGACCTGGCGGACGGTGGGACCGTCGCGCCATCCCGGGAACGGACGACTGCATGGATGAACCCCCTCGGTGCCGATCCTGGCGGATCGGGGCTTTGCCGTTGGCTGGCTAGTCCGGGAGGGGCCCGTTTGGCTGGCTGGACGGTCGATGCGATGCGGCCTCCTTGGGCTCGCGCCGCGGTTGGATGTCGGCGACGAAGCAGCGGGCGCGGTGGTCCCGGCAACCTCGCTATCGGGACTATCACGGCGCCGAATGCGGTTGCAACTCACTCCCAATAGCGTTGGCGGACTCGCCGGGCCGGTGATGCCTATTTGACACGGGGGGGGGCAGGGGCGGAAACGCCGGGACGGAGCTAGCCGTCCTCCCCGCCCGCATCGAACGGGAAGCGGCGGGACCAGAGATCGGCCAGCCGTGGGTCGCCGTCGACCCGCCGTACCACCGGGGCCATGTTCGGGGCCGCGGCATCGAAGCGCCGTCGCCACGGGCCGAAGCGCGACACCACCGCGACATAGAGGTCGAGCACCGACAGCCGGTCGCCCAGCAGGTAGCGGCCGGGCCGAACCTGGCTGTCCATCATCCGCCAGCACGCCTCGATGCGGTCATGCACGGCGTCCGCCACCTGGCGGCGCAGTTCCGGCGGCGCACCGATGCGGGTCGGGTCCGGCTTGATCCAGTGGAGGGCGTAGATCGCGGCGGCGACGAACAGCATCCAGCGCAGGAACTGTCCGCGCTCCGGGTCGTCGGGGGCGGGGGCCAGGCCCGCCCCGGGATGGGCGTCGGCCAGCCAGATCAGGATGGCGGCACTCTCGGTCATGACCTCGCCCGTGGGCAGGACCAGGGTCGGCAATTGCCGCATGGGATTGTCGGCCGCCACGCGTTCGCGGGCGCCGGCGTCGAGCCAGGTCGCGCCTTCGATCACCTCGTAGGGCCGGCCGATCAGGACCAGCGCCGCCTCCACCGCGACCGAGCCCGAAGCGGCCGCCCCGTAGAGGCGGATCAGTGCGCGGCCTCCCAGTCATGGCCGGTGCCGGTGTCGACGATCAGCGGCACCGACAGGTGGGCCGCATTCTCCATCACCCGCTTCACCGCCGCCGCCGTCGCCGCGACCTCCGCCTCCGGCACCTCGAACACCAGCTCGTCATGGACCTGGAGCAGCATGGTCGCGCGCAAGCCGGCCTCGGCCAGCGCGGCCGGGATGCGCGCCATCGCCCGCTTGATGATGTCCGCGGCCGAGCCTTGCAGCGGGGCGTTGATCGCCTGGCGCTCGGCGAAGGCGCGCCGTGCGGGGTTGGAATCCTTGATCCCCGGCACCCAGCAGCGCCGCCCGAAGATGGTGCTGACATAACCCTGGTCGCGCGCCAGCTGCTTGGTCCGGTCCATATAGGCGCGGATGCCGGGATAGCGCTCGAAATAGGCTGCGATATAGGCCGCCGCCTCGCCCTGCGGGATGCCGAGCTGGTTGGCCAGGCCGAAGCCGCTGATGCCGTAGATGATGCCGAAATTGATCGCCTTGGCGCGCCGTCGTACCAGCGGGTCCATGCCCTCGACCGGCACGCCGAACACCTGGCTCGCGGTCAGGGCGTGGATGTCGATGCCCTGGCGGAAGGCCTCCTTCAGCGACGGGATGTCGGCGACGTGGGCGGCCAGCCGCAGCTCGATCTGCGAATAGTCGGCCGACATCAGCACATGGCCCGCCTCGGCGATGAAGGCGCGGCGGATCTTGCGGCCCTCCTCGGTGCGGACCGGGATGTTCTGGAGATTGGGGTCGGTCGAGGACAGCCGCCCGGTCGTGGTCGATGCCAGCGCATAGGAGGTGTGGACCCGCCCGGTCGTGGGATTGATCTGCTCGATCAGCGCATCGGCATAGGTCGATTTCAACTTGGCGAGCTGGCGCCAGTCCAGCACCCGGGCCGGCAGGTCGTGGCCCTGGGCGGCCAGCGCCTCCAGCACCTCGGCACCGGTGGCATAGGCGCCGGTCTTGCCCTTCTTGCCGCCGGGCAGGCTCATCTGGTCGAACAGCACCTCGCCCAGCTGCTTGGGCGAGCCGACGTTGAAGGGGCGGCCGGCCAGGCGATGGATCTCCACCTCCAGGGTCGCCAGCCGCTCGCCGAAATCCTGGCTGAGGCGTTTCAGCTCGACCGGATCGACCTTGATGCCGGCCCGCTCCATCGCCGCGATCACCGTGGCCAGCGGCCGCTCCGTCGTCTCGTAGAGCGCCACCTGGCGCTCCGCCAGCAGGCGCGGGCGCAGGATGCGGTGCAGGCGCAAGGTGATGTCCGCATCCTCGGCCGCATAGTCGCGGGCGCCGTCGAGCGGCACCAGGTCGAAGGTGATCTGGCCCTTCCCGGTGCCGCACACCTCGCTGTAGGTGGTGGTCTTGTGCTGCAGGTGCCGCATGGCCAGCTCGTCCATGCCGTGGCCGTTCAGGAGCCCGTCCAGCACATAGGAAAGCAGCATGGTGTCGTCGATCGGCGCCATCGCGATGCCGCAGCCCGCCAGCACCACGGTATCGTATTTCAGGTTGTGGCCGATCTTCAGGACCGACGGGTCCTCCAGCAGCGGCTTCAGCCGGGCCAGCGCGTCGGCCTTGGGAATCTGCTGTGGCGGGCCGCCATCGAGGCCCAGCCCTTCCACCTTGTGCGCCAACGGCACGTAGGCGGCCTCGCCCGGCACGATCGCCAGCGAGATGCCGACCAGATCGCAGGCGACCGCATCGAGCGACGTCGTCTCGGTATCGACCGCGACCGCCCCGGCGGCCCGGGCACGCTGGATCCAGGCGTCGAGCGTCTCCAGGTCCTGGATCAGTACATACTTGCCGGTGACCGCCGGCGTCGCCGCGGTGCCGTCGGCCGACAGGGCGCCATCGGTAGAGAGGGCGACCGCGCCTGGCAGGACGGCGGCCGGTGCGGCGCTGCCGGCATCGACGGTGGCCGGGGTGACAGCGAGGCCGCCACCATTGCGGCTCTCGACCCGGGCCAGCAGGGTGCGGAAGCCCTGCTGGCGCAGGAAATCCATCAGCCGTTGCGGGTCGGCCGGCCGCACCGCCAGCGCCTCCACCGGCGGCAGGCCCGGCACGTCGTCCTTCAGGCGCACCAGTTCCAGCGATATCCGCGCCATCGCGGCATGCTGGATCAGGGATTCGCGGCGCTTGGGCTGCTTGATCTCCGGCGCGCGCGCCAGCAACGTCTCCAGGTCACCATAGGTGTTGATGAGGTCGGCCGCCGTCTTCACCCCGATGCCGGGCACCCCGGGCACATTGTCGACGGAATCGCCGGCCAGCGCCTGGACCTCGACCACCTTGTCGGGGGCCACGCCGAACTTCTCGCGCACCTCGTCCGGGCCGATCGGCTTGTTCTTGATCGGGTCCAGCATGCGGATGCCGTCGCCGACCAGTTGCATCAGGTCCTTGTCGGACGAGACGATGGTGACCGCGATGCCCAGGCGCTGGGCCGCCCTGGCGTAGGTCGCGATGATGTCGTCGGCCTCGTATCCGTCGCTTTCGATGGCCGGCAGGTTGAACGCGTCGGTCGCCTCCCGCACCAGCGGGAACTGCGGGATGAGCTCCGGCGGTGCGTCCGGACGGTGGGCCTTGTAGGCGTCGTAGATGGCGTTGCGGAAGGTGAGGCGGGAGGCGTCGAAGATGACCGCGATGGCATCGTCGGCATCCGTGTCGGTGCGCAGCTTCAGCAGCATGTTGCTGAAGCCGAGCACCGCCCCGACCGGGGTCCCGTCCGGCCGGGTCAGCGGCGGCAGGGCGTGGAAGGCGCGGAAGATGAAGCCCGACCCGTCGACCAGGTAGAGATGGCGCAGGGCGGGCGCCGCGGCCGGCCCTGCCGCAGCCTCTCCGGTGCTTCCGAGGTCGTTCAACGCGCGATCCTTCTCAATGCCGGTTTCCCTTCAGTGGCCGTGGCCCGCCGCGGGGTCGCCCTTGAAGATGAAGTGGCGGCCGCAATAGGGGCAGTCGATGGCGCCCGCCGGCAGCAGGTTCAGGTAGACGACGGGGTGGCCGAGGGCCGCGTTGCCGCCGTCGCAGGCGATGGTGGGATGGTCGGTCTCGATGGTTTCGATCGGCGTCCCGGCAGGGGTGGTGCGGGGCGGCGTTGCGCTTTCCAACATGCTTCGTCCACGGCTAGGGCGCGCCCGCTTCCCCGGGGTGGGAAGGGGCGGCCAGATTGACCCGGTGTCGTCCCGGATGATACCCATGGCGGCGCCGGAATCCAATGACCGGCCCCCCAGCCCCATCATAGCGGTACGCAAACGCCGTGCATTCGTCGCCGACAGCCCCATCCGATCGTGGGGTCGACCCTGGTCCCGAGCCCGCGGTCCGGCCGGAGTTCGCCGTGCGTATCTCCGGCCTCGCCAAGACCTATGCCGCCCGGCGGCGGCAGGCGGCCAAGGTCGCGCTGTCCGGCGTCGACCTGGATATCCCCCGCGGCAGCCTGTTCGGCCTGCTCGGGCCCAACGGCGCCGGCAAGTCGACGATGATCAACATCCTGGCCGGGCTGGTGCGCAAGAGCGCGGGCCAGGTCACGATCTGGGGCTACGACATCGACCGGGCGCCGCTGGCCGCCCGGGCGGCGATCGGGGTGGTGCCGCAGGAACTGAACATGGACCCCTTCTTCACGCCGCGAGAGGCGCTGGAGCTGCATGCCGGGCTCTACGGCGTGCCGCCGGCCGCCCGGCGCACGGACGAGATCCTGTCCGCACTCGGGCTGGCCGACAAGGCCGACGCCTATGCGCGCTCGCTGTCGGGCGGGATGCGGCGGCGCCTGCTGATCGGCAAGGCGCTGGTCCACAACCCGCCGGTGCTGGTGCTGGACGAGCCCACCGCCGGCGTCGACGTCGAGTTGCGCCGGCAGCTCTGGGCCTATGTCCGCACCCTGGCGGCCCGCGGCACGACGGTCCTGCTGACCACCCACTACCTGGAAGAGGCCGAGACGTTGTGCGACCGCATCGCGATCATCGATCGCGGCCGGGTCGTCGCCTGTGATTCGACCCAGGCCCTGGTCGCCCGCCTCGACCGCAAGACCTTGGTCATCACCGTGGCCGCCGACCTGCCCGGTCTGCCCCCGGTGCTGGCCGCGCTCGGTGCCGAGCTGCTCGACCCGCGCCGCGTCTCCATCCGCTACCAGCCGAGCCGGACCCGCGTCACGGACCTGCTGGGGGCGGTGCAGGCGTCCGGCCTCGTCATGATCGACCTGACGACGGAGGAGGGCGACCTGGAGGATGCGTTCCTGGCGCTCACCCGGCCGAACGATGCCACTCCGACCCACGATGTCGCGGCGTGACGTGGCATGACCGGCGCATTCGGCCACATCCGCCTCCTTGCCTTGCTGCTGCTGGCGGCGCTGCCCGCCTGCGCGCCCGGCTATGTGCTTCCGGGCCCGTCCAGGCATGATCCGATGCTGGCCGACCGCGCGCTGATCACCAGCGACGGCATCCGCCTGCCGATGCGCGTCTGGGAGGCCGAGGGCAAGACCAAGGCGGTGATCGTGGCGCTGCACGGCTTCAACGACTATGCCAGTGCCTTCGACATGCCCGCGCGCTACTGGGCCCGGAACGGCATCGCCACCTATGCCCACGACCAGCGCGGCTTCGGCGAGGCCCCCAACCGCGGGCTCTGGCCCGGGATCGCCGCCTTCACCGGGGATGCCGCCGCGGCGGTGGCGCTGGTGCGGGCCCGCCATCCGGGCATCCCGGTCTATCTGCTGGGCGAAAGCATGGGCGGCGCCATCGCCATGGTGACGGCGACCGGCCCCAAGGCACCGGTGGTGGACGGGGTGATCCTGGTGGCGCCCGCCGTCTGGGGGCGGCAGACCATGGGGCTCGTCAAGCGGGTGGCCCTGGCCGTGGTCTCCTCGACCATGCCCTGGCTGACGCTGTCGGGGCGCGGGCTCGGCATCCGGCCGTCCGACAATGAGGAGATGCTGCGCGCCTTCAGCCGCGATCCCCTGGTCATCAAGGGCACCCGCGCCGACACGGTGAAGGGGCTGGTCGACCTGATGGATGCAGCGCTCGCGGCCTCAGCGGCCTTCGAGGCGCGGGGGCTGATCCTCTATGGCGAGCGCGACGAGCTGGTGCCGAAGGAGCCGACGGCGCTGATGCTGTCGCGCCTGCCGAAGTCGGCGGCGGACCGGCAACGGGTCGCGGTCTACCCCGACGGCTGGCACATGCTGCTGCGCGACCTGCAGGCCGAGGCGGTATGGAACGACATCCGGGCCTGGGTTTCCGACCCGGCCGCCCCCTTGCCGTCCGGCGCCGATCGCGGCGCGCGCCAGCGGCTGGCACGCGAACCCTCGTCCTAGCGCCGGCTCGATCGATACAGGGTCATGCGGCCTGATCGATAACGGGCCGTAAAAGTGCCATATTGGCTAGTGACTTTGCCACACCACCAACGAGAACTGGGGGGAAGGGTGGCCCACACCATCGCTCTCGTCGACGACGACCGCAATATTCTGACCTCGGTTTCGATCGCCCTCGAAGCCGAAGGCTTCACCGTGCGCAGCTTCACCGACGGGGCCGAGGCGCTGCGCGGCCTGACCGCGCAGCCCGTCGACCTCGCCGTCCTCGACATCAAGATGCCGCGCATGGACGGCATGGAGCTGCTGTCGCGCCTGCGCAAGCAGACCGCCATGCCCGTCATCTTCCTGACCTCGAAGGACGACGAGGTGGACGAGGTGCTGGGCCTGCGCATGGGGGCCGACGACTACATCAAGAAGCCGTTCTCGCAACGCCTGCTGATCGAGCGCATCCGCGCCCTGCTGCGGCGCGGCGACATCGCGCGTGAGCCCCCCGACGGCGAGGGCGAGCCCGCCATCCATCGCGGGCCGCTGGTGCTCGACCCCGGCCGTCACGCCTGCACCTGGAACGGCGAGGACGTGACCCTGACCGTCACCGAGTTCCTGCTCCTCAAGGCCCTGGCGATCCGCCCGGGCCATGTGAAGAACCGCGACCAGCTCATGGATGCGGCCTATGGCGAAAGCATCTATGTCGACGACCGCACGATCGACAGCCACATCAAGCGCCTGCGCAAGAAGTTCAAGCTGGTCGACGATGACTTCGCCCAGATCGAAACCCTTTATGGGGTCGGCTATCGCTATCGCGAGAGCTGAGCGGCTGCGGGGCGCCGATGTCCGGTAAGCCTCCGGCTCCGACGGCTTTCGGGCCATGACCGTGCTCGCGGATTCCAAGGCGCCGCGGCTGGATCCCGAGCTGCGCGACGGCGAGGACGAGGAGCGGCCGCACCGGGTCGCGCGGGCACCGGCCACGGCCGTGCGCCGCCCGCGCTGGCGCTGGCGCAACCCGTTCGGGTCGGCGATGACGCGCCGCATCCTGGCCGTCAACGTGCTGCCGCTGCTCATCCTGGTGGGCGGGCTCCTCTATGTCGGCGAGTACCGCAAGGGGCTGGTGCAGAGCGAGCTGGAGGCCCTGCGGACGCAGGCGGAGCTGATCGCCAACGCGCTCGGCGAAGGCACCATCGACCGCACGACCACGGGCGAGAACGTGACGCTGGCGATCGAGCCCGCGCGCCACATGGTGCGCCGCCTGGTGGAGCCGACCGGTGCCCGCGCCCGCCTGTTCGCCGCCGACGGCACGCTGGTCGCCGACACCCGCCTGCTGTCGAGCGCCGGCGGCAACATCTATATCGAGCGCCTGCCCCCGCCGGAGAACGACCCGCCGCTGCTCGGCGCGATCGGCCGCATCTATGGCTGGGTGGTCGGGCTGCTGCCCGATGGCGAGGTGCTGCCGCTCTATGCCGAGCGCCCGGTCCAGTCGGCGTCGGACTATGTCGAGGTCGCCCGCGCGCTGGAGGGTGAGGCGATGCGGATGCGGCGCCGCGACCAGCTGGACCGCACCGTGCTGTCGGCCGCGGTGCCCGTCCAGCGCTTCAAGCAGGTGCTGGGCGCGGTCATGCTGTCGACCGAGGACCTGGCGATCGAGAAGGCGATCCGCTCCGTCCGCTTCGACATCCTGAAGGTGTTCGCGGTGGCACTCGCCATCACCGTGCTTCTGTCCCTCTATCTGGGCGGCACCATCGTTCGCCCGATCCTGCGCCTGGCGCGCGCGGCGGAGCGGGTGAAGCGCGGCCAGGGCCGCCCGCCCGAAATCCCGGAGATGCCGGGCCGTCGCGACGAGATCGCCGACCTCGCCGAATCCCTGCGCACCATGACCCAGGTGCTGTGGCAGCGCCTGAACGCCAACGAACGCTTCGCGGCCGATGTCGCGCACGAGATCAAGAACCCGCTGACCTCGCTGCGGAGCGCGGTCGAGACGGCAGCCCGCGTGAAGGACGTCGACCAGCAGCGCCGGCTGATGGCGATCATCCAGGAGGATGTCGGACGCCTCGACCGGCTCATCACCGATATCTCGGACGCCTCGCGCCTCGATGCCGAACTGTCGCGCGAAGAGACGGAAGCGGTCGATGTGGGGCGCCTGCTGGATGCACTGGTCGAGCTCCACTCCACCTCGGACGACGGCGCGGGCCCCGCCTTCCGGCTCGACATCGCGCGCCACCAGGACCTGTCCGTGACCGGGCTCGAAAGCCGGGTCGGCCAGGTCTTCCGCAACCTGATCGCCAACGCGGTCTCGTTCAGCCCGCCCGCCGGCACGGTGACCCTGAAGGCGGTGCGGCAGGGGGCCTGGGTGGTGGCCCAGGTGGAGGATGAGGGGCCGGGCATCCCGCCCGACAAGCTGGAAGCGATCTTCGAACGCTTCTACAGCGAGCGGCCGTCGGGCGAGAAGTTCGGGACCCACTCCGGCCTCGGGCTCAGCATTTCCAAGCAGATCGTCGAGGCCCATGGCGGCACCATCGAGGCCACCAACCGCTCCGCGGGCGGCCGCATCACGGGCGCGCGCTTCACCGTCCGGCTTCCCGCCGAGCGCGGCTGACGCGGCCGCGCGAAAGCCGCTATCCTCGCCTCCTTTCCGAGTGGCAAGAAGGGGGCGGCGGATGTTCATCAAAGCTATTGCGGCGGGATTGCTGGTGGTTACCGCGCCGGGCATGGCGCTGGCCCATCACATGATGGATGGGCAATTGCCCGCCAGCCTGGCCGCCGGCCTGCTGTCCGGCCTCGGCCACCCGATCATCGGCTGGGATCACCTGGCGTTCGTGGTCGGGGCGGGCGTGCTGTCGGCGGTGGCCGGGCTGGGGGCGGTACCGATCCTGGCCTTCGTGCTGGCCACCCTCGCCGGTTGCCTGGTGCATGTGGCGGGTGCCGACGTGCCGGCGGCGGAGGCTGCGATCGGCCTGTCGCTCCTGGCCCTGGCGGCCATGGTCGCCTGGCGCTGGCGCGCGCGGCCGGCGGCCGCGGCCGCCCTGGCGCTGGCCGGCCTCTTCCATGGCTATGCCTATGGCGAAAGCATCGTCGGCGCCGAGTCGACGCCGCTCGTGGCCTATCTCGTCGGCTTCGCGGTCATCCAGGCGGCCATCGGCCTCGGCGTCTGGCGGTTCCTCTCCTGGGTGGAGGCGCCGGGGACCGTCGCCGTCGCCCGCATGTCGGCGGTGCTGCTGGCGGCGGTCGGGACCTTGGCCCTGATGGCCTGATCCCTTAGCCCGCCGCCCGTCGCGGCGCCCGGCCGACCGGTTCGTCCGCGCCGCCATGGTCGGGGGCGAGGCAATGGCCGTGCTCATGGTCGGCCAGCGCCTCGATCACCCGGCAGTCGGAGACGGTGCCCGATGCGCACTGGGTGATCATGCGGTCGAGTTCGCGTTCCAGGGCCGACAGGCGCTCGATCCGGCTGCGCACTGCGGCGCGATGGCCGAGCGCGATGGCATGGGCGTCGGCGCACGACCGGTCGGGCGTGTCGGCCAGGTTCAGCAGCTCGCGGATCTGCTCCAGCGGAAACCCCAGTTCGCGCGAATGGCGGATGAAGGCCAGCCGATCGAGATGGGCCGTCCCGTAGCGCCGCTGGTTGCCCGACGAGCGCAAGGCGGGCGGCAGCAGGCCGGTCTGCTCGTACCAGCGGATCGTCTGCACGTTGCAGCCCGTCCGCTCGGCCAGCGCGCCGATCGAGAACTCCGCCTGGGTCGGGATGTATTTCATGCCTTGAACCTACAACGATTATAGTTGCCATTGAAGATGGGCGGCGACGAGGGAATTGCCAATGTCCGTCCGTTGCGTCGGCGGTCGCGGGCGGCACCCAGGCGGGCTAAGGTTCCTGCCTTCCTCTTTTCCCGTTTTCCCGCCGGAGCCACCCCCAATGCTGTTCGCCCCGCCAGAGCGCATCCAGGCCACCGTCTTTGCCCGCTTTCCCGATGCGCTGCGCCGCCCCCGGCGGAGCGACTGGGCCGACGCCAATCGCGGCGGGCTGGCGGTCGACTGCTTCCTGGAGGGACCGTCCTTCGACCGCGCGGGCAATCTCTGGGTGACGGACATCCCCCATGGCCGCATCCTCCGGGTCTCGCCCGACGGCGTCTTCGAGGTCATGGCGGAATATGACGGCGAGCCGAACGGGCTGAAATTCCATCGCGACGGGCGCATCTTCCTCGCCGACTACAAGAACGGCATCATGCGCCTCGACCCCGGGTCGGGCGTCGTGGAGCCGGTCATGCAGCGCCGGCATTCGGAGCGGTTCCGCGGCCCCAACGACCTCGTCTTCGCCAGCAATGGCGACCTCTACTTCACCGACCAGGGGCAGACCGGCCTGCACGACCCGACCGGCCGCGTTTTTCGGCTGACCCAGGCGGGGCGCCTGGAATGCCTGACCGACCGGGTGCCGAGCCCGAACGGGATCGCGCTGTCGCCCGACGAGCGCACCCTCTATGTCGCGGTCACCCGCGCCAACGCGGTCTGGCGCATGCCGCTGATGGGCGACGGCTGGCCCTCCAAGGTCGGCAACTTCATCCAGCTCTCGGGCGGCACCGGGCCGGACGGGATCGCGGTGCTGGCAAATGGCGGCCTCGCGGTCTGCCATGTCGGGCTGGGGGCGGTCTGGCTGTTCGGGCCGACCGGCGAGCCGGAATGGCGGGTCGACACCTGTGCCGGCCACGCCGTCACCAACCTCGCCTTCGGCGGCGCCGACCGGCGCACCGTCTACATCACCGAGAGCGAGACGGGCTCGATCCTGCGCGCCGACCTGCCGGTCGCGGGCCTGCCGCTCTTCTCCCACGCCTGAAGCGGCGGCGCGCCATCGGGGCCGGAGAGGCGGACTGGCAGGCCCTCAGTCCGGCCGATTGCCCTCGGTGGCGCGCTCCAGCGTCGCGCGCAGGTCGGCCAGGCGGACGGGCTTGGTCAGGTAGGCGTCGGCGCCCGCGGCGAGCGCGTCGACCCGATCCTTCTCCGAGGCCAGCGCCGTTACGCAGACGATGGGCACCCGGGCGACCGGCGAATCGAGCGCCCGGATGCGCCGGATCGCTTCCATGCCATCCATGCCGGGCAGGCTGACATCGACCAGCAGGGCGGACAGGTCGGGGCGGCCGGCGGCCGCCTCGACGCCGATCTCGCCGGTGCCGGCGATCTCGGGCATGAAGCCCAGGATGCGCGCCATCTCCGCCAGCAGTTCCTGGTTCACCACGTCGTCCTCGATGATGAGGACGGTGCCGCGCAGCCCCGGGCGGGCGGCAACGGGCTGGCCGGCGCCGCTCGGTTGGCGGGTGGCGGAGCGCACGGGCAGGCGCAGCCGGAAGACCGAGCCATGGCCCAGCCCCGCACTCTCCGCCACCACGTCGCCGCCCATGCGGCGTGCCAGGCCGCGCGCGATGGCGAGGCCCAGGCCGACGCCGCCGAAATGGCGCGTCGAGCTGGCATCGGCCTGCGAGAAGCGGTCGAAGAGCTGGGGCAGGTTCTCGGCCGCGATGCCGATGCCGGTATCGCGGATCGCGAACTCCAGCGCGATCTGGCCGTCCCGGTCCATCGCGCCCGCCGACACATCGATGGTGATGGTGCCCTCGCGGGTGAACTTGACCGAGTTGCCGACGAGGTTGCCCAGGATCTGCCGCAGCCGCGCGGCGTCGCCGACCACCGCGCGCGGCACGCCCGCGGCGACGCGGACCTCCGCCTGAATGCCCTTCTCGTCCATGGTCGGGCGGAACAGGTCGACGATCGAGTTCACCTTGCCGACCGGGTCCAGCACCCCGTATTCGAGGCGGATCTCGCCCGCGTCGATGCGCGCGAAATCGACCACGTCGGACAGCAGCCGCAACAGGCTCCAGCCCGAGCGCCGGATGGTGGCGATCCATTTGCGCTGCGTCGGGTCGCGAAGCTGCTGGTCGAGCAGGTCGATGTAGCCCAGCACCGCGGTCAGGGGCGTCCGCAGCTCATGGCTCATGTTGGCCAGGAAATCGTCCTTTGCCTTGTTCGCCCGCTCGGCCGCCTCGCGGGCACGCACGAGCTCGCTCTCGAACAATTCGCGCTGCGAGATGTCGCGCACCACCACGGTGTGCAGGCCCCCCGGCGTGCGGCTGGTCAGGGTCGCCCGGATCTCCAGCGGCCGCCCGGCGATCCCCTCGGCCCGCGGCCGGCCCTTGCCCCGCGTCGCGTCGAGGACGCGCAGCGCGTGGCTGGGCTCGGTCACGGTGATGAGCGTGTCGATGTCGCGGTCGGCCGCGCTGGTGCCGTCCTCGACCAGCAGCGACGAGAATTGCTGGTTGCAGCTGAGGATGCGGCCACCCGGCTCGACCAGGGCGATGCCCTCGTCGACGCTCTCGTAGATCGTCCGCAACTCGTTCTCTCGCCGCCGGATCGTCGCCAGGGCCTCGCGCTCGGCGACCACCCGGCCGATGTCCAGCACGGTCTGCCGCGCCACCGCCAGCAGCGGCAGCGCGCGCTCCGGCCAGCCGCGGGCAATCCCCTTGCTGCGCTCGATCCGCGGGCCGTCGCCGGGGGCAGGGGCGGGCGGGGCCGCGGCCGACGCGCGGTCCTTGACGACCACGCCCCAGGCCGGTCCGGAGGGCGAGACGTAGCCCAGCGTGTCCGCCGCCCAGACGACGTCCTCGGCAATCTCGCCGCGAAGGAAGAGGACGATGCCGCCGCCCGGGATCGGCAGGTCGGCTGCGACCGCCCCGCTTGCGATGTCGCGCGCCGCGCCCAGTGTCGCATCGATCGCCGACAGGGATTCCGTGGCGAAGATGCCGTCCTCGGCCCGTTCCATGGCGGTCTCGACAATGCGGTCCAGCAGGGCGCGTGCCGGCAGGGTGCCGGACACGGCGTCGACCGTGCCGGCCCGGATCAGGATGCCGGTCGAATCCGTCACCCCCAGCAGCATGCCCGCGAAGCCGGCAAGCGTGGTGTCGTTGCCGTCGATCCGCCGCAGCACCTCGCTCGCGGCCTGGGTGATGGCCATGGTCCGCCGGGTGCGGTCCTTCGAATCGGCGGACTCCTCCAGTGCCGCCAGCGGTGCCGCGATCGAGGTGGCCAGCAGCCGGCACGCCGCCCGCCGCAGGGCCGACAGCAGGCGCGGCTGGTAGTGATGGGCGGTGACGATGCCCCACAGCGTGCCGGCGACCTCGATCGCCATGGTCAGGCTGGCATGGACGCCAAGCTGTTCCAGGTGCCATGCATGCTCGACCGAGGTCGAGCGCAGGCCGGAATCGGACAGGTCGAGCGGCTCGGACAGGTCGCCTGTCGCGCCCGGCACCGGCACGACGCGCACGTCCGGCAGATGCACGTCGGGGATATGGCGGGCGCCGGCGCGCATGTAGAGCGTGCGGGCGACCTCCGGCAGGGCCTCGGCCGGCACGCGCAGGCCAAGGAAGGTGCCGGCCGCCGCCTCGGAGCGTTCCTCGGCGACCACGTCGCGGTTCCATTCCCGGTCGAAGCGGAACAGGAGGATGCGGTCATAGCCGGTGATGTCGCGGAAGAGCTGGGCGATCTTGCGCATCATCACCGCCGGGTCGGCGATGTTGCGCAGCACCTCGATGCCCGCCTGGGTCCGGCACAGCAGGTCGTAGATGTCGTCGGCGTCCTCGTTGGCCCGCTCCAGCTCGACGACCAGGTGGTCCGGGGTGCGGAAGAAGATGACCGAGTAGGCGTTGCCGTCGGGGGCGGCGAAGCGCTCCCGCAGCAGGGTCCCGCCCGACGGGGCGGCCGGCGTCTCCTGGATCAGGCGGGCGATCCCGGGCGACAGGCATTCGGCCATGCCGACACCGCCCAGACCGGCGATCGGCCGGCCCAGCAGCGTCTCGACATTGGCCGAGCAGCGCTCCAGCCGCAGATCGGTGCGCCGGAACGCGAACAGGTAGCCGAACGACTGGATCGCTTCCGGCGCGTGCAGCGAGGCATCGAACCTCGGCCGCTGCGGGGTCATGGCGCCGCCATCCCCCGCACATCGGCGGGGCGGAGCCTGTCGTCCATCCTCCGGGACGGCTTTCGCATGGGTTGGACAATTACTCGCGGATGGCGCCTAACCCCAAGATAGACGAAGCGGCGGAATGTCACGACCTGCAATTCCGTGCCATGACGGCGCCCGGCCATCCGCCGGGTCAGGCGACCCGGTCGCCTTTCTTGATCTCGACGGCGCGGTTGTCGACGCCGGGCAGCATCTGGCCGGGGTCGCGGGTGACCACCACGTCGATCACGGTCGGGCGGTCGGCCTCCGCGATGCCGGCGGCCAGCGCGCCCTCGACCGCGGCCGGGTCCTCGACCCGGATGCCGCGGCAGCCCATCTGCTCGGCGATCGCGGCGTAATTCATCTCCACCAGGTCGCTCGACTGGTAGCGGCGGCCATACATGGCGTGCTGCAACGCCTTCACATAGCCGGACGCGGCATTGTTGACGACGACGATGGTCAGGTTGGCGCCGCAACGGCGCGCGGTCTCGAGTTCGCCCAGGCCCATGTTGAAGCCGCCGTCGCCGGTGACGGCCACCACCGGCTTGCCGGGGGCCGCCAGCGCCGCCCCCATGCCGCCGGGCAGGCCGTAGCCGATCGAGGCCAGTCCGCGGTCGGCGATATAGTGCCGGCCGGCCGCCTTGGTGTCGTAGATCAGGCCGGTCCAATGGGCGGCGAAGCCGCCATCCGCGACGACGATGCTTTCCGCCGGCAGCACCTGGTTCAGCCCGTGGCACAGACGGGCCATGTTGATCGGCCGTTCGGCCGAGTGCAGGCGCGGCGACGCCTCCTCGCGCCACTTGGCCAGGCGCGTCGGGATCTCGCCCAGATAGTCGCGCCGCTCGCGCAGCAGCCGCGGCGCGTCGCCGGACAGGGCATCGGACAGGTCGTCCATGCCGGCCGCCGCATCGCCCCACAGCGCGATGTCGGCCCGCTGGTGCCGACCGATCTCCTCCGCGACGATGTCGAGATGGATCATCGGCACCCCGGGCGGGATGAGCTGGTAGCGCTTGGTCGCGATCTCGCCCAGCTTGCAGCCGACCACGAGCAGGCAGTCGGAGGTCGCGATCAGGTCGTTGGCGATCCTGGAGTAGCGCCCGAACAGCCCGACCGACAGCGGGTGGGTGCAGGCGATCGAGCCCTTGCCGCTCATGGTATGCGCGACCGGGATGCCGCAGCCTTCGGCCAGCCGCTGCAGGGCGGCATGGCCGGCCGACAGGTGGACGCCGCCGCCGACCAGCAGCAGGGGGCGCCGGGCCCGGGCCAGCAGGGCGGCCGCCCGTTCGACGGCGTCCTTGGCCGGCCGCGCGCGCCTGGACGGGGCGGCCAGGGTCTCGGGGTCGATCTGGAAATCCTCGGCCGCGAACTCGTGCTCGCCGTGGCAGACATCTTCGGGCACGTCGAGCAGCACCGGACCCGGGCGGCCCGAGGTCGCGACCGCGAATGCGCGGCGCATCAGCTCGGGAATGCGCGACGTCAGTTCGACCCGGATCAGCTCCTTCACCGCGGGGCGGAGAATGTCCACCTGGCGGCATTCCTGGGTCATGTTCTTCCAGGAATGGGCGCGGTGGGAATCGCCCGCGATGGCCACCATCGGGGTGCCGGCATTGAGGGATTCGACGAGGCCGGTGACGAGGTTGGTGGCCCCCGGTCCGAGCGTGCCGTCGCACACGCCGGGCCGGTTGGTCACCCGGGCATAGGCGTCCGCGGCGAAGGTGCCGGCGCGCTCGTCGTTGATGAGGAAGTGGCGCAGGCCCAGCTGGTGCAGCGCGTCATAGAAGGGAAGAAGCTGGAAGCCGCCCATCCCGAACATCGGGCCGACCTCGGCCAGGCGCAGCATCTCGGCCATCGCCCGGCCGCCATTCATGCGGCCGGCCGGCACATTCGCCCCATCGGTCATCGTTGCTACTCAGCCTTTCCGCTGTGCCGTGCGGGCAAGTTCACAGAATTCCGCGACCGGCATGTCGCGCCGGGCCCCCAGGGCCGCCGCCGCCTGGTTGGCGAAGGACAGCCGCCCCGTCTCCCAGGCCGACCTGGCGTCGCCGATGCGGGCCGTCTGGTGGCTGACCGTGGCCGCCGCGATGCCGCGCTGGTTCAGCGCCGGCAGGCGGCCGACCCCGGCCCGGTCGATGCCCATGCCGGCATCGTTGAAGAGGGCGACTGCGACCTCGGCCTTGATCGCCAACGCCGGGTTGCCGCCCATCAGGCCGCCATGCGACCCGGTGACGACGATCTGGCCGGCGTCTCCCGGCCCGACCAGCGAGGCGGAATCGAGGCCCCATACCTTGGGTTGGCCGTCGATCAGCAGGAAGCGGTTCTCTTCGGCGGGCGGTGGTGGGGTATCCGCCGGCGCCATCGCCGCCACCAGGCGGGCGGCGGCGTCGCGCACCTTCAGGCCCGGGACGCAGCCGAGCTGGCGGGCGGCCTCGTTGGCATGGCCGATGAGGCCGCGGTCGACCATGTCGCGGGCGTCGCCGATGCGGCAGGACGAATGGAAGACGGCCGCCGCCGGGATGCCCAGCCCCTGGAGGTAGGCGAGGCCGCCGATGCCGGCCTCGTCCAGGCCGACCCCGGCATCGTTGAAGATCGCGGCGCGGACCCGGCCGCGGGCCGCGAGGTAACCGGAATACAGACCCCCGTGCGAGGCCGCGATCAGCACCAGCCCGACGCATCGCTCGTCGACCTGGGTGACGCTGTCGAGTGCAAAGATCGGCGAGGTCTGGCTTTGCTCTTCCATCGATTTCTCCGCCCGAGGCGCCGACGATCCGGCTTGCCGACCGACTGTCGATGGCTGATAAGTGGCCACAAGAGAAAGTGCAAGCGGGCGTTGCGCTGCTTGCCCGCATGGAAGCCGAGGGGGGGAATGCCGGCGTCGCTCGCTGACCGGCCGGAAACGACCCGCACGAACGTCGATCGGGCCCGGGTCGTCGGCCATTACCGCACCATGGCGCGCATCCGCGCCTTCGAGGAAGCGGCCGACCGCGCCCTGCAGGACGGGCATGTGAAGGGGGCCGTCCACCTGTCGATCGGCCAGGAGGCGGTGGCGTCCGGCGTCTGCGCCAATCTCGCCCAGGGCGACTTCATCACCAGCAACCATCGCGGCCACGGCCACACCCTGGCCAAGGGCGCCGACATGGCGGCGATGATGGCCGAGCTGTTCGCACGCGCCACCGGCTCCTGCCAGGGCAAGGGCGGGTCCATGCACATCGCCGATTTCCGGGTCGGGATGCTGGGGGCGAACGGCGTGGTCGGGGCCGGCATCCCGATCGCCGTCGGTGCGGCCCACGCCATGAAGCTGGCCGGCGATCCGCGTATCGTCACCTGCTTCTTCGGCGACGGCGCGGTCAATCGCGGCCCGTTCCTGGAGGGGTTGAACTGGGCCCGGGTGTTCGACCTGCCGGTCCTGTTCGTGTGCGAGGACAATGGCTACGCGGCGACCACGCGAACCCGCACGGTGACCGCGGGGCCGGGGCCGGCGGCGCGCGCCGAAAGCCTGGGCGTGCCCTCCACCGCGGTCGACGGCAACGACGTGGTGGCGGTCGACGCGGCCGCCGCCATGCTGGTGGCGCGGGTGCGTGGCGGCGCCGGCCCGCAGTTCCTCCACGCCACCACCTATCGCCTGCGCGGGCACACGGCCGTCGATCCCGCCGCCTACCGGCCGGCCGGCGAGGTCGAGGAGCGCTGGAAGGCTGACCCGATCCGGCGCTGCGGCGACCTCCTCCAGCTCCACGGCGTGGCCGCGGCCGAGCTCGATCGCCTGCGCGCCGATGCCGAGGCCGAAGCGGCGGCGGCGGTGGCGAGCGGCCTGGCCGCGCCGCATCCCGACCCGGCGCTGGCCTGGACCGACGTCCAGGATGTCGACATGCCGGCCGTGGGCGGCCGGCGATGACCGCGCTCACCTATCTCGACGCCGCCCGCGAGGCGCTGTCGGAGGAGATGCGCCGAGATGGTCGCGTCTGGGCCTTGGGCGAGGATCTGGGCCGCGGCGGCGTCTTCGGCCAGTATCGCGGCCTGGCCGAGGAGTTCGGGCCGGCCCGGATCGCCGACACGCCGATTTCCGAGGCGACGATCATGGGGGCCGCGGTCGGGGCGGCCCTGGTCGGCAGCCGACCGGTCGTCGAGATGCGCTTTTCGGACTTCGCGCTCTGCGCGGTCGACGAGCTGGTCAACCAGGCGGCCAAGGCCCGCTACATGTTCGGCGGCCAGGGCCGCGTGCCGCTGGTGGTGCGCCAGCCGATCGGCATGTGGCGGTCGTCGGCCGCCCAGCATTCGCAGTCGCTGGAGGCGTGGTATGCGCATATCCCGGGGCTGGTGGTGGTGGCACCGGCCACCGCCGGCGACAATTACGGGCTGCTGAAGGCAGCGATCCGCTGCGACGACCCGGTCGTCTACATGGAGCACAAGGACCTCTGGGGCGTGGCCGGCGAGGTCGCGGTCGATGCCGACCGCGGCACCGTCCCGCTCGGGGTCGGCCGCCATGTCCGCGCGGGGTCGGACGTCACGGTGGTGACCTGGTCGCGCATGGTGGCGGTGGTCGAGGCCGCGGCGGCGGAGGCCGACACGCCCTCGCTCGACATCATCGACCTTCGTACCCTGTGGCCCTGGGACCGCGAGATGGTGTTCGATTCCGTGCGCCGCACCGGGCGCTGCCTCGTGGTCCACGAGGCGGTCCAGGCCGGCGGCTTCGGCGGCGAGATCGCCGCCACGGTGGGCGAGGAACTGTTCGGCGCGCTCAAGGGACCGGTGCGGCGGCTGGGTGCGCCGCGCATCCCGGTCGCCTACGCGCCGGTGCTGGAAGCGACCAGCCGGATCGGCGCGGCCCAGGTGGCCGCCACCGCCAGGGCGATGGTATGAAGCCAAAGGTTGCGAAAAGAAGCGCTTGGGAGGAGATGGACATGAAAATTTCGCGGAGATGGCTCTTTGCCGCGGCCGGCGCCCTGTCATTCTCGATTGGAATGGCATTCTCGGTCGGTGCCGGTAGCGCCGTCGCCCAGACCTACAAGGGCGAGTACAAGCTGTCGACGGTGGTCGGCAAGCCGTTCCCCTGGGGCAATGCCGGCGAGCGCTGGGGCGACCTGGTGCGCGAGCGCACGCAAGGCCGGATCAACATCAAGATGTATCCCGGCACCAGCCTGGTCGGCGGCGACCAGACCAAGGAGTTCACGGCGCTCCGCCAGGGCACCATCGACCTTGCCATCGGCTCGACCATCAACTGGTCGCCGCAGATCAAGGAACTGAACCTCTTCTCGATGCCGTTCCTGATGCCGGACTACAAGGCGATCGACGCGCTGACCCAGGGGCCGGTCGGCCGGAAGTTCTTCGAGCTACTGGCGGCGCGCGACGTGGTCCCGCTGGCCTGGGGCGAGAACGGCTTCCGCGAGGTCAGCAACTCCAAGCACGCCATCCGTAGCCCCGACGACATGAAGGGGCTGAAGTTCCGCGTCGTCGGGTCGCCGCTCTTCAATGACACCTTCTCGGCCCTGGGCGCCAACCCGACGCAGATGAGCTGGGCCGACGCGCAGCCGGCGCTGTCGACCGGGGCCGTCGACGGGCAGGAGAACCCGCTCACCATCTTCACCGTCGCCAAGCTGCACACCGTCGGCCAGAAGTTCCTGACGATGTGGGGCTACGTCGCCGACCCGCTGATCTTCGTCGTCAACAAGAACGTCTGGGCAAGCTGGAAGCCCGAGGACCAGAAGATCGTCCGCGAGGCGGCCGTGCAGGCGGCCAAGGAGAACATCGAGGCCGCCCGCAAGGGCATGGTCGCCCCGGACGATTCCGTTCTGAAGGAAGTGGCGGGCCTGGGCGTGACGGTGACCTACCTGACCGACGCCGAGCGCAAGGTGTTCCAGGCCGCGACCAAGCCCGTCTACGACAAGTGGGCGAAGCAGATCGGCGCCGACCTGGTGAAGTCGGCCGAAGAGTCGGTCGCCAAGCGCTGACCATTGGGTTGCAGCTGCCCGCGCCAGGGGCCGGCGCGGGCGGCTGTGATCGCCTGTTCCGCGGGACCGATCGATGTCCGAACCTCCTTCCCACGACGCTCCGGAAGCCGGCCTGTCGCAGCCGGATCCAGTGACGCGCGTGCCGCTGCGGATCGAGCAGGCGCTGATGGCCGCCGCGATGGCGGCCCTGTGCCTGATCACCTTCGGCAATGTCGTCGTCCGCTACCTGACCAACATCTCCTTCGCCTTCACGGAGGAATATTCGATCGCCCTGATGGTGATCGTGACGCTGCTCGGGTCGTCGGTTGCCTTCGCGGCCGACCGGCACATCCGGGTCACCTTCGTCCTCGACCGCCTGTCGCCCGCCGCACGGCGCTGGGCCGAACTCCTGGTGATCGCGGCCGTGGCCCTGATGTTCGTGCTGCTGGTGCGTCTCGGCGGCCGGCTCGCCTGGGACGAGTACCGCTTCGAGGAGACCTCGCCCGGCCTCGGCATTCCGAGCTTCCTCTACACGATGTGGCTGCCGATTCTGTCGGCGGTGGTCGTGCTGCGGCTGGTCGGCTGCGCCATGCGGGTGTGGCGCGGCCGATGAGCGGCGACACGGCGGTCCTCTTCCTCGGCTTCGTCGCGCTGATGCTGGCGGGCGTGCCGATCGCCGTCGCCCTCGGGCTGGCGGCGACCGTGGTCATCGCCCATGCCGGGCTCGGCATCATGGCCGTGCCCACCAGCACCTATACCGGCATCGCCAAGTATCCGTTGCTCGCCATCCCGGTATTCATCCTGGCCGGCCTGATCTTTGAGCGCTCGGGCGTGGCTGGGCGGCTGGTACAGCTTGCCGTCGCACTGGTCGGCCAGCGCGGCGGCGCGCTGGGCGTGGTCGCGGTGCTGGTCTGCATGGTGATGGGCGGGATCTCGGGTTCCGGCCCGGCCGATGCCGCGGCGGTTGCGACCGTGATGACTGCCGGCATGGCCAAGGCGGGCTATCCGCGCGCCTTCTCGGCCAGCATCATCGCCGCGGCCGGATCGACCGCCATCCTCATCCCGCCGTCCATCGCCTTCATCGTCTACAGCGTGCTGGTGCCGAGCGCGTCGGTGCCGGCGCTGTTCGCGGCCGGCATCCTGCCCGGCATCCTGGCCGGCCTCTCCCTCATGGTGCCGATCCTGGTGCTGTCGCGGCGCCACGGCTTCGGGCAGACCGTCGAAGGCGAACGCCCGCGCGTGTGGCAGAGCCTGCGCGAGGCGTCGTGGGGGCTGCTGGCGCCGGTCATCATCCTGGGCGGCATGCGGTCGGGCGCCTTCACCCCGACCGAGGCCGCCGTGGTCGCCGTCTTCTACGGGCTGGCAGTGGGCGTCTTCGTCTACCGCTCGATCGATTTCGGCGGGCTCTACCGGCTGCTGGTGGAGGCGGCCGAGATTTCCGCCGTCGTCCTCCTCATCGTCGGGCTTGCCAGCGTGTTCGCCTGGGCGGGTTCGACGCTCGGCGCCTTCGATCAATTGGCGCGGGCGATCCTGGCGCTCGGGATCGGTGAATGGGGCGTGATGATCCTGGTCATGCTGCTGCTGCTGTTCGCCGGCATGTTCCTGGACGGGGTCTCCATCTTCCTGATCCTGCTGCCGATCCTGATCCCGATCACCCTGGTCTATGGCTGGGACCCGGTGTGGTTCGGCGTGCTCATCACCATGAACATCGCGATCGGCCAGTTCACCCCGCCGGTCGCGGTCAACCTGATGGTCACCTGCCGGGTGGCAGGCGTGACCATGGAAGCCACCGTCCCCTGGGTGATCTGGATGATCCTGTCCATGGCCGTGGCCATGGGGCTGGTGATCATTTTCCCCGATATCGCACTGTGGATTCCGCGCAGCCTTGGCTATGCGTGAGCAGCCGTTGACTCCGCGCGCCTTCCGCTGAGAAGGTTTCGCGACCCTCCCCATCCGCCCACGCCCCCCGGAGAACGCCCATGGCCGCCGCCAAGAAGGTCATCATCACCTGCGCCGTCACCGGCTCGATCCACACGCCCACCATGTCGCCCTATCTGCCGCTGACCCCGGACGAGATCGCGACCCAGGCGATCGAGGCGGCCGAGGCCGGTGCCAGCATCCTCCATCTGCATGCCCGCGACCCCAAGACCGGCAAGCCGACGCCGGACCCGGCGGTGTTCATGGAGTTCCTGCCGCGGATCAAGCAGTCGACCGACGCGGTAGTGAACATCACCACCGGCGGCGGCCACGGCATGTCGCTGCAGGAGCGGCTGGCCGCCGCCGTGCTGACCCGGCCGGAGATGACCTCGCTCAACATGGGCTCGATGAATTTCGGCCTGTTCCCCATGCTCGACCGCCCGCGCGAGTGGAAGCATGACTGGGAACCCCAGATGCTGGAGAACTCCCGCGACTTCATCTTCCGCAACACCTTCAAGGACATCGAATTCATCCTGAAGGAGTTGGGGGAGGGGGCGGGCGTCAAGTTCGAGTACGAGTGCTACGACGTGGGCCATCTCTACAACCTGGCCCATTTTCTCGACCGCAAGCTGGTGACGCCGCCGCTCTTCGTGCAGACCATCTTCGGCATCCTGGGCGGCATCGGCGCCGACCCCGAGAACCTGATGCACATGAAGCGCACGGCCGACAAGCTGTTCGGCGACGATTATCGCTGGTCGGTGCTGGCGGCCGGCCGCCACCAGCTTCCCTTCACCACCATGGCGGCGGTGATGGGCGGCAATGTCCGGGTCGGCCTGGAGGACAGCCTCTATATCGGCAAGGGCAAGCTCGCCACCTCCAACGCCGAGCAGGTGCGGCGCATCCGGTCGATCATCGAGAGCCTGTCGCTGGAAGTGGCGACGCCGGAGGAGGCACGGGCCGAACTGGCGCTGAAGGGCGGCGACAAGGTGGCTTTCTAAGCCGCCCCGCACACGCACCCGATCGCTGCCTCGTGGAGACGACCTTCGCGGTCGTGCTGCCGGTCTTCGGCCTGCTGGCCGTGGGCTGGGCGGTCGCGCGCTTCGGCATCATCGACGATCGCGGCGTGCGCGGCCTTGGCCAGCTCGTACTCCATGTCCTGATCCCGGCGCTGTTGTTCCGCAGCCTTGCCACCGAGCGCGGGCTGGGGCCGGCGGAGCTGAAGGTGGCGGCGGCCTTCTTCCTTGGCTGCCTCGTCCTCTACGGCATCGCCATGCTGGTGGGCCGGCGCGTCTTCGCGGCCGGCCTGGACGGCCAGGCCTTCCTCGGCATGAGCGCCACCTTCGGCAATACGGTGCAGGTCGGCATTCCCCTGGTGGCGCTGGCCTACGGGCCGCGGGGCGAGGTGCCGCTGCTGGCGATCATCACCTTCCATTCGCTGGTGCTGATCTCGCTGACGACGGTGCTGGTCGAGGTCGGGCAGAATCGCGGCAAGGGGCCGATCGATACCCTGCGCCAGAGCCTGGTCGCCCTCCTCACCCACCCGATCATCCTGGGGATCCTGGCCGGCATCCTGTTCGGGCTGACCGGGCTGCCCCTGCCGACGATGGCCGACCGCTTCCTGTCGATGCTGAGCGCCGGCGCGGGGCCGATGGCGCTGCTGGCGCTGGGTGCCACGCTGAACGGCATGCACCTGGGCGGCGACCTGCGCGAGAGCATCATCGTCACCACCATGAAGCTGGTGGCGCTGCCGCTCTTCGTCTGGTTCGTAGCCGAGCGGATCTTCGCCCTGCCACCCTTGGAGGTGGCGGTGGCGACGGTGGCGGCCGCGATGCCGACCGGCGCCAACGTCTTCATCCTGGCCCGGCGCTACGACCTCTATCTGCGCCGGGCGGCCAGTGCCGTCCTCATCTCCACCATCGGGTCGGTGATCACCATCTCGATCATCCTCATCCTGCTGCCGGCCTGACCGCCGCAGGTCGGCAAGCGGGGCTGGCGCGCTGGCGATGTTTGCGCGATAATCGTCGTGAAACGGACGGATCGCGGATGGTTCGCAGCATCGACCCGGCCGACTACCAGCATGTGCCGCGCCCCGTCGCCGCCATGCCGAAGGATTTTCCGGCCGGGCACCTCATCGCCGAACATGCCCACCCGCGGGCCCAGCTCATCCATGCGGTGAGCGGCCTCATGTGGGTGGAGACGGCGGCGGGCGCCTGGGCGGTGCCGCCGCGCTATGCCCTGTGGATCCCGGCCGGCGTCCGCCATTCGGTCCGCATGGTCGGCGCGGTCGCCATGCGGACGCTTTATATCGACACCGGCGCGGTGGCCGGGCTGCCGCCATCCTGCGCCGTCATCGAGGTCCGCCCCCTGTTGCGCGAACTGATCATCGCCGCCGTGTCGGAGCCGGTCGAATATGACGAATCCGGGCGCGGCGGCCGGGTGGCGGCGCTCCTCCTCGACGAGCTGCGCGCCTCCCCGGCGGCGCCGGTCCACCTGCCGATGCCGCGCGACCGCCGCCTGGTGCGCCTGGCCGGCCAGCTGCTGGAGGACCCGTCGCGCGACGACACGCTGGACGGCTGGGGGGCGATCGTCGGCGCCAGCGCCCGCACCCTGGCCCGGCGCTTCCGCGAGGAGACCGGGATGGGCTTCGCCGAATGGCGGCAGCGGGCGCGCCTGGTGCTGGCACTGGCACGGTTGGCGGAGGGCGAGGCGGTGGCCGGCGTCGCCGGCGCGCTCGGATACCGCAGTGCCAGCGCCTTCAGCGCGATGTTCCGCCGCACCATCGGCCGCGCGCCGGCGGCCTATAGAGAAGTACCGTCCCCGGGCCCGGCCAGAGAAGGCTCCCGGCCGCCGCGGGGACGCCTCCCATGACGGCAGGGACCAAATGAGCCGATACGACCACATACTCGACGCGGCGCTGGGTGCCGTGCATGCCGAGGGGCGCTACCGCGTCTTCGCGGAGATCGTGCGCCAGCGCGGGCGCTTTCCGCGCGCCACCCTCGACACGCCGGACGGCCCGCGCGAGATCACCGTGTGGTGCTCGAACGACTATCTCGGCATGGGGCAGCACCCGGCGGTGCTGGACGCCATGCATGCCGCCCTCGACGAGGCCGGGGCCGGCTCCGGCGGCACCCGCAACATCTCCGGCACCACCCGCCACCATGTCGCGCTGGAGCGCGAGTTGGCCGACCTGCACGGGCAGGAGCGGGCGCTCCTGTTCAATTCCGGCTACATGGCCAACGACGCCACCCTGTCGACCCTGGCCCGCATCCTGCCCGGGCTGGTCATCTTCTCCGACGCCTCCAACCATGCGTCGATGATCGAGGGGATGCGCCGCGGCGGCGGGGCCCGGCGCATCTGGCGGCACAACGACCTCGGCCACCTGGAAAGCCTGCTGGCGGCCGAGGACCCGGCCGCGCCGAAGCTGATCGCCTTCGAATCCGTCTATTCGATGGATGGCGACGTCGCGCCGATCGCCGCGATCTGCGACCTCGCGCGGCGCCACGACGCCCTGACCTACCTGGACGAGGTCCATGCGGTCGGCCTCTACGGGCCACGCGGCGGCGGCATCGCGGAGCAGGACGGGCTGGCCGGCCGCATCGACATCGTCGAAGGCACGCTCGCCAAGGCGTTCGGCGCGATGGGCGGCTACATCGCCGCCTCGGCGCGCGTGGTGGACGTGATCCGTTCCCACGCGCCTGGCTTCATCTTCACGACCTCGCTGCCGCCGGTGTTGACGGCGGGTGCCTTGGCCGCGGTGCGCCACCTGAAGGCCAGCCGGACCGAGCGCCTGGCCCTCCATCGCCATGCCGCCCTCCTGCATCGCCGCCTGGGCGAGGCCGGGCTGCCGGCAATGCCGACCGAGAGCCATATCGTGCCCCTGCTGGTGGGCGACCCGGCCGCCTGCAAGCGCGCCTCGGACCTGCTGCTGGAACGCTTCGCGCTCTATGTCCAGCCGATCAACTATCCGACCGTGCCGCGCGGTACCGAACGCCTGCGCTTCACGCCGACGCCATTGCATGACGTGGCGATGATCGAGGAGCTGGTGGCGGCCCTCCTCGAGGTCTGGCGCGGCCTCGGCCTGCCGCGCACCGGTGCGGCGGCGGTGCGGCGCGTCGGTTAGCCATGGCCCGCAAGGCGACCGTGACGGTGGAGGCGCTGGCGCGCCTGGGGGCGGCCGATCTGGCGCAACTCCTGATCGACCTCGCCGAGAAGGATGCCGTGCTGCGGCGCAAGCTGCGGCTGTTGCTGGTCGGCCTGGATCGCCCGGAGCGTCTGTCGGCCGAGATCTCCAGCCGCATCCAGAAGATCGGCCGTTCCCGCTCCGACATCGATCGCGACCGGTACAAGGCCGTCGCCGCGGAGCTGGACGACCTGCGGCGGCAGATCGTCGGACGGCTGGGCGAAACCCAGCCCGGCGAGGCGGTCGAGCGGCTGTGGGACCTGCTCGGCATCGCCCGCGCGGTCCTTCGGCGATGCGTCTATTACGAAGAGCCGATCGCCGAGGTCTTCGTGCGGGCGGTGGCGGACCTGGGGCGGATCACGGCGACACTGCCCGGTCGCGACCCGGCGGCGCTGGCGGAGCGGATCGCCACGGCGCTGGATGCCGACCTCTCCGATATCCTGGAAAGCCTGATCGAGAACATGTCGGAGGCCCTGGGCCCGGCCGGCCGCGCGGCGCTGCGCCAGCGGACCGAGGCCGGCCTGGCCGCGCTGTCCCAGCCTGCCGAGGCCGAGCCCGACGAGCAGCCGGACTACGATCTGCTCGATCCGGACGACGAGGCGGTGGACTGGGACGACCAGCCGCGGGGGTGGGGCGTGACGTCGCGCCGCCTTGGCTATGTGGCCCGCCTGACGACCCTGGCCGATCTCGACCAGGACCCCGATGCCTTCATCGTCGCGGTGCGCGCCGGCGGCACGGAAAGGGTACACGCCGCCGACGTGGCCGAGCGGCTGCTGACGGCAGGCCGGCCTGGCGAGGCCCTGGCCTATCTCGACCAGGCGGCCGGCGGGCAGGGCGGCGAGAACCATGTCGACCTGCGGATCGCCGCCCATGACGCGCTCGGCCGGCCCGATCTTGCCCAGGGCCTTCGCTGGCGCTGCTTCGAGGCGCGCCTGTCCGAGCTGCATCTGCGGGACTTCCTGCGTCATCTGCCCGACTTCGAGGATTTCGAGGCCGAGCAGCGCGCGCTCGACTACGCCGCCGCGCATCGCGAGGCCAATGTCGGCCTGGCCTTCATCGCGCGCTGGCCCGACCTGGCGCGCGCCGACCGGCTGGTGCGCGAACGGCTGGGCGAACTCGACGCCACCCGCGCCAGCCTGCTGCGCGGCGCGGCCAGGATGCTGGCGGAGCGCTTCCCGCTGGCGGCGACGCTGCTCTACCGGATGATGGTGGAAAGCGTGCTGGAGCGCGGCGCGTCGGAAAGCTACACCGATGCGGTGGTCGACCTGCTGGCGGCCGCCGGTTCCGCGGCGCGGATCGTGGCCGGCGACGGGCTGGAGCCGCATGCGCGGTTCATCGACCGGCTGCAACTGCGGCATGGCCGCAAGTATAAATTCTGGGGGCTGTTCCACCAGACCCTCTGATTGCCGAGCGGGGGAAAGGTCGATGCAGCTGCGCCATCTCCGCTACTTCGTGACCCTGGCGGACGAGCGCCATTTCGGCCGCGCGGCCACCGCCTGCAACATCAGCCAGTCCACCCTGTCGGCGGCCATCCGCCTGCTGGAGGAGGAGATCGGCGCCCCGCTGGTCGAGCGCGACAAGCGCTTCAAGGGGCTGTCGGCCGAGGGCGGGGCGCTGCTCGACTGGTCGCGGCGGATCCTGGCCGAGCGCCGCCGGCTCGACCAGGAGGTGGCCGTGCTGCGCGAAGGCCTGTCGGGCGAGCTGAAGCTGGGGGCGGTGCCGGCGGCCCTGCCCACCATCGGGCTGCTCACCACCCGCTTCCATCGCCGCTACCCCAACGTCCGCCTGACGGTGGTGTCGCGCACCTCGAACGAGATCCAGCGCGCGCTGGACGAGTTCGCGCTCGATGCCGGGGTCACCTATCTCGACAATGAGCCGCTGCACGCCGTCCGCGGCACCGTCCTCTATGAGGAGCGCTACATCCTCCTGACCCCGGCCGACGGTCCCTTCGCGGAGCGTCGCGACGTCGGCTGGGCGGAGGCCGCCGACACGTCGCTCTGCCTGCTGACGCCCGACATGCAGAACCGGCGCATCATCGACGGCATCTTCCGCGGGGTCGGCAAGACGCCGCGGGTGCTGGTCGAGACCAATTCGGTGATGACGCTGTGCTCGCACATCCGCACCGGCGCCTGGTCGAGCGTCTTCCCGCACAACTTCCTGTGGGTCTTCGGCACGCCGTCCGGGATGCTGGCGCTGCCCATCGTGAAGCCGATCCGGACCCATGCCGTCGGCCTCGTCGTGCGACGGGAGGAGCCGCTGTCACCCCTGGTGCGGGCCCTGGAAGGGGTGGCCCAGGCGGCCGGGATGGGGGCCGAGCTGGAGCAGGTGGTGCCGGCAGGGTCGTGATCGGTAAAAACGATCACCGATTCGAGAAATCTCGATTGCACCCGTTGACCGGCACCCCCACTGTAGGGCCCTGGGGAAACGCAAAAGCGGGAAAATACCGCCCATGGCCGGTTCTGGAACCGCCGGCATCGCCGCCTTCGACGCGGCAGCCGTCGTGCGCATCGCAGAGGATCTGAAGGGGCTGGACGGCCCGCTGCTGCCGATCCTGCACGCGGTCAACGACCGCTTCGGTCATGTCGACGAGCGCGCCCTGCCGCTCATCGCCGAAGTGCTGAACCTGTCGCGGGCCGAGGTCCATGGCGTCGTCGGCTTCTATCATGATTTCCGCCGCCAGCCGGCCGGCCGCCACCGGGTGAAGGTGTGCCGGGCGGAGGCGTGCCAGTCCATGGGCAGCGATGCCCTGGCGCGCGACCTGGAGCGCATCTTCGGCATCGCGGTCGGCGAGACGACGACCGATGGCCGGGTGACGCTGGATGCCGTCTATTGCCTCGGCAACTGCGCCCTCTCCCCCGCCGTCATGGTCGATGGCGAGCTGATCGGGCGGGCCGACGGCGCCGCCGTCGCGGAGCGCGTGCGATGACCAGGATCTTCATTCCGGCCGACGCGGCCGCGCTTTCGGTCGGCGCCGAACAGGTAGCGACGGCGATCGCCGCCGAGGCGGCCGCCCGCGGCATCGTGCTCTCCATCGTCCGCACCGGGTCGCGCGGCCTCTTCTGGCTGGAGCCGCTGGTCGAGGTCGAGACCCCGGCGGGGCGCATCGGCTATGGGCCGGTGGCGGCGGCCGACGTGAAGGGGCTGTTCGCCGCGGACTTCCTGCATGGCGGCGCCCACGGCCAGGCGCTGGGGCTGGTGGAGCAAATCCCCTACCTCGCGCGGCAGCAGCGGCTGACCTTCGCGCGCTGCGGCATCGTGGACCCGGCGTCGTTCGATGACTACGCGGCCCATGGCGGGCTGAAGGGCTTGCGCCGGGCGTTGGCGATGGACCCGGCCGCCATCGTCCGCGAGGTGGCGGAATCGGGCCTGCGCGGGCGCGGCGGCGCCGGCTTCCCGACCGGCATCAAGTGGCGCACCGTGCTGGAGACGGAGAGCCCGCAGAAATACATCGTCTGCAACGCCGACGAGGGCGACAGCGGCACCTATGCCGACCGCATGATCCTGGAGGGCGACCCCTTCGCGCTGATCGAGGGCATGGTGATCGCCGGGCTGGCGGTCGGCGCGGCCAAGGGCTTCGTTTATATCCGGTCCGAATATCCCCACGCCTTCCGCCGCACGCTGGCCGCGATCGAAACCGCGCGCCGGCGCGGGCTGCTCGGGCCCGACCTCTTGGGCAGCGGGCGCACCTTCGAGCTGGAGGCGCGGCTGGGGGCCGGCGCCTATATCTGCGGCGAGGAGACCTCGCTCCTGGAAAGCCTGGAGGGGCGGCGCGGGCAGATCCGCTACAAGCCGCCGCTGCCGGCCGTGAGCGGCCTTTTCGGCCGGCCGACGGTGATCAACAACCTGATCACGCTCGCCACCGTCCCGGCCATCCTGGCCGACGGGGCCGGGCATTATCGCGATTTCGGCATGGGGCGCTCGCGTGGCACCGTGCCGATCCAGCTCGCCGGCAACATCCGCCATGGCGGCCTGGTCGAGCGCGCCTTCGGCCTGACCCTGGGCGAGATCGTCGAGGAGTTCGGCGGCGGCACGGCCACCGGCCGGCCGGTGCGCGCGGTGCAGGTGGGCGGGCCGCTCGGCGCCTACTGGCCGACCGGCCTGTTCGACACCCAGTTCGACTATGAGGCGTTTGCCGCGCGCGGCGGCATGATCGGTCATGGCGGCGTCGTGGTCTTCGACGACACGGTCGACCTCGCCCGCCAGGCGCGCTTCGCCTTCCATTTCTGCGCCATCGAATCCTGTGGCAAATGCACACCCTGCCGGATCGGCGCCGTGCGCGGGGCCGAGACCATCGACAAGGTGATCCGCGGCGAGAACCGCGATGCCAACCTGACGCTCGTGCGCGACCTCTGCGAGGTGATGCGCGACGGCTCGCTCTGCGCGCTCGGCGGCCTGACGCCGATGCCGGTGGAGAGCGCGCTGGACCATTTTCCGGAAGATTTCGACCGGAACGTCCCGAACGAAGCCGGCCGGCCCGCGCACGCCAGCGCGGCCGGTTGATGCGGGAGGAAGCCATGTCCCTCACCATGATCGCGGATGCCGGCACGCCGGCCCGGACCGGTGCCGCCACCGTCATGTTGGAGATCGACGGCCAGCCTATCGCCGTCCCCGCCGGCACCTCGGTGATGCGGGCGGCGGCGCTGGCGGGGGTGAAGATCCCTAAGCTCTGCGCCACCGACAGCCTGGAAGCCTTCGGGTCCTGCCGCATGTGTCTGGTGGAGATCGACGGCCGGCGCGGCACGCCCGCCTCCTGCACCACCCCGGCCGAGACCGGGATGCGGGTCACGACCCAGTCCGACCGGCTGGCCCGCCTGCGGCGCGGGGTGATGGAGCTCTATATCAGCGACCATCCGCTGGACTGCCTGACCTGTGCCGCCAACGGCGATTGCGAGCTCCAGGACGTGGCCGGCGCGGTCGGCCTGCGCGAGGTCCGGTACGGCTATGACGGCGCCAACCACCTCGCTACCGCCAAGGACGAGAGCAACCCCTATTTCACCTTCGATGCCTCCAAGTGCATCGTCTGCTCGCGCTGCGTGCGCGCCTGCGAGGAGGTGCAGGGCACCTTCGCGCTCACCATCGGCGACCGCGGCTTCGCCTCCCACGTCGCGGCCGGGATGGACGAGGCCTTCCTAGATTCCGAATGCGTGTCGTGCGGCGCCTGCGTCCAGGCCTGCCCGACCGCGACCCTGACCGAGAAGACGGTCATCGACCACGGCCAGCCGGACCGCAGCGTCATCACCACCTGCGCCTATTGCGGCGTCGGCTGCTCCTTCGAGGCGGAGCTGCAAGGCAACCGCGTGGTGCGCATGACGCCGCACAAGGACGGCAAGGCCAACCACGGGCATTCCTGCGTCAAAGGCCGCTTCGCCTGGGGCTACGCCACCCACCGCGACCGCATCACCAAGCCGATGGTCCGCGCCGCCATCACCGACCCCTGGCGCGAGGTCTCCTGGGAGGAGGCGATCGGCCACGCCGCGTCGGAGTTCAAGCGCCTCCAGGCCACCTACGGCCGGGGTGCCGTCGGCGGCATCACCAGTTCGCGCTGCACCAACGAAGAAACCTTCCTGGTGCAGAAGATGATCCGCGCCGCCTTCGGCAACAACAATGTCGACACCTGTGCCCGGGTCTGCCACTCGCCGACCGGCTATGGGCTGCGGACGGCGTTCGGCACCTCGGCCGGGACGCAGGATTTCGATTCGGTCGACGACGCCGCCGTCGTGCTGGTGATCGGCGCCAACCCGACCGACGGCCACCCGGTGTTCGCATCGCGCCTGAAGCGGCGCCTGCGCGAGGGCGCCCGGCTGATCGTCGCCGACCCGCGCCGCATCGACCTGGTGCGCACGCCCCATGTCGAGGCAGCCCACCATCTCCAGCTTCTGCCCGGCACCAACGTCGCCCTCATCAATGCGATCGCCCATGTGGTGGCCACCGAGGGGCTGATCGACGAGGCCTTCGTGGCCGAGCGCTGCGATGCGGCCGATTTCGCCAGGTGGCTCGCCTTCATCCGGCAGCCGGAGAACGCGCCCGAGCATACCGCCGCCATCACCGGGGTTCCTGCCGCCGAGGTACGCGCGGCCGCTCGCCTCTATGCCACCGGCGGCAACGCGGTGATCTATTACGGCCTCGGCGTCACGGAGCACAGCCAGGGCTCCACCATGGTCATGGGCATGGCGAATCTCGCCATGGCCACCGGCAACCTCGGTCGTGCCGGGGTGGGCGTGAACCCGCTGCGCGGGCAGAACAACGTCCAGGGCTCCTGCGACATGGGCTCGTTCCCGCATGAATTGTCCGGCTACCGCCACATCTCGGATGATGCGACGCGGGCCCTGTTCGAGGCCGCCTGGGGCGTACGGCTCGATGATGAGCCTGGCCTGCGCATTCCCAACATGTTCGATGCCGCCATCGAGGGCAGTTTTCGCGGCCTCTACATCCAGGGCGAGGACATCGCCCAGTCCGACCCCAACATCCGGCATGTGCGGGCCGCGCTCACGGCCATGGAATGCGTCGTGGTGCAGGACCTGTTCCTCAACGAGACGGCGTCCTATGCCCATGTCTTCCTGCCCGGCGCGTCGTTCCTCGAGAAGGATGGCACCTTCACCAATTCGGAGCGGCGGATCAGCCGGGTGCGCAAGGCGATCCCGCCGATGGCGGGGCTGGGCGACTGGGAGGTGACGGCGGCGCTGTCGAAGGCGCTCGGCTACCCGATGGACTATGCCCACCCGTCCGAGATCATGGACGAGATCGCGCGGCTGACGCCGACCTTCGCCGGCGTCAGCTACGACAAGCTCGACCGGCTGGGCAGCGTCCAGTGGCCGTGCAACGACCAGGCGCCCGAGGGCACCCCGGTCATGCATGTCGGCGGCTTCGTGCGCGGCCGGGGCCAGTTCGTGGTGACCGAATACATCCCGACCGACGAGCGCACCGGCCCGCGCTTCCCGCTGCTGCTCACCACCGGCCGCATCCTCAGCCAGTACAATGTCGGCGCCCAGACCAGGCGCACCGCCAATATCGTCTGGCACGACGAGGACGTGCTGGAGATCCATCCCCATGATGCGGAGGATCGCGGCATCCGCGACGGCGACCGGGTGGCGCTGGCCAGCCGGGCGGGCGAGACGGCGCTGACGGCGCGGATCAGCGAGCGGATGCAGCCGGGCGTGGTCTACACGACCTTCCACCATCCCGAGAGCGGCGCCAACGTCGTCACCACCGACTATTCCGACTGGGCGACCAACTGCCCCGAATACAAGGTGACGGCGGTCGAGGTGCGGCCGACCAACCGCTGGTCGCAATGGCAGGAGGAGGCCGAACGCTTCCGCGAGGCGGCGCAGCGGGTGGATACGGGGCTGGCGGCCGAGTGAGAGCGGGGGGCGAGTGAGGGCGGCATGGGCAAGCATGTGCTGCACCTGGAAACCCCACGGGTCGAGCGGGCGGCGGCCGTGGCCGTGCCGAACGCCATCCATGTCCGCCATGGCCAGGCGACCCGCATCCCCGAGACCGTGGCGGCGGAGCTGCCGATCGCCATCGCCTATGGCGAGGAAACCCACGTCGTGATGATGGCGACCCCGACCGACCTGGAGGACCTGGCGGTCGGCTTCAGCCTGGCCGAGGGCATCGTCGGCCATGTCGGCGAGATCCAGGCCCTGATCATGGCCGACCTCGATATCGGGCTGCGGGTGGCGATGCGGATTCCGGCCGAGCGCGCGGCCCTGCTGGGCAGCCGCGCCCGCAACCTGCCGGGCCGGTCGGGGTGCGGCCTCTGCGGCATCACCAGCATCGAGGCGGCGATGCGCGCCCTGCCCGGCGTCCCCGCCGGCCGGCCGATCCCGGCCGGGGCGGTGGCGGCTGCATTCGCCGCCCTGCCGGCGCAGCAGACGATCAACCGCACCACCGGCGCGGTCCATGCCGCGGGCTTCGCCGATGCCGCGGGCCGCCTGCTGCTGGTGCGCGAGGATGTCGGCCGCCACAATGCGCTGGACAAGCTGGTCGGGGCCGCGGCCCGGGCCGGCCTGTCGCCGGAGACGGGCTTCCTTGTCCTCACCAGCCGCTGCAGCATGGAGATGGTGCAGAAGGCGGCGACGGCGGGCTTTCCCATGCTGGCCGCGATCTCTGCCCCGACGGCGCTCGCCATCGAGCTGGCGGAGCGCTGCGGCCTGACGCTGGCGGCCTTCGCGCGGCCCGACGGCTTCAATCTCTATGCCCACCCCCATCGCGTCCGCTGCGAGCCATGACCGACCAACCCGACCAGCACGACCCACCCATCCATTCCGACCCGATCATCCGCATGGCCAACCAGATCGCGCTCTTCTTCGGCCATCGTGCCGAGGAGGAGGCGATCGCCGGGACCGAGGACCACATCGTCCGGTTCTGGGATCCGCGGATGCGGCGCGACCTGCTGTCCCGGCTGGGGGCGGGCGGCGAAGGGCTGAGCCCGATCGCCCGCGGCGCCGCCGAGCGCCTGGGGCGGCGCGCGCCCAGGCCGGGCTGACACCCGCCAGGATTCAGTCGGCTGCCAGCGGGGCGTACATCGCCCGCAGCAGGGCCAGGCTCCGCGGTACCGCCTTCGACAGCTCGATCGCGCTGCGGTAGGCGCCCTGGAGGTCGCCATCGCGCACCAGCACCTCGATCCGGCGCGCCAGGTCGGATGGGCCCTCGAGCCCGAAATTGCGCAGGCTGCCGGCCAGGGCATGGGCCGCGCGGGCCAGTGCCGGATCGTCCGCGACATGGAGGGCGCGGCTGATCTCCGCCAGGACCGGCGGGGTCTGGGCCAGCAGCTCACGGATCAGGCGGGCGAGATCGTCGGGCCCGAGTGCGGCCGCCAGGTCCGCCAGCACCGCATGATTGATGCCGGCGTCGCCCGCCGCGCCCGCGACCGGCGGCGGCGGGGCGAGGCGGGACTGGAACAGCGACGTGATCGCCCGCTCGACGATCGCGCGCGTGATCGGCTTCACCAGCACGTCGTTCATGCCGGCGGCGAGGAAGGTCTCCCGGTCCTGCGGCGCACCCATGGCGGTCGCCGCGACGATCGGCACGTTGCCGTGCGGCGGCGGCAGCCGGCGGATGTGCATGGTCGCCTCCAGGCCGCTCATCTCCGGCATCTGGATGTCCATGAGGATGAGGTCGAAGCGGCGGGCCGTGGCCATGGCCAGGGCCGCACGCCCGTCCGCCGCCAGGGTGACGCGGTGGCCGAGGCGACGCAGGATCATCGCCACGACCTGCTGGTTGGTCGGATTGTCCTCCGCCACCAGCACGTCCAGCGCCGACATGGTCCGGCCAGCGGCGGCCGATTCGGCGACCGCCGTTTCCGGCGCCCGTGCTTCCAGCGTGCGTGCCTGCAGCGTGCGGCGCAGGGCTGATGGCCGGATCGGGCAGATGGTAGCCGGGTCACCCGACGCGGGCGTGGCCGAGATGGCGATCATCCGTGCCCCGGGTGCCCAGGCGGGGGCGGTTGCCACATGCCGGCCCTCCCGGCGGACGATGACGGCACGATAGGCGGCATCCTCCCTGGCGGCGCTTCGCGCCCCGGCCTCGGCCTCGTCGGCGGCGATGTCGACCTCGAGGCCCCAGTCGCGCAACTGGGCCGCCACCAGGTCGCGGACCTGCGGGTCGGCATCCCACACCAGCACCGGCCCCCGCAAGGACGGCTCCGGTTCCGGCGCGACCACGGCGCCGGCGGCCTCCAATGGGATCTCGAACCAGAAGATGCTGCCCTCGTCGGGCCGGCTGTCGACGCCGATCCTGCCGCCCATCAGTTCGACCAGCCGCTGCACGATGGCGAGCCCCAGGCCGGTGCCGCCGAACCGCCGGGTGATCGAGGCGTCGACCTGCTCGAAGCGGCCGAAGACGCGGCTGATGGCGTCGGCCGGGATGCCGATGCCGGTGTCGGCGACGGTGAAGCGGACGCCGGCATCGGCGCCGGGGGTGATCGCCATCGTCACCGAGCCCTTGGGCGTGAACTTCACGGCATTGCCGAGGAGATTGAGGAGGATCTGCCGGAGGCGCCCCGAATCGCCCTTCACCAGGGCCGGCAGCCCGGCCCCCAGCCGCCAGCCGAGCACCAGTCCCTGGGCCTGGGCCATCGGGGCCACCAGCGCCACCACCTCCTCGACCAGATCCTCGAGCTCGAAGCTGTCCGTCTCGAGTTCGAGGCGGCCGGCGTCGAGCTTGGAGAAATCGAGCAGGTCGTTGATCAGCCGCAGCAGCGATTCCGACGACGACTGGATGGTTTGCAGGTAGCGCTGCTGCTCCGGGCCGAGCGGGGTTTCCTGGAGGATGGACGCCATCCCCATGATGCCGTTCATCGGCGTGCGGATCTCGTGGCTGATGGTCGCCAGGAACTCCGATTTCGCGCGGTTGGCCTCGTCCGCGCGCTCCCGGGCGGTCCGCAGCTCCTCCTCGTTGCGCCGCCTCTGGGTGATGTCGCGGAGGTAGGCGGTGAAGACGCGGGCGCTGGCGGTCCGGGTGACGGTGATGGCCAGCTCCGCCGGAAAGATGCTGCCGTCGGCGCGCATCGCCGACAGCTCGATCCGGCGCCCCAGCATGCGCGCGTCGCCGGTATCGATGAAGCGACGGAAACCACTCAGATGGGCCTGGCGCTGGTCGGGCGGGATCATCACCGTCTCGACCGAGGCGCCCAGCACGGCGGCGCGCGTATAGCCGAAGATGCGCTCCGCCGCTGGGTTGAACTCGATGATCCGTCCCGCTTCGTCGATGCTGACGATGCCATCGAGGGCGGACGAGAGGATGCCCGACTTCAGCGCCTCGCTGTCCGCCAGGTCCTGCTCGCGCCGGTGCAGCGTGCGGATCTGCAGCCAGAACAGGAACACGGCACCGCCGACCAGGGCCACCGTCGCGCCGCCGAGGATGAGGAAGCTCATCGCTTCCTGGCGCCAGGCGTCCAGCGTCTCGGACAAGGACAGGCCGACGGAGACGACCAGGGGATAGGTGCGCAGCACCCGGAATGCCGTCAGGCGCTCGACCCCGTCGGGGTCGACGAAACGATAGGTCCCGCGCTCCACCTTCGGCAGCAGGTGCTCGAAGATCGGCAGCGCCCGCATGGTCGTGCCGGTCGGACCGTCGTCGGGCGACGAGGTGGCGACCAGCTGACCCTCGTAATGGATGAGGCGGATGGCGTCGCGGGCGCCGGCATCCACTGCGTCGAAGGTGCCGGCGAAGAAATCCGGGTTGAGCAGGCCGACGACGACGCCGAGCAGGTATCCCTCGCGGGTGTAGATGGACCGTGCCATCGGCAGGTAGAACTGGCCGCCCGCGTCCGCGTCCGCCGGGCTCTCTCCCAGATGGCGCCCGGCCATCGGCGTGCCGAAGCTGATCGAGCCCGGCACCCGGATCGCCTCCTGCACATAGGCGAGAAGGCTGAGATCCAGGGGCGGGACCGGATTGCCGGTGACGTCGATCGCGCCGGTGCCGTCGGCCGGGATGTAGGCGATGTCGCGCAGTTCGGTCGCGGTCCGGGTCCGGCCACGCAGAATCTCGCGGACGAGCACGGGGCCGGCACGCCGATCATGGGCCTGGAGAATGGCGTCGGCCACCGCATGGATGGTCAGCGCCACCGAATCGATGGAGCGGAACGACTGCTCCGCCAGCATGCGCGAGGTCGATTCCACGAACCGTTCGGCCCGCACGATCGCCGCCTGGCGCGCCAGGATGAGTTCGGTCACGACCAGCCCCACCGTGGCCGCGACCATGAAGGCACCACCGATGACGACCCATGTCATCAGCCGGGGCAAAGTTTGTCCGGACGAAGTCCTACCGCCCATCATGCGCGGTGATAGTATCATCGATCGGGTCGAACGGAGCCGCTATGACGAGCCTCCCCTGCGCGCTGCTGAGGTTGCTGGGCGGAGGCGCCGTGGCGGTCGCATTGTTCATGTCGCCGGCCTCGGCCCAACTGGCGCCGCCACGGCTGGAACAGGTGATGGCCGCGGGCACGCTGCGTGTGTGCGTCTGGCCCGACTATTATGCGATCACCTTCCGCAACCCGCGCACCGGGCGGCTGGAGGGGATCGACATCGACCTGTCGCATGCGCTGGCCGCCGACCTCGGCGTCGGGCTGGCCCATGTCGAATCCTCCTTTGTCGCCTTCATGGACGACCTGGATCACGATCGTTGCGACGTGGCGATGTTCGGCGTCGGCGTCACCGAGGCGCGCGCGGCCCGGGTGGACTTCACCCGGCCCTATCTCGGCAGCGACCTCTATGCGGTGACCGTGAAGACCAGCCGGCGCATCCGGGAATGGGGGGACATCGACCAGCCGGGCGTGATCTGCGCGGTCCAGCGCGGCACCTTCATGGAGCCGGTGATGCGCGACTACCTGAAGCAGGCCCAGCTGCTGGTGGTGCAGCCGCCGCAGACCCGCGAGGTGGAGGTGCAGTCGGGCCGGGCCGATGTCTTCATCACCGACTATCCCTATGGGCAGCGTATGCTGTTCCAGCATGAATGGGCCCGCCTGATCAGCCCACCGCGACCGATCGCGCAGACCTCCTATGCCTATGCCGTCAAGAAGGGCCAGCCGGAATGGCTGGCCAGGATCGATGCCTTCGTCGCGGACATCAAGCGCGACGGGCGGCTGGCGGCGGCCGCGCATCGCCATCAATTGTCACCGCTGGTGGCCGAATGACCGCCGCCGCGCCCCGGTGGGGCGCGGCGGCGGGCTTGGGTCAGCTGTCGAGGGCGCGGTTGGCGGCGCTCGTCACCGCCTGCAACGAGGCGGCGACGATATCGGGGCTGATCCCGACGCCCCAGATCACCTTGCCGTCGCTGCGCTGGGCCTCGATGTAGGTGACCGAGCGCGCGTCGGCGCCATGGCCAATGGCGTGCTGGTGATAGTCCTGGACCGTGATGCCGACGCCGCAATGGCGCGCGAGCGCGTCGACATAGGCGGCGATCGGACCGTTGCCCTGGCCCTCGATGGTGCGCTCCTGGCCGTTCTCGATGATGCGGGCGGCGATCACCCGCATGCTCGGGTTGCCGGTGTCGGGCACCGTCGAGTGGCCCTGGAAGTCGATGGGTGCCGTGCGCCCGACATACTCGTCCTGGAAGGTTTCCCAGATGAGCTGCGGCACGATCTCCTTGCTGGTCCCGTCGGCGATGCGCTGGATCACCTTGCTGAACTCCACCTGCAGCATGCGCGGCACGTCGAGTCCATAGTCGCTCTTCAGGATGTAGGCGATGCCGCCTTTGCCCGACTGGCTGTTGATGCGGATGATCGCCTCGTAGGAGCGGCCGAGGTCGGCCGGGTCGATCGGCAGGTAGGGTACGTCCCAGACCTTGCTGTTGGATGCGGCCAGGGCGTCGAAGCCCTTCTTGATGGCATCCTGGTGGGAGCCGGAGAAGGCGGTGAACACCAGGTCGCCGCCATAGGGATGGTGCGGATGGACCGGCAGCTGGTTGCAGTATTCGGCCGTCTGCCGGACATGGTTGATGTCGGAGAAGTCGAGTGCGGGGTCGACGCCCTGGGTGAACAGGTTCATCGCCAGGGTCACCAGGTCGACGTTGCCGGTGCGCTCGCCATTGCCGAAGAGCGTGCCCTCGATGCGTTCGGCGCCTGCCATGTAGCTGAGCTCGGCCGCGGCGACGCCGGTGCCGCGGTCATTGTGCGGGTGCAGCGACAGGA
>CAZQOA010000014.1:0-72365 GCA_964594715.1 uncultured Rhizobiaceae bacterium | reverse complement strand
GATCGCCCGCCACACCACTTCCGGCGTCAGCGGCATGTCGATATGGGCGATGCCCAGCGCATCGCAGACGGCGCTGACGATGGCGGGCGGCGCGCCGCACGAGCCGCCTTCGCCCGCACCCTTCACGCCCAGGTCGTTGCTGGGGTTGCGCACGACGTTGAAATCGACCTCCAGGTCCGGCATGTCGGTTGCCCGCGGCATGGCGTAGTCCATGAACGAGCCGGCGATGAGCTGGCCCGAACCGGCGTCGTAGGCGGTCCGCTCCAGCAGCGCCTGGCCCAGCCCTTGCGCGACCGCGCCATGGACCTGGCCGCGGATCAGCAAGGGGTTGATGATGACGCCGCAATCATCGACGCAGACATAGCGGGCGACGCGCACCACGCCGGTGTCGGGGTCGATCTCCACCTCCGCGACATGGGCGCCGTTGGGGAAATTGCACTCGGTCGGACGCTCGTAGCGGCAGGTCTCGTCGAGGCCGGGCTCCATCCCCTCGGGCAGGGCGCCCGGCGACAGTGCCAGCTTCGCCACCTCGGCGATGGTGATGCGGAGGTCGGTGCCGGGGACGGCGAAGGCGCCATCGGCGAATTCCACATCGGCCTCGGCCGCCTCCAGCGCATGGGCGGCGATGCGCTTGGCCTTGGCCACCACCTGCTCGGCCGCGCGCGAGGTCGCGACCCCGCCCATCTGGGACGAGCGCGACCCACCGGTACCGTTGCCGAAATGGACGAAGTCGGAATCGCCCTGGCGCAGGTCGATCTGCTCGAAGGGCACGCCCAGGCGCTCGCCCAGGATCTGCGCGAAGGCGGTCTCGTGGCCCTGGCCATGGCTGAAGGTGCCGACGATCAGCGAGACGCGGCCATCGGCCTCGAAGCGCACCCGCGCCTCCTCGCTGGGCTGGCCGCCCGACGCCTCGACATAGTAGCCGAGGCCGATGCCGCGCAGCTTGCCGTCCTGCCGGGCATCCCGGCGGCCGCCGAAGCCCGACCATTCCGCCTGGTCGAGGGCCTTGTCCATGGTTTCCGCGAAGAGGCCGGAATCGATCATCATCCCGACCTGGTTCCTGTAGGGAAGCTGCTCCGGGCGGATGAAGTTGCGCCGGCGGATGTCCTCGCGGCCGATGTCGAAGGCGGCGGCCCCCAGGTCCAGCAGGCGCTCCATCTGGTAGCAGATCTCCGGCCGGCCGGCGCCGCGATAGGCGTCGGTCGGCACGGTGTTGGTGAACATCACCTTCACCGAATGCTGCATCGCCGGGACGTCATAGACAGAGCCCGCGATGCGGGCACCGGCGATGGTCGGGATGCGCGGCCCGAAATCGAGCAGGTAGGCGCCGACATTGGCCTGGGTCTCCGCCCGCATGGCGAGGATGCGGGCATCCTCGTCGAACGCCATCTCGCAGGTCGTGACATGGTCGCGGCCATGAGGGTCCGAAAGGAAGGTCTCGCTGCGGTCGGCGGTCCATTTGACCGGGCGCTGCAGGCGCGTCGCCGCCCACACCACCATCACCGTCTCGGGGAACAGCTTGCCGCGCAGGCCGAAGCCGCCGCCGACATCGGGCGAGACGACGCGGATCTTCTCCTTCGGCACGTTGAAGACCAGGGTGGCGAGGCCGGTCCACAGCTTGACCACGCCCTGGGTCGGCGAATGGAGCGTGCGCACGCCGGTCACGGGGTCGTATTCGCCGATCGCGACCCGTGGCTCCATCGGGTTGCCGACCAGGCGGTTGTTGACGAGTTCGCAGCGCACCACGCGGGCCGCCTTGGCGAAGGCGGCACGCATCGCCTGGCCGTCATGGCTTTCCCAATGGACGCAGAGGTTGCTGCCGCGCTCCGGCCATAGCAGGGGGGCATCGGGCGCGGCGGCCGCCACCGCATCGACGACGGCGGGCAGGGGATCGTAATCGACCTCGACCAGCTCCGCCGCGTCGCGCGCGGCCTCCGCCGTCAGGGCCACCACGAAGGCGACCGGGTCCCCGACATAGCGCACCACGCCGTCGGCCAGGACCGGCCGCAGGGGGGCGAACATCTTCTCGCCGCCGCGGCCCGGCACATCGACATGGCAGGGCAGGCCGGGCAGGCCGTCGGCCACCAGGTCGGCATGGGTCAGCACCGCCAGCACGCCCGGCGCGGCGGCCGCGGCCACGGTATCGAGCCGGGCGATGCGGGCATGGGCGTGGGGCGAGCGCAGGACGTGGCCGTAAGCCTGCCCGGGCAGGTTGATGTCGTCGGTGTAGCGGCCTTGTCCGGTGAGGAAGCGGAAATCCTCCTTGCGGCGCACAGGTTGGCCGATGCCGAACTGATCCATGGGCGGGGTTCCGTCTTGCGAATGCCGGGGGATGGGCGTCGCCGGGGACTTTCCCCCAGATCGCGCCCCTCGTCACGCCAGAGTTGGCGTCACACCAGAGTTGGCGTCACGTCCCCGTTGGCGTTCCGTCCACCTGGAGCGCCAGGGCGGCGGCGATGGCGCGGTGGATCGGGGTCGCCACGCCGTTGGCGTTGCCGAGACGCGCGACGGCGCCGGACAGCCACGGCACCTCGATGCGGCGCCCGCGGTCGAGGTCCTCCAGCATGGAGGAACGCGTGCCCTCGGCCAGCCCGTCGAGCAGGCCCATGGTGCGCTCCGGCAGGTCGCCCGGCAGGCGGATGCCGATGGCGGCGGCGACCGCCGCCGTCTCGCCCAGCGATTCCATCAGGAGCGCGCGGGTGGCGGGGTTGCCGCGCACCGCGCCGATCGGGTGGCGGGTGAGCGCGGTCAGCCCGCTCATCGAGGCGAGGAGGACGAACTTCTCCCACATGGCGCGGCGCGGGTCGTCGGTCAGGGTGGCGTTGATGCCGGCCGCGTCGCAGGCGGCTTTGAAGGCGGCGAGCTTCGCGGATTGGCCCGGGTCGAGCGCACCGAACACGAGCCGCGGGACCATCCCTGCATGGCGCACCACGCCGGGGCGCTCGATGAAGCCGGCGATATAGGCAACACCGCCTGCGACGTGATCGGCGCCGATCGCCCGGGCCACGGTTTCCGGGGCGTCGACCCCGTTCTGCAGGGTGATCACCACCGTCCCCGGCCCAACCAGCGGGGCCAGCGCCGCCGCGGCCGCTTCCATGTCGTAGAGCTTGACCGCAAAGAGGACGATGTCGGCGACGCCGATCGAGGCCGGGTCGTCCGTTGCCTGCACCGGCCGCACCGAAAAGGGGGTGGCGGCGCTCTCCACCGTCAGCCCGTCCCGCTGCATCGCCGCCAGATGCGCGCCGCGCGCGATGAAGGTCACGTCCTGCCCGGCCTTCGCCAGCAGGCCGCCGAAATACCCGCCGACGCCGCCCGCGCCCATCACGACGATGCGCATGCTTCCAACCTCAATTCTGGCTTCTTCCCAGATCGAGTCTGGCCGCGATGCGATGCCCAGTCCAGTATCAACGGGGCCAGCACCAACTGCCCGGTTGCGAGCACGCTTGGCCGACGGGTTGGGATCATGCCATCGTCCGGGTCCCATTCCAGGAGCCTTCCCGATGTCCGACGACCTGTTGTTCCTGCCCGCGACGCGCGCGGCGGCGTTGATCCGGCGTGGCGATCTGTCGCCGGTCGCCTATGTCCGGGCCGTGCTGGACGCGATCGGGCGAGCGCAGCCGGTGCTCAACGCCTATGTCGGGGTCTGCGGCGACGAGGCGCTGGCAGCGGCGGCCGAGGCGGAGCGGGCGGTGAAGGCGGGTGGGCCGCTCGGCCCCCTGCATGGGGTGCCGGTATCGATCAAGGACCTGGTCGACGTGGCGGGGCAGCGCACCACCCGCGGCTCCCACGTCCATGCCAACAGCGTCGCGGCGGCGGATTCGATCGCGGTCGCGCGGTTGAAGGCCGCGGGTGCGATCGTCGTCGGCAAGACCACGACGCCCGAGTTCGGTCACAAGGGCATCACCACCAGCCCGCTCAGCGGCATCACCCGTAACCCCTGGAACCCGGCGCACACGCCGGGCGGGTCGAGCGGCGGGGCGTCGGCGGCGGTCGCGGCCGGGCTGGCGCCGCTGGCGCTCGGCACCGACGGTGCGGGATCGATCCGCGGGCCGTCGGCCAGCACCGGCATCGTCGGACTGAAGCCGACGCGCGGCGCCATCCCGCACGAGGCGGCGGGCGACGTCTTCCTCAACCAGTCCTTCGTCGGCCCGATGACGCGCACGGTCGGCGACGCGACCGCGATGTTCGCGGCCATGCTCGGACCCGACCGGCGTGACCCGTGGAGCCAGGGCGGCGGCCCGGCGCCGCTGCCGCCGCATCTGCAGGGCGAGCGCCTGGATGGGGTGCGGATCGGCTATGTCGCGCGCATGGCCAACCCCGTGGTCGACCCGGAGGTCGAGCGCCTGACGCGCGAGACCCTGGCAGCACTGGCCGATCTCGGTGCCGAGGTCGAGGAGGTGACCGACGCCATCGACTGGATCGAGCCGGAAGGGCGCATCCTCTACCAGACCGGCATCGCCGCGGCGGTGGCGGGGCTGCGCGAGCGCTGGGGCAACCGCCTCGACCCCAGCCTGGTCGCCTTCGCCGACTGGGGGATGCAATACGGGCTGCTCGACCGCATCCGGGCGGAGGGTGCCCGCACCCGCCTCTACCAGACGGTGCAGGCGCTGTTCGGGCGTTTCGACTTCCTGGTGTCGCCGACCACCGCGCGGACGGCACTGGCCGCCGACTTCGATGCGACCAAGCCGGTGACGGTGGCGGGGCGGGAGTGCGGCATCACCCGGCAGAGCTGGACCGCCTACCAGTACCCCTTCAACCTGACCGGCAATCCGGCCATCTCGATCCCCAGCGGCTGGGCCGCGGACGGGTTGCCGGCCGGCTTCCAGATCATCGGCCCGTGGTGGAGCGACTTCTCGGTCCTGCGGCTGGCGGCTCAGGTGGAGCGCGTGCGGCCCTGGGCGCACCTGCGCCCGCCGGCGCTGTAGGCCATGCCCGCCGGCGCTTCAGGCAGCCATGCCTGCCGGCATCCTCAGGGCCGTTGCCGGAATGCCGCATCGCCGCGCATCAGTGCGGCCGCGGCGTCGGCGGCCTTGGTCGGCCGCCGCGGTTGCGGTAACCGTCTGCTACCGATGAGGAAAGGTTCTACGGTCCTGGCAGGGATGGCGGTGGTCGCGTTGGCGACCACGACGGCGTCGGCGCCCGCCCTGGCGGAGACGGACTGCATCATCCGCGAGTTCCGCACTGCCAAGGGCGTCTATCAGCGCGAGCCGGTGGACCCGACGGCGGAGTTCGTCGTCGAATATGACCGCATCCACGCCTTCCTGCGCCTCGATTGCAGCCGCGCCGACCCCGACCAGCCGGCCTTCGCGCTGCGCTGGATCGCCAACGGCCGGGTGGTGCGCACCCGCGACCTCTATGCCGGGGTCAGCCCCAACTGGCGCACCTGGGACCTGATGCCGGCCCAGGTCGGCCCCGGCTTCATCCAGCTCTTCGACCGCGAGGGCAACCTCCTGGCCGAGGAGGGCTTCACGGTGCGGCTGCCGTAGGATGCCGATGCCGGGATTGGCGTGGCGGATTGGCTTGCAATCCGCCACCCGACCCCTTAATCACCAGCGGCCGTTCGAAGACGCGGGAGAGGTGCCGGAGTGGTCGATCGGGGCGGTCTCGAAAACCGTTGTGCGCGCGAGCGTACCGTGGGTTCGAATCCCACCCTCTCCGCCACCTAGTCTAAAAGTCAGAGACTTTTCGACTAGGTACGAGAAAAGGCCCGCCTTGCGCGGGCCTTTTGGCGTTTGGGCGAACCGGGAGACGGCGGATTCAGGGGTTTCGGCGTGCCGTCCCCCCCGGTATCTCCCCGGCGGCTTGTTGCGGTTCGCTTCGATCTGGGGCCGGCGTTCTACGGATTAGCTCCTAGCTATGGGACGCCATCGGCCATATGAGCCTCCCGCAACGGGCCGGCGCATGACCGGGCGCACCCAGCGTGCCAAGATCATCGGATGAACGAACAGCCTACAGACGGTGGGCGCGCAGCTCGCGAGCGGGCTGCTCGCGAGTTTGTTTCCGGCGACGGCGGCCGTCAGCTCTTACGCACCGTCGCTTCCCATGTCACATGGCTGGCCTGGGTGACGCCCGGAACGGGCGGCACCCGCCTCGTCCGAAACGGATCGTGCTTTGTGGTGAGAACTCCGGGCTCGTTATTCGCCGTGACCGCGAAGCATGTGGTGGAGGGCTTTGTGGAGGCGAGGCGGACATCGAACCGCATCGCTGCGTTCATCGGCAATCTGGAACTCGATCTGGCAGCCAGAGTGATCGACGCTGGGCGGTCGGTCGACATCGCGACGGTACGGCTCGACGAATCCGAGCTGCCAGCGATCGGAAAGCCGCCAATTTCGGTTTGGCCGCCGGTCTCGCCGGTCGAGGGACAGGGCATCCTGGTGGCGGGATACCCAGGTGGAGAGACCATCGCGACCGACCGCGAGAATTACAGTTTCGGTCTCTACCATGGCATCGGAGCGGCCCGCCGCGTTTCCGATAGACAGATCACTTGTCTCATTGATCCAAGTCGTATGGTGGACACGCTGGGCCTCGGCCTGCCACCGGCCAATTATGAGACCGGCGGATTGAGTGGCGGTCCCGTGCTGACGCTGCTTCGTGCGATAGATCCCATAGTGTGGGCTCTGGGAGGCGTGATCTCGGAGGGTAATTCTAATCTGGAGCTGATAACGGCCGAGCGAGCCGACGTGATCCAAGCGGATGGGAGGGTGGCGGCTTGAACGAACGGCACCGAGGTTTCTGGCTGCGTTGCAGACTGCACAGCATCCAGCCGGGACTATAGGTGCACCGCGGCAATTAATCCTCGTGACTGCTAGCTTCGCAGCAATCGCCGCTGCGCGCTCCAGGCGAAGGGTAGGCTATCACTGCGCGTCAGCGCCTCCGCCGTTAGGTCGATCGGCTGGCGCCCGTCGAGGATGCGCTCGACGATGTCCGGTGCGAGAAAGGCCAGCGGCAGCAGGCGGCTGACGTAGCGCGGCGTGACGCCTTTCTGGGCTGCCAGCGCGGCGATCGATTGTCCAGCGCCCGTCGCGATCTGATCGAACCACAGGCGCCCACGGGCCACGGCCTTGACCAGCGCCGGGTCGACCTGCCGGGATGCCCGGTCCGCGGCACCCGGGATGACGAACCGGGTCTCGACCCCACACCGCCGCATCTCTACCGGCACCCGAAGGATCAGCGAGCGCGGCTCTCGGCCGCTACCGCATTGTTCTGGCTGGTGAGCGCCGATCCTGGTAGTCAGCGCCACGACCGAGAGATGGACGGCAACTTCCGTTCGATCCAGCACGACCCGCTCGACCAGGGCGTCGACGATCGCCGGTGCGGCTTCCGGATCGATTCCCGTCAGGGCGCCGCGCAGCTGCCGGGCGGCATCGAGCTGCTGTCGATAGGCATCTGCCCCCACCGGGAGCATCTCCAGCTGCGCCAGCAGGTCTGACGGATCATCCAGCGCCTGAGCGATCGTGCGGACCACCAGCGCCTCCACCCCATGCGCAGGTAGCCGCCATCCCTCCGCAGAGGATGCGCCAACATCCGGCGTCACGTAGTAGCGGTAGCGCTTGCCGTTTTTCAGCGCATGCGAGGGCGTCAGCCGGCTTCCGGCGCTGTCGAACAGCTTACCCACCAGCAGGCTGCTCTCGGTCGAGCGGGGACCATCGCGGCGGGCTCCCGTCTTGAGCTGCGCCTGCACCCGAGCCCAGGTATCGGGATCGATGATCGCCGGATGCTGCCCCGGATGCTCCGTCCCGCGATGGACGATGCGGCCGATGTAGAGCGGGTTCGACAGCAGGTGGTAGAGGGCGCCTCGGGATTTCGGCTTGCCGCCCCAGGCCTTGCCCGTTGCGGTCACCCAGCGCTTGGACACGATGCCGCGTCGATCGACTTCCGCCTTCAAGAGCCGGACGCTGCCCAGCTCCAGATAGAGGGCGAAGAGGGTCCGGACGGTCTCGGCCTCGGTTTCGTGGATCAGCAACGTCCGTCCGTTGGGCGTGTAGCCGAGCGGCGGGTAGCCGCCCATCCACAGCCCCTTCTGCTTGGAGGCGGCGATCTTGTCACGGATCCGCTCGCCGGTGACCTCGCGCTCGAACTGGGCGAAGGAGAGCAGCACATTGAGGGTGAGCCGCCCCATGGAGGTGGTGGTGTTGAACTGCTGGGTGACCGAGACAAAGGAGACATTCGCCGCATCGAACGTCTCGACCAGGCGGGCGAAGTCGGCGAGCGCCCGGGTGAGGCGGTCAACCTTGTAGACGACGATGACATCGACCCGTCCGCTGCGGACGTCGGCCAGCAGGCGCTGCACCGCTGGCCGCTCGAGGCTGCCGCCGGAGAAGCCACCATCGTCGTAGCTGGCCGGCAGCAGCACCCAGCCCTCGTGGCGCTGGCTGCGGATGTAGGCCTCGCAGGCCTCACGCTGGGCGTCGAGCGAATTGAACTCCTGCTCGAGTCCTTCCTCGGAGGACTTCCGGGTATAGATGGCGCAGCGCAGCGTCCGCCGGTCAGGCTTGGCCATTGCGGACTTCCCGGCCGGCAGCGTTCAATCCGAAGAAGCGGGGGCCAGACCAGCGGGCGCCGGTGATGGTGCGGGCGATGGCGGAGAGGGACGTATACAGCTTCCCCTGCCAGACGAAGCCCCGGTCGATCACCGTCACCTCGTGGACCCGACCTTGCCACTCCCGGATCAGCCGGGTCCCTGGCTTTGGGGCGACGGGAGCGGTCGAGACCCTGCCGCCAGTCCCTTGGTCGACGGCTTCACGCAGGCGCCGGAGGAGGGCGGGCTTGAGCCCGCCCTCCGCCTGCTCCTGGATGCGGTAGGCGATGCCGCCGCGCAGGATCGCGAGCCCGAGCCGGCGGGGCGGCTCGGTGCCGTAGAGGCGGCGCCACTCGGCCCGCAGGCCAGTCTCGGTGAGTGTTTCCAGGTGAGAGAGCACCCGCTCCACCCCGACGTCCGATTGCTTGCGAGCCACGGGATCAAGCCTGGCCGCCAGTCTCTACTCGGTAGATGGACCCGCCATCGTCGGCCTTGGCTCGGGTCACCGCCTGTCCGGCATGCCGCAGGCCGGTGAGGGCGGCGCGGACGGTGTGGGGGAGCCAGCCGAGGGTGCGGCCGATCTCGGTGACGCTGGCCCCCTCCGGTCGCACCAGGAGGGCGATCAACTGCGCCCGCTTCGTCCCGGCCCTCGGCGCGCTCGGCTCGGCGGCCATCGCGGTACCGGCATCGGGGTTCGAAGCCGGATTCGCCCTCACCGGCACAGTTTCGGCGACTTCCGGAGACGGCACTTTCACTGGGAGGTCACGGCGCGGCGCGCGCTTCGGGGTGGCTGCCGAAGTATTCTTCTTTGCAGGCGGGGAGGCCTTTTGCGGCTTGGTGCTTGTCATGCTGCTTCTCCATCTCGTGGACAGCGCCGATGGTGGCGCTGCTACCAGCATGAGCCCGACACCAGGGCGGGCGATGGAGAAGACCACACACTCTGCGAGGTCGCCGACAGGAACGCTTCCGGCGCGTGGGAAGTCGAGTGCAAAGCGAGCCGATAGGATCGAATCGAGCGCTTTTCCTTAGTGACTGTTGGAATGTCCGATCGTTACCCAGGAGGCACTAAGTGAGGCGCACCTTCGGCTGATAAACGCGTCGAAAACCGCCGGTCCGACAACCAAGCCAGCCGGTCCAGCCGAATTCCGCTGGCGAGATCGCCAACCCCAGATGGCCTCAGCGCAATACGGTTTACCGTCAGCTATGCGCCCAAGGCGGACATTGGGACTACAGCCAGGCGATGCCGAAAGCGGCCGCTCGCGGGTCTGCGTCTCAAGAAGTTCCAGGCGGGCGAACTGCGCGCGTCGACGATGGCGGAGTTCAAGCTGGTCTTTGAGCGCTGCTGCGTGCACTACGATGCGCATCCTTCGCATTCCTCGGGCGCGTTCCCGTTCGAGATTATCTTCGACAAGCACGGCCTGCGATACCGATAAGAAAGGCGCGCTAACGCCCGTGCCCTTGCCAGATCCGGCGTGGGCGGCTCGAAGGGATCAGTGGCTCGATCCGAGATCGCCCAGGCTTTCGGGAACGGGGCGCCCGCGATAGCAAGGACAGTGGGGAGTTGGGGGGATGACGTGTATCTTGCGCAGCTGACCATCAAGAATTTCCGGCGTATCGCCGACGCGACCCTGCTGTTTCGTCCGGGCCTGAACGTGATCGTTGGGCCCAACAATATCGGCAAGACCGCGGTCGTCGACGCGCTGCGCGCATTACTCGCGGGGGCCGACGATCCCTATCCTCGTTTCAACTGCGACGACATCCATCTACCGGTGGGCAGTGCTGCAGTCGGCGAGATCCGGTTCGAATATATTTTCCGGAATCTCAGCCTCGATGACGAGGCCGAGTTCATGCACGCGGTTCGCGAAGGCGCCGACGGCAAGACCGAGGCGGTGATGGGCGTGACCTATGGCGATGCCGACAAGTCGGGACGGCTGAAGCCGCGCCGCTGGTGCGGGGATTTCGACGAGGTCTCGATGACATCGTCAATGCTCGAAAATCTGCGCAGCGTCTATCTGCAACCGCTGCGCGACGCCGAGCAGGGCTTGCGGCCAAGCCGGAACAGCCAGCTGTCGCGGCTGCTCCATCTTCTGTCGGATGATGCGGGCAAGGACGCGATCGCGGCGGCGCTCAAGGAACTCGACGACAAGCTCAAGGGCCACAAGCCGATCCAGGACACGCACACGGCCATTTCCGGCCGGCATCGGTCGATGCTCGGCGCGAAGCTCGCCCAGGCGGTCGACGTCGGACTCGCGGGCACGGATTTCGGCAAGCTCGCGGCACGCCTTTCGCTCGTCGTCGACGCGTTCGACATCGAGCGCAACGGGCTGGGCTACAATAATCTCATCTTCATGGCGGTGGTGCTGAGCGAGCTCGCCAAAAATGCGGACGCCGCGTTCCGCAGCCTGATCGTCGAGGAGCCCGAGGCTCATCTGCATCCGCAGCTTCAGGCCGTGCTGCTGCGCTATCTCTCGAGCATTGACAAAGGCGAGCCGGGCGAGAAGCCGGTGCAGGTTTTCGTCACCAGCCACTCGCCCAACTTCGCCAGCATCGCTGACTTGGATTCGATGGTCTGCCTGGTCGATGCCGGCGACAAGGCGGCGGTCTTTCACCCGCGCTCGGTGACGTTCGGCAAGGGAAAGCGCGAGAAGCTCGCACGCTATCTCGATGTGACGCGCGCCGAGCTGTTCTTCGCCCGTAGGGCGCTATTCGTCGAAGGCGCGGCCGAGCTGCTGCTCGTCAACGTCCTCGCCCAGTGCCACGGCCACGACCTTCGAGACCATGGTGTCAGCCTGATCAGCGTCGAAGGCCTGAATTTCGACAGTTTCATGCCGCTGTTCGGCGAGAAGGCGATCACGATCCCGGTGTCGGTGATCACCGATGCCGATCCGCATATTAAGGTCCACGGAAAGACCGTCCCGCTCTATCCGGCCGCCGGTGACGCCGTCAATCCCTCGGACACGGCCAAGTCGATGCTCGCGGCGCAGGACGGCCTCATGAAGGTATACCACGGCCAGAAGACCTTCGAGTATGATCTGGCTCTGATCGCCAAGAACCGGCCGACGATGCTGGCCGCCCTCAAGGACGTCCATCCTCAGATCGGCGCGGCGCTCGAGGACGAGGTCGATGCCGCGGTCGGCGATCAGGCCAAGGCCAAGACTTTGTTTCGGGGGATGTTCGAGCGCGACAGCGGCAATGTGTCCAAGGGGAGGTTTGCGCAGGCGCTCGCCGCCCAGATTCAGGATGAAGCGCTCGAGATCGAGGGGCCGGCCTATATCCTCGATGCGATCAAGCACGTCTGCCAATGACTGCTGACCTTTCGCCGGAACAGCGCGCGATCGTTGATCTTCCGCTCAGCCCAATCGCGGTCAACGCCTGCGCTGGAAGCGGAAAGACCAAGACCGCCGTCCACCGGCTGGCTGCCATGCGGAGGCGGTACGACGGACGCGGCTTGATCGCACTCCTCTCCTTCTCAAACGTGGCCGTCGACACGTTCCGGAAGGAATATGCGGCGCTGCTGCGCAGCCTGCCGGTGATCGGACGATCGTCTGCGGTCGAGATCGATACGATGGACGGTTTCATCACGACCAACGTGCTGCGGCCGCATGGCCATCGGGTGATGAAGTGCGATCGCCCGTCCTATCTGGTCGACGGCCGCGAGGGCTTCCTGAAGGGCTTCACGGTCTATGACGGCAACATCTCGCGACCGACGGCGGACATCGACGTCGCATGCAACGGTGCGGGCTTTCGATACACGATCGGACGCAATGCTGCCGGGCTCGCGGCGAACCGAGCCGAGGCCGCCCTGGCCAAGCTCGCAGCCGTCGGCGCCTACACCCATTCGGCGGGACGATACTGGGTGCTGCGTGTGCTCCGCGAGAAGCTATTCGTCTTGTGCGCACTGGCGCGGCGCTATCCCTATATCCTCGTCGACGAGGCGCAGGACATCGGTCCGGAGCATCAGGCGATCCTCGAGCTCTTGATCGCCTCTGGTTCGCAGGTGTCGCTGATTGGTGATCGCCATCAGGCCATCTACGAGTTCGCTCGCGCGGATGGCGCCTTCCTCAGGGACTATGGCACCCGGGATGGCGTCTCGGCCTACAGCCTGACGGTCAACTATCGATCGCTCCCCGACATCGTTGGTGTCGCGAACAAGTTCACCCATCGCGATGACAGTGCCAAGCGAACGGTCGCGGTCGATCGCACGGTTGCCTATTACATGCCCTTCAAGGCGGCGGACCGAGACAGTACGCTCGCGTCGTTCCGAAGCCTGCTCGGCGCCGCTGGCATTGAACCGACCAAAGGCGTGGTCCTGTGTCGCTCCGCCGACTTGACCGCGGAATGGAGTGGCGAGATGGATGGCCAAGGTGTCGGCGTCATCCGGTGCCTTGCCGACGCCGCTATCAGTCGCGACCAGAAGAAGAGCTTCCATCAGGCCTTCACGCAGACATGCGTGGGCCTGACCGGCCTGCTGGCCACCAAGCATGGCTCGCTTTCCTCGCAACTTGCCCGTCCGGCCGACGAGACGATGCGCCGCCTGCGGCGGTTGATCTGGTCCTTCGTGCGCGACCCCGCGACGGGCCTGCCGTCCACTGGCCTCGTCGCTGATACCGGCTGGCACCCGTTGCTGCTCGCGCGTACGCAGGCCCTGATCAGGACCATTGTTGCGGAATTCGGTTTCGAGGCGGCCGACAATCTCGGCCGAAGGCTCGCCAAGACGAAGCTCGAGGCGAGACCGCTTGTCGCGGGGCCCGGTCTGGCGGATGATGTCCAGGCCACCTTCCGCACGTCGACCGTCCACAAGGTCAAGGGCGAGAGTCTGGACGCGGTGCTTTACATCGCGAAAAGACTGCATGTTCGCGCGCTGCTGGATGGCACCGACACCGAAGACGGCCGTATCGGATACGTCGCGTTGACCAGAGCGCGCGACCTGTTCGTCCTTGCAGTGCCAGAAACTTGCCTCACGGAGTTCGAACCGGAACTCCAGGCGGCGGGCTTGAAGCGAGCAGGTCTCGCGGCAGCACCGGCGCACCTAGCTTCCTGAACAAGCGACCGCGATCTCGTTTCCCCGCCGAGAAGCTGCCGTCCGCTCCCGGCCAAGAGCCGAGATTCCCGTTACGTGGGCGAATGGATTGAGTTGGCCGGGAGCGGAATGGCTGCTTTTCAGTCGCTTCACATGGAAGCGGACTCTGAGTGAAGGCTCTCCAATGCTGCGTGCATTCTCGAACAACAGCACGATCATCTCCATTCATTGTTCCAGCTAACTAGAGTGTCACTCAAAGCTTTCCTCGTCCGCGCGGTCCTGCTTGCGCTCATGCGCGATCCAGCGGTCGAGTTCGGGTAGCATGTCGTCGACCCATTTTCGGACATCAGTGTGCTGGTCGTCACGGAGGGTCAGTATCTGCACCTTCCGCCGCGCCAGGATGTCGGCAAGCGACCCGCTCCAGCCACGCGGACGCAGGCGGGTCCAGAAGTCGCCGAGAAAGGCACGCTTGTCGGGCGTGCTGTTGAGCATTTCGAGGAAGAGCGGCGATATGCCGTCGTCCTCGTCCTCGTCCTCGCCCTTGCGCCGGAACATCGAGATTGCGCTGCCGAGCAGCGGGTAACGCGTGATAGCGTCGAGCTCGGCCCAATGACGAAGAACCACCGGATCCATACTCTCGATGGGGGTACCGAACCCGCGGTCGGCCTCAAACAGGCCGCGGTTGCGGGGCGTGGGCCCGGGCAGAAGGAACAGGTCGAGCGCCGCTGCGGGCTGGGTCTCGAACAGCGCCTTGAGCACCTGGTTCAGGTCGTGGTGTGAGAGGTATGCTGTCTCCATCTCGGCGCGGATATGCATGCAAACCTCGCGCGCCGTCTCTTCACCGTCGGCTCCTGCGCAGCACACACGTATTACCGTGTGTAGGCCGTGCCCGCGCGGCGTCCGCTTCTTGCTGAAATTGGCGCGGCGCAGGAGGTTCCGCCCCACCTCAATCAGCGACGGATTGCGAGGCCGCCCGGCTTCGCGGTCGCGAAAGAAATGCATGTGCAGAATATTAAGCGCGATGTCGACGCCGTCGGCCAGGCTGGCAACATCTAGCAGCAGTGTGCCTAACGCGTGGGGCGGTGAATCGCCGACGACGCCGTTGGCGATGTTCAGAAAGTCGTCGGCCTTGAGCCCCCCCTTTTTGATGGCGCGCCGCAGACGTCTGATGCCGTCCTCGTCGATCCCGATCCGCGCCTGAAGATAGGGAAGCGCCCACGCCAGCGCCGGATTGTCGCTCGCCGTTTCGAGCATTTGCAGGACAAAGGCGGGATCGCGTTTATGCGCCTCGTGGATGAAGCCGCCGAGCACTGTCGCCTTACGCCGCCTGGAATCTGCTGCTTCAAAGTGGCCGGTCAGGTCGCGCCACATTTCGCCAAGGTCGGTTGCGCCTTTGGCGAGGCCAACTCCGCATTCGAAGGCGCGATGGGCCTGAGGCTCTGCCATCAGCTCGGTGAGGAATTCCTTGCGCGTCTCGGGATCCTGTGCGAGCTGGCGGCCAACATCCTGCGCCATTTGCGACGCCTTGTGCCACGGCTTCATCACATCTCCGTCCTCCGGCTCGCCATCCGCAACGTCCCAGCCGGCGCTCGCGTGATTGAACACGACGGCGCGCGCCTGGTGCAGAAGGTCGGATGGCTTCAGCCGCTGGATGATGACCTCGATCCTCTTCCGGACGGAATCAGGCATGGCATCGCCCTCGAAGCGGAGCGATGTGCGGAACGCTATCCAGCCCTCGATCCAGGGCTTCACCGTCACGAAGGCGCTGGCCGCTCGGTCGAGGGCATCGTGACAGGCGCCGTATTGCCACAGGTCGCGAACACTGCGGGCAAGAATATCGCGGGCGCCGTCCAAGACCGGAGACAACTCGACGGCTAGGTCGATCGCGGCAGAATACCAATCCCAGACGTCGCGATTGAGTTTCGGGTGCCATCCCCAATCGCGCGAGCACGCCCCAAAATCGAAGCTGCTCGAGGAGATGAAGCTGTGCGCTGTCATGAGCGCATCGAGCGCTATCGACGCACAGCGGCGCTTATTCAGATCTCTGGAATTCGCCAGCTGCCGGACGAAGGCGTGCCGTTGCACCGGCATTGCCAGGGTTCCGGACAGGTACAGATGAAACAGCTCAGCAAAGACATCGCGCGCCGAGTTCTGGTTGTGATCGGGAGCCTCAGCAGCGAGGAAGCGTGCGAGCAGCGTCGCAGCGGTATCAAACATGTGTGGCTCGTAACCGAGCGCCTTGATCAGCCGGATCCACTGCCAGCGGGTTGGTTCGGTGGGCGAGAGCAGCTTTTCTCCGTTCGGGCCATCGAGCTTGATCTCGATTTTCGCCAACACCGCCTCGGACGCTACCGGCGCGATGTTGGTCAGGATCTCGAGTCCTTCCTGGCCGCGTGAGACCAAGTCGCCGAGCGGCCCATCGGCACGCAACCAACGGGCGACCGCGGCCCGAGCCTCGGGGCTGTCGTGTAGATAGCTAAGGCGCCGCGACAGCGATTTCTGCATTCGGGGTGTCAGCGAGGCGCTGAAGCGGTGGAATTCGTCCGGAGGGATTCGCTGAAGCGCGAAGGTCGCAAGAAGATTCGCAATAGCGTGCGGCAGGATCGCTTTCCAGCGACCGCGTACCTGAGCGATGCCCCGGTGGCGGAGTTCGGCGAGCGCTGCATAAAGAGACGATGCGCCGATCGAGCGGATTCTGCCGATCTGCGAAAGCTCACCCGTATCCGACGTGTCCTCGCCATCAACCGAATAGAGCAGCGACAAGTCCTCGGCGGCGGACAGTAGGTTCTGGTCCGGCTGGTTACGTTGCTGGAATATCCGTTCGAAGAGCTCACGGCTCTTGATTTTGCCGAGTGTCTCTCCCTTGCCGAGCGTTTCGGCTAGTGCACGAGCGACCCGGAAGTTGCCGTCGCTGAAGTCGGCGATGGTTCGACGGTCGATCTCAGAGATGGCCGGAAGGAACTGCTCGAGCCACTCCGCGACGAGATCAGGCGACGCCGATTGCAGCCGGAAGACCTCGGTCCGCTCGGGCTCGTCGTCGCGGACGTCATACTCGACCGTGAGAAGGCTCACATTGCTTGCGCCCCCGCAGCAAATGCGCGCAAGTTCGGCGTGGGTAGCGGGATTGCAATTGTCGATGATGAGTATCGCGCGTTGCCCCCCGAGAACGAGGCGGCGGGCCATGTCGCGTGCCGTCGGATCAGTCTCGACCGAATAGTCCGTATATATGGCTAAGCTCGGATCGAGCGGCTCCTCGCCGACGCCGCTTTCGAACAGCGCCTGCACCAGCCGCGTCTTGCCGAGTCCTGAGAGGCCTATCAGCCGGATACATTGCTTCGGCGTGCGGAGCGCTGCTCGAAGCCGCTTGATTCCTTCGCCGATCGTCAGCTGCTCGCGGTCTCGCGAACGCTGGTCGGTGAGGCACGCCTTGTCGTTTAGAAAATAGGGCATCTCCTCAGCGACCTGCGTGCCTGTCCAGTCGCCGACGCTGCTCCAGCCCGAAAGATTGAGACCAACGCGACCGCGCACCCAAGCCGCGACGCCGGGATATTCATTGACCCAGGTTGCGAGCCGGTCGCGGTCGTAGAAGTCGGTGTGCAGATTGCCAGCGTCGGGCAGATCGTGCAGCGCATCACGCATCGCCTCACGCCGGTCTGCAAGTGGCTTCTCCGTAACCGAGCCCTGCGAGCTGACGATGATATAGGCGCCGGACTCCCGGGCGAGATCACGGATGCTCTGTCGAAGCTCTCCATACGCCTTCACCCCGCCCTTGCTCTTTGGCTTCGGTCGCATCTCATTTGCGATAGCGCTCGCCGGCATGTCCGGCTTCTTGACCTGGAAGCCGGTGCTCGGGCGCGGCACGAAGTCGGGATTGGTAATCGAGCCCGGACATTGCACGCGAACGTCGAGCCCGCCATCGGCGGCATCCTGGTTACCGCCTGCAGTGACCGACGACAGCGGGCATCCCCGCTTGCGCAATTCGGCCAGTGCTAAGCGAGCGACGAGCGTTCGCAGGTCGGTGTCGCCAAGATTTGCGATGTCGGTTCCGGTTACTTCAAACATGCCCCACTGATACCCTTTTCGATGGATGTAGGGACAGGCGCGATCCTCCTCCGCCTCCGAAGGAGGCATAAACGCAGTATTGCTGAATGTCTGCTTTCGAGCTGCCCGAGATTATCGTTAGACGTCCGCGAAGGGCGGATTGTGTTGAAGAAGGCGGAGTTGCTGGCGGCCTGAAGTCCTGATTCAATTCTCGCGGGTCGGGAGGCTGAGCTGATGATGGGCGAGCGGACGGAGGCAGACCTGCCTGGAGCGCAACCTATCCTGATACGGGGTAGGAACTCTACTTCGACGTGAGCACGAGGATCGCGGCTGCCATGGTGACCGCATCGCCTCCCAGTTTTCGTAGCCGAACCACTCAGGCGCATCGAGCGAATCGATGAAACTTGTATAATAACGCGCGGGCGTCGACACTGGCGGTCGAGTGGGGGCGGAATTGCCAAGTGTTTTCTTTTCTTATTCGCACGCTGACGAAGATCTCAGAGACCAGCTCGAGAAGCAGCTCGCCATGCTCAAACGGCAAGCCGCGATCGAGACCTGGCACGATCGCCGTATTGGTGCGGGCCAGAACATCGACCATGCTATTGACAACCACATCAACAGCGATGAGATCATCTTGCTGCTGGTAAGCGCTGACTTCCTCGCGTCCGACTATTGCTACGACACCGAGATGAAGCGGGCGATGGAGCGCCATCACGCTGGGGAAGCAATCGTCATTCCGGTCATTCTCCGAGCCTGTGACTGGCACCATGCGCCCTTCGGCAAACTCAATGCCACCCCCCGCGACGGCAAGCCGATTACCCAATGGCCGGACATCGATGAGGCTTTCCTGCAAGTTGCGAAAGCCGTGAGGGAAGCCGCCGGGCGCGTGAACGGCGTAGCTACTCCTGCACTGCAACCTGCGCCGAAGGTGGCTGTCTCTGACGGCTCCGCGCCGGCTCAGGTCGCGGGCCCGCGTTCAAGCAACCTGAGGCTCGCGAAGACCTTCCCACAGCGGGATAGAGATCGGTTCCAGCTCGACACGTTCGAGTTTATCGCCCGCTACTTCGAAAACTCCCTGGCCGAACTCGGAGCCCGCAATACGGGCTTTGAAGGGGTGTTCCGGCGGGTGGATGCCAACAGGTTCTTCGCAACCGTCTACCGCGACGGCAAGGACATTGCCCGCGCCACGATCTACACCGGCGGTGACGGGTTTGGTCGGGGCATCAACTACATCCAAGGCGAAACCATGCAGAGCAACTCGATGAACGAGTCGCTTTCCGTTCAGGCCGACGACCAGACGCTCTATCTCACGAGTAGTGGGATGGCGTCCTTCGGCGGGGACCGTGACCAGAAGCTCTCACAGGAAGGCGCCGCGGAGCTCCTTTGGAGCATCCTGATCGGCCGGCTTCAGCAGCGATCCGGCTGGTAGCAGATTCGATGCTTTCAGCGAAGGAATTCACCGTCGGGACGCTCGCAGACGCCAAGCCTCTGTCCCTGATGCTGCCACGGACCAAGCATGAAGCTACGGTCCTGGTCGGCCAGACTGAAAACAGCCCGGCCGCCGTCTTCCTCGGCGGGCAGTATAACTTCCATTCGTTCGAATGCTCCGAAGCGATCAACTGGCGAGGGCTCCTGATTCCCAACGTCCGCGTCGAGGTCGATGAAACCAGCCTGTTTGATCCGCAGTTCGTATCGGCCAGCCTCGGAATACTTGTGCGGACCGATACGAAGCTCATCGTCTACGCAAAAGCGGAGCAATCATACCGCAGATTGCGAGTCATTCTGGAGACCGACCTGCCGACGACACATGACCTGGCCGCGGGGTTCTCCAGATGGCGCATCGTCATCGGCGAAGGGCAGGACAAGCGCGTGCTTCGAGAGATCGACACTGGCCAAGAGTTCGAAGGGTTGGCCTAGCCCCGGAGCGGTCATTCTTGAGGTGTGCCGGAGCGTCGCAAAACCGACCACCGGGGACCTTCGGGCATTCTGCGGATGTCCTTATGCATCCCAATGACGGCTGTCTCGCTTCAGCGCGCGGAAACTCGCTGCCGATGGCGCCCAGAAGTTCACCTCGTTGAGGCTCGGACGGCGCTGAAGCAGCTCGAACCAATCGTCATCGGCAATGGCAACAACGAGATTGATGTTCAGCGCTACTCGCGGCCTTCTGCCTGGGGCCCGCTGTGCAGAACCGGCTAACATCGAGGCCGAGCAACTCCGCCAGCGCTGCAAGCTGGTTCAGCAAGGTGTGGTGCTCCGCCCGTTCAGCATCTGGCCGATATGCCAGTCGGCGGTGTGGAGGATTCGCATATCGAGGCGTCCAGGTGAGCGTGGGGCCGATCAGAGGGCGCGGAAGCGCTGCTCGCCGATCGCCCAACCCAGATATAGGGGCTTGCCATCAGGAAGCCTTGCCGCAGCGGCGGATCCAGGCTCGGCTGTCACACCGAAAAGGTCGAGGAACCGGGAGAATTCGTCATGCCAGCGATGCGCCGCGGAGAAGGAGTGGACGATCATGGCCGCGTTCGGCGCCATGAACCGTCCCGCTTCCACTGCGGCCGACGCCGTCCGGTGAAGAAGTTGATAGTGAATGGATGGGTCGAGCGAGGTAGCGAGGCCCAACGTGTCGCAGATGAAGGCCAGCCGTTCCTGCTTGCCGGGCGAGGCCTCCTGAAGCCACTCCCCGACGGTCGGCCCGAATGGCTCGTCCACCTTACCCTCGATCGCACAGGCGATTACCCCTGCTCGGGCGCACGCAGCAACGTAAACACGTCGCACTGGCTCTCGCGTCGGCCACCCGGAAGCGGAACCTTGTGCTCCGGCAGGGCGAACAGCAGCTCAGTTGAGCCGACGAGGCGCTCCAGCAGTGCGGAGATCTCAGCCGGTAAGCCGCCGGCGGCCTCCCAACAATGCGCGATGGTGCGCGCCGAGTAAGCCGTAGCCCACTGCCGGTCCGGCTTGGCGAGAAGCTGCTTCCAGGCGTCAGGCCCCCCGGATGGCACATAGATACGACCCATGACTCCGAAGTTACGCGCGTTCTGGTCGAGATTCTACTCCGCGAACGCAGCTCCTTGTATAGAGAGCGGAGCAGCCAGCTCAGTCAGGCACGCCCGGCGTCAGTATCCCCGGAAGCCGAGGATCGCCTGCGGTCGTGAAGAGGTCAGTGCTATCGTTGCGCCAATGGGAGGGCATCCTTGGGAGACAAGGTATACGCGGACGCAGAGGCGACACGGTTGGCCGAACCGACGTCCATTCTGAGCGATCCTGCGCACTTCCGGGGATCGAGCTTCCGGGAAAAGCTGATCGAGCATGTCTTCCTTGGCGAGCTGCTGCGCTGCATGTGGCGGAACGGCAATCGTGACATCGAGGTGATGCGGGTCGAGGTCGATCGTGGCGGATACGACCTTGTGCTGGAGTCAGGCCGTTTACTGCGTCACGTGCAGTTGAAGTCGAGCCATCGCAACGCGACCACGAGCACAGTCAACGTCCATACCAGGCTTGCCGACAAGACGTCCGGCTGCGTCATCTGGATCCAGTTCGATGCCACCTCGTTGGATCTCGGGCCCTTCCAGTGGTTCGGCGGGCTACCGGGGCAGCCTCTACCGGCGCTGCCGGATCGACCTGCCCGACACACCAAGGGAGACAGCACCGGATACAAGGCCGAACGCCCCCACCTGCGCGTGGTGCCCAAGGCGAAGTTTACCCCGCTGGCTTCGATCGAAGACGTCGTCGAGAAGCTATTCGGCCCTTCCGTCGGAAGCTACGGCACAGTGGTACTCAGCCAGTCGTTGTAGTTGTGCAGGTCTAGCGCCTATTTGCGGACATCTACGACGAAACTTCTAGGACGGCTCACGCGCTACGGCCTGGACGGCTTCAGCGATAGCGGCCGCATCCTGCGCGAGCCGGTGCAAAAGCTCTGCCTGCTTCCGATATCCCTTCGCTTTGAGCCGCGCCGACTGCCCTTCGGCTGCGGCTTCATGCGCGTGCTCCAATATCCCGGCCGCCTGCGCGAATAGGTGGCAGACCAACTTCCTCTCGTCCCGATCCATCGCGCACGCCCTCCGTGGTGGTGGCGGAGTGACGCTTGCCGGGGCGGGGAAGTCCAGTCGAAGGGCAGGGGGCGACGGTGGTTACCGGAACTGCGTGGGCGGTTCGTCGAGCAGCTCGCCGGCGCGAACCCCGAGCGCCGTCGCGATGCGCTCCAGCACGACCACGGTCGGGTTCCGCACGCCGCGCTCGACGCCGCTGATGTAGGTGCGGTGGATGCCGCACTCGAAGGCGAACTCCTCCTGGGAGAGGCCTTTCTCCACGCGCAGCCGTTTGAGGTTGAGACCGACCCGCCGCCTGACTTCCACGCGCCCGAGGGGACGGCCGTGTGCACTTTCGATCTACAGACGATGAGTCTCATTTTTGTGGACTAACGGTGCCGGGGAAGGGATGGTCGGCAGCCCTGGGGGCCAATCCTCGGGGCCTCAATCCCTGCGCCGAGGAGCGCCATGCTGACCTACAGGCCCGCGCAGCGGCCATCGCCGCCAACACCCAAGGACCCAGCCCGACGCGGCTCTACCATCTCCTCGGCGATGATCTGGTGCCGCTGGCACCCGGTCGGCTGGCCAACAAGCACATGATCGAGGCCTGGATCGCGGCGCGGCCCGAGCGGCTCGGGCTGGAGTTGCTGGTGACCGGGCGTCCGGTCGTGACCGGGTTCGGCGGCAGCATCGACGAATATCCGGACCTGCGCCGCGAGGCGTTGGATCAGGCGCGGTGGGCCACGCCGAACGGGACGCGCCCGGCCACCACCGCCCGGCGCGGGCTCGTGGGCCGGCCGTTGGCGGGTCCTGGGATTGGCCGCGCCTTGGTCAGCCGCAGCGAGCGACATGTGCCATTCGGCAGCGGTAGCCCCATCGCCTTTGTCCGCTGCGGCAAGCCGGCGGCTCGACCGTGACCGCCACCATGCAAACCCTTCGCTCCAATGCGAACAATGGCATCCGGATGACCGCGCAGGCGGTCGGGGCCTACGGCGAGAAGATCGCTGAGGCCGAGCTGCTGCGCCGCGGCTGGGTTCCGGCGAACGTCAACTCCAGCATCCGCAACAACGCCAACTACGACATCTTCGCGCAGAAGGGTGGGGACGTGATGTTGGTTCGGGTCAAGACCTGCGGGCCCGGGCAGCATGCCTTTCAGTTCAACTTCCCCGTGGGGCGGGGCATCTCCACCGAGCACCTGCATCCGAACGACTTCACGATCCTGGTACGGATGGGCGAGGACCGGCGCGGCGATCAGTGCTACGTCCTGTCGACGGCAACCCTGTGGGCCTTCATCGAGGCGCACCGCGCGAGTTATCTCGGCCGGCTGACGCGCGAGGGCAACCAGCCCGTCGACACAGGCCAGTGGACGCTACGGTTCGTCACCAGGCGCGACGGCGCCGACCGGCCGAACTATGGCTTCGAGAGCAAGTTGCGTCGCTATCTCGATAACTGGGAGTTCCTTCCGGACGGAGCGGAGTGATCCACTCGGGCGCGGTTTGGCTAAGGGAATGAGCGAGCGAACCGGGGCTGATGCACACCCGCCTCACCAGCCGGGTGAAGTTCAAGGACCGTGAAAGGGCCTGGATCGCGAGGTTGCGACCCACACGGCGCCTGACTTCCACGCGGGCCAAGGGGCGGCGATGTGCACTTGCGATCTACAGACGATGAGTCTCATTTTCGTGGACTAAGGGAGCCGGGGAAGGGATGGTCGGCGGCCCCGAGGAGTGTCTCAGGGCTCACTCCCTCGCCGAGGACCCGCCATGCCGACCTGCACGCCCGAGCAATTGCCGTCACCGCGCACCCCGAAGGAGCCGGTATGACGCGGCTCTACCACCTCGCCGGCAATGACTTGGTGCCGATGGCCCGCGGCCGGCTCGACAAGGAGAGCCAGATCGAGGCCTGGATCGCCGATCGGCCCGAGCTGCTCGGCCTGGAGTTCCTGGTGATCGGGCAACAGGTCATCACCGGGTCCGGCGGCAGGATCGACCTGCTGGGGATCGATGCCGACGGCAACCTGGTCATCGTCGAGCTGAAGCGCGACCGCACCCCGCGGGATATCATCGCGCAGGTCCTCGACTATGCGAGCTGGGTAACCGGCCTCACGACGCGGCAGGTGCATGCGATCGCCCAGGAATATCGCGGGGTCCGGCTGGAGGCAGCCTTCCGCACCCGTTTCGATGCACCGCTGCCGTCGACGCTGAACGAGACCCACACGATGGTCATCGTCGCCAGCATGTTCGACCCGTCCTCCCAGCGCATCGTCCGCTACCTCTCGGAGGTCCACGGCATGGCCATCAACACGGCCTTCTTCACGATCTTCGAGGAAGAGGGTCGCTCGTTCCTGACAACCGACTGGCTCCTGGACCAGACCGAAGTGAGCACGCGGTCGGAGGCCCGCATCCAGGCGCCCTGGTCGGGCCTCTGGTACGTGAATGTCAGCGACGGGCCCTGGCGCGCCTGGGAAGACATGCGGCGGTATCGCTTCGTTGCGGCCGGTGGCGGCGAGCGCTACTCGAGCCCGCTGCAGCGTCTCCAGCCGGGCGCCCGGTTCGTCGCCTACCAGAAGGGGGCGGGCTATGTGGGATACGGCAGGGTGACTACGCCGGCCTTGATGGCGCGGGCGTTCGTCACGGAGGACGGACCGCTGCTCGAACAGCCCCTGGCACAGCGGAACCTCGGCCATGACAGGGACGACACGAAGCTGGCGGAATATGTGGTGGGGGTGGAGTGGCTCCAGGACCTGCCGATCCCAGAGGCCAAGCGGATGGAGGGGATGTTCGCCAACCAGAACGTCGTCTGCAAGCTGCGCGATGCGAAGACCATCGAGTTCCTGAAGGAGCAGCTGGGCGTCGTCGCTGACTGACCCTCCGCTGCCGAATAGCCTTCGGCAGCGGAGGACGACGGTCTATAGCCAACCCGACAAGCCCCAACGGCCGTCGCCCATGTCCCAAGGGCTTTCCCGGTAGTCGCCACCCGGGGCAACATGAGGCTCAGGGGGGATCGCCCGACGCTCGGCCGCCCACTGCAGGAATTGAGAAATGCTGTCGACCTGGTCGTCGTAGCGGCCGTGGGGGAAGGCGAAGAGCTCGTGCGTGACTTCAGCCAGCCAAGGGGCATCTACTGGGAACAGCACACGGCCAGCCTCGAACTCGGCAGTGGCCTTGCTTGCCCGGGCCCACTTGTCGAGCCGTGGCTTGATGCCGAGGAGGTTGTAGGTGGCGCCCTCGGCCAGCGACTGGAGGAGGGCGGTACCGTTGCTGGCATCCTCGATCAGGACCATCTCGGGATTGTCGGCACGGGCGAGCTCGGTCGCACGCGCAAGCAGCTCTGGATACTCCCAGCGACCGCGGACGACCTCCAGGAGGTGGTAGCGTTCGTTCGGCGCCAGCAGCCAGCGGGTGCAGACCGAGTAGTCGGCCCGGACGCTCATCGATGACGCCACGTCCCAGCTATGGATGATGCGAGCGCCATTCGCAGGCGCGCTAGGTTCGTCGTAGCGGCCAATCCAATGGCGGTGGAAAAGATTGCCATCGGCCGGCACCGGCTGCTGCTGGTACTGGGCGGAGAACAGCATGCTGCCCATCTGCGCCTTCAGCGCCATCAGCCCTGCCAGGCTCTCCTGGGCGGGGTGCAGGACCTCGCCCACAGTCCGACGGTGGAAGCGACCCATGCCGAGCGGCCATACCTCGTCCTCGACGGCGATCGCCGGCATGGTCAGAAGTTGGAAGGTGCCCGTCTCAATCAGATAGCCGGCCAGGTCCTCCTCGTGCAGGCGCTGCATGACCACGATGATGGCGCCGGTGTGCTTGTGGTCGAGCCGGCTCAGCAAGGTCTCCCGGTACCAGGCGATGATCCGGTTGCGCTCGGCCTCGGAGGTCGCGTTATTGGCGTTGAGCGGATCGTCGATGATGATGATGTTGCCACCACGACCGGTCAGGGTGCCGCCGACCGAGGTAGCCAGCCGCATGCCCTGGGCGCTGGTGACGATCTCGATCTCGGCGTTCTTGCAGATGATGGTGCCGGGGAATAGCGCCCGGTACCAGGCGGATTCGATCACCAGCCGGAACTGGCGGGAAAGCGCGCGCGCCAGCTCGTCGCTGTAGGAGACGCAGATGATCCGTGCCCCCGGAGTGTGCCCAAGGACGAAGGCCGGGAAGGCGACCGAAGTACATATCGACTTCAGCGAGCGCGGCGGCAGGGTGATGAGGAGGCGGGTCGATCGGCCGGCCATCACCTCGGTCAAGTGATGGGCGATGGTGTCGATGTGCCAGTTCGGCCGGTAGGGCCTGCCGGGCGAAAGGGTGTGGAAGACCTTTTCGATGAAGGCGGGGAAGTGCCGGCGCAGCACCAGGTCGCGCAACATGAGCGGGTTCATTTATCGATCTCCCGCAGGGACGCGATCACCGCTTCCACCGATGGCGCCTCACGGATGTTCCGGAGGAAGTTCCCCAAGAGCTCGTAGTCTTCATCCGTCATCGGCACCGGCACCGGTGCTGCGGCGTGGCCGGCTTCCAACCCGCCAGTGACCCCGAGAACGGCGGTGACGGCCCGCATGTTGCCTTGAATGCTGTTGTTGACCAGGCTCTTGGCCAGGGCCTCGCCCTTGCGCACCGACTTGGTCTTGCCGCCCTCGCGCAGCTGGATCGGCTGCTGCAGCTCCTCACCAATCAGGGTATTCAGGTTGCGGCTGCCTTTGGGCCGGCCCCGGGGGTTGCCGGACTTGCCTTTCTTGAAGCGGCTCCGAGCCGGCGGGCGGCCGAAGCCAACCTTGTTCTCGTCGGTCATTGGCCGGCCTCCGCGTCGATCTGCGCCATGCGCTCGGCTGCCACCTCGGCTAGGTGCTGGCCAGTGCCGGCCAGACGTACGGTGCCCCCGGTGCGCGCCTCCCAGCGCCTGAGGGCGGCATCGACGTAGAGCGGGTCGAGTTCGATCGCCCGGGCGCTACGCCCGGTGCGCTCGGCCGCCAGCAGGATGGTGCCGCTGCCGCAGAAGGGGTCGAGCACGATGCCGTTGCGCTTCGAGCAGTCGCGGATGGCGTCCGCCACCATGGCCACCGGCTTGATGGTCGGATGGATGGCGTCCTCCTTGCCGCGCGCACCCTGGAGGCTGTTGGCGCCGGCATAGGTCCAGAGATTGGTGCGGTAACGCCCACCCTGGCCCAGGCCGAAGTTGTTGATGTGCGGGCCGCGGCCGTTCTTGAACACGAATACCAGCTCGTGCTGGGAGCGGTAGAAGCTCCCCATGCCGGCATTGGTCTTGCCCCAGACGCAGAGGTTCTTCAGCTCGGTGTAGGCGGCATCGCCGGCGGCGAGCAGCTCGCCCAGGTGGCGCCAGTCCATGCAGACGAAGTGGATCGACCCATCCCCTGAATGGCGGGCCAGGAGATGCAGGACGGCGGTGAGGAAGCGGGTGAACTCCGCCCGGCTCATCTCGCCCGCGGCCATGGCGAACTCGCGGTGGCGGCCGGTGCCGGAGACATGCCCTTCGATCCGCACATTGTAGGGCGGGTCGGTGAAGACCATCTCCGCCGTCTCCGTGCCCAGCAAGGCAGCATACGAAACGGGGCTGAGGGCATCGCCGCAGAGGAGGCGGTGGCGCCCGAGCTCCCAGAGGTCGCCGGCGCGGGAGATGGCGGGGCCGGGGGCGATCGGCTCGGGTGCATCGTCCGGATCCAAGCGCCGAAGCTCCTCGGGCTCCTCCGTCATGAGGTCGATCTCGGCAGTGGAGAAGCCGGTGACCTCGACCAGGAACTCGACTTGGCTCAGTTCCTGGAGCTCGATGCGCAGGAGCTCGGGGTCCCATCCGGCGAGCTCGCCCAGGCGGTTGTCGGCGATGAGGTAGGCGCGCTTCTGCGTCGGGCCCAGGTGATCGATGCGCAGCGTCGGCACCTCGCGCATGCCGAGCCGGCGGGCGGCCTCGACCCGTCCATGGCCGGCGAGGATGCCGCCCTTCTCGTCGATGAGCACCGGGTTGACGAAGCCGAATTCCTGGATGCTGGCCATCAGCTGGGTCAGCTGGCGCTCGGAGTGGGTCCGGGCGTTGCGGGGCTGCGGCTGGAGCTGGACGATCGGACGCCAGGCCGTTGGATTTAGAACATGTGGCGAGCGGGCATTCGCCAATTTGGGAGTCGTCTGTTTCTTGGAAGGCGTTCGTTTTTGCATCGGCCAAATCTCCGAGAATTGCTGGCCGATACGTCCTCTAATCCTCCTGGGCGGTGGGTGGAGTAGTTGGATCGTCAAAACCCGTGGATCCGCTCTCGCGCTCGACCTCCGGTTCAAGGTCTCGGAGGGCGTTGGGGAGAAGGGTGACGATTTCCCGCTCGAGGATGTTTGGGTCGATCGCCTGGGCGGCCTTCAGGATGAAGTGCCCCGCTGCGGTGCGGACCTTGCCCACGTAGACGCGCCCCTCGTTTGCATGGTGGGTCGGCCGCTTGTTGGAGAAATACCGATAAACCCGGGCCAGATCGGTCACGAGAAGGTGCTCGTTGATGCGCGGCGGGGGGCCTGGTTTGCCGCGCTCCCGCAACACCTTGGCGCTGGCCCAGCGCAACCACTCGAGTTGCGTCGCGAAGAACTCGAGCGGTTGGAGCATATGTTGGCGGGGCGGTCGCTCCACCGCCTCCGTTCGCGCTCTGAGGTCGGCTTCCGCGCTAACGCGACGCTGACGCTGGATCTGCCAGTCCGTCTCGTGGTCGATGCGAACCAGTGCATCACGAAGGGCTTCGGAAAGTCTCTCGATCGCGCGGAGCAATCGCCGCCGCGACGCCGCATCGAGCGGAGCTTCATCCTGCTCCTTGCGGCGCAGGTAGGTGCCTCCGATCTCCTGGATTTGATCCTGTAGCTCTTTCAGTCGTTCAGGGTCCGTGACCTTCGCGATCAGGCCGATTTCGGTGATGGTGCTCTCCGGGATCTCGAGCCCTGGCGTTCGCGTTGCCGCCGTGGTGCGCGTTTTCATCGCACGGATCGTCTTCATGGAATTATCCGATTGAATGAGGTCATTGCCCGCGATTTGCGGAAGGTCGATCCCCGGCGGACCGCAGCTACGAGCGATCGGAGAAGCGGTCGAAGGCGGTCAGGCGCCTGGTAGGAACATCAAGGTCGCGCCGATAGATATTCTCCCGCAGAAAGCACAGCTCCGCTTCAACCTCGCCCTCGCCGACATCCCGCCACCAGCATCCGTGGCGCCGGCTGGCAGGGCCGTCGCGAGTGCGGCCGGGTAAGGGCCAAAGCTCGCACGCAACCAGGAGCGCAACGTTCGTACTATCGGAGCTAAGCCGGCTCGGCTTGGATGTCATAAGTAATCTAGGAGCGCAGACTGAGGAAGCGCCACCAGTAGCGGAAAACTTAGGAGCCTCCTGGCCAAACCAAGCCGCTTCTATTCATCACTTTCTTCAGCGATGAGGAACAGCCCGGGCCAATTCCGCTGAATCCGTCAGCCCAAGGTCCGAATTAGATCACTCTATCCGCCATTAAAGCTGTGGATGACATCCCAACTGATCGATAGTTATTTCAATAACCGGTTCCGCGGCATGCGAGCCAAGATGCTAAGTGTAATTGCCCTCAAGGAAAAACAGTATGTTTTTTTAAACACGGCCGGTTATGCTGACGCAAGTATCAAATTTCTTACCAAGTGGCCTCGCTAGCTTGCGGCCAGGCTCGATGGGAGGCTCCCAATGCGTGCTGTTTGGCTTTTTGCTGCATTGCTAGTGCTTTCAGGATTCTCGTGCCGTTTCGACAGAGCCGACGGCCACTCAATAGTGTATGAAGGGGGAGTGTTGAAGAAAAGCGACCCGGAAACGGGGGTTATAACCGATAATGCAACAATTAATGACCTCGGAAATGACAAGAAATTCCGATATCCACTGCGCTTTGATAGCAATATCATAGCAAAGATTCCAAGAGATGATGCTATGGCATTTTTGCACCAAGCGCTACGTCGCTCCGATTCATCCTTTTCGCGGTGCCATTACACTCCAAGAGGCATTCCAGGCCGCTCGACGGTGTTTCCGGAATTTTCCTTCCGCGCGACAACAATAGTGCCGGCATATGGAATAATTCGCGGACGCTTAAATTACGTGATTTTTGTACAACCTAGTATCCCCCTTCATTCAGGAGACAGGTGTATTGCCTATCGTAGGATTGGATCCGCGCTAGGGGAAGAAGCGATAGCGCATGAAATGCGGGGGGTCGTTGAGGCGCTGTTGAGTCTCGGAGCGAAGATTGGCTAATTGGTGTAATTTCTCTGCATAACACCGAGAGAGGTCAGCGCTGTTGCCGTAAATATAAATTCTTGCAAAATATTATCCCAACCATCGCTCATATTTCGCATGTAGGCAAAGCACATTCGTTCAGACGTCGGCCCCGCCGCATGAAGTATCACAACGGGGCTGTGAACAAGTACTATCGCCAACTTTCTCCCATCGTCGTCATGAGGAATGTCGCGGGCAGAACTAAATATCCAATCTTGATAGGATACATATTTTTTGTTGTCGTAATCCCAAATGCCGAAATCGTTGTAGCGGCACATTCCCATTTTAATGTTCTGAGTATTGCGTACCTCTTTCGTCAGCGCACTATGCGCTGCCGCAGCCGTCTGTAGGAATTGAGTGGCCTCCCTGCGAGAGATGCGAGGAAGAGCCTCCTGATCGACGGGGGTTGGCACGATCAAGTTCGGAGAGGCGCAGCCGCTAGCCAGCCATGAAGCGAGAACCAAGAGAGCAAATCTCATCATCTTCCTTCTCCCGAGATTACCCGGCAGTCGCGAATCCGCGGTCCCACGAGCCCCGTTCAACAAACGAGAATCGCCGGCGAAGATGAAAATGTCTACACTTCCGTTAAATTTCTATGCTTGGGAGAACTGACAGTAATGGGAGCGGCCGGGCGCAACTTGCGACCAGCGACACGGTAACGATCAAAAACCGCGGCGGATCATGCCTAGCCATCGTCGCTTCGCCGCACAGGGATTCGTGAGTTTGGAGCTCACCTTCGTTCGAATACGTCGTTGCGAGAAATTACAGAGTCGTGACATACCCTAATAAGGCAACTTCGATCTGAGGTGCGGAAATGCGGTTCGTACTTTTGGCCCTGTCGCTGACAACCTTTGCTACGACGTTGGTAGAGGCGCCAGCTTTTGCTCAGACCAGCAAAGCCCGATCCGCGACAACGTCCAAAGCGCCACCGCCGGCTTCTAACGCTCGGGCAACTTCAAGCGCTTCTTCCTCAAAGACGACCGTGCCTGCCGCCGCGCCCCCGAAGAACGCGGCGGTCTCAAAGAGTTACGCCGCCGCCGATTCGGGGTCGTATTCGGCAAAACAAGAACGCGCGCGCATGAAGAAGCAACTCGACGAGGCGCAGCAACAGCTTGATGCCATTCAAAGGCAGCGCTTGGCCACTGGTGCGCCCGCGTTGGCACCGCCGGCCCGGACCTCATCGTCCTCTGCGACTGTGCTGACCCCGACGTGGAGCGGAGCAGCGTCCTCTACCAGCAAGCCGGGTTCTCCGGCGCCAGCGTCGGCATCGGCTCAGGCTGAGCAGCAAGAGCGCGCGCGCATGAAGAAGCAGCTGGACGAGGCACAGCAGCAACTGGATGCCATTCAAAGACAGCGCTTGGCCACTGGTGCGCCGGCGTTGGCGCCGTCGGCCCGGACCTCATCGTCCTCCGCGACTGTGCTGACCCCGACGTGGAGCGGAGCAGCGTCTTCTACGAGCAAGCCGGCCTCTCCTGCGCCGGCGCCGGCGTCGGCTCAGGCTGAGCAGCAAGAGCGCGCGAGAATGCAAATCCAGCTTAACGAGGCACAGCAGCAACTCGATGTCATTCAAAGGCAGCGCGCGGCCCCTGGTGCGCCGGTGGCCGCGGCGCCGACCCGGGCCTCATCGTCCTCTGGAACTGTACTGACCCCGACATGGAGCGGAGCAGTGTCCTCTGCGAGCAAGCCGGCTTCTCCTGCGTCGGTGTCGGCTCAGGCCGAGCAGCAGCAAGAGCGCGAGCGAATGCAAACGCAGCTTAACGAGGCGCGGCAGCAGCTCGACGCGATTCAAAGGCAGCGTGCGGCCAGTGGTGCGCCGGTGGCCGCGGTGCCGACCCGGACCTCATCGTCCTCTGCGACTGTACTGACCCCGACGTGGAGCGGAGCAGTGTCCTCTGCGAGCAAGCCGGCGTCTCCTGCGTCGGCGTCGGTTCAGGCCGAGCAGCAGCAAGAGCGCGTGCGCATACAAACGCAGCATAATCACGCGCAGCAGCAGCTTTCGAATAACTCACAGGTAGTCGCAATACCTACGGGACGACCATCGGGATTGACGCTGAACGATCGTCGTTGGGCCGACGCACTTCCTACGGAGTTTCGCAATCAAGTGTATGCGCTCAGTCCGGAGCAGGTGGACCGGTTAAAGGAACATGGACGTTGGAAATCTTATCAAGACGATATTAGCGAAAGTCTTCGCGATAGACCTGAGCAAGCCAGGAGCGAGGCATTTTTACGTGCACGGGAGACCCAGGTCATTGAGGGCGGAGCCAAGATTGCGGAAGCTGTTTCGACGACCGCTGGACTAATCCCAACGCCAGTGGGAGGTGTTATGCGAGCGACCACAATCTTCAGCCGGACAGTACGGACGGCGACTGCGGACCTGGGACTTCAAAGCGGGCGGGCGTTTAAGAGTAAACGGGAGTTGTGGAAGTTTCTTGGGAATGCGGGTGACGGCTATGAGTGGCACCATATCGTGGAGCAAAACAAACGAAATACGGAGAAGTTCGGGAATAACTTAATTCAAAATACAGATAACATTGTTCGGCTCAAATCTGAAGAGCATCGTGAGGTATCCGCGCTATATAGTAGTCTTATGTCAATCGATGACAAGGTCGGCAGCGAAATGACTGCTAGACGTGGGTTTGTAAAATACGAATTTCAAGAGCTTAGAGAAATTGGCGTCGGAATTTTGAATGGTATCGGCTTGAGTGTCCATTAAAACGATTAAGCGGAAAGGACACCAAGGGCTAAGGTATGGTAGTCGGTATTGGTGTAATATGACTGTGAATCCTTTTTATCTTGGAAGACGTTGGGATTTGTCGGATTGGAACCGTGAAGGGTCTAGGTTCTTGTGCGGGTAATCTATCATGAACGCGGTCAGGGCTTCTTGGCGGCGGGCTGCGTACCGCCACCAAGCGTTCTACCCTCCGGCCGGTAATTTCCTCGGGAGCTAGGCCCAAGTGTAGTCGCGGGGCGGGCTCGACAGAGCCCGATCGCTTCCCGACAATGGACCGTGCAGGGCGGAGCTTGCTACTGTTCCGTCAGCTTGATCGTACCCCTCCGGCGTAGACCGTCTTGCTGGCGGCCCAGTGGACCGTGAAGCTGCGCTCGTAGGGACGTCCTTGTGAGCGCAGCCGATGAGCCAGATAACGGTTTTGCCGGGGCCGGAGCGTAGGCGGCGGTGGGGCGAGGAAGATCGAGCCCGGATCCTGGAAGCGGCGTTTGCGCCAGGGGCGAGCGTATTGGCGGTCGCGCGGCGCTTCGACGTGGCGACGAGCCTGATCTACAAGTGGCGGGCCCTGGCGCAGGTGGACAAGGCGGGGTCGGGCATCTTCCCGGCCGTGGTGACCGATGGCGCCGCGGTTGCGTCGCCTCCGGCGCGCGGGCCGGTGATCACGATCAGGCTCGCGGGTGGCGGCGTGGTGCTGATCGACGAAGCGGCGCCGGCCGCCCTGGTGGCTGCGGCATTGCGGGCGCTGCGGTGATCGCGCTGCCGCCCGGCGCCCGGGTGTGGATCGCGAGCGGCCATACCGACATGAGGAAGGGCATGAACGGCCTGGCGCTCGTCGTGCAGGAAGCGCTGCGGCGCAATCCCCATGCCGGCGACCTGTTCGTCTTCCGCGGCCGCGGCGGCAGGCTGGTGAAGATGCTGTGGCACGACGGCATCGGCATGTCGCTCTATGCCAAGCGGCTGGAGAAGGGCCGCTTCGTCTGGCCGTCACCGGCCAATGGATCGGTGGCGATCTCGGCGGCGCAGCTGGCCTACATGCTCGACGGCATCGATTGGCGCAACCCGCGCCACACCTTCCGGCCCGAACGCGCCGGATAGGCCGGATTCCTATGGGCGATCGGCCCGGCTTCGTGATTCACTATGCCTCGTGGAAAGCGAGCTCGCGCCTTTGCCGGAGGACGTCGACGCGCTGAAGGCGGCGCTGCTGGCGGCCCGTGCCGAGGTGGCCGTCGCCCGGGCGCAGCGTTCGGACGACGAGGCGCAGATCGTCAGCCTCAGGCTGCAGATCGACAAGCTGAGGCGGGAACTCTACGGCACGCGCTCCGAGCGCAGCGTCCGCCTGCTGGACCAGCTGGAACTCCAGCTCGAGGACCTCGAGGCTGCGGCCACCGAGGATGAACTGGCGGCCGAGCGCGCGGCGGCGAAGATAACGGCCGTCGCCGGGTTCACGCGCCGCCGCCCTTCGCGCAAGGCCTTCCCCGGCCACCTTCCCCGCGAGCGTGTCTTGGTGCCGGGGCCGGCCTGCTGTGCCGGTTGCGGCGGTACCCGGCTGGCGAAGCTCGGTGAAGACGTGACCGAGACGCTGGAGGTCGTCCCGCGGCAGTGGAAAGGTGATCCAGACGGTACGGGAGAAGTTCACCTGCCGGGATTGCGAACACATCTCCCAGGAGCCGGCCCCGTTCCATGTGGTGCCGCGCGGCTGGGCCGGCCCCGGCCTGCTGGCGATGATCCTGTTCGAGAAGTACGGCCAGCACCAGCCGCTGAACCGGCAGGCCGAACGCTACGCCCGGGAAGGTGTGCCGCTCAGCCTCTCGACGCTGGCCGACCAGGTCGGCGCCTGTACTCATGTGCTGGAACCGCTGTTCGCGCGGCTTGAGGCGCATGTGTTCGCCGCCGCGCGCCTGCATGCCGACGACACCACCGTGCCGGCACTGGCCCGGAGCAAGACCGTCACCGGGCGCATCTGGACCTATGTGCGCGACGATCGGCCGTTCGGCGGCCCGTCGCCGCCGGCAGCCGTGTTCTATCATGCGCGCGATCGTACCGCCGAGCATCCCGAGCAGCATCTGCGGCGCTACGCCGGGGTTCTGCAGGCCGATGCCTATGCCGGCTATGGCAGGCTCTACGTGCCGGGCCGAAGTCCCGGCGACATCGTCGAGGCGCCGTGCTGGGCGCATGCCCGACGACCGTTCTTCGCCATGGCCGACATCGAAGCCAATGCCCGCCGCCAGGCGCAGGGCAGCCGGACGATATCGCCGATCGCGCTCGAGGGCGTCAGGCGCATCGATGCGCTGTTCGAGATCGAGCGGGCCATCAACGGCCAGGCACCCGACGAACGAAGGGCCGCACGCCGGGAATACAGCGCACCGCTCGTTGCGGAACTGAAGGGCTGGATGGAGACGCAGCGCCCCCGGCTCTCGCGCAGTCATGATCTGGCCCGGGCCATCGACTACATGCTGAAGCGCTGGACCGCCTTCACCCGCTTCCTCGACGACGGGCGGATATGCCTGAGCAACAATGCCGCCGAACGCGCGCTGCGCGGCATCGCCCTCGGGCGCAAGAACTGGCTGTTCGCCGGCTCCGACCGCGGTGGACGGCGTGCCGCGCTGATGTACAGCCTCATCGTCACCGCCCGGATGAACGACCTCGATCCCCAGACCTGGCTCGCCGATGTCCTGGCCCGCATCGCCGGCCATCCCGTTGCCAAGATCGACGACCTGTTGCCGTGGAACTGGCAGGGCGCAAACGACCGGAGCCGGGCAGCATGACACGCCGGCCACCACACCCCTCCGATACCGAAAAGGCTGCCATCATCGCGAGGTGCCAGAGTTTTATCGACACCCTGCTGAAGCCGAGGTTCCTGCCGGTAATCCGGCCCACGACGTTCAACTATCCCGTCGACATCCTCGGCAAATGGCACGGCACGCGATACCGCTTCCTCCAGCGCTATCGCTCAGGCTTCCCCGAAAACCTCGGCGAAGAGTTCGACGCGCCCTTCACTCGTCTCGACTGGATCGGCCCCGATCGATTCGACATTCAGTGGCACCGTCATACCGGCACCTGGTTCCGCCTACACCGCGACCTGTCGCTCGCCAGCGCCCTCAAAACCATCGAGACCGACGGGCACATCCATCCGCTGTAGCATCGGCTCCGCGTAGCTCACCGGATGCTTACGCTTGATCTCGATGCGGCGATTGTGCGCCAGCGTCGCATCACCGCTGCCGGGATCGATCGGCTGGAACTCGTCTCAGCCAATGGCGACCGGGCGAGATGCCGTGCTCGACCAGGAACTGCACGACGTTGATAGCACGCGTCGCCGACAGGTCCCGGTTGCTGCGGAAGTATGGTTGAGATCGGGCGACCCGACCGCGAACGGCACCTCGGCCGGGAAGACGAAGCGGTCGCCGACGATCTCCACCTCCGGGCGGTCGACCAGCAGCTCGCTCATCCGCCCCAAGAACTCGGATCGGTAGCGCGAAAATTCCCCGACCTTGGTCGCGAGCACAGCTGGCGGTCGGGATAAGTACGGGCCTTGCGTGGGTTGATGAGCAGCGCCTCAATTGGACGAAGGAGCACCACCGCTAGAGCCGCCACCGGTGGCTTGACGCGGCCATTGCAATGACCGCGGAAGGCAGCGTTGGGGTGAGGATAGTTTCCGCCTCGGAATGAGCAGAAAATCCATTACGCAAATCTTGATCGTCGCCCTGTCGCTGGGGGTTGCCGCATGCGGTAGCCGCTCGAGTGACCGAGTATCTAGTGGAGCTGGCGCTGGTGCTGGCACCGGGGCGTTGATCGGTGCGGCCTTCGGAGGAATTGGAGCGATTCCCGGTGCCTTAATCGGAGCATGAGCGGGTGCTGTAACCGGTGCGGCGACCGAAAAGAAGGACTTGTATCTCGGAGAACCGGTATGGCGGTAATCGTTACGGTCGCGACTGACCATTGAGATGCATGATCCAATCAGCTGCGGATAGACTCTTCCCATCGCTTGAATGCCGAGCCGCGTGAGGGACATCTCTGTAGGCTCGGCAACATGGCGGGCGGCTCTCAGAATGCCGCCTCCACCGACTCATCGCTGGTTCAATGTTGCAAGAAACGTTGGCTCATTAAGAGCCTGATCGATAGCTGCCTGCATCGTCTCATTGGCCAGCTTCCGCAAATCTTCAACTGATCCGAAAATGCCAGCGTCACCAGCAAGAAGTCCGCCGGATACGCGATCAATCGACACTTCCCGTTCGTAGACCCGCAATCCGTTGTGCCGGTCGGTTAGGGAGACGTTGAATTGCGCGTGTGCTTCCCGCCGCACTAGCTGGCTGCAGTCGAAGCGGCGTATCCCGACATCGAGTGCGTAGCGACCGGTGCCGTTTTGGGCGAGGAGCCCGCGAGCACGGAGGGCATCCGAAAATGCTCCTTGAACGATCTCCTTTACGGCTATCGGCGTCTCGAGCGTCTTGATGGGGTTCCCGAAGCCACCGCGGATGACGCCAAGCCAATTGGAATCGTGCTTTCGATAGTCGGTGACCGAGAACACTTCGACAATCGGTTGATGATGTCCCCGAGCGGCCGCTGGGACCGTGGCCGACGTGTACTTGAGGTTGACGGGCGTCGTCGTGCAGGCTGCGATGACCATGCCTATGGCGCAGAGCGTCATCCACCGGACGAGCATCATCGGTCTTCTCCTCATACTGGCAGCGAGCGGTGATCGAGGGCCTGATGGCCATGCGCGTGGGGTGCTTGGAGCGGTACTAAAGCCGCGACATCCGGCGCATTGCGAATAATGCGGACCCGACAGAATTCTGCGGCCGTAGTCTGGGAGGCTATTGGTGCGAAGTCGCTATCGCTTCGGGGCGCGCTCCACGCGACGGCGAGGCTGAGGCCAGGCACCGGAAGGGAATGCGTCAGGTTCCAATTCGTGCTCTCAAGCTGGGTCGTCCACGATCCAACTATCGGTCCGGTGTTTGCGCGGTCGACGCGGTCGATTGCCATAACCAAGCCCCGCCCGTCCGCTTTTGCGAGAGCCTCGCGCAGGGTCCATATGCGATAGAACCCCGCGATACCTTCCTGCTCTGTCCGTGCGATTTCAGCTGGCCCGAACGCGTCCGTGGCGATGCCCGGATAGTTGGGCCGGTGCCGGTGCGCTTCTATGTCCACTCCGAGTGAACCATCGCAGCTAAGTGCCGCCGCTACCCATCCACCCGAGTGCGACAGCGAAACCGCTGTGAGCGCTTCGTCAGCGCCTCGGCGAACTGCATAGGGTTTGCCCGATGGCATCGAAACTACGGCCCACTCCGCACATGATGTCCCGGCTCTCCGCGAAAGCATTCCCGCCAACAGTGCGCGCGCAAGGCGGCTTCGCCGTTGCATGCTCGATGGTTGATTCTCCGGGGTCTCCCAATGTTCCAGCGCAAGGTCGGCAGCATCGCCGTGCTCCTGAATGAGAGCGACATCGATCATGCTGGGGCGCGCAAAATTGGGGGAATGTGCGGCGGTTTCATGTTTGCGCGAATTTCGTCTGGCCTATACATCAAGGGTTGAGAATAACGAAGCGCTAGGGAGGGGTACACCCGCGATGACTAGTCTGCGCGTCGCCGCGAGCATGGGGCTGCTCCTTCTTGTTGCCCTCACCGCAGCGTGTCAACGCAATCAGCCTATATACGGCGTGGCGAACCACCCGGTTCCCCAAATAGCGCGCGATCTTCCACCGGACCGCGTGGAAAGGGCAATCGTAGAGGCGGCTCACGCCCAGGGTTGGCAGATCGAAGCAGTCGGCGCCGGCCAATTTCGCGCTAAGCAGGCTTGGAGAAAGCATTTGATGGCGGTGGAAATCCTTTTCTCCCGCGACAACTATAGCATTCAGCACTCGTACTCCTCCAATTTAAGAGAGTCCGGTGATTCTATTCATAGAAATTACAATCAAAAAGTCCGCCTGCTGGAGGCAGAGATCGAGAAGCGCCTCTACCGCGCCGGCTACTAATGGTGGGAGACTTGCTGCCGCTGCGATTTGCCGTGCAGGGATGGTACGCATGGGCGCCGGGCATCGACACTAGGAACGCCTGGCGCGACTGGGCGGGGATCGGCCCGGTCGGCGATGAGCCGGAACCACCGGTGCTTCCGATGATGCTGCGCAGGAGAACGACGCCGCTTGGCAATCGGGCGGCAGCTGGCGTGCTCGGCTGTGGAATTGTCGCGAGCGAAGCTCGGTACATCCTAGCCTCGCGACACGGTGAGCTCCGTCGCTCCCTCGGAATCCTCGCGGCCATCGGTAGAGACGAAGTGCCTTCTCCGGCCGAGTTTAGCATGGCCGTGCACCACGGACTGACCGGCCTGCTGTCAATCCATACGGGGAACCGGCTGGGGCATACTGCTGTCGCAGCGGATGCCGACGTCTTCGGTTACGGCTTGCTCGAAGCGTCCGCTTGCTTGAGGGAACGCCCGCAAGAACCGGTCATGCTCATCTACTGCGATGACGAACTTCCCGATGAGTATGCATTGTTCCGAGATGACGAGGATGCACACCTGCCGTTGGTGGTCGTGCTCGCCTTGGGGCCTGCGATGCCCGGGGCGGACGTGATCACGTTGAAACGCGAGGCGTACAATGGGCCCCGCGGCGCGACCGAGGCGTCAAGGGGAGAGCTTGCCCTGATATTCGTACGCTTCCTGCTCACCAATTCCGAGGCAGCTACCGCGGTAGGAAAGGGTGCTGTTTGGAGCTGGAGACGGACGGGAGCGCAACCGTGATTTGGCGCCACGTTGACCGCGCATGGAGGCTCTGCGGTACGGGGGCATCCTTCATGATCCTGTTCGGCGGCGGCTTGTTGCTCACACTCACGCTGTTTCCACTCATTCGATTTTCGTCGGCGGACGACAATGTCCGATCGCGCCGTGTCCGTCGGGCCATCGGTTGGATGTTTCGCTCCTATCTGACGCTCTTGCGTATGCTCGGACTGATGGAGCTTCGCATCTCGGGCGCCGAGAAGCTGGCGCCGGGTGGAGCGAGGGTCGTGGTTGCCAATCACCCGACGTTGCTGGATGTGGTCATTCTGGCCTCCCTGTTCGATGACATCCGTTGCGTTGTGAAGGATGAGCTCTGGCATAGCCCTTGGCTTGGAGGGGTGGTCCGCGCCGCCGGCTATGTCTCCAACAATCTGGATGGCGAGCGCTTGCTCGAAGCGTGCCGTCAGTCGTTGGCGGGCGGCTGCAGCCTAATGATCTTTCCAGAGGGCACGCGCTCGCGATCGGGGCAGCCGACACGGTTTTTGAGAGGCTTCGCCAACATTGCACTTTTGGCGCCGGCCGACGTGCAGCCGATCATCATCTCTTGCCAACCCCCAACCTTGGCCAAGGGGGAGCGATGGTGGATGATCCCGCCCCGCAAGCCGGTATTCGAGGTCACGATCGGTGATCGCCTGGACACCGATGCGCGAGTTGATTATGAATATCGCGCCCTCGCCGCGAGAGAAATGGTTCGACAGCTAGAGGGATATTACTCGGAACGCCTCCCCAATGCTGCAAAAGTCCCTAGGTGATATTGAGTCTGAACTGAAGGTCCTGATCATCAAGGGCCTTAATTTGGAAGGTATCCAAGCCTCCGACATTGATAGTCATGAGGCGTTGTTTGTAGAGGGGCTTGGCCTTGATTCAATCGATGCGTTAGAAATTGGTATAATACTTCGCAAGGAGTACGATATTAAGATTGAGACCGCTTCCGAAGAAATTAAGGCGCATTTTAGGACGATCCGGACGCTCGCCGAGTTCATAGAAAGCGAATCTAACCAAAAGAACGCAAATGTTGGATAATTCTGACGTATCCACGAAGCTGCGGGACTGTCTCGAAGTTATGTTCGAAGTCCCACCGGAGAAAATTGTTGTCACAGCTCGTCTGAGAGAAGACCTCGATCTCGACAGCATCGATGCAGTTGATCTTGTCGTCAGGCTGCAGGAATTTACTGGACGGCGTTTTACCCCGGAAGAATTCAAAAGCGTACGTACCGTTGGAGACGTTCTAGATCGTGTCCACGCGCTCCTGGCCCAGTAGCTCCGTCTTCCTGGCAGCGGCGGTCGGCTGCTGCAGCTTGGTTTATCCCACCGCCGTGTATGCCGGCGGGGCGAGGGTTCCGGCTCTTTTATTCGTGCTATTCGCCCTGGCGCTCCTTGCGATCACGATTGGCCGATCGGCAGGTGCTGCCCGTCAGTCTTGGAGAAGCGCCCTCGTGGTTGGTGGCGCCGCCCTATTGGTGCTGGCGGCCTTCAACGGCGAGCTCGCAGCGCGCTCCTATCCGGTGGTTCTCAGCCTCGGAGCTGCCGTTGCTTTCGGGGTTTCATTGCTCAATCCGCCCAGCATGATCGAGCGGTTTGCACGAGTGCGCGACCCAGACCTCAGTCCCGCGGGCCAATCATACTGTCGCCGCGTTACATTGATCTGGACCGCCTGGCTCTCCGCGAATGCGGCCATCGCAGCACTTTTGGCGGTATGGGGCGATGATCGCGCCTGGGCCTTGTGGACCGGTCTGCTGTCCTACATAGGCATGGCGGTGCTGCTAGTCGGGGAGTGGCTGGTCAGACCACGTGACAAGCTGCGCGGGATAGCGCGGTGAGTGTGATCTCCCTCACTCACCTCTTGAGCGCGCCCCGTGGCCCGGAGGTGGTCGCCATCCATGATCGTCAAGAAATCGCTTTTGCTCAGTTTCGGTCGGATGTGCGGTTCAACGCACGCCGGATTGCGGTTACTGGCTGCCAGCGTGGATTGCTGATCGCTGAAGACGGCTACTGGGCTGCGGTCGGGCTCTTCGCGATTCTTTACGCCGGGGCCGAAGCGATTTTGCCGCCAAATTCTAGGCCCGGGACCGTCGCGGAAATCAGCCCCGAGTGGGATTTCATCATCTCCGATCAGGTAGCACCCAGTCCAACGCTGCAGCTCCTCTTCGCGGACGGTCTTGTCGAGAACCCCTTGGGCCCGTTGCCCGGCGATTGTCGGGTCAGCTTCTTTACCTCCGGGTCTTCCGGCCAGCGGAAACGAGTGGTGCGGAGTTTGGCGGCACTCGAGGCCGAGGTCATGGCGGTCGATCATGTCCTGGACACGCGCGTGCCGATGACGTCGGTGGTCCATGGCAGTGTCAGCCATCAGCACGTCTATGGTCTGCTATTCCGTATTTTGTGGCCGATCGCTACAGGGCGCGCTTTCAACGGTTTCATGCATTCGCTCTGGGATACGGTCCTGGGTCAGCTTGGCCCGCAAGGGATGCTAGTCACCGGCCCAGCCCATTTGGCGCGACTTTCGGGGATCCGGCCACTGGCTCCTGAATGCCGGCCGAGCCTGGTACTCAGCGCGGGATCGCCCCTTCCGGAATCGGCCGCTGCCGATGCACGACAGATCCTCGGCTGCGCGCCACTTGAGATATTCGGCAGCACCGAGACCGGCGCCGCGGCCTATCGCTGGAGAACCGCGCCCGATCCGGTATGGCGGCCGCTGCCCTTGCTGCGTGTCGACCGCGCGGTGGATGGGACCATGCTCGTCGGTGGGCCGTCGGTTGATGATGCGCCGGTGAAGACCGCCGATCGGATCGCGTTCGATGGCGACGGCTTCCGCTTCCTAGGACGCACCGATCGCATCGTGAAGGTGGAGGGCAAGCGCGTCAGCCTGCCCGAGTTGGAGGTGAGGCTGCGGCAGCTGGAGTGGGTGGCCGACGCGGCTGCGGTGCTGATCGGCGAGGCGCCGCCTCAGCTGGCCGCCGTGATCGTGCTCGGTGTCAGCGGCCAGGAGCAATTGGCGGCACTTGGAGAGTTTCGGCTTGGTCGGCAGTTGCGGCGGGCGCTGAGCGACACGTTCGAAACCGCTTCGCTGCCACGACGCTGGCGGTTCGTCGATATGCTTCCCATCGATTCCATGGGTAAGCGCAATCGATCGGAAATCGAGCGCTTGTTTCACGAGGCCGATTTGGTTGCGGGCTCTCCCGCTCCGGCGGCTCGCCCGCGAATGCCAGAGCTGCGAGGGACTGCGCAGGCAGAAAATTCGGTCACGCTCGACCTTTGGATTCCGCCAGACCTGGCGCAGCTCGAGGGTCACTTCCCCGAACAGCCGATCATCCCAGGGGTGGTGCAGATCGATTGGGCGGTGAAGCTGGCTGCCCAGCATCTCGGCGTGACAGCAGAACCGGCGCGTCGGTTCCAGGTCAAGTTCCGGCGCGTCACGTTGCCGGGCGCCCTGATCCAGCTTGTGTTGCGCCATGAGCCGCAGCGGCACCGCCTTGTGTTCGAATACCGCCGGGGGGACGAGCTGCTGACGTCCGGCGCGGTCAAGCGCGATCCGTCATGACGGCCCAAGCGAGGTCGCGGCTATGCGTCATCATCCCGAGCCGCAACCATTGGCACGTCGTGCCCACGCTCGTCGGTGAGCTGCGCGCGCTCGACCTGCCAGTATTCATCGTGGACGACGGCAGTGAGGAGCCGGCCCGATCGGCGCTGGCCGCACTCCACGATCCGGCGTCCGGTGTGGCGGTGCATCGGTTGGACAAGAACCAGGGCAAGGGGGCGGCCGTCCGGCATGGCTTTCGCCTCGCGCTTGCCCGTGGTTTCACGCACGGCGTTCAACTAGACGCCGATGGTCAGCATGACCTTGCGGCGATACCCAGCCTGATAGCGCATGCCCTGGCCCACCCTGATGCCTTGATCACGGGTGTCCCAATCTATGATCAATCTATCCCACGGGCTCGGGCGATCGGTCGGTGGATCACGCATGCGTGGGTCTGGGTGGAGACGCTCTCGCTCCACATCCAGGATTCAATGTGCGGCTTCCGGGTCTATCCGCTGAACGCCGTTGCGAGTCTGCTGGAGAGCGGGGAGACGATTGGCAGCCGGATGGATTTCGATACGGAGATCATGGTCCGGTTGGTTTGGCGCGGAACCCCAGTCATCCAGGTACCAGTTAGGGTCACCTATCCGCCTGGTAACACCTCCAATTTCCGCATGCTGGGCGACAATTGCCGAATCTCATTGATGCACACGCGCCTCGTGTTCGGGATGCTGGTGCGTATCCCGAGGATCCTGCGCAACACGCCACTGGCGGCGAACCAGCACGGCACCGAGGACCGTGGTGATCGCGTCGGGGCGTTCACGCTGCCGTCCCATTGGGCCAGGCTTGCCGAACGCGGGCTTTATGGTGGCCTGCGGGCTGCACTGGCCGCTTACCGGCTCCTTGGACGGCGCGGGTGCCTGGGCGTGGCGTCGCTGGCAGCGCTGTATTTCTACTGCACCGGAAAGACCCAGCGGCGCGCCTCGGCGGACTTCCTTCGGCGCGCCTTGCCGCAGAGCAACCAAAAGGGGCCGCCGAAGGTCTTCGACGGCTGTCGGCACTTTTTCAGCTTCGCAGGCCGATGCGTCGATACCCTCGCCGCCTGGGCCGGGGGACTAGGCCCCAATGCGGTGAAGGTGGTCTCCCCGGATGCATTGCACCGGGCCATGTGCGACGGACGCGGCGCGCTTTTCATCGTATCGCATCACGGCAACATGGATGTGGCTCGCGCTGTCCTCGACGAGGCGACGCGGCGGCGCCTAGTGGTGCTGATGCACACGGTGCATTCCCGGAACTTCAATCGCGTTCTGGAGCAGGTGAATCCCCAGGCCGCCGTCAACCGGCTGGAGGTTTCCGAGATTACGCCGGATACGGCAATCCACCTGCGCGGGCTGATCGAAGCCGGCAGCTGGATCGTCATCGCGGGCGACCGTGTCCCCTTGTCCGGCCAGGCGCGGGCGACCAGGGTGCCATTCTTCGGTGAAGAGGCGCCCTTCCCAATCGGTCCCTATATCCTCGCGTCGCTCCTGGAATGCCCGGTCTATTTGATGTTCTGCCGACGCGCTCGCGATGGGTACGAGCTGCGCGTCGAGGCCTTTGCCGACTGCATCGTCCTGCCGCGAGCGGGCCGATCCGCCGCGATCCGGGAATGGGTGACCCGGTTCGCCGCGCGGCTGGAGGCCCACGCCGTGGCCGACCCCTACCAATGGTACAATTTTTTCGATTTCTGGGCGCCGGCCGGCAAAGCGGTGGAACGCTCATGATCCGGGTCGAAGAGCAGGTGCGGGTGCATTTCTATGACCTCGACCCCATGGGGATCGTATGGCATGGCAACTATCCCCGCTTCCTGGAACAGGCCCGGGTCGCGCTGCTCGATTCCATCGGTTTCGGCTACCAGGAAATGCAGGCGTCCGGCTTCCTCTGGCCCATCGTCGACATGAAGCTGCGCTATGTCCGCTCGATCCGCCTGGATCAGGAATTGCGCATCGAGGCGACCCTAGCGGAGTACGAGAACCGACTGCGGGTCACCTACCGGATCCGCGACGGCAAGACGGCCGAAACCCTGACTAAGGCGGAGACCGTGCAGTTGGCAGTATCGGCCGCCACGGGCGAACTGTGCTTCGAGTGCCCTCCGTGCCTGGTGGATCGAGTGAGGAGGGCGCTGTGACGTTGCGAAGCGTGTTTGCCTTTGCCCTGGTGTTGCTGGGCGGCGGCTTGGGTGCCAGCCTGCCAGCATCAGCACAGCGCGTGCTGGCGCCAGGAGAGGTGCTGCGCGGGCGTTTCGTCCAGGAGCGGTTCCTCCAGGGCTTCGACGCACCGCTGCGGAGCGAAGGCACCTTCGTGCTTGACCTGGGCCAGGGACTGTTGTGGCGGACGGAAACGCCATTCGCGGTCACCACCGTGCTCAGTGCTGCCGGCATCGTCCAGGAGGTCCGAGGTGCCGAGACGATGAGGTTGAGCGCGGATCGGATCCCCTTGCTCGCCGGCCTCTATTCCGTCCTGTCCGGCGCGCTGGGCGGGGACGTCGCGAGCCTCGGGCGAATCTTCCGCGCCGAGCGCCACGAGGAGAACGGCATCTGGCGTGTGGTGCTGTCACCGGCGGAGGCACCGGCACCGGCCTTGCCCATCGAACAGATCGTGATCGGCGGCCGCACCCTGGTCGATGATGTCCAGATCCGTCGCCGCAACGGCGACCGCGACCACATCGGCTTCATCGGCCAGGAGGTTTCGCTCCGCGCCCTCGATGCGGCGGAGTCGCGGCTGCTCCAAAGTCCTGGTCGACCTTGACGCATTGGTCGGTAGCGAAGCGTTGGCCGGCGCTCTTGTGGTTAGGGTTGGTCCTGCTGGCGCTCGGCTACCTGGCGGTGCGCGTGCAGGACGGCCTGCCCTTGCGTACGGACCTGATGGCCTTGCTGCCACGCGAGGAACAGGACCCGGTGCGGCAGTTTGCCAATGAGGCGGTGTCGTTGGCGGCGGCGCGGCGGGTGGTGCTGCTGGTTGGCAATGACGATCGACGCAAGGCCCGAGCGGCTGCCACCCGAATAGCGGACAAGCTGGCCGCGAACGGCGTCGCCGAAGGCGTCGAGCTGACATTCGGCGGCGACCGGGTGGGCGAGATCTCCCGGCTCTATTTTCCCTACCGCTACGGCCTCTTGTCCGCCCGCGACCGTTCCTTGCTGGAGCAGGGCAGGGGGGATGCCATCGCGACGCGGGCACTGGCCCAGCTGTTCGGCTTCACCGGTCTTGCGGACGGCCAGACGGTGAAGGGCGATCCGTTCCTGTTGTTGCCCTCCTTCCTCGCCGGCTTGCCACTGCCCCTGTCCCGGCTCGTTCCTGATGAGGGAATGCTGACGGTGACCGAAGGCGGAACCAACTGGGTCTTTGTGACGGCCCGCTTGGCGGGTAATCCGATGGACCTCGCCGTGCAGGATCGTTTCATGCAGGCGTTGGACGCCCTGGTGCTCGATGCGACGACCGCTGTTCCTGGCACCATGCTCCGCCGGCTTGGGGTGATCTTCTTCGCCCATGAGGGCTCACAGCGGGCAATCAACGAGTCGTCCCTGCTGGGTTCGATTTCTATCGCGGGCTGCCTACTGCTGGTGCTCGTGGTGTTTCGGCGCTGGACGCCTCTGCTGCACACGCTGCTGGTCATGGGCATCGGCCTAGCGGCCGGCGTCGCTGGCAGCCTGCTAATCTTTGGCGAGCTGCACGTGGCCGCAATGCTGTTCGGAACCAGCCTGATCGGGATCGCGGTCGACTACAGCCTGCATTACAGCGCCACGGTGTTTCATCGGGAGGCGTTGACGCCGCGGGCGCGCATTGGCCGGGTCCGCATAGGAATAACACTGGGCCTTCTGACTACGGTGATCGGCTACGCGGCGCTAGCGGCAGCGCCCTTTCCTGGGTTGAGGCAGCTTGCGGTCTTCACCATCATCGGTCTCGTCGCATCCTATTTGACGGTGCTGCTTTGGCTGCCGCGGCTGGATCGTATGGAGCCGGCACGGCACGGGGCCGCCATGGTTCGGGGAGCCGATTTGCTCCCGCAATGGTGGGAGCGGCAGGGCCTGTGGGCCGTGCGCGTTGCCGTCCTGATCGGGCTGGTGGGGGCGACGATCTTCGGTGCGGCCACGCTGAAGGTCGAAGACGATGTGCGCCGCATGCAGCGCCTGTCGCCATCCTTACTGGAGGAGCAGCGGGAGGTTCGCCGGCTGATCGGGTCTGGGACCGAGGGACAGTTCCTGTTGATCGAGGCCGCCGACAATGCGGCGGCGCTGCGGATGCAGGAAGGGCTGGAAGCGACCCTGGCAACATTGCAAGCGGAGGGCGCGCTTCGTTCGTATCAGATGCCGGCCTCGTTCGTCCCGTCCCCGCAGCGTCAGCAGGACGATCGGCAGCTCATAAGGGATCGGCTGGAGCAACCCCATCTCGCCGCCCAGCTGCAGCGGCTTGGAATGATCGGGCAGCCGGCGGCGGGGCTGGAAGCCGCCAGCCCGCTAACCTTGGACCTGGTGTCTGGGATGGGCGCCATCCCCATCCTGCGAGACCTTGTCCTGCGGGCGGGCTTGCATGTGGTCATGCTCGACGGCGTGTCGGCCCAGGACAAGGTGCGGGCAGCACTGGTGGCGATGCCGGGCGTCCGTTTCATCGATGCCACCGGCGACTTCAGCGACCTGCTGAAAAAATACCGGGAGCGCGCCGTGATGCTGACTGCGGTGTCCGTCCTGCTGATGATCCCGCTGCTGCTCTGGCGTTACGGAGCGCGGCGAACGTTCTTCGTTCTGGTGCCGCCTCTATCGGCGGTGATCGCGACCCCGGCCCTCCTGGCATTGGGGGGAGAGTCCTTCACCTTCTTCCACGCGATGGCGCTGGTTATCGTCCTCTCGATCGGGATCGACTATGCAATCTTTTGTGCCGAGAGCCCGCCGGCGCACCGGTCGGTCACCATGGTCGCGGTATGGCTTGCGACGCTCACGACGTTGCTCGGCTTCGGGCTGCTGGCATTCAGCGAGGTCCGCGCGGTCAGCGGATTCGGCCTAACTATGTCGGTCGGGATGGTGCTGGCGTTCCTGCTGTCCCCCATAGCCGGGCCTGGAAGGGTGAAATGACGCTGGCGCCGACAGGATCGGCAGGGACCCGTCACCGGCGTGCGTCGGGACGGTGGACCGCCTATGCCGTGTGGATGGCCCTGGCGATTGGTGCCCTGGCTGGATGCGCGCCATCATCGCCCATGGTTCCCTCGCCGGTCGCGGGGACGGCCGAACAGCCACTCCGGCTGCCGCCGTTGCGTTCGCTTGGACAGAATGTCGAGGCCATGCAGCTCGTGACGGCGACGCGGGGCGACGAGCGGTTCACGCTGGAAGTGCGGCTCAGCATCAATGAGGATCGGCTGCTTCTGGCGGCTACTGACCTGACCGGGCGCCGGGTCATGACCCTTCGCTGGAGTGATACGGCGATCACCTTCGATCGGGTGGAGGGAACCCCCGATGCCATTCGACCCGAAGCGATGGTGGCAGACCTGGTACTGCTCTATTGGCCCGAAGCGGAGGTGCGAGCCGTGATCGAGCCCGATGGCGAGGTCATCGACGGCCCCTATTCCCGTGTCGTTCGCCGCGGCGGACGGGAGGTGCTGCGCGCGCGCTACGATTGGGAGCCCGGCGCCTCCTGGAATGGCGTCACGCAATACCGGAACGCGGCCTGGGACTACGAGATCGAAATTCAATCTCGGGAATTAGCCCGATGAGCCGGGCGGCGATCGGTATTCCAGCGATCGGCGTGGCAGCCCCACTCGGGATCGGGAAGGTGGAGGTGGCTCGCCGCCTCTTTGCGGGAGACCGGTCCGGACTGGTGTCACGCATCAGCCTTCTTCCCGATCGGGACACCTTCGTGGGTGCCGTGCCCGTCGAGCCGGCGCCATTGCCACCAGGGTTTGCCGAGTTGGATTCCCGCAACAACCGGTTGATGCGCCTGGCCATCGATGAGATCGCGGTGGTGGTCGAGCAGGTGGCACGACGCATCGGCCGCGACCGGATCGCGGTCATTCTGGGAACCAGCACGGCTGGCATCGCCGAGGGGGAAGCCGCCTACGCGGACTATCGTCGGCACGGTGCCTGGCCCGCGGGTTTCGACTATCGGCAGCAGGAGCTTGGGAGCCTCAGCCAGTTTGTGGCCCGATATCTCGACCTTTCGGGCCCGTCCTACACGATCGCAACCGCATGCTCGTCCAGCGCCAAGGTATTTGCCTCGGCGCGTCGCCTGATCGAAAGCGGCATCTGTGATGCGGCCATCGTCGGGGGCGTCGACACGCTGTGTCGCATGACCGTCCGTGGGTTTGCGGCGCTGGAGGCGATCTCAGCTGGCCGATGCAATCCCTTTGGCGCCGATCGGGACGGGATCAATGTCGGTGAGGCCGCCGCTGCCTTCCTGCTGACGCGCGAGCCAACCAGTGTTTCCCTGCTCGGCGTGGGGGAAACGGCCGATGCCCATCATATCAGCGCACCGGATCCGGAAGGTCGCGGTGCTGCGGCGGCGATGCGCGAAGCCCTGGCCGACGCGGAAATCGCGCCAGCCGAACTTGGCTACATCAATCTCCATGGGACCGGCACGCCGCTCAACGACCTGGCGGAGGGGCGGGCGGTGCATGAAATTTTCGGATCTCGGACGCCGTGCAGCTCCACGAAAGGGATGATGGGCCACGCGCTCGGCGCCGCCGGGGCGTGCGAGGCCGCGTTTCTCTGGCTGACGGCCAATCCGGAATTCAATCCAAGCAACCTGCTTCCACCCCATGCCTGGAACGGCGTGGCCGATCCCGAGATCCCTCCGCTCAACCTGGTTCGGCCGGGGCAGAGCCTGTCCGGCACGTCCGACGGCAAGGCGCTGCTCAGCAATTCATTGGCATTCGGCGGCAACAACGTCGCTCTTGTGCTCGGCGAGCCCCGATGAGCGCAACAGCCCCCTCCTGGCCCTTGCAAGAACTCCTGCCGCAGCAGGGGCCGATGATCCTGCTCGACAGCGTCATGGCGGGCGATTCTGAGCGGCTGACGGCACGCGTCACCGTGCGGAAGGGCGGGATGTTCTTCGAGCCCGGGCGCGGTGTGGCGGCCCATTGCGCCATCGAGTGGATGGCGCAGGCCTGTGCCGCTTTCATCGGGTTGGAGGCGCGTACCAAGGGGGAGCCGGTGCGCCTAGGCCTACTTCTCGGCACGCGGGATTTTGCCGCCGAGCTCTCCTGGTTCCGAGAAGGCGATGCGCTGGACGTACGCGTCGAGCCAGCATTCCGTGATGGGGAAATGGCCGTATTCGACTGCAAGGTTTCCCGGCAAGGCGAGACCTCTTCGCTAGCGCATGCACAACTTACAGTATATCAGCCAGCGGACGTCGACGCGCTGATGCGGCGTCAGCGGGAGGAGTGGCCAGAGTGAAGCGAACGGTTCTCGTGACGGGCGCCAGCAAGGGAATCGGTCAGGCGATTGCAAGTCGGCTGGCGCAAGACGGGTTTACCGTGGTCGTGCATTACGGACGGGATCAAGACAGCGCCGAAGCGACGCTCGCACGGCTGCACGAGGCCGGCGGCGAGGGGCGCACCATCGGCTTTGATATTGCCGATCGTGAAGCCTGTCGATCCGCTCTAGAGGCCGACATGGCGGCCAACGGAGCCTATTACGGCGTCGTCCTCAATGCCGGCATCGCGCGCGATGTGGCCTTTCCGGCGATGGAAGACGTCGATTGGGATTCCGTTCTCGGCACCAATCTCGACGGCTTCTACAACGTGTTGCGCCCAATCGTCATGCCCATGGTGTCGGCCCGGAAGGGGGGACGGATTGTCGCCATGTCGTCGGTTTCCGGGCTGGCCGGCAATCGCGGGCAGGTCAATTACAGCGCGGCCAAGGCCGGTATCATCGGTGCGGCCAAGGCCCTCGCGATCGAGCTCGCGAAGCGCAGCATCACCGTTAACTGCGTGGCACCCGGCTTGATCGAAACGGACATGATCCGCGACGTGCCGAAGGAGGAGGCGTTGAAGTTGATCCCGATGCGCCGGATCGGGACACCGGACGATGTGGCCGCGGCCGTCTCGTATCTCTGCTCGGACGGGGCCGGCTATGTCACGCGCCAGGTGCTGTCGGTCAATGGCGGCATGTTGTGATGAGACGGGTGGTCATTACCGGCATGAGCGGTGTCACTGCACTCGGCAATGACTGGCCGTCGATCCGTGACCGGATGGTCAATGGTGAAACCGCCGTCCGCTATATGCCGGAGTGGGAGCGCTTCACCGGGATCAACACCCGGCTAGCGGCACCCGTCCCAGGATTCTCAGTCGACGATCGGTATCCGCGCAAGAAGCTGCGGACGATGGGACCGGTCTCGCGCATGGCAGTCTTCGCCACCGAGCGCGCGCTGGAGGATGCGGACCTAGTTGCCGATCCAGTCATTCGCGGTGGCAGGACGGGTATTGCGTATGGCTCGTCCTTTGGAAGTCCGGGACCCGTCATCGCCTTCGCGGAACTCATGACCGAGGGCCTCTCGCGGACGCTCAATGCAACGAGCTACATCCAGATGATGAGCCACACCGCGGCGGTCAATATCGGGCTCTTCTTCGGCGTGACCGGACGGGTCATCCCGACATCGAGCGCCTGCACTTCGGGAAGCCAAGGCATCGGCTATGCCTATGAAGCGATTCAGTGGGGCAAGGCCGATGTGATGATCGCCGGCGGCGCGGACGAACTGGATGTGACCGAGGCGGCGGTGTTCGACACGCTGTTCGCAACATCAGTTCGCAACGATCGTCCGAGCACGACACCCAGACCGTATGACCGCGATCGCGACGGGCTGGTGATCGGCGAGGGGGCCGTCACGCTTGTTCTGGAAGAGCGGGAGCGGGCGCTGGCTCGAGGTGCGAAGATTCATGCCGAGATCGTCGGCTTCGCCTGCAACTCCGACGGAAATCACGTGACCCAACCGCAGGCGGAGACGATGGCGGTCGCTCTGCGGATGGCGCTGGACGACGCGAAGCTGGATGCGGGGGCAGTCGGCTTCGTCAGCGGCCATGGCACGGCCACTGAGTGGGGTGACATCGCCGAGACGCAGGCGACGCGCGAGGTGATGGGCAGGCACATGCCGATCCATTCGCTGAAAAGCTATTTCGGGCACACGCTCGGCGCCTGCGGCGCGCTCGAGGCTTGGCTCGGCATCGAGATGATGCGCGCGGGGTCCTTCGCGCCGACTTGCAACCTGGACCAAGTCGATCCGCGCTGCGCGGAACTCGACTATCTGCAGGGCGACGCGCGAACGCTGGAGGTCGAGTACCTGATGTCGAACAACTTCGCCTTCGGCGGCATCAACACCTCCCTCATCCTGAAGCGAGTCTGACATGGCGTCTGCCCCAGCCGGCGCGCCTCCCGGCATCGTGCCGGAAACCCGTTTTGGCCTCTGGTTCCTCAACACCCGGACCTGGGCGGACAGCGTGCTGAGGGTGGCGATCGGTGACCTGCGCCGCCTGTTGCCGGAGGGGTACCCGCCGCCAGGAGTGATGCTGGACATCGGCTGCGGCCACGGCCATTCCTTCGCGCCGCTGGCCGAGGCGTTCGCGCCGCGCCACCTGATCGGCCTCGACTACCACAGCGCGGTGCTGGCCAACGCTGCTCCCAGGGCGCGGGCAGCGGGGGTACCGGTCACCCTGGTGCAGGGGGAATGCGCCCGGCTGCCCTTGGCCGCGGCCAGCATCGACGCCGTCTTCTGCCACCAGACCTTCCACCATTTGCGCGAGCAGGAAGCGGCGCTGGCGGAGTTCCACCGCGTGCTGCGCCCGGGTGGCGTGCTTCTGCTGGCGGAATCCACCCGGGCCTACATCGATTCCTGGATCATCCGCCTGCTCTTCCGCCATCCGATGGAGGTGCAGCGCGACGCCATCGAGTACCTCGCTATGGTCGAGGCCGGCGGCTTCTGCATCGACCCCGGCCGCGTCTCCTACCCCTATCTGTGGTGGAGCCGCCGCGACCTGGCGATCGGCCAGAAACTTGGCATTGCCCAGCCGCCGCCCGGGCGGCGGGTGGAGACGCTGATCAATCTGGTGGCGCGGCGAATTTCGGATTGACGCATGGTCCCTTGCAAGAGGCAGGGGTATCCGCTGCTAAAGACGTAGATGGGAAGGCCCGGGCTACGATCGGCTGTCCGGAGATCTGGGCCACGACCGCCTCTATGGCGAGGCAGGGCGTGACATCTTCATCTTCGCAGCGGCCAATGGCACGGACCGCATAGAGGGCTTCGATACCCTCGTCGGTGACGTCATCCAATTTTTCTGAAATGGACGGCAGGGGGATCTATTCCGGTAAGCGGTGTTCTCAGGCCACGGTCGCCGCCGGCGGCGACCGGCCCGGTAGCGGACATTGCGAACTTCTGGAGGGGGTGGTTAGCGGACCTCTGATGGTCACGCCGACAATGCGGCGATCGTGTCCAACCTCACTTCCGCGTAACCGCGGCTCAAGCTATTCTGAAAAACCTGGGATGGAGGTTTTGCAGCTTGGCGAAGCTCGTCTTCGGAATGAACCAGTCCCTGGACGGCTACGTCGACCACCTGGAAATTCAGACAGGCCCCGTGCTCTTTCGTCACTGGATAGAGCACGTGCGCGACCTGACCGGCAGTGTGTACGGTCGCCGCATGTACGAGATCATGCGCTATTGGGATGAAGACGATCCTGAGTGGGACGCGGAGCGACGCGACTTCGCGGCGGCGTGGCGGCGTGGCGGAGCCAACCGAAATGGGTCGTGTCGCGCTCGTTGAAGTCCGTCGGCCCCAACGCCACACTTGTCGAGGATGACCTCGAGGCGGTGGTCCGTGGGCTGAAGGCTCAACTTGTTGGGGAGATTGCAGTCTCCGGACCAGACCTGGCGCAAAGTCTGACCGACCTTGGTCTCATCGATGAGTATCGACTCTACTTCCACCCCATCGTGCTGGGTCGCGGCCCGCCATTCTTTGCCGGCCCGCGGCCGCCGCTCCGCCTTGTGGCCAGCGATCTGGTTGGCGAGGACGTGATTAGGTTGACGTACGTTCCTGCTTAATCGCGCGACTCGCCCAACGGACTACGCCGACACGCCAGGTCCGCTGAGGGTCGCGAACCGTCTTTGACTTCATTCCCGAGAGCAGACGTTTCATCGCGGCCGTGTCCAGCCCGGGCTTCGCTCAGACCACGGCAGAAGGTTCGGGCTGATAGACCCAGGGTAGCAACTGATCGATGCGGCTCTGCGGGGGGCCCTCGACGATGCGGATGATGACGCTGGTGATGTAGGCCTGCGGATCGACGTCGTTGAGCTTGGCGGTCTCAATGAGCGAGGCGAGGATCGCCCAGTGGGCAGCGCCGCCGTAGGAGCCCGCGAAAAGGCTGTTCTTCCGGGTGAGCGCCAGGGGCCGGATGGAGCGCTCGACGATGTTGTTGTCGAGCTCGATGCGGCCGTCGCCGAGGAAGAGGGTGAGGCCAGCCCAGCGCGAGAGCGCGTAGCGGATAGCCTCGGCGAGCTTGGTCTTCTGGCTGATGGTCTCGAGCCGAGCTCGCAGCCAGGGCTCCAGCGCCTGGATCACCGGCAGGGACTTATGCTGACGGGGGCGCGGCGGGCATCGGGCTCAAGACCACGGATCTCGGTCTCCACGGCGTAGAGCGCCTTGATCTGATCGAGCGCCTCGCTGGCGATGGGCGCGGGGCCCGCGGCGGCGAGCTCGTAGAAGCGCCGGCGCACGTGAGCCCAGCAGAAGGCGAGCTGGACCTGGCCCTTCTCCGCCAGCGGCCGATAGCCGCCATAGCCGTCGACCTGCAGCACGCCGGTGAAGCGGGCGAGATGGGCCATCGGCCGCTCGGCCCTGCGATCCGGCGCGTGGACATAGGCCGGCCGGCGGATCGGAGCCGCTCCACGGGCGGTCGTCCCGGGCGTAGGCCCGGAGCTGGCCGGTCTTGGTCCGCCCACGTCCGGGATCGAGCACCGGGGCCGTGGTCTCCTCGGCGAAGAGCTTGGGCGATCCTCGGAGGCTCGCCAGCAGGTGCTCGTGCACCGGCCGGTCCAGTCGGCCAGGGTCGATCGATCGAGTCTGATCCCCTGGCGAGCGTAGATCTGGGCCTGGCGGTAGAGCGGCAGGTGATCGGCGTACTTGCTGACCACCGCGTGGGCGACCGTGGCCTCGGTAGGAATGCCACCCTCGACCAGTCGGGCAGGCGCCGGCGCCTGGACCACCACGTCCTCGCAGGTGCGGCAGGCGTACTTGGGCCGCCGCACCACCAGCACGCGGAGCTGCGCCGGCACGATGTCGAGCCGCTCGGCCCGATCCTCCCCGATCAAATCCAGAGCCCCGGCGCAGCAGGGGCAGGCCTTATCGTCCACGTCGACGAGGGTCTCAATCCGGGGCAGGTGCTCGGGCAGTGCGCCGCGGTTAGATCGGCGCCTTGCGGCGGTGGCGGCCTTGCGCTCTGGATGGCGGGCTTCCTCGCCGGCGGCCTCTGCGGCCGCCTCCTGCTGGACGTCCTCCAAGGCCAGCTCCAGCTGATCCAGCGGCAGGGTCTCGGCGCGCCGGCCGAAGCGGTGACGCTGCATCTCCTTGATGATCTGACGCAGCCGCTCGGCCTCGGCGGCATGGGCGGCGCGCTCGGCCAGGATCAGCGCCTGAAGCGCTTCGACCTCCTGCGGCAGAGCATCGTCTCCTTCGCCGACGGCGCTGTCGGTCGCCTGCTTCAGGAGATCGTTCCGTCGGCCGACGGGCGTAATGGTCTTTGCTCCGTCAGGATGCCTGGAACTGCAGTGGGCTACTCGCCAAGATCGTAGATGTGCAAATCACGATCGTCTCTCATCCCACAAACAACTGGTCTTTTTCATATCGTTATCCGAGGATAACATGTGATCTTTGTGCCAAGGGGTTGATCGATGGCCATAATAGGTTTCGATGATCGGCTGCCGGTCGGGAACTTCGTCGATACGTTCTATTATCCATGGAGCGCCATCGTCAGCATCACTGCGACATTTCCGAACGGCCAGAGGTATATCGGCTCTGGTGCAATGATCGGTCCGAACGATGTGCTAACGGCCGGGCATGTGCTGTATCTGCCCCAAGCAGGTGGATATGCGACGTCGGTCACGGTCATTCCGGGGCGCTACGGTTGGTACGAACCCCACGGCCGTTTCGCCGCCAAGAGCATTCAGGTCGATCCCACCTTCGTGGGTGAGACGGCCTTCACGGCGGTCGCCTACAATCATGACTATGGGATCATCACGCTCGGCAGCAACGCGGGCTACGCCACCGGCTGGTTGGAGCGAGGCTACATCACGAACCCTGCCTTGCTAGTTGGACGGGTGGTGGAATCGGCTGGCTATCCCGGGGATGCCGGTTGGGATGGGTTGTACCTGGCCTATACGGCAGGCACCGTGGACCACGCGACGTTCACCCAGATGCAGTTTGTCGACGATCTCGATACTTGGCCCGGCCAGAGCGGCTCACCTGTTGTCATCACGGACGATGACGTCACCTACATCATCGGTGTCGTTTCCAACGAGAGATATTACCCGAGCAAGGTCAATGGCGTGCTCGCTATCAGCGGGGAGTTCGACAACTATATTTCCTTCTGGACTCAGCACAACGACGAGACCGGTGGACCGGACTCCATCTATGGCGGCCCCTGGGAGGAGACTTGGCACGGGTATCAGGGCAACGACGTCATCTTCGGCGGTGACGGGACTGACCGCCTCTATGGCGACGAGGGCAACGACGATATCAACGGGGCGACGGGCAACGACTTCGTGTACGGCGGCGTGGGCGCGGACTTCGTGAGAGGCGGGCAGGGCACAGACTGGGTCTATGGCGACGATGGCGACGATTGGCATGTGAACGGCAACATTGGTATCGACCGGGTCTATGGCGGAACGGGGAACGACCAGTTGTTCGGCGGGCCCGACACCGACACGCTGTGGGGTGGGACAGGGGACGACCAGATGTCCGGTGACCTTGGGAACGATATCATCTACGGGGAGGCCGGCCGGGATGTGTTCCGGTTCGGCAAGACCAGCGGTGTAGACACGATCATGGATTTTGGCCCGACCACGGGTGACGTGATCCGCATCGCCTATAACGTCAACAGCAGCGGCATCACCAGCAACAAGATCGCCTTGTCCCGGGTGGTGGCTTCCGGCTCGGGCTCCCGCCTCGACTTGGGTGGCGGAAACGCAATCGTCATAAGCGGGGTGGCACCGAACAAACTGGCGATAGATGACTTCTGGGTCGTATGATTTCGCCCGTCCCGGAGACGGCTTGCAATCGTGTCCTGACTTCAACCCGATCGAGCAGACGTTCGCCAAGCTCAAGGCGTGGCTCCGGAAGGCTGCCGCACGAACCAGGGATGCTCTCTGGCAATCTATCGCCGAAGCCATGGACACCTTCACAGCCGCCGAATGCACCAACTACTTCCGAAACTCAGGATACGAACCCGAATGATCGGAAAATGCTCTAGTCGGAACTGCTGCGATACTTCGTCCGCGGATACTACGAGAACCGATGGTCGCACCACGGCCAGGTCGTCGTGGCGCGACGCGCCTAGCGCTAGGCCAGAAGGTCGACGCGCTGTCGGCCGTCCGGTATCTTCACACGCAGCGCGCATAGTTGAGGGAGCGCGAAGGCGCCGCGCACAACAGAAGCCGGACGCCGCTGCCCGCGCGCTGTGTTCTATCAAGAGGTAGCGGAAGAAGTGCGAAGAGAAATCGAGCCCGACGGCCTAGACAATATAATGGCCAGGCTGCGTGGGCTGGGTCCGGTGATACCTAGGCGTACCGACGATTCTCTCCCAGACGTCCTTTATCACTATACAAACGTAACCGCAGCAGCAGCAATTTTGACTAAGCAACACATGTGGGCAAGCCACATTGGTTATCTAAACGATGGCGGAGAGATAGGGGTAGCATTCAAATTGATCCAAGATGGATTGATAACTATACAGCGCCAGTATCTAGATTCTCCGATAATTACGCAAATAATTTCGCTGCTCGTTGGAAATATAGAATTCAGGGGCCCATCGCTTCGTCTGGAGTCGCCCATACTTATCACTTCTTTTACGAGCGATGGGAAGAGTCTTAGCCAATATCGAATGTATGGAGGGCAGTCTGGAGTATGCCTAGCTTATCAAAGAGAACTCATTGAAAAATTCTTTGATAGCACAAACCAACGATTTAGCAGTGGGTATATGGGAGGGATCTGTAGATGCTTGTACGATGAAGAGGAGCAACGCGCGTTTGTGGCAAAACAATTGGGTGAACTATTCAAGGTGCTTGAGGACGTAGATGCGGATGATATCCTCGCCGATAGTAGCAGAATGAGGCGAGTGTATACTGCAGTGATGCTGCGATTACTACCACTGGCTGCCCAGATGAAGCATCATTCTTTTAAAGAAGAGAAGGAGTTTCGGTTAATTATATTGCGCACATCCGCGGTCCCGGGTGCGTTCAAATTTACGGAGCGGGCGGGCTTGCTAAGGCCGTATGTAGAGTGGCCGTGCGCTTTGGAAGTAGAATATCACGAGCCTCCTGAGCCACTTCCATATGAGGAGACCGCCATCTGCGGCGTGACCTTGGGGCCAAGTCCGGTTCAGGAAGAAAACAGTATGTCCCTGGATTTGATTGCGAGAGGTGCGGTGAACGGCATTCCCGTGTCAAAATTTGATAGCACTTACCGAGGCTAACTCTCTGGACGAAGGTGGCGAGGGAGGGCTCGATGAAGCTGGGCAGGGTGCCTAGTACGACGCCGGGGATCGTGGAGGCGATGCGAGCGGGCTTCGCCTGATGCTTTGCGGGGGCTTCCTGCTCCGCAGTGGGCTTGCCGCGTCGGGAAGTATCACTGGAAGCAATCGGGGAGCCATCGGGGTGTCGCGTTGAACCCGACTCCAGCCGCGACTGTATGGCTGGGCTCCCAAGATGCTTGCCAGAGGTGTACCCTCGGTATCAGAAGGCGGTCTACAGGATGCCGGGCCGCCCGGTGCGAGCCGCCCGGTGGACGGTCGCTGGTGGCTTATCGATCGCGACGTGGATCGGCCGAGATTGTGGGTGGCGATCATCTACGGGGGCGGAATCCCGTAGGTAAAGCCGCCTTCTACTGACCGATCCGGGAAGGCACCCACCAAGTTGATCCTGAGGCAGGCACGGCGGCGCCAACTTTAAGGGCCGATCGGGAGTGAACCTTCAGCGAGACCGATCTTGAGGCCAAGGCCATGCACGAGACCGTGCAGGCGATCGGGCTCCGGGTCGATTCCTGGCAGGCGTTTACGATGATCTCTGTTCCGGCATCCCAAGGCTAGGCGGGGGCGGGGGCACGGGCCGCGCCATGCCCCCATCACGCCATCCTGTCTCAAGACACGGCCTCAACCTGGTTTGCGCCGGCGCCTGGGGGCGGCCGCCAGCCGCCTTTTGGCCGCCGTGCGCTTTACGCGGCCCGGCAGTTCCCATTTGAGGGCCGTGAGCGCCCCGGCGTCGAACGGACGGGGGCCTGGGCTGGGCAGGAGGTAGGTGTCTGCCGTGGCCAAGTCCACCTCGTACCCGAGATCGTGAAGGGAGGCGAGCGTCATGCGGCTCAAGCGGTTACCGCCATCGGGCAGGGTGGTGGTCATCAGCTCATTGCCAAAGACGCCTTCCTGCCAATGAAGGGAATTCTGCCCGCTGCCGCCGTCATCCTCCACGGGAACGCCTTCGACCTGACCCGATCCCGGGCCCACAAGCTGCTGATATTCGGCAATCGCGCGCCCACCGGTGAACAATGTCTTGCCATCCCCATTGCGGAGAAGTTTGCGCGATCCCCCATTCCAAAGCAGGCCAAAACCCAGGCAGTGCCCAATCTCATGGGCGACTATGTCCTGAAATCGTCCCTGGGCGGTCAGCGTGTCGATATCCGCTTCTTCAAGCCATATCTCGGCGCTCCGGGGGAGCCCGCTGGCCGGCCATGTCTGCGTTATCTGCGCCTTGGCGAAAGACATTCCGGGATTGCCCAGCCCGCCGGAAAAGAGATCTATGCGCAGGCCGAGCTCGTCCGCCAGCGCGCCCCGACATCCAAGAATCGCACGCTCCCAGCGAAGCGTTGCGTTCGCTGCCATCTGGACCTGATCCGCGCCAAGCCCCGACAGGATGCTGAGTTTGATTGTGAAGGCCATGATCCTGCTGTGCCCCCATACTTCGCGCCAGCGCTGTCCCGTCCAATCGCGATCGAGCGCCGCTGGATCGGGGGGAGCAAGCTTCCCGTCCCCCGGGAGATCTCATCCTTCCCCAAAGTGACGCCCACGCGCAGGCCGAGGACATATACGCTGTAATTTCTGCGCGCTATGCTTGCCATGCATCATGCATACAAAGGGGAGGAAATGCGAAATTACCCGTATGTGTTGAGCAGCCTGCTCAGCCTGGCGACGGCGGCATGCGCGGCCGTTCCCGATGTAACGGCGCAATACTATCTGCCCAAGGGCCATGCTGATTTCGTGGTGATCAAGACCGTGGGATGCGGAGAAGCCAAGCCCCAATCACCACGCAGGCTGCACAGCATCGCTAACGTAACCGCCACGGTTGGATATTCCGCCGACCTCTCGGAACCGCATCAGCTTGCCTTTGCCCGTGGCGGTGGCGTTTTCTCCGACGAGGGAATGACCATCGAGCTTCACGATGATGGCCGTCTCGCGGGCATAAATTCCTCGAGCACGGGCCGTGGGGCGGAGATCATCCAGGGGGTCGCCGCGCTGCTGCCCTTTGCATTGGTCTCGGGAGGCCTGGCGCCGCCGGAAGAACCCAAGCCCGAGTCCATAGAAGAGGCTTGCAAGGCCATAGACGCAGCCGCGGGCGAGGGGAAAACGGTATCGGTCACCTACCGTCTGCGCGAAGAATTCAACCCGCAAAGCGTTGGCAGCAGCAGTCCTGCTAACAAGAGGGTGGGTAAAGCGCGCCTGATTCCAGTCTCGTCCGATGGGTCCAATATCGGGCTGCTGATAGCCAGGCATATGCCTGCAATCTGTGTCCGGTACGAGAATGGACGTGCCATCAGGCCGCCTGCCATCTGGAAGGGTTCAAGCACGGGGCATTCCCTGACGCTGCGGCAGTTGGTGAAATATGATGCCGTGATATTCGAACATACGACAAATAAATATGGCAATGCGTCCGATCCTACATGCCAATCGGACAATCCAAAGCCCGAGGGAATCATGTGGTCGGGCATCCTGTCCGTTCCACTCCCGCGCGTTTCTGGCGAAATCTTCTTCGCCGACATGGGTGCCACCGGGTCGTACCAAATACCAATTCCGGATTCGGCACCTTTTGGCCACACCGAGATGACGCTTTCTCTCTCGGAATCGGGCGCGGTAAGCAAGCTTCAGTATGGCAACAAGAGCGGCGCGGTGGAGGCCCTGACCTCGGCCCGCTCCCTCATCGATGCGATGCAGACCAGCCCGGCGGAGCGCCTGCTCCAATACCGGACCGAAGCCGACATCATCGAGCAGCATCAACGGCTTATCCGTTGCAGAACCGACCCGAAGAAGTGCGCCACCTAACCCACCGTTGGTTCAACCACCGGGCTGCGGCCGCCTGAACATCCGCAGCCCGGCCTTCCCCCCGGCGCCCGCGTCGGAGCCAATGGTCGGCCGTGCACACGGCCTGCAGGTAGGGGGCGTGGTCTTGGCCCGCCCGGGCATCGCCGCACGGAGGGCAGCGGAGACCAGCGCGCCAGCCGGGCGGCGGGCGACCGGAAGCGGCCGGATTTGCGGGCTGGGGGAGGGGTACGGTGGGGGCGATGGCCCGGATGCGGGGTGCAGCGCCCGGCTGGGGTCATGGCAGTCGCGGGGCAGCTTGGCGCGCGCCGATCGGGCCTCGGGAATGGGTGGGCTGCCGATGCGGATACCACGCCGTGGACCGCAGGACCATGCAGTGGAGGGATGTCGGCAGGCGCACGGCGATCGCCATCCGCATTGACCAGGTCGAGAAGGTGACCATCGACGGCAGGCACGAGACCCGCATGACCCTGACGCGCGCCGAGGCCGAGGCGGAAGGCTGATTCAACGGCCCACCCCATGGTGTGGCCGAGATCGTCTTCGACGAGTAAGACCTTGAGGGGTGCGAGCCGGTGTGAGGTCCGCGTCGGCGGACGGGAGGCCGGCTCGACGTGCCAGCCATGCGCCGGACAGTCGTGCCCGTAGCGGAACGCCGGCCTGAGCAGTCTTGCGCAACGGCCGCACCCGTGTTCCCCGCCCGCGCGGGGATGAACCGCACTTGCTGGCGCCTGGGTACGCTAACTAAACATCTAGGCGATCTGCGACACGATGCCGGCCACCGTTGCTCTTCCGGTCGGGGCGGCGTGGTGGGTCTGGATCGTGAAACAAGCGGCCCCCAGCGCATCCAGGAATTGTTCAAGACCCTCGTTGGTGGATGCCAGCGCCCGCGTCTCAGCATTCAGCTGCAGTAGCGAGCGGCCGAGCTGATACTTGAACAGGAACAGGCGGACCGCCCGGGGGCTCGGCCGTCGGCCGCCGGCGGCCATGTAGTCCGGAAGCTTGCGGCGGATCAGCCCGATCTCATACTCGCTGAAGCGCAGGTCGCTCAGTTGCAGATCCGAGAGAGTGGGATCGTCCGCCGGAGCGTTTCCCGGCGGTGGAGCAGATCCGTTACCAGGCCCTTGCAGACGCGCGAGTTCCGCCTCTCGCCGGCTCTGCCGTTGCCGTTGGGCAGCAACATCAGCTTCCCATTTCTTTAATCTTTCCGCAAATTCTTCGACCGTCTCGGCGGAGCGCACCCTTGTCTCCTTCTTCGGCGGCTCAACGCCTTCTTCTATTCCCGGTCTCCAAATATATGGCCTACGGCCGCTGGACACTAACACCGTTTCCGTCTGCTGCTGCCTTTGTGTGGGCTTTGGTATTTCCGGATCTGAAGCAGCCTCTCTTTTCAAAGATCCTATCTTCGCCTGCCTCCACTTCTCGAAATCGACCTTGGAATATTTATCGGCCAGAATCGCAATCTCCTCGCTCCCAATTGTGGGCAGGCGAAGATAGGAAATCAGTATCTTTTCGACATGCTCGGCAATGATTTCCCGTCGGCTCGTATCTTCTGATGCATTTCCGGCGCGCTTGACCCGATGCTCGAGGAGCGGCCGGAACTTCTCGCAGATGGCATGCTCGAACACGTCCTCGTCGAGCAGCATCATGACCTGCACTCTTTGGCAGACCGCTGGATCTTCCAGCAGCAGCTTCAGGGATTCGGCCAGTTCGATCACTTCGCCGGGGCTGCATCGGTCCAGGTCGTCGATCACCAGGAGAATGCGCCGCGGTTCCCGCCCAGTCCCATGCACCATGAGCAAGATGGCGATGCAGGCCGCGCACCAGAGCACGAATACCCCCAGCTCCAGCCATCCAGTGCTTCTCGGCGTTGGGGTAGCCGAAGCACAAAATGGCCACTCGTTGGGCAAGAGGACACCACACGCCCAGCCGAACTGTTGCTTGAGCACCGCTGTCGCCGATACGGCTAAGCTCTCTGGGAACACCCAGGTGGTGGATAACCAGAACATGCCGACGACCGCCAGCGCCAAGATGGCCATAGGCCACGGCATGGCAGCGAAGGCATCGCGTTCTTCCCGCTTGGAGTCCTTCTCGACCCAAACCCTTGGGACCCAGCCCGTCACGAGTGCGCGGAGATCATCACCGATGAGCGCCTGCATCCCCAGCCGCTCGCCATGGCGGGTGAGCATGGCATACCGGCGGCCGAGTGATTCCACCGTCTGCCGCATCCGCCGGAACAACCCGGCCAGATACAGGAGGTTGACCAGGCCCAGCATGCCGCCGATCGCGATCAACAAGTTGCCCAGCGCGCTCAAGGGAATCGCCACGAGGCCGATGATCATCAGCGACAGGACGAGGCGCCAATACCCGCAGCGTGACACGCCGGTCCGCAGGGCCCGGCCGAGCCTCGTGACCACCGAAACGCCCTTGCAGCTGCCCGCCGCCATGGCCTCGTAGAGGAAGATCCAGGCCTCCGGTGTCCGCCGGAACTTCCAGGCACTGTGCCAGACAACGTCATACGGCGTGTCGAAATCCGGGTGGTCCAGCTTCCGCAGACCGGGGGCGAGGGCCGCCATCTCTTTCTTGTAGTCTTGCGGCGTCGCCAAGTGATCGGCGATACGGCGGGCCAGATGGGTCTTGCCGATTCCCCAGGGACCAAGCAATCCGAAGCAGAATTCGCCCTGAGCTGTTCGGAAGACGGTCGCCACCGCGGCCGCATACACGTCCGAGCCCAGCAGTCTCGAGGGGGACGTCCCGTCCGACAGGAGATCGCGCTCGAATCCCGTGGACGCCGCCGCAGGGCCGTCTGGTCGCGAACGTGCCTGTCGCGGGCTCACATCCCCGTCGGACCCGTCGAGGATCTGGCGGAGCGCATCGGGATCGACTCCCGCTCGCGACAGCCGGCGTCGCAAGGATGTATCTGGTTCAGAGATTACTCGCGTGAGGAGGCTCCGCATATCCAACGACGAGGATCCCAAGGTAACCTCAGGCGACCTGCCCGACAGGAGTGCACCGACTAGGGTGCTGCTCGGGAATGAGTGAGTTGCGTTTTGAGAAGTAAAGTTAAATTCTGTGGCATCTTTAAAGCCGTATACAGTCCGATTGCCATGGTATGCTAACATCTCCGAGATAATATTATCCCATGTAACTCTGTCATTTTGAATGTCATTCGTAATCGCCGACAAGGCTTCTAGTTCGCCAGCCTCCCTAATCTTATCGAGTGAGGGAGGAACATATTCATTGAGGTCCTCGACTGTGGTGACGAGAGTAAGTGCTGCAAAAAATACCCCGCTGCAGGACACCTCCCCAGGCCGATCCCTTTTCAGCCAGCTGAGCCTCGACGCGAGCCGCAGAATCTCGTGGCACATCGGCGTCGGAACGAAGCCGGTACGCGCCAGCAATTCCTCGATTTGCGGCGGAAGCTCGGCTGAGGGAAGGGGGGAATCCTGCTGTGTGATCGCCATCGATCGACGGGGCCTCTCAATTGGGGGCAGGTGTCGGGCGCGGCCGACCGCCAGAAGCCAATGTCTCAACCTATCCGGGGGCAACGCAACCGGAAGCTGGTAAATCTTCCTTTCGTAGGCTCACCCACGTCTGCTCCATCGTGTGCGGCTGCAAGTCTACAATCCGCCAAGGCTTTACGGCGATAGACATCCCGTCCGGAAAGGCCGCGAAGGTTCAAGCGGCGAGCCCGCGGCGCGGCCGATATACTCGACGCAGGGGTTCGATCTGCCGATGCCAGGCCGACCCCAACACGGCGGTTACCGGCGCCAACCCCTCATGCAAGCTGAAGCTGGGTACCAAACGCGGCGTTGGCACGACTCCTGATCTGCGCGCTGGCCAGGGCAAAGCCGAGCAAGGCGTTGCCCGCCACCACCATGCCGACCCATTCGCTTCCGTTCCGCAGCAGCCAGGCCCCCGAGTCACCACCGCGAGGAGGAGGGACAGCGTCACGTTCACCCCCGGCGATAGCAGCCCCCTATTGACCGGCGCGTGGACCAGGAAGAGCCGGTTCCAGCAGGTACCGCCGACCGAATGTTCGACCACGGCGCCGCCGACCTCAGAGCGCCGATTGCCGGAGGTGGCGCCGTCCATATGGACAATATCGCCGGGGGAGACGTACTGGGCGACACTCGTGGCGACGTTAGTCACCGCGGCCGTCCCGACATCGATCAGGGCGACGTCAAGATCGCTGATGAAACCACATCTCAGGCTACAGAAGGTTCCGGGAGGAAGGGCCGCGGGCACTTGAGCGTACGTGCACAGGCCGAGATGGCCGGCTGGGGTCGATGCCGCGCCCGCGGAGATCACGTGGCCGCAGGTCACGGCATAGATGTTGCCGTAAGATGCGTAGGTGAAGCTAAGTGCGATATCCGCCTGGATATTTATTGCGGGTGCGGGGTGCTCCGGCAGTATGGTGTTTTCGTCAGAATTAAGCTCCATGTATCCACCCCATACGCGTGCAGATTGACCTCGATGCTCGCGTCACGCTAGCGCACGTTTTCCTTTAAGGGCGACTTATTTCAACCATAGGCAGTGGGTGCGCTCTGGTCGGTGGTGTGGCGACCTTGGCCGCGCTTCACCACGCGGCCATCGTAGAGATCGAAGCGAGGGGAGTGCATCGGATCGATGGCGGCGGCTTCCACAATTATCGTTGGTAGCTTGGGTCGCTGAAGATTTAGACCCGGAGGCTCCTGTACGCGGGCCTACCGTTTGAGCGTCAAGATCGTTCGGCAAAGGCCGTTGCGCGTCCCTGCAACCAACTTCGAAGGTCCCTGCGGAAGGGTTATGAAGAAACCGGAGCGTGACGCCGCCCCGCGTGCATGGCTGGCCGGAGTAGGACACCGGTTGGCCCCAATGCCGGGCGCGTTTAGGAGCACGTCACCGAGACCAAGCGCGGCGCCCTTGCCGATGCCTGCTTTCTCCGCGCGAGGACGCGGAGTGGCAAAAAAATGTGTGATGTAGAATGCCAATACTAAGGCTGCGGCGGGAGGCGGGGCTGCGACGGAAGATTACCGACGCCTGATGACGCCTAGCCGGGCGCCCATTGGGGGTTGTGATCCGGGCCGAGATTGCATAGCAACGATCCATGGCAGGCAGGAAGGGCAACGGCGCCGTGGCGCCGTCGGATAGAGGTCAGGGCGCGATCGTCAGCGCGACCATTTCCCTTCCTGGACGCCTCGCGACCGAGATCTCCAAGCCGAAGGACCATCAAGCTTTTCAGCGCAACTGCGTCCTGCTGTTCCAGGCCGAACTCGACGATCCGCATGCCCAGGAATATGGCCGCAATGGCCAGAAGCAGCGCGGGATCGACGTGCTCGGCCGGCGCGACCGGAATCCGGATCATCATGTTGGGGTCCAATGCCGGTTGATCGTGAGCCCGCTAAAGCAGGCGAAGATCCTGGATGACTGCCGCGCAGCCCTCGAGCTTGAAGCCCGTTTGAAGGAAATCATCTTCGCCACCACGGCGCCGGACGACACGGGCGCAACCGATGCCGCCCTGGCGGTCGAGAGGCAGTTGCGCAGCGAAGGGCACGAGCTGCGGGTCGTCATCTACGGCTGGGGGCAGTTGCAGATCCTCATCGCCAGGCATCCGGAGGCCTACGCGGCCTTCAACCCCTCCGCCTTGGCGAGCACGGCACCCCTTGAGGTAACGCTGGCGCCATCATCGATGGACCAGTTTGCTGCCGTGATCGCCGCCAAGGTGGTGGACCTTCAGCAACAGAACGCGGTGGCGCCCGCGCCTCGCGAAACTGTGCCAGCCGGGACAGCGGTGGAAGACCCGGTCTTGCATGCGCGCATCGATACCTATCGGGACCTATTCCAGAACGATCAGTCTCCGCTGGTGGCGGAGAAGGGGCTGATGGGGTTGCTGGAGAAGGTGCCGCTGGCTGACAAGCCGTGGGCGTGGTTTCGGATCGAGACAAACCTGGGGTTGATCGCGCTCGATCTGGGGCGCGAGGCCGACTGCGTGGCGCGTCTCGAAGCGGCCCACGCCATCCGGCCGGACGATGCCAACGCCATTGCCAACCTGGCGCTCGCCCGCACCATCCAGGGCCGCTACGACGAAGCTATGAATCTGGCGCGCCAGGCCATGGCAGCCACCCCGCGGGCCGACCATGCAGTGACCGGTCTGCTCCAGGCGGCGGCGCGCTCGGACTGGCAGGGAGAGCCCGAAACGCTAGTCCCGCCGGAACTCGCGGGCAGCCGGCATGCCGACCTCGGTATCGTCGAGTTCCTGCGGCGGCGGGACGTACCGGGCTGGGCGCAGCGCAGCCTGGACATCTGTCGACGGCACCCGGAGGTGCCGGAATTCCGCCGGGGTGCTGCCGTCGCGATCCTGGCGCTCGTGCTGGAGGCGGGTGGGATCGGGTCGGATGGCCATGGTCCCGTCACCCCAGAGGAGTTAGAACGGGCGGCGGACGATATGAAGGCGGCGGCCGAGCATTCACTCGCCGTCGGATTTGCCGATCTCCATGACGTCGTCGCCTATCTCAACAACGCCGCCGTGCTGCTGCGGCTGTGCGGGCGGCATGACGAATGCGTGGCCTTGCTGCAGAGAGGGCTGCCGCGGGCGCAGGGCGAACCGCATCTGCGGCGGTTGCTGGCGTTGGCGCTCGTCGCGCTCGATCGTCCTGACGCGGCGCTGGCGGCATTGGCTGGCGACAATGACCCGGAGAATTGCCTGCTTCGCGCCGAACTGACCGCGACCCGCGATCGCAGCGAGGCGCTGAGGCTGGTGTGCGCCATCGATCCGACCGGGCTGCCGGCCCCGATCGCGCGCATTCGCCTGCACCTGATGGGCGAGTTCGCCATGGAGGAGGGCGATGCCGCCATAGTCCAGGACGCGATCGATGGGATGCGCGCGCTGGATCCCGCGGACGTGATGGCCGACCTCCTGGAAGTCCGCCGCGACCAGAAGGCGGGGCTGGCAGAGGCGGAGCAGCAGGAGCGGTTGCGCCGGGTGGCCGATGCGGTGCCCGAGGATGCGCCCATGATGACGCGGTATCCGGTCGCCGATGCCCTGCTGCGCCAGGGCCTGCCCGATGCGGCGGCGACATTGCTGGAGGGCCGTGTCGGGCTGACGCGGGTCAATCCGGCCGCGATACTCTATCTGCAAGCCCTGGCCGGGGCGCGGCGGGACGAGGCGTTCCTCAAGGCGATGGCGGGGGCAGCCCCCGAATTCGGCGCTGCCCCCGAACTGCTATGGACGATGGCGGTCCACGCCTGGGAGATGGCCGACCTGTCCGCAGCCGAAAAAGCGGTCGGCGCGCTGTTGGCACAGCAGCCCGACCATCCTCGTGGCCGCCTGCTGAAGATCGAGATCCTGGTCCGGCTGGATCGATCGGCCGAGCTGCTGGCCGAACTAGATAAGCCGATCGAGCGGCTCGCCTGGCGGCGATCGACGGACCAGTTTCGCATCGCCGACCTGCTTGGCCATTTCGGCTATGTCGAGCGTGCTACCGCGCTCGCCTATCACCTGTTCCTGGAGCACCGGGATCAGCAGCGGGCATGGATGACGCTGTCGCGACTGGTACTGGAGGATGGGCGTAGCGCCGGCGGCAGCTCGCGGCGGTGGCAGGCGCCGGCGGTCGCGGCGGACATCGCGATCGATCTGCGCTACGACGATGGGGGCGAGCGGTTCCTGGTCGTCGAACCCGACGCCGGTTTGCGCGGCCACGATGCGCAAGCCCTGGAGCCAAGCCATGCGCTGGTCCGGGTATTGATGGGCCAGGCAAAGGAGGCACGCTTTACCGATCCTACCGGGCGCCAGGGCACGATCGTGGAGCTGCGGCACAAGTATGTGGCCCGCCTGCATCACATCATGAACGACTACGAGGCGCGCTTTCCGGAGATTGCAGGCTTCCGCCGTCTCGCGGTTGATCCGCATCGCGCCGACGGTCTCGACGAGTTGATCGGCGAACTCCGGGATCAGCGTGAGTGGGTCACGCAAGAGCAAAAGCAGTACCGCGACAACCCCTGGCCTATCGGCCTGCTGGCCCAGCGCGTCGGCCATGACCCGATCGACGTGGCGGCGGGCTTGGCCGAACAGGGACTCCCGCTCAAGGTCGCGATCGGCAACCAACCGGAGCGCGAGGCGGCGGTTCAGGCGATCGGTGCGAATGCAGGTAAGGGCTGCGTGCTCGACCTCCTAGCCTTCTGGACCGCTTGGCGGCTCGAAGCTCTGGATATCGTCGCCGCGATCGGCGGCCCAATCCACCTGCCGAGAAGCGTGCTGGATCGCCTGCTCGCAAGACGGGAGAGACTAGACCGGGCGACCGGTGACGGCTTGCAGTCGGCCCGCTATGAGGACGGCAAGCTGGCGCTCCATACCGTCGCGCCGGAAGCGATTCAGGAAATGCGGGACGATGCGGATCGCGCGATCGCCTGGGCGCATGCCCACGCCACCATCTGCCCGCTGATCGCCGGCGAGGATCTGCCGCCAGCATTGCGGCAGCAGATCCAGGCCGGTCAGGACGACGTCTTCGACGCGCTCGCCGTCTCGGTTCAGAATGGGCTGTTGCTGGTCTCGGACGATCTGCCTACCCGACGCTTTAGCCACCTATCCAGCGGTGCCGGCGGCACCTGGTCGCACCAGCTATTCGCCGTGGCGCTGGATCGGGGCGTCATTGAGTTCGACCGCTTCGTCCAATGGTCAGCGCATCTGATCGACGCCGGTCACAGCTATATCGGCGTGGATGATGTGGCGCTGGCAAGTGCCATCCGCCAGGATGCCGCTGCGGGCAAAGCACCGGGCTATCTGTTCACGGCCCTGGCCAAGGCCGTAGGCGGAGCTATGGCGGACGCCCGCTCACATGCTCGGGTGGCCGTCGGCTTCCTGTGGGGCCTGTGGTCGGACCATGAGACCGTGGGTTATCGCCAGCCGGCGACCAGTATACTGCTGCGCCAGCTGACCCGGGAACGGCCTGACGATTGCGGCTTGATGCTGCGGCCGCTGCTGCGCGCCGCCGAACGCAACCGGCCTGATTTGGCCGCATATATCCGCGGCTGGGCGGTCGGGCATTTTTTGACCGACGCCCTACAGCCGCCGGTGGCCGCGGCCGGGTAGCATTGGGTGATCCGCTGCTCCAGGGATCGGCGGCGGGCCGGGAACCCTACTTGGACTCCCGGAGCAATCGACCGTCGGCTCGATGGCTAAACAGACGATCACCTGAGGGCATTCGATGCTCCAGAGGTGTCAGGCGTTCGAGCCGTAGTGCCGGCGCAGGCGGGGCTCAAGAAGTCGGCGTCACTGAAGCGGGTTTGGTGAGGTAGACGTCGGGGCTGGCGAAATGTCCGGCGCTGACAACGAGGAGCGTTACTGAGCACATTCGCCGTGCTCCACTGCAACGCGGCCGTCTCCCCGATTCAAATGGCGCTTGGCATGCCGCAGCGAGAAGCAGGCCATATCACCGTCAAATGACGGTGCACGCAAAGGTCAGATCGCATCCGGGAGGTGGTCCCGCGCGGTAGGTGGTTGGCGGCGGTGGTCGTCGATGCGCAGCGCCATCAGCGCCCCTGGGTAGATCCCTGTTCTGCAGAATCCATTCCCTGATACGCGTTCGAAAATTCCCTGTTCCTCACCTCACTATAGTGGGCTGGGGTGCTTATAAGGCACTGATATTCCGGGAAAATCGGGCGCAGGGAAGCCTACGTATGCCCTCTAGATCGGCGATTTTCCCTGTATTTTCCCTGTAGAACAGGGAAATTCTGGTTGGAGACCGGTTCGCGCCGGACTACACCCACCGCCACACAGTCCTCGATTTAGAGACTGTGAAGTCGTCTGCGAGAAAAGGCCCGCCTTGTGCGGGCCTTTTGGCGTTTGAGCGGACCGGGAGACTGCTGGATGAGGCCGCAGGGGGTGGATTTCTCCCGCCCGTCTCCGTAGCCCATTGATGCGGTTCGCTTCGATCTTTCCGCCTTGCATGCGGGCCAGCGTGCCGTGCGCTGCTTAGGGTCGGGCTATCTCGATCAGACAGGCAGCCGGCGTCTCTGTTCGCTCCAGGCGAGCGGCAGCCCATCGCCGCGCGTCAGGGTCTCCGCCGTCAGGTCAATCGGCTGCCGCCCTTCGAGGATGCGCTCGACGATGTCCGGCGCGAGGAAGGCCAGCGGCAGCAGCCGGCTGACGTAGCGCGGCGTGACACCTTCCTGCGCTGCCAGCGCGACGATCGACGAAGCAGCGCCGGTCGCGATCCGATCGAACCACAGGCGACCACGGGCGACGGCCTTGACCAGCGCGGGGTCGACCTGCCGGGGCTCTCGGTCCTCGGCACCCGGAATAACGAACCGGGTCTCGACGCCGCGCCGCCGCATCTCCACCGGCACCCGGAGGATCAGCGGGCCTTGCTCTCGGTCGGCATTACATTGTTCCGGCTGGTGAGGCCCGAGCCTGGTCGCCAAGGTTGCTTGGGATAGATGTACGGCGACCTCTGTCCTATCGAGCACGACCCGCTCGACCAGGGCGTCGACGAGCGCCGATGCAGCTTCCGGATCGATCCCCGTCAGGGTGCCGCGCAGTTGCCGGGCCGCATCGAGCTGCTGCCGATAGGCATCCGCCCCAACAGGAGACGTCGTCATCTGGGCAATCAGGTCGGCCGGATCACTCAGCGCCTGGGCGACGGCGCGGACCACCAGCCCCTCCATCGCATGGGCCGGAACCCGCCATCCCGCGGCCGAGGATGCACCGGCATCCGGTGTCACGTAATAGCGGTAGCGCTTGCCGTTCTTCAGCGCATGCGACGGCGTCAGCCGGGTTGCGTTGGCGTCGAACAGCTTGCCTACCAGCAGGCTGCTCTCGGTCGAGCGGGGGCCATCCCGGCGGGCACCGGCCTTGAGCTTAGCTTGTACTCGAGCCCAGGTCTCGGGATCGATGATCGCCCGATGTTGTCCCGGATGCTCCGTTCCTCGATGGACGATGCGGCCGATATAGAGCGGGTTCGACAGCAGGTGGTAGAGGGCGCCTCGGGATTTCGGCTTGCCGC
>CAZQOA010000013.1:54192-73676 GCA_964594715.1 uncultured Rhizobiaceae bacterium | reverse complement strand
GACCTGCACGCTGGGCGTGCCGACCGTGTGGCTCGGCCTCCTGGCCCACATGGCCGAGACCGGGAAGAAGTTCTCCACCCTGAAACGGCTGGTGGTCGGCGGCTCGGCCGCCCCCCTGTCGATGATCGTCGCGCTCGAAGAGGATTACGGCATCGACGTGATCCATGCCTGGGGCATGACCGAGATGAGCCCGATCGGCACCACCGGCGTGCTCAAGGGCCGGATGCTGTCGCTGCCCAAGGAGGAACGCTACAAGCTGAAGCTGAAGCAGGGGCGCGTCGTCTACGGCGTCCAGCTGAAGATCGTCGATGCGGCCGGCGAGCGCCTGCCCCATGACGGCACCGCCCAGGGCGAGCTGCTGGTGCGCGGCCCCTGGATCACGGCCGGCTACTACAAGGATGAGGCGGCGACCAAGGCCGCCTTCGATTCCGAGGGCTGGTTCCGCACCGGCGACATCTGCACGATCGACGGCGACGGCTTCGTCCAGATCACCGACCGGGCCAAGGACATCATCAAGTCCGGCGGCGAATGGATCAGCTCCATCGACCTCGAGAACGCCGCGGTCGCCCACCCCGGCGTGGCCGAGGCCGCCGTCATCGGCGTCCATCACCCGAAATGGCAGGAGCGGCCGCTGCTCATCATCAAGCCGAAGAAGTCCGGCGCCGTCACCAAGGACGAGATGATGCGCTTCCTGGAGGAGCGGGTCGCGAAATGGTGGCTGCCGGACGACGTCATCTTCGTCGACGAGCTACCCCACACCGCCACCGGCAAGCTGTTGAAGAGCAAGTTGCGTGAGGAGTTCGGCCGGCACCAGCTCCCGGGTGCCTGATGGCCGACCGCGTCGCCGGCAAGATCATCCTGGTCACCGGCGCCGCCGGCGGCCTGGGTCGCGCCTTCTGCAAGGCACTGGCCGGCGAGGGCGCGACGGTTGTGGCGACCGACCGCGACCGCAAGGGCGCCCGCGCGGTCGCGGCCGAATGCCATGGTGGCGTCGCAATGGACCTCGACGTCAGCGACGAGGCGGCGTGGCAGAAAGTCATCGCGGCCGTCGCCAAGCGCTTCGGCCGCCTCGACGGGCTGGTCAACAATGCCGGGGTGGCGATCCTGAAATCGATCGAGGACACCACGATCGAGGATTGGCGCCTGACGATGGGCGTCAACCTCGACGGCGTGTTCTTCGGCTGCAAGCACGCGATCGGCCTGATGAAGGCGACCGGCGGCTCGATCATCAACGTCTCGTCGGTGTCGGGCATCATCGGCGGCCACAACCTCGCCGCCTACAACGCCAGCAAGGGCGGCGTCCGCCTGCTGACGAAGTCGGTGGCGCTGCACTGCGCGCGCCACGGCTACGGCATCCGCTGCAACAGCGTCCATCCGAGCTTCGTCAACACGGCCATGGTCGATGGGATGGTCGCCACGGCCCCGGACCCGGAGATCGCGCGGCAACGCCTCGCGCGCCAGATCCCGCTCGGCCGGGTCGCCGAGACCGACGACATAGCACCGATGATCGTCTACCTCGCCTCCGACGAATCGCGCTTCGTCACCGGCTCCGAGCTGGTGGTCGATGGCGGCGTGACGGCGGGGTGAGGCCGACCCGGCACGGTCCGGGCAATCTCATGGTTCGTCAGGCTCACCATGAGGGCCGGAGCAGGGCCAAAGGACCGACTTCTCCTCATGGTGAGCTTGTCGAACCATGAAATCTCTCCGCCAGCCGGGGAATTTCCCTTGAACCCACTCGATTAAAAAAACAGGGCCTCGGTTTCATTGCGCCCCGGGTCCGGCAACCGATAAGGTCATGGTCCCACCCGCTGCAACCGAGCCCCACCATGTCCCGCGCGACCCAAGGCGACCGCGCAAGCGCCGCTGCCCCGCAGCCGCCGCGGGCCATCGGCGCCGGCCTCGCCGTGCGCGTCATCGCGCCGTTCGCGGCGGCCTATTTCCTGTCCCTCTTCTTCCGCTCGATCAACGCCCTGATCGCGCCCGACCTGGTGGGGGAACTGGCGCTGGGGCCGAGCGACCTCGGCCTCCTCACCTCGATGTACTTCCTGACCTTCGCCATCTTCCAACTGCCGCTAGGCGCGCTGCTCGACCGGTTCGGGGCCAGGCGCGTGCAGGCGACGCTGGTGGCGATCGCCGCTGCCGGTGCGGTCGTCATTGGGATCGGCGGCGACCTGGCGACGGTGGCGATCGGCCGGGCCATGGTCGGCCTCGGCTTCGCGGGCGGGCTGATGTCGGCCTACAAGCAGATGGCGGACTGGTTTCCGATCGCCCGCCTGCCATTGCTGAACGGCCTCTTCCTCGGCTTCGGCAGCCTGGGTGCCGTGGTGGCGACGGCACCGGCCCAGGCGATGGTCGACATCGCCGGCTGGCGCGGGCTGATGCTGGTGGGCGGTGCTGCGGCGGGCATGGCCGCGCTGGCGCTGTGGTTCGTGGTGCCGGAGCGGCCCCGCGCGGCCGCACCCGTGCCGATCGCCCAGCAGCTGCGCGAGCTCTTCACCGTCATCTATAGTGATCGGCTGTTCTGGCGGGTCGCGCCCATGACGCTCCTGGGGTTCGCCAGCGGGTCGGCCATCCAGACGCTGTGGGCGGGCCCATGGCTGCGCGACGTCGCCGGCTTCGAGCGCCCGGACGTGGCGACGCAACTGATGATCATGGCACTGGCGCTCAGCCTCGGCTCGGCCCTGGGCGGGGTCATCGCGGAGGCGCTGCGGCGCCGGGGCATCGGCACGCTGGCGGTCGCGGGCGCGGCAGCACTCCTCTTCATGGCCGCCGAGGTCGGCATCGTGCTGGAATGGATCGCCGGGTCGGCCGCCCTGTGGGCCGTGTTCGGTGCCACCTTCAACGTCATCACCCTGACCTATGCGGCACTGTCGCAGCATTTCGGCCCGGCCTTCGCCGGCCGCGCCAATACGGGCATGAACCTCCTGTCCGGCACCGGCGCCTTCCTGCTGCAATACGCGATCGGCGCCATCATCGGCCTGTGGCCGCGCACCGCCGAGGGCGGCTACGACCCCGAGGGCTACCGGGTCGCGATCGGCGTGCTGCTGGCGCTGCAGGTGGTGACCTTCATCTGGTTCGCGATGGCGCCGCGGTCGCTCAATCGAGCAGCCGCGGCAGCCAAAGGGTGATGCCCGGGAACAGCGTCAGGATCAGCACTCCCGTCAGCAACAGCAGCCAATAGGGCACCGCCGCCTTGGCCGCGCGGCCCAGCGACACCTCGTTCTTGGTGATCGCCGCCAGCACGAACAGGTTCATGCCGACGGGCGGGGTCAGCATCCCGACCTCGATCAGGATGGTAATGATCACGCCGAGCCAGATCGGGTCGAAGCCCATGCCGGTCATCACCGGATAGGCGAGCGGGATCGTCAGCAGCATCAGCGACACGCCGTCGAAGAAGCAGCCGAGGATCAGGTAGGTCACGACCACGAGGACGAGGACCCAATATTTCGACACGCCGAGGTCGACCACCGCCTGCATCACCTGCGACGGCAGGCCGAGGATGCTGACCGCCTGCGACAGGATCAGCGAGCCGATGATCACCAGCACGATCGAGGAGAAGACGATGGTCGTGTTGAGGAATGCGTTCCAGGTTTTCTCCAGCGTCAGTTCCCCGAAGAGGAAGCCGACGATGATGGCGGCCGCCACACCGAGCCCGGCTGCCTCGGTCGGCGTGGCCCAACCGAGGAACACCGTGCCCAGGCAGGCGAAGACCAGGAAGACCAGCGGCCAGGTGCTGAGCAGCCCGCGCACCTGCTCGGCCAAAGTCGGCTTGTCGCCACCTTGCGGGGTGAGGCCTGGATGGCGCTTGGCCAGGATATAGATCCAGGCCATGAAGAGCCCGGCCATCATCAATCCGGGGATGATCCCGGCGAGGAAGAGGCGGCCGATCGAGACCTGCTGGGTCGCCCCATACAGGAGCAGCGACAGGCTGGGCGGGATGAGCAGGCCCAGGGTGCCGCCGGCCGCCAGCGAGGCGACCACGGCCGGCTTGTCGTAGCCGCGCCGCGTCAGTTCCGGATAGGCGACCGTGCCGACCGCCGCCGCGGTCGAGGTGCTGGTCCCGGCCACCGCGCCGAACATCGCGCAGACCACGATGTTCGAATGCAGCAGGCGCCCGGGCAGGCGGTGGAAGAAGGGGGTCAGCCCGCTATAGAGCCGGCGGCTGAGGCCGCTCTCCATCATCAGGTCGCCCATGAACATGAAAAGCGGGATGGAACTGAGCGTGAAGTCGGTGAGCACGTTCCAGACTGCGGTCACCGCCAGCGAGGTGGCGCCGCCCGCCTCGAAATGCAGGATCGCCATGCCGGTCAGGGCCAGGCCGATGCCGATCGGAACCCCGGTCAGGGCCGTGATGCCGAGGCCGCCCACGAAATAGAGCCAGAACATGGTGCGTCAGACCCCGGGCGGCGGTTCGTCGTCGGTTGCGGAAGGCGGTCGCAGCCGCCGCACCAGGATGCCCACGGCGGCCGCGGTACACATGGCCGGCATCAGCGCCATCCACGGAAAGAGCGGAATACCGCCCATGTCGGAGCGCGAATTCAGCATCAACGAGAAGGACGCGAACTCCCAGGACTGGACCGCGAAGATCGCGCAGAAGGCGATGACCAGCAGCCCGGCGACGAAGTCCGCCACCTTGCGGACGCCCGCCGGGAGCATGTCGGGGATCAGCGTGATGCGGAGATGGCGATTGTGCATGGTGGCCCACGGCAGGCCCATGAAGGCGAGCGCGACGAACAGCAGGCCGACGATCTCCTCGGTGAAGCGGAACGGGCTGCCGACGAAATAGCGCATGACGGACGCCAGGACGACGAAAGTCGCCATCAGCATCCCGCTGACCACCGCTATCCACAGGAGACCGGTGAACAGCCGATCGACACCACGCCACAATCCACCCATGCCCATCCCCCGACCATTCCCCGCAATGGCCGAACCCCGGTCCACCCAAGGAACCGGGGTTCGTCTCGAGCAGCCGTCAGCAGCGGCGTGTCAGTTGCCGAGCGCCTTCAGCACCGCGTGGTAGTTCTCGACGGCCTTGGGGCCGAGGGCCTTGGCGGTCGTTTCCCAGACCTCGCGCGCGGTCTTGGTGAAGGCCACCTGGTCGGCGTCCGGGAACGGCGGCAGCTCCTTGCCCCCCTTTTCGACGAACAGCTTGGCGGCCTCGCGGTCGTAGTTGCCGGAGAGGTAGTTCTCGATCGTCTCCTTCTGGGTCTGCTGCGCCGCGTCGGCGACGATCTTGCGGATGTCGGCCGGCAGCGCGTCGTAGGCCTTCTTGGAGACGATGATGTGCAGCGGATGGAGGACGTAGGGGAAGAGGTAGCTGGCGTTCGGCGCCACCTCATGCAGCGAGACGGTGGTGGCGAAGCCGATCGGATAGACGGCGCAGTCGACGACGCCGGTCTTCATCGCGACATAGAGGTCGTTCTGGCCGACGATCTGGGCCGAGACGCCAAGCGCGCCGAAGGTGTCGACGTGGAACTTCTCCCACACCCGCAGCTTCTTGCCCTTGAGGTCCGCCAGTGACGCCACCGGGTCCTTGCACAGGATGTGGGTGTCACGCGTCGGGTGCATGACATAGCCCAGCAGCTCGATGCCCCACTTCTTGTAGGTCTCTTCGTAGATCTTGGTCAGGGCCGGCAGGCCGTCGACCATCCTGGCCGGCTCCTTCACCACGCCGGGCGGCAGGGTGGAGGCGTATTCCGGCACGTCGCGGGTCATGTAGCCCGGATAGAGGCCGGCGATCTGGATGACATTGCCGGGCGGCAGGATGCGCAGCATGTCGACGTCCTTGACGCCGAGCGTGCCGCCCTGGTGGAGGTCGATCTTGAGCTTGCCGGCCGCCTTCTCGTTCACCGTGTCGGCGAACTTCTTGTAGGCCTGGGCCTCCGGCCGGGCCGGCACCCAGACGACATGCATCTTCCAGGTGGTCTGGGCCGAGACCTCGGCCGGGTTCGTGGCGACGCCGACGAGGGCAGCCGCCAGCGCGGCCATCCCGACGGTAACATGACGCAACGCGAGGTTCCCCATTGCCCTGCTCCTGCTCTTTTGGTTTCTGTTCGGCTTCTATTCGGCCGCGGTGCCGTAGATGCGCGCGGCGGCCGCAGCGCTGACCTTGCCGTTGGCGATATCGGCGTCGATCCGTTCCCGCTCGCGCTCGCCCGGGTGGCCATAGCCGCCACCGCCGGCCGTCTGCACCACCAGCCGGTCCCCGGGCCGCAGCGTGGTGACCAGCTTCGAGGGCACGACCTCCTCGGTCCCGTCGGCACGGATGATGACCGAGTGGGCGGGCGCACCCGCCAGCCCGCCAAAGGCGCCCGCCGCCGGGCAGAAATGGCGCTCGCCGCGATGCGTCAGCGTCGCCTCGACGTCGAGCATCTCGAACTCCTTGATGAGGCCGAGGCCGCCGCGCCGCCGGCCGGCCCCGCCGGAATCGCGGCGCAGCGCCAACCGCCGCACCCGCACCGGCGCCTCCATCTCCAAGGCTTCGGCCGGCAGGTTCATGCAGTTCGAGGCATCGGTCTCGACCACGTCGACGCCGTCGGTGCGGATGGCGGCCCCGCTGCCGCCGGCGATCAGCTCGCCGACCACGAAGTTGCCCGACCCATCGGGCTTGCGGCCACCGAAGGCCAGCGTCAGCAGCTCGCCCCCCGAATCCGCCGGCACCTTGTCGGGCAGCGCCTGCTGGAAGGCACCGATGATGCAGCCGGTGATGCGCTTGATGGTGGCGGTGCGGGACCCGACCGGCGCCGGCTCCTGCGGGTTCATCAGGGTGCCCTCCGGCAGATGCAGGGATACCGGCCGGAAGCAGCCGGCGTTGGTCGGGATGCTGGGGTCGGTCAGGGCACGGACGGCGAAGTAGGCGGCCGCCTGCGAGCCCGACCGCACGACATTGAACGGCCCCTTCAACTGCCGGCTGCTGCCGGTGAAGTCGCAATGGATGGCGCCGTCCTCGACCGTGACCGCGACCTCGATGCGGATGCGGCGGTCGAGCTCGATGCCGTCATTGTCCATGTAGTCGACATAGCGATAGGTGCCGGACGGGATCTGCCGCAGCGCCTCGCGCGTCATCGTCTCGGACTTTTCCAGCAGCTCGTGGAAGATGGTCGTCAGCAGGTTGTCGCCATAGGCGTCGGCCAGGGCCGCGATGCGCCGGGCGCCGATGGTGCAGGCGGCGATCTGGGCGTTGAGATCGCCCATCAGCACGTCCGGGATGCGGACGTTGAGGCGCAGCATCTTCACCAGCGTGTCGTTCATCACGCCGCCGTCGCGCAGCTTCAGCGGCGGGATGCGGATGCCTTCCTGGTAGATCTCGGTGGCATTGGTCGGGATCGACCCCGGGGTCATGCCGCCCACGTCCTGGTGATGGGTCATCGACGCCGACAGCGCGATCGGTCGGCCGCGATACATGACCGGCACGACGATCGCGATATCCGGCAGGTGGGTCCCGCCGAGATAGGGGTCGTTCATGATGTAGACGTCGCCCTCCTTCATGGTGGAGAGCGGAAACTCCTTCAGCAGCGTCTCGACGATCGGGATCAGGGTGGCGAGGTGGATCGGCACCGCGCAGGCCTGGGCCAGCGTCTCGCCGGCGATGGTGAAGAGGCTGGCGGACGCATCCATGCCCTCCTTCACGATCGGCGAGAACGAGCTGCGCAGCAGCGTCGATTCCATCTCGTTGGCGATGCCGTCCAGCTTGTGCCGCACCACCTCGACGGTGATCGGGTCGAGCCTGGCGTCCGGCTGGGTCGAGCTAACCTCGTTCATGGTCGGGCTCCCTGTCATCGTCTGCTGCCGGTCGGAGGATGGCACGAAGAGGCGCCCCTTCGCCGCTGTATCAAGCATCCTGGCGGGTGAGGATCATCGAACCGCCCTCGTCGATGATCCCGGACCAGCCGGGTTCGACCAGGGTCGTGGTGTCGGCCTGCTCCACGATCGCGGGACCGGTGAAGGCAAAGCCGGGCGGCAAGGCGTCGCGATCATAGACCTTGGCCTCGACCGGACCGTTGACCTCGGCCACCAGCACATGGCGGCTGCCCTTCTGGGTGGCCCCGGCGCGCCATGCGGGTGGGCTTTCCAGGATCTCCCCGCCACCCGCCTGATGCACGGCGCGCAGATTGACGAGGCGTGCCGGGATGCGCGTGGCATGGCCATAGACGCGGTCGTGATCGACCAGGAAATCCTCGTACAGCCGGTCGAGTGGTGCCGCCCCGTCCATGTGCAGCGGGATTTCCAGCGTGTAGGACTGTCCCGCATAGCAGACGTCGGCAGCGTAGCGGACGCTGACGGCGGCGCCGTCGAGTTGCTCTTTCGCCATCAGCTCGGTGCAGGCCTCGTCGAGCCCGTCCAGCACGACGCGCAGCTCGGCCGGCGTCGTCTCTGCCACAGGCTGCCCGAAGGCCGACGCCATCTCGTGCTCCACCGGGGCCGCCAGCAGGCCCATCGCCGACAGGATGCCCGGGTGTCGCGGCACCAGGACGCGACGGATCGACAGGTCGCGGGCCAGCGCGGTCGCGTGGACCGCGCCGCCGCCGCCCAGCGGCATCAGCACGAAGCGGCGCGGGTCGAGGCCCTGGCGGATGGAGACGAGGCGGATGCCCTCGGCCATCTGGGCGTTGAGGACACGGTGGATGCCGAGCGCCGCCTGCTCCAGGGTCATGCCCAGGGGCCGGGCGACATGGTCGGCGATCGCCTTTTCCGCCAGGTCGGGCCGCAGCGCCATGGCGCCGCCGGCGAAATAGTCCGGGTTGACATAGCCCAGCACCACCGAGGCATCGGTCACGGTGGGCAGCTCGCCGCCGCGCCCATAGCAGGCCGGGCCGGGCTCCGAGCCCGCCGATTGCGGTCCGACCCGCAGGCCGCCGCCGCGATCGATCCAGGCGATGCTGCCGCCGCCGGAGCCGATGGAGTTGACGTCGACCATGGCGACCCGCACCGGGTAGCCGTCGATCACCCCTTCGGAGCGGACCAGTGCGCGGCCCTTGTCGATCAGCGCGATGTCGCAGCTGGTGCCGCCGATATCGACCGTGATGAGGTCGTCGATGCCGGCCGCCTGCCCGGCCATGCGCGCCCCGATCACGCCCGCCGCCGGCCCGGACAGGAACAGCCGCACCGGCCGCTGCCGTGCCACCGACGACACCATCAGCCCGCCCCGCGACTGCATCACCTGCAAGGGCGCCGGGACGTCGGCCGATTTGAGCCCGGTCTCCAGCCGTGCCAGGTAGCGGCCGATGATCGGCTTCACATAGGCGTCGAAAGCGGTGACCACGGTGCGCTCGTATTCGCGGAAGGCGGGGTCGACCTCATGCGAGACGGCCACCATCACGCCCGGATGGGCCTGGCGCACGATCTCGGCCGCGCGCGCCTCGTGGGCGGGGTTGCGGAAAGAGAAGAGGAAGCAGATGGCGATCGCCTCCACCCCGTCGGCGACCAGCTCCGCCGCGGCGCGGCGGACGTCGTCCTCGTCGAGCGGGGTCAGCACCGCGCCGTCGGCGGCCACCCGCTCGCGCACTTCCTTGCGCCGGGCGCCGGGGGCGAGGAAGTCGGGCGTTTCCCCTTCCAGCACCACGCCATACATCTGGTGGCGCATCTGGCGGCCGACCTCCAGCACGTCGCGGAAGCCGTCGGTGGTGATGAGGCCGATCCTGGCCCCCTTGCGCTCCAGCACCGCATTGGTTGCGACGGTGGTGCCGTGGGCGAAGCGGGCGATGTCGGCGGCCGCGATCCCCCATTCCTTGCCCATCAAAGCGACGGATTGCAGGACGGCCTGGCTTTCATCCTTCCGGGTCGTCGGAAGCTTGACGAAGCGCAGCGTTCCATCGGAGGAACGACACACGACATCGGTGAATGTCCCACCGATATCGACACCCACCTGGATATCGCCACCTGCACCCTCGACCATGCCCAACCCTGCCGCACGTCATTCGAATACAATTCATCCTTGCACGGGTTTGGCGCAGGCGACAATCCGGTTAAAAACGGACATGCATTTTTTTAGTCATACGTTTTTTACGAACGTGTCGTTGTCGACCAGCTGGAGGACGCCATGAGCCGCACCACCCCTGCCCGCGCATCGCCCGGCACCGCCACCGACGCAAAGTCAGCACCCGCGCGGCGCGAACCGGCAGCCGCCCGCGGCCGGGGCAAGGTGGCGGACCTCTGGCTGGGGACGCAGCTCCGCTCGCTGCGCAAGGCCAAGGGCCTGTCGCTGGCCCAGGTCGGCGCCTCGGCGGGCCTCTCGATCGGCATGGTGAGCCAGATCGAGCGCGGCCTGGCCTCGCCGTCGATCCGCTCGCTGCGCAAGCTGGCGGACGCCATGGAGGTACCCGTGGCCTGGTTCTTCCACGCCGATGCCGGCCGCCCGGAATCCGAGCTCAACATGATCGTGCGGCGCGAGGACCGGCGGCAGCTGCGCCTGCCCACCGTCGGCACCAATGCCGACCTGGTCGTGATGGACCTGCTCACGCCGGACCTCTCCGGCGATATCCAGTTACTGATGATGACACTGGAGCCGGGCTTCACGTCCGGCGAGACCCACGAGCATCGCGGCGAGGAGGCCGGCCTGGTCGTCGCCGGCGCGCTGCGGCTGTGGCACGGCGACGTCGAATTCCTGCTCAACACCGGCGACAGCTTCCGCTTCCCGAGCACCGTCCCGCACCGCTACGCCAATGCCAGCGAAGGGCCGACCGAGGTGGTCTGGGTGCTCAGCCCGCCCCTGGTGTGATTCAAGAGGTCGGTACTTCCTGCATGGCCAACCACGGCACCCGTCCCTTGGCAGCCGTCACGGCCGCCGACGCGGTGTCGAAGACGAGGCCCGCATAGCCGGTCACCGGCGTCCAGCCGCCGCCATCCTCGGGGTCGCGCCGGTATTCCTCGAACCCGAACGTGCCGTCGCCGCGGACGAAGAGGTCGACGCAGCGGTTCGCCTCGCCGTTCTCGAAGCTGGCCAGCACCGTGGCGGCCCCACCCCTCCCAACGGACATCAGGCGTCTCCCGGGCGGCATCGCGGGAACGGGACGGGAATGCACACGTTGTTCGGCCATGCGGAGAATGGTCTCCCGCTCGTGAGGGGCATCCACATGAATATCTTCTACATTATCGGCGTCGTCGTCGTGGTGCTGTTCATCCTGGGCTTCCTCGGGCTGCGCTGAGCGCCGCTGCCGGCCGGCATTCTCGCTGCACGGGCGCGCCGCGCCCCGCGCCGTTGCCTCCGTCCGGTAAGCCCCACTAAGGTTGCGGCCCGCTTCCTGGTCAAAGAAGGTTCCCGATGACCTCGCTCGTCCGCACCTCGCACCTCGACGGCGTCCTGGTCATCGCCGTCGACAATCCGCCGGTCAACGCATTGTCGGTCGGCGTGCCCGACGGGATCATCGACGCCGTGGCGGCCGGCGCGGCCGACCCCAAGGTCGACGCCTTCGTGCTGCTGGGGGCGGGACGCACCTTCATCGCCGGCGCCGACATCCGCGAATTCGGCAAGCCCCGGCCGCCGGGGGCCAAGACGATCTTCGACCTGATCGCGGCCCTGGAGGCGGCGCCGAAGCCGGTGGTCGCCGCCATCCACGGCACCGCGCTGGGCGGCGGGCTGGAGGTGGCGCTGGCCTGCCACTGGCGGGTCGGCGTGAAGGGCTCGCAGTACGGGTTGCCCGAGGTGAAGCTGGGCATCCTGCCTGGGGCCGGCGGCACCCAGCGCCTGCCGCGCCTGATCGGGGTGGAGGCGGCCGCCCGCCTCATCGTGTCCGGCGACTTCGTCGCGGCCGAACAGGCGGCCGGGCTCGGCATCGTCGACGCGCTGGTCGAGGGCGACCTGGCCCTGGCCGGTGCCGCCTATGCCCGGACGGTGGTGGCCGAGAAGCGCCCGCTGCGCCGGGTGCGCGACATGGGCGACCGGCTGGACGTGCCGGCCGGCTTCTTCGAGGGCCTGCGCAAATCCATCGCCAGGTCCGGCCGCGGCCAGGTGGCGCCCTGGCGCTGCATCGATTGCGTCGAAGCGGCGGCGACCCTGCCGTTCGACCAGGGCCTGCGGCGCGAGCGCGAGCTCTTCGAGGAGTGCCTGGCCTCGCCCCAGTCGAAGGCGCTGCGGCATTTCTTCTTCGCCGAGCGCGAGGTCGCGAAGATCCCCGACGTGCCGAAGGACACGCCGGTCCAGCCGGTGCGCCAGGCGGCCATCATCGGCGCCGGCACCATGGGTGGCGGCATCGCCATGACCTTCGCCAACGCCGGCATCCCGGTGACCCTGGTGGAGACCTCCCAGGAGGCGCTCGACCGCGGCCTCGGCACGATCCGGGCGAACTACGCCCGCACGGTCGCCAGCGGGCGGCTGCCGCAGGGCGCCATGGACAAGGCCATGGACCTCTTGTCGGGCACCCTCGACCTGCAAGCGGTCGCCGGCGCCGACATCGTCGTCGAGGCGGTGTTCGAGGACATGGAGGTGAAGAAGGACCTGTTCGCCCGCCTCGACCGCATCGCCAAGGCCGACGCCATCCTCGCCACCAACACCTCGACCCTGGACGTCGACGAGATCGCCCGCGCCACCAGCCGGCCGGAGAAGGTGATCGGGACCCATTTCTTCAGCCCGGCCAACGTGATGAAGCTGCTGGAGGTGGTCCGCGGCGCCCGGACCGACAAGCCGACCATCGCCGCCACCATGGCGCTGGCCCGGCCGCTGCGGAAGGTGGCGGCCCTGGTCGGGGTCTGCGACGGCTTCGTCGGCAACCGGATGCTGGCCGGCTACATGCAGCAGGCGCTGTTCCTGCTGGAAGAAGGTGCGCTGCCCCAGGAGGTGGACAAGGCCATCTACGATTTCGGCTTCGCCATGGGTCCCTTCGCGATGATGGACCTGGCCGGCAACGACGTGGAATGGCGCATCCGCAAGCACCGCGAGAAGACGCGGCCCCGCCCCGCCAACCAGCGCTTCTCGCGCCTGCCGGACCTGATCTGCGAGGCCGGCCGGTTCGGCCAGAAGACCGGTGCCGGCTGGTACCGCTACGAGGCCGGCGACCGCACGCCCCACCCCGACCCGGCGATCGAACGCCTGATCGTGGACGAGTCCGCCGCTGCCGGCATCACCCGGCGCCCGATCGGCAGCGACGAGATCCTGCAACGGTGCCTGCTGCCGCTGATCAACGAGGGTGCCCGCATCCTGGACGAAGGCCTGGCACTGCGGCCGGGCGACATCGATGTCATCTGGGTCTACGGCTACGGCTTCCCCTCCTACAAGGGCGGGCCGATGTTCCATGCCGACCAGATCGGCCTGGCCGGGATCCTGGCGCAGTTGCGCCGGCTGGAGGCCGAACAGGGCGGTTTCTGGGCGCCCTCGCCGCTGATCGTCCGCCTGGCCGAGGCCGGCCAGGGCTTCGGCAGCCTGAAGGCCGGCTGAGGCCGCTTGCCGCCGCCCGCCACCCGGCCTACGAACAGCGCAATCGCTTGAGCCCCTTCCGGAGGAACCCATGGCCCGGGAAGCCGTCATCGTCTCCACCGCCCGCACCCCGATCGGCAAGGCCTTTCGCGGTGCCTTCAACAAGACCCACGGGGCCGATATGTCCGGCCATGTGGTGAAGCATGCGGTCGATCGCGCGAAGATCGACCCGGCGGAGGTCGAGGACGTGGTCCTCGGCTGCGGCTTCCCCGAGGGCGCCACCGGCTTCAACATCGCGCGCAATGCCGCGATCCGGGCCGGGCTGCCGGTCACCACGTCGGGAATGACGGTGAACCGCTTCTGCTCGTCCGGCCTGCAGGCGATCGCGCTGGCCGCCCAGCGGGTGATCGTCGACGGCGCGCCGGTGATGGTGGGCGGCGGGGTCGAATCCATCAGCCTCGTGCAGCCCAACATGAACAAGGCGTCGCTGCGCGACGAGTGGATCATGAAGAACAAGCCCGAGCTCTTCATGTCGATGATCGAGACCGCAGAGAACGTCGCCAGGCGCTACGGCATCACCCGCGAGGCGCAGGACGAATATTCCCTGGAAAGCCAGCGGCGCACGGCGGCCGCCCAGCAGGCGGGCCGGTTCGACGACGAGATCGTGCCCCTGCCGACGATCATGGAAAAGGTCGACAAGGCGACCGAGCGCAAGTGGGACGAGCCGGTGACCATCACCCGCGACGAGGGCAACCGGCCCGACACGAGCGCTGCGGGGCTGGCTGCCCTGAAGCCCGTCTTCAACGAGGAGGGTTTCATCACCGCCGGCAATGCCAGCCAGCTTTCCGACGGCGCATCGGCGGCCGTGCTGATGGACTACAAGCTGGCCGAGAAGCGCGGCCTGCACCCGCTCGGCATCTTCCGCGGCCTCGTCGTCGCCGGCTGCGAGCCGGACGAGATGGGCATCGGCCCCGTCTTCGCGGTGCCCAAGCTGCTCGAGCGCCACGGCCTGAAGGTCGACGACATCGACCTGTGGGAGCTGAACGAGGCATTCGCGGTGCAGGTCCTCTACTGCCGCGACCGCCTCGGCATCCCGATGGAGCGCCTCAACGTCAATGGCGGCTCGATCGCGATCGGCCATCCCTACGGCATGTCGGGTGCGCGCATGGTCGGCCACGCCCTGATCGAGGGTCGGCGACGCAAGGCACGCAACGTCGTCATCACCATGTGCGTCGGCGGCGGCATGGGTGCGGCCGGGCTGTTCGAGGTGGCCTGACCCCATTCTTCGCCCGGCCACCGTTCTTCCGATGACCACCCTGCCCGTTCGCGCCCTCCTGCTGGGCGAGCGCATCGAGAGCCGGCGGCGGGAGCCCGACCGGCCGCTGGCTGCGTCGCCCCTGCTGATGTCGGTCGGCGGCGGGCACGCGGTGGTGTTCCGCTATGGGGCGGTGGTGCTGTTCGGCGTGGCGCCCGAGGACGAGGCGCGGTTCCTGGCCGGCCTGTCGCCCCAGGTGACGGAGCCGCTGGCGCATCCCGAGGAAGAGCGCGTCGGCGTCCGCATCGAGCCCGGGTCGACCGAGCCGATCCAGGCGGACGGCTCGGTCGTCCTGCCCGACCTGTCGCTGGCCCGGCTCCAGATCCTGGCCGACGCGCTCGCCAAGTCGGTGCTGCTCGCCCATTACGAGCGGCGGCTGGCCGGCGTCTTCGACGGCATCGAGCCGCTGGCCCGCGACCTCCAGCAGAACGGCCGGCGCAGTGCCCGCGGCCGGGCCCTGCTGCGGCAGGTCGGCGACGTGCTGATGACCCTGCACCAGATGGTCGGCCGCGCCGAGGTGACCGAGAAGCCGGACCTGCTGTGGGATCATCCCGAGTTGGAACGCTTCCATGCCCGGCTGGCCGAGGAGTACGAGCTTCGCGACCGCTCGGTCGCGCTCGACCGCAAGCTCGACCTCGTCTCCCGCACCCTGCATACGCTGATCGACCTCGATCAGCAGGACCGCTCGCTTCGAGTTGAATGGTATATCGTGATCCTCATCGTCGTGGAGATCGGCCTGACGCTCTACGAGATGTTCGTGAAGTGACGCCGCCGCCTCCGCAACTTCCCCCAGGGCCTATCCCATGAAGCCGCTCGCCGCCTTTCCCGCCGCCCATCGGCGCGCTGTGCGTTGCGTCCTGACCGACATCGACGACACCCTGACTACCGACGGCCGACTCAAGGCCAGCGCCTACATGGCGATGGAACGGCTCTCCCATGCCGGGATCGCCGTGGTCGCAGTCACCGGCCGGCCCGCCGGCTGGTGCGACATGGTGGCGCGGCAATGGCCGGTCGCCGGCGCGGTGGGGGAGAACGGTGCCTTCTATTTCCGCTACGACACGGCCCAGCGGCGCTTCCAGCGCACCTTCTGGGTGCCGGAGGAGCAGCGGCGCATCGATCGCGAGCGGCTATCGGTGATCGCCCGCACGATCCTGGCCGAGGTGCCGGGCAGCGGCATCGCGTCGGACCAGCAATATCGCGAGGCCGACATCGCCATCGACTGGTGCGAGGACGTGGCGCCCTTGCCCGACGGCGAGGTTCGCCGGATCGTGGCGATCGCCGAGGCCGCGGGCGCCACCGCCCGGGTGTCCTCGATCCATGTGAACATCTGGTTCGGCGACTTCAGCAAGCTCGGCATGGCCCGGCGCTTCATCACCGAGGTGCTGGACCTGGATGTCGACGCCCAGCCGCAGAAGTTCGTCTTCGTCGGCGATTCACCCAACGACCAGACCATGTTCGCGCATTTCCCCAACGCGGTCGGCGTCGCCAACGTGCTCCGCTTTCGTGACCAGCTCAGCCAGCCGCCGACCTATGTCAGCCCGTCGGAGGGCGGCGACGGCTTCGCGGAAGTGGCCGACTCGTTGCTGACGGCGCGGTAGCACCTTCGCGCTCCGTCAGGCCGGCGCTCCCGAACCCAGCCAGGGCATCAGGCTCGATTCCGACAGCAACCAGCCGGCCGCGCCCGCGGCGATCGCCGCGCCGATCGGCAGCAGCAGCGCCAGGGCCAGGCCCGGACCTCCGACGGAACCCGCGATGGCCGGCTTCAGCAGCGTGTTGACCAGTGCGGCGATCAGGATCGCGGCCACGGCCACCTGGGCATCGACCGAGCCACCCACGACGCCGCCCGCCAGCGAGATGCTGATCGCGTCGACGTCGAACAGCCCCGACAGCACCGCCAGCGGATAAAGGCCGGTCGAGCCGACCTGGTGCTGGACCGCCTGGACGAGGAAGGCGGCCACCACGAAAAGGACCCCCATGGCCATCGCCCCGCCGAGGTCGAGCGGGTCACGGCGTGCCGTCGGCGCCGGCGCGCGATCCTCCGCGGTCCGGCCTAGCTGGAGGGCGGCGACCCCGGCGCCCGCCAAGGCCGCCGGCAGCAATGCCGAGGCCAGGGAGGGCAGCAGGGTCGGCGCGACGATGGTGACGATGATCGTCAACCGCACCAGCATGACGGAGGACGCGAGCCCGATCCCGGCCGCCAGGATGAAGCGGCGTCCCGGCTCCTTGCGGGCTTCCTGCGACAGGCTGATGGTCACCGCGGTCGAGGAGACGAGCGCGCCCAGGAGCGCGGTCACCGCCATGCCCGCGGCCGGCCCGATGATCCGGATGGCGAAATAGCCGACATAGCCGATGGCGGCGATCACCACGACCATCCACCAGATCCGGTACGGGTTGATCCCCTCCCATGGGCCAAAGCCGCGGTCCGGCAGCAGCGACAGGAACACGACCGAGATCAACAGCAGCCGCAGCGTCGCCTGAAGCTCGTGGCGCTCGATCCGCTGCAGCAGGGCATGCATCTCGGGCTTGAAGTTGAGGACCATGGCCAGGACGATGGCCGCCGACGCCGCCACCGCGAGGTCGCCATGGCCAGCCAGCAGGCCGAGGCCGAAGGTGACCAGGGCCGCGATCTCGGTGGTGATGCCGAGGCCGCTGTCCGGCTGGGTCTGGCGCAGGTATCCGAGCGCCAGGAACAGCGCGACCGCGGCCAGGCCGGCGGCGGGGAGGATGCCGCCATGCGCCGCGCCTGCGATCGACAGCACCCCACCCATCAGGCCGACGACACCGAAGGTTCGCCAGCCGGCGACCCGGCTGCCCTCCTCACGGCCGCGCTTGCTCCAGCCTCGCTCCAGCCCGATCAGCAGTCCAATTCCGAGCGCCACGGCGAGGCGCAGGAGTGTGTCGGCACCCACGCCGAATTGCGACACGATTCCGTGATCCCCCAGTTGGTCTGGCCGTCCGTTGGCCCGCGATCCGTCAGTTGGTTTGGCCGATGGTGACGCCGCCGTCGATCACCATCACCTGCCCGGTCATGAAGCGGGCCGCATCCGAGGCCAGGAACACCACCGCGCCGGCGATATCCTCGACCTCGCCGATGCGGCCGAGCGGGCACTGCCGCAGATTGCCGGACAGCATCTTCTCGTCCTCCCAAAGGGCCCGCGCGAAATCGGTCCGCACCAGGCCGGGCGCGATACAGTTGACGCGGATATTGTGCCGTCCCCATTCGACCGCGAGGTTGCGCGCGAGCTGGAAGTCGGCCGCCTTGGAGATCGCATAGGCGCCGAGCGAGCTGGTCCCCTTGAGGCCGGCGATGCTGGAGACGATGATGATCGCGCCGTCGCGCCGCTCCGCCATCTCGGGCATCACCAGGCGCGCCAGGAGGAGGTTGCTCCAGACGTTGGTCGACATGATCTTGTCGAACGCCTCGCGCGGCAGTTCGCCCAGCGGGCCGAAATACGGATTGACCGCGGCGTTGCCGACGACGACGTCGATGCGACCGAAGACGCGGCGCGTCTCGTCGACCAGATGGCGGAGCTCGCTCTCGCGCCCGACATTGCAGGCGATCGCCACCGCCTCGCCGCCGGCGTCGCGGATCGCCGCTGCCACCGGCTCGATCGCCGCCACCTTGCGGCTCGACACCACCACCTTGGCGCCCGCCCGGGCGAGCTGCTCCACGGCCGCGCGCCCGATGCCGCGGCTCGACCCCGTGACGATGACCACCTTGCCGGAAAGATCGAACATGGACGCTTCCCCTCTCTTGCGCCCGGACTATACGGGCAGCGTTCCGTCCCTGCCATGAGCGAGCCCATCGCGGTCGAGGCCATCGGCGGATTCCATGTCGGCGGCCGCCCGGTCCAGGTGGCGGGGGCGCCGACCCGGCTCGCCGCCTTCGCGCCGGGCGGGCCGGCCCGCCCGTTCGACCCGAACGGCGACTATGTGGCGGGCCAGATGTACGTCCAGTATATCCGCCTCGCCCGGCCCGCCTCGCCGCTGCCGCTGCTCTTCTGGCACGGCGGCGGCATGACCGGGGCCACCTGGGAGGACACGCCCGACGGCCGGCCGGGATGGCAGGATTTCTTCCTGCGCGCGGGCCACGACGTCTATCTCTGCGATGCAGCCGAGCGCGGGCGCGCCTCCTGGTTCCCCTATCCGGGCGTGATGCCGGGCGAGCCCGTGCTGCGCCCGCTGCAGGAGATGTGGGAGACCTTCCGCATCGGCCCCCCGGATGGGTTCGCGGCCCGGCGCGCCTTTCCCGGCCAGCAGTTCCCCTTGCCCGCGTTCGACGCCCTGGCACGCCAGGTCGTGCCGCGCTGGCCGGGCAACGAGCCCGCCACCATCGCCGCCTATGCCGCCCTGCTGGACCGGCTCGGGCCCGCCCAGATCGTCGCCCACAGCCAGGGCTGCGGCTTCGCACTGGCAGCCGCGCGCGACGGGCCGCAGCGGGTGCAGGCCCTGGTCCTGCTGGAGCCGTCCGGCGCCCCCGACCCGGCGACGGTCGACCTGGCCCAGGCCGCCCGGGTGCCGCATCTGGTGGTGTGGGGCGACTTCTTCGCCGTCAACCCACTGTGGCAACGCTATCGCGCGGCGTTCGACGCCTATGCGGCGGCGCTGCGCCAGGCCGGCGGCAGGGTCGAGGTCATCGACCTGCCGGCACGCGGCATCCACGGCAATTCGCACCTGCCGATGATGGACCGCAACGGCGACGTGGTGGCCGCCTTGGTGGCGGAATGGCTGGCGGCGCGCTTGCTTGCCAACCCGCCCATGCCCCTCTAGCTTCCGGCCGACCGACACCAGTCGCCAAACCTCGCCAGTCGCCAAACCTCG
>CAZQOA010000013.1:15548-54092 GCA_964594715.1 uncultured Rhizobiaceae bacterium | reverse complement strand
CCAGTCGCCAAACCTCGCCAGTCGCCAAACCTCGGGAGGGCGCCCATGGACCTGCGCTACAGCGCCGATGACCTCGCGTTCCGCGACGAGGTCCGGACCTTCATCCGCGACAACCTGCCCGCCCATATCCAATCCAAGGTCGCGTCCCAGCAGCACCTGTCCAAGGACGACTACGTCACCTGGCAGAAGCTGCTGCACGGCCGCGGCTGGATGGCGCCGCATTGGCCCAAGGAATGGGGCGGCTGCGACTGGTCGCCGGTGCAGAAGCACATCTTCGACGAGGAGCTGAATTTCGGGAACTGCCCGCGCACGATGCCCTTCGGCACCAAGATGCTGGCCCCCGTCCTCATCCAGTTCGGCAGCCAGGCGCAGAAGGAGCGCTTCCTGCCGAAGATCATCGCCAGCGACGAATGGTGGTGCCAGGGCTATTCCGAACCGGGTGCCGGCTCCGACCTCGCCGGCCTCAAGACCCGCGCCGAGCGCAAGGGCGACCACTATGTGGTCACCGGCCAGAAGACCTGGACCACGCTTGCGCAATATGCCGACTGGATGTTCGTGCTGGTCCGCACCGACCCGGCCGCCAAGAAGCAGGAAGGCATCTCCTTCATCCTGATGGACATGCGCAGCAAGGGCGTGACGGTGCGCCCGATCCGCACCATCGACGGCTCGGCCGAGATCAACGACGTGTTCCTGGACGAGGTCGAGGTGCCGGTCGAGAACCTGGTCGGCGAGGAGAACAAGGGCTGGACCTGCGCCAAGTACCTGCTCGGCTACGAGCGCTCCGGCATTGCCGGCATCGCCTACTCCAAGAAGATGCTGGAGAAGCTGCGCCGGGTCGCGACCGAGGAGACGATCGGCGGCAAGCCCCTGCTCGAGCATCCGCCCTTCCGCGACAAGATCGCCCGGCTGGAGGTCGAGCTGATGGCGCTGGAATACACCAACCTGCGGGCGCTGGCGAACGAGACCAAGGGCGTCGTGCCGGGGCCGGAGCCATCCATCCTCAAGGTCCGCGGGACCGAGATCCAGCAGGCGATCACCGAGCTGTTCGTCGAGGCGGCGGGGCCCTACGCCCTGCCCTTCCTGCCGGAGGCGCTGGAGGGGGGATCGAACGTGGAATCGATCGGCCCGGAGGGCGCCGCCGCCTTCACCCCGCACTACCTCAACTGGCGCAAGACCTCGATCTATGGCGGGTCGAACGAGATCCAGAAGAATATCGTCTCCAAGATCCTTCTCAGGGCCTGATCCATGGACTTCGGACTGACCGAGCAGCAGCAGCTTCTCAAGGACTCGATCGAGCGCTTCGTCCAGGACGAATACGCCTTCGATGCGCGGCGCCGGATCGTCGCCTCCGACGAGGGCTTCAGCCGCGCGCACTGGCGGACCTTCGCCGAGCTCGGGCTGCTGGGCCTGCCCTTCGCCGAGGATGAGGGCGGCATCGGCGGCGACGGGGTCGACACGCTGGTCGTCATGGAGGCATTCGGCCGGGGACTGGTGGTGGAGCCGTTCCTGCCGACCGTGGTGCTGTGCGGCAGCCTGCTGAAGCTGGCCGCCAGCCCGGCACAGCGCGCCGCCCTGCTGCCGGAGGTGATCGACGGCGAGCGCATCCTGGCATTCGCCCATGGCGAACGGCGCGCCCGCCACGACCTCGGCCATGTCGAGGTGAAGGCCACCCCTGCGGGCGACGGCTTCACCATCGACGGCACCAAGAGCGTCGTCTTCGGCGCGCCGGCGGCCACCACCTTCATCGTCTCCGCCCGCACGCCGGCCGGCATCTCGCTCTTCCTGGTCGACAGCGATGCGCCCGGCCTGTCGCTCCGCCCCTATCCGACGATCGACGGCCAGCGCGCGGCCGAGGTGATGCTGGACGGGGTCGCCGTCGCCCGCAGCGCCATGCTGGGTCGCGATGGCGGCGCCCTGCCCATCATCGAGCACGCGGTCGACATCGCGACCGCCGCCGTCTGCGCGGAGGCCGTCGGCTGCATGCAGGCGGTGTTCGACAGCACCCGCGACTACCTCAACACGCGCGAGCAGTTCGGCACCAAGATCGGCAACTTCCAGGCGCTCCAGCACGCGCTGGTCGACATGTTCATCGAGCTGGAGCAGTCGCGCTCGATGGCGATCGTCGCCAGCGTCCATTGCGACGACCCCGATGCCGCGGCGCGGCGACGGGCGGTGTCGGCCGCCAAGGTGCAGATCGGCAAGAGCGGGCGCATCGTCGGCCAGACCGCGGTCCAGCTCCATGGCGGCATGGGCATGACCGAGGAGATGCAGATCGGCCACTACTTCAAGCGGCTGACGGCGATCGAGCAGACCTTCGGCGACAGCGACCACCACCTGGCGCGCTTCCAGGCGGGATGACGCTAGGCGCCGAAGAGATTTCATGGTTCGACAAGCTCACCATGAGGAGAAGCCGGTGCGCCCGCCCTCATGGTGAGCCTGACGAACCATGAGCTTACCCAGCCCCTGAGCGCCCCCCTTGTCCAAGCTCGTCAACCGCCGCGATCTCGACTTCCTGCTGTTCGAATGGCTGGATAGTGCGGCACTGGCGGGGCGGCCCACCTTCTCCGACCATGGGCAGGAGACCTTCGCTGCCGCGCTCGACACCGCGACCGCGATCGCCGGGCGGCACTTCGCCCCGCACAACCGCAAGGGCGATCTCGAAGAACCGCGCATCGAGAACGGCCGGGTCGTCGTCGTACCGGAGGCGAAGGCGGCGCTCGATGCCTTCGCCGCGGCCGGCTTCTTCGCCATGGAGGCGGCGCCCGAGGAGGGCGGCATGGCCCTGCCCCACTCGGTGGCGCAGGCCTGCTTCGGCATCTTCGACGCGGCCAACATCGCGACCGCCTCCTACCCGCTCCTGACCATCGCCGCCGCCAACCTGATCCAGGCCTTCGGCAGCGACGACCAGAAGCGGCGTTACCTGCCGGCGATGCGGTCCGGCCGCTTCTTCGGCACCATGGCCCTGACCGAGCCGCAGGCGGGCTCGTCCCTGGGCGACGTGCGCACGACGGCGACCCCGGCATCGGACGGCACCTGGCGGGTCCGCGGCACCAAGGTCTTCATCTCCGGCGGCGACCATGAGCTGGCCGGCAACATCATCCATCTCGTGCTGTGCCGCATCGCCGGTGCGCCGCCCGGACCGAAGGGCCTGTCCCTGATGCTGGTGGCCAAATATGCGGTCGGCGACGACGGGGCGCCCGGCGCCCGCAACGACGTTGCGCTGGCCGGGCTCATCCACAAGATGGGCTGGCGCGGCACCACCTCGACGATGCTGAATTTCGGCGAGAATGGCGCCTGCGTCGGCGAGCTGGTCGGCGAGGCGGGGCGCGGCCTGCCGCAGATGTTCACCATGATGAACGAGGCCCGGATCGGCGTCGGGCTGGGGGCGGCCATGCTGGGCTGCACCGGTTACCTGCACGCACTTGCCTATGCCCGCGAGCGCCCGCAGGGCCGCCCGGTCGACGCCAAGGACGCCCTGCGCCCGCAGGTGCCGATCATCGAGCACGCCGATGTGCGGCGCATGCTGCTGGCGCAGAAGGCCTATGCCGAGGGCGGGTTGGCGCTCTGCCTCTATGCCGCGCGTCTGGTCGACGACGGCCGCAGCCACCCCGAGGCCGGCCGGCGCGCCAGCGCCCGTCGCCTGCTGGAGGTGTTGACCCCGATCGTGAAGGCCTGGCCGGCGGAATGGTGCCTGGAGGCGAACAAGCTCGCGATCCAGGTCCATGGCGGCTACGGCTACACCCGCGAGTACCCGGTCGAGCAGTTCTATCGCGACAACCGCCTGAACCCGATCCATGAGGGCACCAACGGCATCCAGGCGCTCGACCTGCTGGGCCGCAAGGTGACGATGGAGGATGGCGCGCTGCTGGCGGAGCTGGCGGCGCGCATCCGCGGGACCATCGCGGCGGCCACCACCCTGGCGCCGCTGGGTGCTGCCCTCGAGGATGCGCTTGCGGCCGCGTTGCGGGCCGCCCGGTCGGTGCAGGACGCCATCGCCGCCGGCCGTGCCCGCGAGGGGCTGGCCAACGCGTCGGTCTATCTCGACCTGCTGGGCCATGTGGTGGTGGCCTGGCTATGGCTGGACATGGCCCGCGTCGCCGAACGCGGCGCGGCCGCAGCGCCCGAGGCCGAGCGCGGCTTCTATCGCGGCAAGCTCGCCGCCTGCCGCTGGTTCTTCCGCTGGGAGCTGCCGAAGACGGCCCACTGGGCGAAGCTGGTCGAAGGGATGGACGCAAGCGTCCTGGAGACCGACCCGGCCTGGCTGTGATGCCGGGTCAGTGCTCGAACCGCATCGCGACCGTCTGCCGCTCGCCTTCCGTCTTGAGCTGCAGCGAGTCCGAGAGCTGGCTCAGCGTCCAGCCGACATAGCCCGCGACCTCGCGCTCGTCCCCCAGCAGCGCCTCCGGGGACGGCTGCGAGGTGGGCCGTTCCAGCGCCGCGCCGGTATAGACGATCGCGATGTCCAGGTGCGTCTCGTCGAACTGGACGTCGAGCTGCACCTGGTCGCGTGCCAGGCCGGATTCGACGACCGCCTCCACGGCCAGGGCGGTCGTCCGCGACGCCGCCACGATCACGTCGCGCCGTGCGCCCCATAGCTCCCCCTGCCGGTCGAGGAAGTCGTGGACGACCAGGAATGCGTCGGCACCGGCCGGTACCGGCAAGAGCGCCCGCCGGCTGATGCCGATCTGGAAGACGAGGTTGAGCGACAGGGCGACGATCGCCGAGAGGGACAGGGGCGAGGTGACGAACGGCTCCAGGAGCGGCGGGACGCCGCGGAAGATCAGCGGCACGACCAGCAGCGCGATGCCGGCGATGATCGACAGCCCGACCATGAAGACCCGGCGCTCGCTGAGGCGGCGGGACAGGATCAGCTCCATGCCCGACGTGATGAGGTAGGCGGCGGAATAGAGGATGACCGCACCCAGCACCGGGCGGGGCACCATCGTCGCCGCCGCCGCCACCCGTGGGCACAGCGCGGCCAGCACCATCAGGCAGCCCGCAAGGATGCCGATCCGCCGCGCGGTGGCGCCGGTCGCAAAGGCCAGCCCGACGTTCGACGACGAGATGTGGGTCGGCATGCCGCCCAGCACGCCGCTGATCGCGCAGCTGGTGCCGTCGGCCTTCATGCCGCGGGCGGAGCGCCGCAGGTCGACCCGCCGCCAGTCGGCATCGTTCATCCGCTGCATGGAGATCATCAGGCCCAGCGTGTCGATCGAGGCGATGAAGGCGCCGAGCACGATCGCCGGGATGTAGGTCGCGTCGAATGCGAAGGTCGGCAGATGGAACGGCAGGTCGATCCATGGCAGGGCCGCGACCGAGGCCGCAGCCACCTCCGAGTAGTAGCCGGTGACGGCCGCGAGGATCCAGCCGACGCCGATCCCGATCGGCAGCGAGAAGAGGCGCAGGATCCCGCGGGCGAAGATCGCGACCGACAGCATCAGGACCAGCGCCGTCGCCGCGATCAGCAGGCTGTCGGAGTGGAACTCCGCCCGGTCGGCGGACAGCTCCAGCGCCCGGTCGAGGCCGGGCAGGATCAAGGACACGCCCAGCATCGTCACCGTGACGCCGCAGACCTCTGCCGGGAGCAGGCGGCGAAGCGGCCGCAGGACCCGGCCCATGCTGGCCTGGACCGCGCCGCTGACCAGGCACAGGGTGGCGATGAGGGCCGCCCCGCCGGTTGCCCCCGCCTGGATCAGGACCGGCAGGTGGATCGGGTTGGGGTTGTGGATCAGCAGATAGCCGCTGCCATATCCCTGCCAGCATTGCAGGATGGTGCCGATGCCCATGGCGAGGATGGTCGCCGTCACGAAACTCCGCGTCGCCTCGGGCGAGAAGCCGGCGGCGGACGCCACCACCAGCGGGTAGGCGACGAACATCAGGATGAGGACGGTGTGCTGGAAAGCGAGGAGCAGTGCGATGGCGATCGGCGGGCGGTCGTCCACCCCATAGGTGATGTTCGCCGGCTTGCGCGCCATCTGGTACCGCCCCCCGATCGGTCCCACCTCTTTGGATGGAGTTACCGCCTCTTCCCGCAATCCTAGTTGGATGTCACCTCTTCGTCACCCTCGATGGCGGAGTCAGCCTTTCCGGACCGGTGGCGGCAGGTCCGGCCGGATGTGCAGCTCCTTCAGGCGCTCCGGCGGCACCGGCGAGGGCGCCTGCATCAGCAGGTCCTGGGCCTGCTGGTTCAGCGGGAAGGCGATGATCTCGCGGATGTTCGGCTCGTTGGCCAGCAGCATGACGATGCGGTCGATGCCCGGCGCCGAGCCGCCATGGGGCGGAGCGCCGAACTTGAACGCGTTCAGCATGCCGCCGAAGCGCTCCTCGACCTCTTCGCGCGAATAGCCGGCGATCGCGAACGCCTTGTACATGATCTCGGGCTTGTGGTTGCGGATGGCGCCGCTCGACAGCTCCACCCCGTTGCAGACGATGTCGTACTGGAACGCCTTGATCTCCAGCGGGTCCATCGTCTCCAGCGCCTCGAGCTCGCCCTGCGGCATCGAGAAGGGGTTGTGCGAGAAGACGATCTGGCCGGTCTTCTCGTCCATCTCGAACATCGGGAAGTCCGTGATCCAGCAGAACCGGAACGAGCCCTCCTCGTAGAGGCCCAGCTCCTGCCCGATGCGGTTGCGGGCGGCCCCCGCGAGCTTCGATGCCGGCAGCTTCTTGTCGGCCACGAAGAAGACCGCATCGCCGTCGACGGCGCCGGTCGCGGCCCGGATCTCGGCCACCCGGTCGGCCGACAGGAACTTGGCGATCGGGCCCTTGGCGTCGCCATCGGCCAGGACGATGTAGCCGAGCCCGGGCGCACCCTCGCCGCGCGCCCAGTCGTTCAGCTTGTCGAAGAAGCTGCGCGGGCGGGCCGCCGCCGCCGGTGCCCGGATGGCCCGGACGACGCCGCCCGACCGGGCGATCTTCACGAAGACCTGGAACTCCGACTGCTCGAAGATGGCGGTGACGTCGTGGATGATGAGCGGGTTGCGCAGGTCCGGCTTGTCGGAGCCGTATTTCAGCATCGCCTCGTCGAAGGGGATGCGCGGGAACGGCGGCGGCGTCACCGTGCGCCCGGCGGAGAACTCGTCGAACACCCCGGACAGCACCGGCTCGATGGTGTTGAAGACGTCCTCCTGGGTCACGAACGACATCTCGAAATCAAGCTGGTAGAACTCGCCCGGCGAGCGGTCGGCGCGGCTGTCCTCGTCGCGGAAGCAGGGCGCGATCTGGAAATAGCGGTCGAAGCCCGCCACCATCAGGAGCTGCTTGAACTGCTGCGGCGCCTGCGGCAGGGCGTAGAACTGTCCCGGATGGATGCGGCTCGGCACCAGGAAGTCGCGCGCGCCCTCCGGCGAGCTGGAGGTCAGGATCGGGGTCTGGAACTCGGCGAAGCCGGACTCGATCATCCGCCGGCGGATGCTGGCGATGACCTGCGAGCGCAGCATGATGTTGCGATGCACCGCCTCGCGCCGCAGGTCGAGGAAGCGGTAGCGCAGCCGGATATCCTCCGGATAGTCGGCGTCGGCATTGACCGGCATCGGCAGCGTGTCGGCGGTCGACTGCACGGTGATGGCGCCGATCTGCAGCTCGATCGCACCGGTGTCGAGCCGGGTGTTCACCGTCTCGGCCGAGCGCGCCACCACGCGGCCGGTGACCGTCACCACGCTCTCCACCTTCAGGGCGTCGACATCCGCGAACAGCCCGCTGGAGATATCGACCACGCACTGGGTGATGCCGTAATGGTCGCGCAGGTCGATGAAGACGAGCTGTCCGTGGTCGCGCTTGCGATGGACCCAGCCGGACAGTCGGGCATCGCTGCCGACGTCGGCGGCGCGAAGCTGTCCGCAGGTGTGGGTGCGATAGGCATGCATCGTGGAAACCGTCGAATTGGAGCGGAAAGCGAGCGGGCGAAAAGCGCATAGCGCCCCCGCCGGTGTCAAGGAGACCGATGGCGCAACCGAAAGCATCGCTCGACCGCATCCCGGCCGGCGCCTAATGTCGGGCCCCGGCCCCCTCTTACCATCGGAGGCGGCAGTGACACCACTCGCCTTTGCCTTCCGCGGCCACGGGCGCTATCTGAGGCCGAATGACACTCATCGCCGACTCCGCATCCCTCGCCGCCTTCTGCCAGCGCCAGGCGGGTGTCGACTACATCGCCGTCGACACGGAATTCATGCGCGACAAGACCTACTGGCCGCAACTCTGCCTGGTGCAGGTGGCGGGGCCGGAGGAGGCCGCCGCGATCGACCCGCTGGCCCCCGGCATCGACCTGGCCCCCCTCCTCGACCTCATGTACGACGAGCGGATCGTGAAGGTGTTCCATGCCGCGCGGCAGGACATCGAGATCTTCTTCCACATGACCGGCCGCATCCCGGAGCCGCTGTTCGACACCCAGGTCGCCGCCATGGTGTGCGGCTTCGGCGAGGCGGTTTCCTATGAGAACCTCGCCACCAAGCTGGCCGGCGCCCGCATCGACAAGTCCTCGCGCTTCACCGACTGGGCACAGCGGCCGCTGACGACGCGGCAGCTGACCTATGCGCTGTCGGACGTGACCCACCTGCGCCCGACCTACGAGAAGCTCCGCCGCCGGCTGGAGAAATCCGGCCGCGGCGAGTGGCTGGACGAAGAGATGAACGTCCTGGTGGAGCCCGGCACCTATCGCCTGGAGCCGGCCGAGGCGTGGCGGCGGTTCAAGATCCGGGGCGGCAGCGGCCGTTTCCTGGCGGTCCTGATGGAGGTCGCCGCGTGGCGCGAGCGCACCGCCCAGGACAAGGACATGCCGCGCGGGCGCATCCTGCGCGACGAGGCGGTGCTGGAGATCGCCGCCCACAACCCGGCCTCGGTCGACGACCTGGCGCGCACCCGCGGCCTCGGCCGGGGCCTGGCGGAGGGCCGCTTCGGCGCGGAGATACTGGAAGCCGTCAATCGCGGCCTGATGCTGCCGGACGCGGACCTGCCCAAGCCGCCGCCGCGCCAGGACATGCCGCCCGGCCTGGGCCCGCTCGGCGACCTCCTGCGCGTCCTCCTGAAGATGAAGTGCGAGGAGCACGACGTGGCCCAGAAGCTGGTCGCCTCGGCCGACGACCTGGAGCGCATCGCCGCATCGGACGACGCCGTGGTGCCGGCCATGGAGGGCTGGCGCCGCGAGGTCTTCGGGCAGCATGCGTTGGCCCTGAAGCACGGCAAGCTCGGCCTCACCGCCCACGGCAAATCGATCGCGGTGGTGACCCTGGACGGGGATTCGTAGCGCCGGGTCGGCCAGGTTCAGTCCGAGAACACCACCATCGCCGGAACGCCCAGGGTGCGGCCGAGGGCGTCCAGACGGCGGCGCACCGCCTCGCCCACCATGACCTCGTCGGCGCGCGGCAGGACGAGGCGGATGCCGCCCGGCCCCTGCTCCAGCCGCATCCGGGCCAGCGCCACCGGCGACCCGCCGGACACGGTATAGGCGACCCGCAGCGCCAGCCCGACGGCATGGGACCATAGCCGCTCACCTTCGCCCACCAGCCGGCCGTAGGGCGCGACGACCGGCGCCCCCGGCTGCGCGCCATAGCGGGAATGCAGCATGCTGGCGAGCAGCACCCGGCCGCGATGGTCGATACCCCCATGCGGCAGGCGGAGCGCGCCGAGGAACGCCTGCTCGGCGCGATAGTCGGGATGCTCGGCCCAGGCGCTGTCCGACAGGAGTGCGGCCGCATGACGCAGCCGCCGCAGCGCCGGTGGGTCGGCCGCGAACACCCCATCCGTCCATTCCAGCAACTGGTCGCCGCCGGCACCGAACCGCCGCCCGCGCGCCGCCATCGCGCGGCAGGCGGCCAGCAGCGGGTCGCCGGCGCGCTCGTGCGGGTCGAGCGAGGCGAAGAGATGGCCTTCGCGCAGCCCGGTGGCGGAGAAGACGATCCGTGCCGGCGTCATGACGTCGAGGATGCGCGCCAGCACCATCGAGGCATGGGGGACGGCGTCGAGCCGCCGGCGGGAAATGCCGTTCAGCCGGTCCAGCCCCTTGCGCCCCAGCTTGGCCAGCTCGCGCAGGAACCCGTCCGCCACGGCGCGGTCGAGGGCGTACTGGTGGATGACGTGCAGCGGATAGCCCGCCCGCTCCATGTGGATGCGCGCCAGCGCGCGCCACGCGCCGCCGACCAGGAAGAGATCGCGCCCGCGCCGGTCGGGCAGCCAGCGCACGCCGGCCAGGCTGCCTTCGATCAGCTCGCGGGTCTTCTTCGGGTTGTCGGCGGCCAGGTCGGCAAGGCGCAGCGGGCCCAATGGCAGGCTCACCCCCTCGCCCGCACCGCCGCCCTGGAGCGGCACCAGCTCCACGCTGCCGCCGCCCAGGTCGGCCATCACCCCGTCGGCGTCGGGAATCCCGCTCAGTACCCCGTTGGCGGAAAGGGCGGCCTCCTCGAAGCCGGAAATGACGTTGACCCGGACGCCGCATTGCCGCTCCACGGTGGCGACGAACGAGGGGCCGTCGAGGGCCTCGCGCACCGCCGACGTCGCCAGCACGTCCAGCCGCCCCACGTCCATCAGCTGGGCCAGGCGGACGAAGCGGCGCAGATTCTCCAGGGCCTGGAGCGTCCCTTCCGGATGCAGGCGGCGGGTGCGTTCCAGCCCGCGGCCGAGGCCGCACATCACCTTCTCGTTGAAGAGCGCCAGCGGCGAGCGCTTCAACCCGTCGAAGACGACGAGCCGGACCGAGTTGGACCCGACGTCGATGACCCCCACCCGCGCATCCGGCGAGCCGCCGTGCGAGACGGAAAAGGGCGGCTGGTGCTCAATCACCGTTGAGGACGAGCTTCGATTGCGCGCGCGCCTGCTTCAATGCGCTGCCACGGCCGGAGAGACTGGGGTTGGTCATGAAATAGGCATGGGCGGAGAATCCGTCACCGTTGGGCGATACCCGGACATACTCGCCATCCTCCCCCAACGTCCAGCTTTGCGCCCGGTCCTTGAAGTTGGTGACCATGATCTGGTCCAGGACCTGCCGGTGGACGGTCGGGTTCTCGATCGGCACCAGCGCCTCCAGCCGATATCCCAGGTTGCGCGGCATCCAGTCGGCCGACGAGATGAACACCTTGGCCGACGGTGACGGCATCTCGTTGCCGCCGCCGAAGCACACGATCCGCGCATGTTCGAGGAAGCGGCCGATGATGCTTTTCACCCGGATGTTCTCGGACAGGCCCGCCACCCCCGGCCGGAGGCAGCAGATGCCGCGGACCACGAGGTCGATGCGCACACCGGCCTGCGAGGCCCGATAGAGGCAATCGATGATGTCGGGGTCGACCAGCGCGTTCATCTTGGCCCAGATTGACGCCGGCCGACCGGCCTTGGCGTGCTCGATCTCGTCCTGGATCAGCGACACCAGCGTGGAGCGCAGCGAGATGGGCGCGATCGCCAGCTTCTCCAGCCCTTCCGGCACGGCATAGCCGGTCATGTAGTTGAAGAACTTGGCGGCGTCGTTGCACAGCGCCGGATCGGTCGTGAAGAAGGAGAGGTCGGTATAGATCTTGGCGGTCACCGGGTGATAGTTGCCGGTGCCGAAATGGACGTAGCTGCGCAGGCCAGCCCCTTCGCGCCGCGCGACCAGCGAGATCTTCGCGTGCGTCTTCAGGTCGAAGAACCCGTAGACCACCTGCACCCCGGCCCGTTCCAGGTGGCGGGCCCAGCGGATGTTCTTCTCTTCGTCGAAACGCGCCTTCAGCTCGACCAGGGCCGCCACCGACTTCCCCGCCTCGGCCGCCTCGATCAACGCCCGGACGATCGGCGAATCGTCGCTGGTGCGATAGAGCGTCTGCTTGATCGAGACCACCGCGGGGTCGGCCGCGGCCTGGCGCACGAACTGCACCACCACGTCGAAGCTCTCATAGGGATGGTGGACCAGGATGTCCTTGGACCGAATGGCGGCGAAGCAGTCGCCGCCGAAATCGCGGATGCGCTCCGGGAAGCGTGGATTGTACGGCTGGAACTTCAGGTCCGGCCGTTCGTCCGTGATGATCTGCTTGATGTCGACCAGGCCGACCAGCCCATCCACCTCGAACACGTCACCGCCGACGACGCCCAGTTCCTCGATCAGGAAGGTGCGGAGCTCGGCCGGGGTATCGTCGGTGACGCCGAGGCGGATGACATGCCCGCGCTTGCGCCGCTTGAGGGCGGATTCATAGAGGCGGACCAGGTCCTCCGCCTCCTCCTCGATCTCGACCTCGCTGTCGCGCAGCACCCGGAAGGCGCCACGCCCGAGCACGTCGAAGCCGGGGAAGAGGTGATCGAGGAAGAGGCCGATGGAATGCTCCATCGCCAGGAAGCGGATACCCGCTCCGGGCAGGCGCACGAAGCGGCCGAGTTGCTGCGGCAGCAGGATGATCGCCTGCATGCGCTCCTGGTCGAGCCGGCGACGCAGCTCCAGCACCAGCCCGATGCCGAGATTGGGGATGAACGGGAACGGATGTGCCGGGTCGATGGCAAGCGGGGTCAGGACCGGAAAGGTCTCCTGGAGGAAGCGCGCCTCGAGGAAGGCGCGGTCGTCCGCCGACAGCTCGCCCGGATCGACCACCGACACCCCGGCCGCCCGCAGTTCCTGCCGCAGCACGCGATAACGTTCCTGCTGTCCCGCCATCAGGCCGAGCGTGCGCTTGGTGATCTCGACCAGCTGCTGCGCCGGCGTCAGGCCGTCCTGGCTCGGCGTCTCCACCCCGGCCAGCATCTGGCCCTTCAGCCCGGCGACGCGGACCATGTAGAATTCGTCGAGATTGCTGGCCGAGATCGAGACGTAGCGCAGGCGCTCCAGCAGCGGATGGTGGAGGTTCTCCGATTCCGCCAGCACCCGCTCGTTGAAGGCGAGCCAGGACACCTCGCGATTGATGAAGCGGTTGACGCTGCGCGCCTCGGCGGGGGGCTCGCAATGCACGGCCGGGCGCTGGCGCTGACTGCGCGGACGCTTCGGTGCCACCGTTTCCGGTGGGCTCGCTTCCTCTGCCATGCCGCCATGGTAGCCGGCGCAGATGACAGAGTCATGGCGGACAAACGGCCGGTCGCGCCAGCCGGCGGCAGGGTCTACAGTCGCACAAGCACGGGTGACATGGCATCGAGGTAGGACAACCCGGGGAGCTGACACGATGGAAACCGATAGGGTCTTCGCAGGTCCGGTTCCGCAGCTCTACGACCGCCATCTCGGTCCGATCCTCTTCCAGCCGTTCGCGGAGGTCATCGCCGGGCGCCTCGACCGGGCCGACCGGGCCATTCTCGAAACGGCCGCCGGCACCGGGATCGTGACCCGCGCCATCGCGGCGGCCCTGCCGCACAGCACCGTCCTGGCCACCGACCTCAACCAGGCGATGCTCGACGTGGCGGCGGAGAGGATGCCGGCGGGCGGCCCGAAATGGCAGCAGGCGGATGCCCAGGCGCTGCCGTTCGCGGCGGGCTCGTTCGATGTCGTCGCCTGCTGCTTCGGCATCATGTTCATGCCCGACAAGCAGGCGGCCTATCGCGAGGCGCGGCGCGTGCTGCGTCCCGAGGGCCGCTTCATCTTCACCGTCTGGGACCGGATCGAAGCAAATCCCCTCATGCATATCGCGGACGCCACGGTCGCGGGATTGTTCGCCTCGAACCCGCCGCACTTCTTGGCGCGCACCCCTTGCGGGTACCACGACCGGGCGCGCATCGAGCAGGAACTGCGGGAGGCCGGCTTCACCTCGGTGCGCATCGAGGAGGTGCGGCTGCAATCCGGGGCGTCGTCGGCATGGGAGGCCGCGATGGGCTGCTGCCAGGGCACGCCGCTGCGCGGCGAGATCGAGGCGCGCGACCCCGATGGGCCGCTTCGCGCGACCGATGCGGTTGCGGCCGTGCTGCGGGAGCGGTTCGGCGAGGGTTCATTCCAAACGCCATTGCAGGCGCTGGTCGTGACGGCGGCATAAGCCCCTCCACCGGTGCACCGGCACGATGCCGCCGGAATGCCGCGGCAGCAGCAACCTTGCGCCGCCTCGCCGACGCCGCTACGGCATAGTCATGAGCGCCATCCGAACCCTGCTGCTGCTGCGCCACGCCAAGTCGAGCTGGGACGACCCCACCGAGGATGATTTCGACCGTCGGCTGAGCATGCGCGGACGTCGCGCGGCCCAGGCGATCGGGCGGGAACTGGCGGACGCCGCCGTGCAGCCCGAAATCATCCTCTGCTCGGCCGCGCGCCGCACCCGCGAGACCCTGGATGCCATCCTGCCGGCCCTGGCCAGGGATCATGTCGTCCAGGTCGAACGCGGCCTCTACCTGGCCGGCGTGGATGCGTTGCAGGCCGCCGTGCGGCGGTTGCCGGCCAGTGCGGGATCGGCGCTGCTGATCGGCCACAATCCGGGCCTGCACGACTTTGCCGAAGCCCTGTCCGGGGCGGGCGATGCCGAATTGCGCCAGCGCCTGTCGGCGAAGTTCCCGACGGGGGCGCTGGCGACAATCGAGATCGCCGGGCCCTGGAGCAAGGTCGCGGCGGGCGCGGGGCGCCTGGTCGGCTTCGTGGTGCCCCGCGACCTCGCCTGACCGTTCTGGGCCTGACCGTTCTGGGCCTGACCGTTCTGGGCCTCGGGCGGACTACCGGCTCAGAGCGTGCCGGGGAAGTGGCCGCCGTCGAGCAGCAGGTTCTGCCCGGTGATGAAGCCGGCTTGCGCGCTGGCCAGATAGGCGCAGGCGTCGCCGAATTCCGCCACCGTACCGAAGCGGCGCGACGGGTTCTGCATCATCCGCTGGTTCCACATCTCGTCCACGCTCTTGCCCGACTTCTCGGCGGCAAGGCGGGTGTTGGTGCGCAGCCGGTCCGTGTCGAACGGGCCCGGCAGCAGGTTGTTGATGGTGACGCCATGCTGGGCCACCTGGCGCGACAGGCCGGCGCAGAAGCCGGTCAGGCCGGTGCGCGCGCCGTTGGACAGGCCCAGCACGTCGATCGGCATCTTCACCGCGCCCGAGGTGATGTTGATGACCCGGCCGAAGCGGCGCTGGATCATCTTGTCGATGGTCGCCTTGATGAGCTCGATCGGCGTCAGCATGTTCGCCTTGAGGGCGGACATCCATTCGGCCTCGCCCCACTGGCGGAAGTCGCCCGGGGGCGGGCCGCCGGCATTGGTCACCAGGATATCCGGCGCCGGACAGGCGGCCAGCGCCTTCGCGCGCCCCTCGGGCGTGGTGATGTCGCAGGCGACGGTGGTCACCTTCACGCCCGACGCCGACCGGATCTCGGCCGCGGTCGCCTCCAGCGCCTCGGTGCCGCGGGCGAGGATCGTCACGTCGACGCCCTCGCGCGCCAGCGACACCGCACAACCCTTGCCCAGGCCCTTGCTGGCCGCACAGACCAGCGCAGTCTTCCCCTTCAAGCCCAAATCCATCGCTCGTTCCTCCGCTAGATTGATTCAGTTCCGATCATCGGCCGCACGACCTGGTTCGGGCAATGCCGCTCCGCGGCCAAGATCGGGTAATGCCGCGCGCACCAGCGGCAAGGTCACCCGGCGCCCGGCGGCCAGCGCGTGGACGTCGATCGCGGCCACCGCGCGCTGGGCTGCCGCGAACGAGCGCTCGATCCGCGCCGACAGATAGCCGATCACGTCGGGGTCGACGACGACCCCGCGGTCGGAGAAGAGCTTGGCCAGCACCGCCGCCAGCAGCCCGTCGCCGGGCGAGTCGATGGCGGCGACCGGCGCGGTCAGCAGGCGCGAGCGCAGGTCGGGCAGGCTGATCGGCCAGCGCGCCGGCGCCTGGCGCGCCGTCACCAGCAGGTGGCCGTCCCGGCCCGCCAGGATGTTGTAGAGGTGGAAGAGCGTGGTCCAGTCCGGCACCTGGTCGCCATCGTCGACGACGACCGCGGCCGGCGCTCCCTCGACCAAGGGCGACAGGGCCGCCAGCCCGATCCGGCGCCCCTCGAAGAAGGCCGCCCCCACGCGCTCGGCGAAGATCCGCGCGAGGTGGGTCTTGCCTGCCCCCTCGGGCCCGACGATGACCAGCGCCGGCGCCGGCCAGTCCGGCCAGCGGTCGAGCCAGGCCACCGCGCCCTGGTTGCTCTCGGACACGAGGAAATCGGCCGCCGCCAGCGCCGGACGATGGGCGAGCGGCAAGGGCAGCTGGCGCGGCTCGGTCACGCTGCCGGCGAATCCGGGTCACTATAGAGCGTGCTTGCCCGGTAGCGTTCCAGCGCGAAGCGCACGATGACGCCCAGGACCGCGGCCAGCGGCACCGCCAGCAGAAGGCCGACGAAGCCGAAGACGGCGCCGCCCGCGAGCAGCGCGAAGATGATCCACACCGCGTGCAGCCCGACCCGGTCGCCCACCAGCCAGGGGGTGAGGAAATTGCCCTCCAGCGCCTGGCCCGCCAGGAAGACGGCCGCCACGATGATGACCGAGGTCCAGTCGGGGAACTGGAAAAGGGCCACCGAAACCGACAGCACCAGCCCGGAGATCGAGCCGACGAAGGGGATGAACGACACCAGTCCGGCGAACATGCCGATGGCGAGCCCGAAATCCAGCCCGACCAGGGTCAGGCCGATGGCATAGAAGGCGCCCAGCACGAAGCACACCACCGCCTGCCCCCGGATGAAGCCGGCCAGCCGCCGGTCGATGCGGATGGCCAGCGTATGGATGTCGGCGGCGTGGGTCTGCGGGATATTGAGGTCAATGGTGGCCAGGATGTGGTGCCAGTCGCGCAGCAGGTAGAAGCCGACGATCGGGGTGATGAACACCAGCGACAGGGCGTTGAAGATGGCAAGGCCGCTGCCGAGGATGCCGCCCACCAGCCCCGCCGCCCACGAGGCGACGGCACCCAGGTGCTGGGTCACCATCTGCTCCAGGCTGGCCGCGTCCTCCGGGCCGAGGCGCTCGCGGATGGCGTCGCCGACGATGAGGAAACGGACGCGGACCGCCTCGGCGATCTCCGGCAGGCGGCCGGCCAGGTCGATGGTCTGGTCGATCAGTGGCGGCAGCACGACCAGCATCGCCGCCACCGCCAGCACGACGAACGCGCCGCCGACCAGCAGCGCCCCCAGCCAGCGCGGCACGCCATAGCGCGCCAGCCGGTCGACCATGGGGCTGAGCAGGTAGGCGACGATGAGGCCGACCACGAAGGGGAACAGGATGTCGCTGACGAGATAGAGGAAGAACGCCGTCGCCACCCCCATGCCCACCCAGAACCAGACGATGCCCCGTCCGCTCATCGCTTCTTGCTCCCCGCGATCGCCACATGGCGGCTCCACTGGGCGATGTAGGCGGCCCCCGACAGGATGGTGGTGGCTGCCACCACATAGACCATCGCCGCGGTCGCCCCGCGATCGTCGATCGCGAGGCCAATGCCGCCCAGGACCAGCGCCGCCAGCACGATCTGGGCCGCCGTGTTGACCTTGCTGACCGCCAGCGGCGCCATCTGGAGCGACTGGGTGAACATGTAGAGCAGGATCGCCCCGCCGATGATCAGGACATCACGGAACACCACCAGGATCACCAGCCAGGCCGGCAGGTACCCGACATGGCCCAGCGTGACGTAGACCCCGACGAGCAGGGCCTTGTCCGCCAGCGGGTCGAGGTAGCTGCCCAGCTCCGAGTGCTGGTTGAAGCGCCGCGCGAGAAATCCATCGACCGCATCCGATATCCCGGCGATCACGAACAGCACGAAGGCCGGCATCATGGCCCCGTCGATGATAAGCCAGACCACCACGGGCACGGACAGGAGGCGCCCCAGGGTGATGATGTTTGCCAGGTGCAACGGCGCGGCTCGTCAGCGCAAGGGAACGGGGGCGGCACCGGGCACGGCCGGCCCCACCGGCGCGGCTTGCCCGAGCGGCGTCGGTTGCCCGAGCGGCGTCGGTTGTGCGATCGGCGCGGCTTGGTCGACTGGTGTCGATCGGCGGGCCGGCGCCGGGTCGACCTCGACGCCGAGCGGGCCCATGGCCTGGCGCAGCCGCTCGTCGCCCAGGCGATGGCGGATCAGCATCCGTGCCTGGCCGGGCGCCAGGGCGACCACGTCGACCCGCTCCACCCCCGGCGTCTCGGCGATGCGGCGGCGCAGCGCCACCCATTCCTCGATGCTGGTGACGGGGGTGGACGCGTAGGCCTGCGTCGATCCCTCCTCCACCGGCACGACGGCCGGGGCGACCGGGCGGTTCAAGGCGGTGGCGGTGGCCAGCACCGGCCCGGCCATGGTCTGGTCGGGATCGGGGTAGCTGGCACGGCTGGTGCGCGGCGACCGATCGCCCGTGATCCGGGTGACGGTCACGCCGAGCGCGCCGGCGGTGGGCGTCGCCCGCACCACCGCCACATCCTCGGCACCGTAGCGCCGGGAAAGGGCGGCGATCCGGCCGCGGTCGCCGGCCAGCGCCTGGGCCGCGGACAAGGCGCCGATGTCGCCCAGATCGCCCAGCGGGACGACGATCGGCACCGGCCCGTCGGCCGGGCGATCGGCCCAAGCCTGCAGCCAGCGATTGCGGTCGTCGAACAGGACCGGCCCGTCGGGCAGGTCCAGCACCGGCAGGACCAGGATCGGCTGCGCCTCGCGCTCGACGAAGCGCACGCCCTGGTCGCGCAGGAACCCGCGCACCGCATCGGGGCGGAAGCGCACCGTCACGTTGGCGATGTAGCGCACCGGCGACACCTTCTCGTCGGCGATCTCCACGTCCTGGACCAGGCCGGCGGCCTGGTTGGCCGACAGGCGCGGCGGCGTGCCGCCGGCCGGGACGACGAGGCGCTCCATCAACTTGCGCGCCGCGGCCTGCTGCGCCTCCGCCAGCGCACGCTCGCGCGCCTGGAGGGCGGTCGCCGCCGTCACGTCGACGGCATTTCCGGTGATGGTGAACAGCTCCGACGCCCCGCCGGGGGCCGCCAGGACGGATACGATCGTCGCAAGGAATGCGATCAGGATCGCGCGGAGGCCCCGAGATGGGCGCTGGCGGATCATTGCAATGGCTCTCCGATCCGGTATTGTCGGCGCGCGCCGGCCAGGCTGCGCCTGCGGAATGAACGTCCGGGCGCATCGGCCGTCGTTCTGTACCCCAAATCCGGCGAGGACGCCATCAGCACCCATACCTATCGCGACGCTGGGGTCGACATCGACGCGGGCAACGCGCTCGTCGATGCGATCAAGCCGCTCGCCCGTGCCACCGCACGGCCCGGGGCCGACGCCGGGCTGGGCGGGTTCGGCGCCCTCTTCGATCTCAAGGCGGCCGGCTTCAAGGACCCGATCCTGGTCACCACCACCGACGGGGTCGGGACCAAGCTGAAGATCGCCATCGACACCGGCCGGCTGGAGACGATCGGCATCGACCTGGTGGCGATGTGCGTCAACGACCTCGTCGTGCAGGGTGCCGAGCCGCTGCTGTTCCTCGACTATTTCGCCACCGGCCGCCTGGATGTCGCGCGCGGCCGGGCGATCATCGCCGGCATCGCCGAGGGCTGCCGCATCGCCGGCTGCGCGCTGGTCGGCGGCGAGACGGCCGAGATGCCGGGCCTTTACCAGGGCGATGATTTCGACCTGGCCGGCTTCGCCGTGGGCGCGGTCGAGCGCGGGCAGGCGCTGGACGGCACCGGCGTCGCCGTCGGCGACGTCGTCCTTGGCCTGGCTTCGGCCGGCGTCCATTCCAACGGCTTCTCGCTGGTTCGCCGCGTCGTCGCGGACGCCGGGTTGGGATGGAGCGACCCCGCCCCATTCGCGGACGGCCGCTCGATCGGCGAGGCGCTGCTGGAGCCGACCCGGATCTACGTCAAGCCGGCCCTGGCCGCGGTCCGCAGCGGCGGGGTGAAGGCGCTGGCCCACATCACCGGCGGCGGGCTGGTGGAGAACGTGCCGCGCGTGCTGCCGGCCGACATCGCCGTCACCATGGACAGCCAGCGCTGGCCGATGCCACCGGTCTTCGACTGGCTGGCCCGGCAGGGCGGCATCGCCGGGTCGGAGATGGCCCGCACCTTCAATTGCGGGATCGGCATGGTGGCGGTCGTCGCCGCCGCCGAGGCGGACCGCATCGTCGACCAGCTGGCCGCCGACGGCATCCTTGCCCACCGCATCGGCACCACCGTCCGGCGGGCCACGGGTGCGCCCGGCTGCACCGTCACCGGCATGACGGAACGATGGCCCGGCTGAAGCTGGGCGTCCTGGTTTCCGGGCGCGGCAGCAATCTCCAGGCGCTGGTCGAAACCTGCCGGGACCCGTCCTTTCCGGCCGAAATCGCGCTCGTCGTCAGCAACGTGGCGACCGCCGCCGCGGTCGCGCGGGCGCGGGCGGCCGGCATCGCCACCACGGTCATCCCGCACCGCGATTTTCCGTCGCGCGCCGAATTCGACGCCGCCATCGACCGCGCGCTGCGAGGGGCCGGCGTCGAGCTGGTGTGCCTGGCCGGCTTCATGCGCCTCTTCACCGCCGGCTTCGTCGATGGCTGGCGCGACCGCATGATCAATATCCACCCTTCCCTGCTGCCGGCCTTCAAGGGGCTCCACCCGCAGCAGCAGGCGCTCGACGCCGGGGTCCGCATCAGCGGCTGCACCGTGCATTTCGTGCGCAACGAGATGGATGCCGGCCCGATCATCGTCCAGGCGGCGGTGCCGGTCCTGCCGGGTGATGCCGCCGACGACCTGGCGGCACGCATCCTGGTGGCCGAGCACCTGGCCTACCCCCAGGCCGTGCGCCTGATCGCCGAAGGGCTGGTCCGGGTCGAGGAGGAGCGGGTTCTGGTGGATCTGCCGGGGTGGGCGCCGCCGCCGCTGATCGTGCCCGGCGAGCGGGCCTGATGCGGCTTGCCAATTTCCGCCTGCTTCTTTAGCAGAACCGCCGACTTGGGAAACGAGGGTGGATACCGATGGCCGATAATAAATTCGAAGCGATCGAGCGCGATCACCGCCGCGTCTGGAACACGTTCGTCCGTATCGCAACCTACGCCACTGCCGGACTGGTCGTGATCCTGGCGCTGATGGCGTTCGCTTTCATCCGATGAAGGAACCGGCGGCGGTACCGGAAGGTGCCGCCGCCGGTCGCCTTCAGCCGACGATTTCGGTCTGGGCGAAAAAGAAAGCGATCTCGGACGCCGCGTTCTCGGCCGAATCGGAGCCATGGACCGAATTCGCCTCGATCGATTCGGCGAAATCCTTGCGGATGGTGCCCGCGGCCGCATTGGCGGGATTGGTCGCGCCCATGATGTCGCGATTGGCCGCGACGGCATTCTCGCCCTCCAGGACCTGGACCACGACCGGGCCGGAGATCATGAACTTGCACAGGTCCCCGAAGAACGAACGCTCGGCGTGGACGGCATAGAACTTCTCCGCGACGTCGCGGGTCAGCTGCAGCCGCTTCTGAGCGACGATCCGCAGGCCCTTCTCCTCGAAGCGCGCATTGATCTTGCCGGTGAGATTGCGCCGGGTCGCGTCGGGCTTGATGATCGACAGCGTGCGTTCGAGCGCCATGGAAATCCTCTTTCTTTGGGCAAAAGTCGCGGGGTTATAGCGATGCCCCCTCGGCACCGCAACGTCGGGGTCATACCAGGGCCGGCACGGCGTGGGTGGATTCCCTGGCCTTTATCTTGGCGAACGACAGGGCCCGGTCGCCTTCCGCATCCCGGATACGGCTGGGCAACCCCATCCGGTTCAGCAGTCCGAGGAAGGGTTGCGGCGGCAGCTCCTCCACATTGACCATCCGCCCGACGTCCCAGTCTCCGCGTGCGACCAGCATCGCCGCCGCCACCGGCGGCACGCCCGCGGTATAGGAGATCGCCTGGCTGCCGACCTCCTCGAAGCACTCGGCGTGGTCGCTCGCATTGTAGATGAATACCTCGCGCTCCTTGCCGTCCTTCACGCCTTTGACAAGGTCGCCGATGCAGGTCTGGCCCTGGTAGCCGGACGCGAGCGAGGCCGGATCGGGCAGCACCGCCTTCACCACCTTCAGCGGCACCACGGTCTGCCCCTCGGCCGTCGTCACCGGCTGTTCCGACAGGAGGCCAAGCGTCTGCAGGACGGTGAACACGTTGATGTAATGCTGGCCGAACCCCATCCAGAAGCGGATATCGGGCACGTCCAGATGCTTCGAAAGCGAGTGGATCTCGTCGTGGCCGCACAGGTAGGTCGTCTGCTCGCCGGCTACCGGCAATACATCCGTGCGCTTCACCTCGAACATGCGGTTGGATTTCCACCGGCTGTTCTGCCAGGACCAGACCTGGCCGGTGAACTCGCGGAAATTGATCTCCGGATCGAAATTGGTCGCGAAATACCGGCCATGGCTGCCGGCGTTCACGTCGATGATGTCGATCGAATCGATGCGGTCGAAATACTCGTCCCGGGCCAGCGCGGCATAGGCGTTCACCACGCCCGGGTCGAATCCGACACCAAGTATGGCGGTGACGCCCCGCCGCTCGCATTCCTCCCGGCGCTTCCACTCGTAGTTCGCGTACCAGGGCGGCGTTTCGCAGATCTTCCCCGGCTCCTCATGGATCGCCGTGTCGAGATAGGCCGCACCGGTTTCCATGCAGGCCTGCAGCACGGACATGTTGATGAAGGGCGACCCGACATTGATGACGATCCGGGCCCCGGTGCGTGCGATCAACGCCTTGGTCGCCTCGACATCCATGGCATCGAGGGCATGCGCTTCCAGGGCTCCCGGAACCTTCAGATGTTTCTTCTCGCGGACGCTGCCGACGATCTCGCGGCATTTTTCGACCGTGCGCGAGGCGATATGGATATCGCCGATCACATCGTTGTTCTGGGCGCATTTGTGCGCCACGACCCGGGCCACGCCGCCCGCACCGACAATCAGGACGTTTCTCTTCATTTCACGCGTATGTCTCTGTTTGTTGAGAGGAAAGGAGGACAGGTTCTCGCAGGCGATCCACCCGGCCGGCAGATCGTCTGCGGGATTTCGACCCGGGGCATTCAGCGGGCTAGCCTTTCGACTGCCAGCCCCCCTGCTCGGTCTGTTGCCAGTAAGTGAGGCTGTGGCCTGCCTCCTTGGCCACTCGCCAGCGGTCGCGGGCCGCCAGGACCGCCTCCGGATCGTTGCCGTCGAACAGGTCGAGGCAGCGCTCGTAGGCTTCCAGGTGCGGCGACACCATCCCGTCGACCAGCACCAGGACGGTGGCTCCGTTCGGATTCTCGTCGAGCGCGGTCAGCCAGATCGGCTGGCGATCGGCGTTGCCGTCGCGGACGGTCCCGTGCGGCAGGAAGCTGTCGGCATCATAGGTCCAGAGCAGGGCGTTCAACGCCTCCGCCCGCTCCGGCGACCCCGTCAGCACCACCGCCCGGCGCCCGACCCCCGCCACCTTCTCCAGCAGCCGGGGCAGCGCACGCTCGAGCGGGGTGCGGGTCAGGTGATAGAAGCCGACCTCGGTCACTTCTGCTCGTAATTGTCCGCCACCAGCCGGTCGAGCAGGCGCAGGCCGAACGCCGTGGCGCCCTTGGGGGTGACCGGCGTGTCGCTCTTCGACCAGGTGACGCCGGCGATGTCGAGATGCGCCCACGGCACCTTGTTGACGAAGCGCTGGATGAACTGCGCCCCGATGATGCTGCCGGCGCCGCGATTGCCGGCGATGTTCTTCACGTCGGCGGCGTCGCTGTCGATCTGCTTGTCGTAGTAGTCCGCGAGCGGCAGGCGCCACAGGCGCTCGCCGACCTCCGTACCCGCCTTGGCCAGGCGCTCCGACAGCTCGTCATCGTTGGAGAAGAGGCCGGCATGATGGTCGCCCAGCGCGATGATGATGGCCCCGGTCAGGGTCGCCAGGTTCACCATCGCCTTGGGCTTGAAGCGGTCCTGGGTATACCAGCAGGCATCCGCCAGGATGAGGCGCCCCTCGGCGTCGGTGTTCAGCACCTCGATCGTCTGGCCGGACATGGAGGTGACGATGTCGCCCGGCCGCTGGGCCGACCCCGACGGCATGTTCTCGACCAGCGCCACCACGCCGACCGCATTCACCGGCGCCTCGCGCCGGGCGAGCGCGCGCATCAGGCCGATCACCACCCCGGCGCCGGCCATGTCCCACTTCATGTCCTCCATCCCGGCCGCACCCTTGATCGAGATGCCGCCGGTATCGAACGTCACGCCCTTGCCGACGAAGGCCACCGGCGCCTCGCCCTTGGCACCGCCGTTCCACTGCATGACGACGACGCGGGCCGGCCGGACGCTGCCCTGGGACACCCCCAGCAGCGCCCCCATGCCCAGCTTTCGAATCGCCTTCTCGTCCAACACCTCAACCGCAATGCCATCCTTTTTCAATGCCTTGGCAGCATCTGCTAAGGTTTCGGGATAGATGACGTTGCCGGGCTCGGAGACGAGATCGCGGGTCAGAAAGACACCGTCGGCGACCGCTTCCTTTGCCGCGTAAACCCGCTTGGCGGCGCTCGTTGCGCCCACCGTCAGCCGGACCAGCGTCGGCTTCTTGTCCGCCTTCTCGGTCGTCCGGTACTTGTCGAACCGGTACGAGCGCAGGCGGGCGCCGAAGGCGACCTCCGCGGCGGCTTCGGCGAACGCGCCCTTGTCCCCTTCGACCGCGTCGAGAAGGATCGTCGCCTCCTGGTCGCCGGCGGCGTTCAGGGCCGCGACCGCCTGTCCGCCCAGGGCCTGGAAATGCTGGGCCTTCGCCTCGGCCGCCTTGCCGAGCCCGACCAGGACGATGCGGGTCAGGGCCAGCCCGGCGGGGGCGGCGATGACCAGCTGCTGGTCGCGGCGGCCCTCGAACCGGCTGGATTCCATGGCCCGGGTCAGCGCCCCGCCCGACGCCTCGTCGACCGCCCGGCCGGCATCGCTCAACGCGCGCCCCTCATGGACCGGCAGCACGAGAGCGCCGGACTTCGGCGTGGCGGCATTGGCGAAACGGATTTCCATGGGGGTCTCCAGCGGACGCTAGGCTAGCGATGGGAAAAACCAGGGGAACAACCGGGCCGCTTAGACCGCCCCGCCGCCCCTGTCAACGCCGGCACCCGGAGATTTGCTTCTATGCCCGGCTCGGGCGGACTTTCTATAATCGGCGTCCCATGCTGGGTATCGATCGTTACGTCTATCGCCAGTGCCTGACGGTCCTCGCGTTCATAGCGCTTGGGCTGTGCTTCGCCATTTGGCTGTCGCAGTCGCTGCGCCTGATCGAGTTGATCGTCAATCGCGGGGTGTCGGTCGGCACCTTCCTCTATCTGGCGCTGCTGCTGCTGCCGCGGTTCCTGGAGGTGGTGCTGCCGATCGCGACCTTCGCGGCGGTGCTGTTCACCTATCACCGCCTGATCACCGACAGCGAGCTGGTGGTGCTGCGCGCGACCGGCGTCAGCCAGCTGGGGCTGGCCCGCCCGGCGCTCCTGGTGGCGGCCACTGCCAGCATCGTGGGCTTCGCCCTCAGCCTCTATTTCCTGCCGACCTCGTTCCGGGCGTTCAAGGACCTGCAGTTCGAGATCCGCAACAACTTCGCTTCCGTCCTGCTGCAGGAAGGCGTGTTCAACAGCGTCACCGACAAGGTGACCGTCTATATCCGCGCACAGTCGGCGACCGGCGAGCTGACGGGCCTGATGATCCAGGACGAGCGGGTCGATGGCCGGCCGGCGACGCTGACCGCCGAGCGCGGGGCGCTGGCGCAGACCGACTCCGGCCCGCGCATCGTCATGATAAACGGCACCCGCCAGGAGCTGGACCGCAAGACCCACCGGCTGTCGGTCCTGGCCTTCGACCGCTACATCATCGAGCTGGGGGATGTCCGCGACGCGCCGGGCGCGCGCTGGAACGAGCCGCAGGAACGCTACCTGTCGGAGCTGTTCTTCCCGTCGGGCAGCCAGGCCGACCGCTACTACGGCCACCGGCTGATGATCGAGGGGCACCAGCGCCTGCTGGCGCCGCTCTATCCCTTCGCCTACGCGCTGCTGGCGCTGGGTTGCCTGCTGGGCGGCGAGTTCAACCGCCGTGGCCAGACCTGGCGCATCATGGGCGCCATCGGCATCGCCTTCCTGGTCCAGGTCGGCAACATCGCCTTCAACAACCTGGCCAACAAGACCCCTGAGATGCTGCCGCTCATGCATCTCAACCTGCTGGTGCCGATGGCGCTCGGGCTGTTCCTGATGCTGCGCGGACGCGGCGGGCGTCGGTACCCGGCGGCGGCCGTCGTTTCATGAGCATCTCGCCCACCCTGTCCCGCTATATCGCGCGCCAGTTCGCCGTCTGGTGTGCCGGCATGTTCCTGGCGATGGTCGGCGTCGCCTTCGTCATCGATGTCGTGGAGCTGCTGCGCCGGTCGACGAACAAGGCAGAGGCGACGGTCGCGATCCTGCTGCAGATGTCGATATTCAAGCTGCCCTACCTGGCGCAGGAAATCCTGCCGTTCGCCATGCTGTTCGGCAGCATGCTGGCGTTCTGGCGGCTGACCCGTAGCAGCGAGTTGCTGGTCGCGCGCGCGGCCGGCGTGTCGGCCTGGCAGTTCCTGGCGCCGGCCGTCCTGGTGGCGGTGGCGACCGGCATCTTCGCAGTGACCGTATTCAACCCGGTCGCATCGCTGCTGCGCAGCCGCTATGACGGGATCGAGAGCCGCGTCCTCAAGGGCCGCACGAGCGACCTCGCCCTGTCGCGGACCGGCCTCTGGCTGCGCCAGAACGACGGCGACGGCCCCACCATCATCCATGCCCTGCGCCTCGCCCCCGAGGATGGCAGGCTGCTCGACGTCACCGTCCTGCAGTTCCGCGACGACAACAAGCTGGTGCGGCGCATCGACGCCGCCAGCGCGCTGCTGGAGGAGCGTAGCTGGCGTCTGTCCGATTCGTGGTCGTGGGTTCCGGGGCAGTCGGCGGTGCCGATCGGCGAATTCGTCCTGCCGACGACGATGACCGCGCGCGGCCTCCAGGACAGTTTCGCCGCGCCCGAGACGATCTCGTTCTGGGAACTGCCCGGTTTCATCAAGTTGCTGGAGACGGCCGGGTTTTCCGCCCACCGCCACCGGCTTTACTGGTACACGCTGCTGGCCCAGCCGCTTCTGCTGGGCGCGCTCGTCCTGATCGCGGCGACCTTCGCCCTGCGCCCGGCCAGGCGCGGGGGGACGAGCTGGCTCATCATGGGTGGGGTGCTTTCGGGCTTCCTGCTGCACTTTCTGTCGGACGTGGTCTTCGCGCTCGGGCTGGCTGCCAACATCCCGATCGTGCTCGCCGCGTGGACCCCCGCCGGCGTATGCCTTTTGATAGGCGCGTCGATTCTGCTACACGCCGAAGATGGCTGAGGACATGCGCCTGCTCCCGACTTTCGCCGCGACCGGCTTTGCCGGTACCATCGGCTGCCTTCTCGCCGGCCTCCTCGCCCTGCCCCATCTGGCCGGCGACGCGGCCGCGCAGACGCGCAGCCGCGGCATCACCCTGCCCGGGGCCACCGGCGGCACCGCGCCGGACACCAGCCAGCCGGTGCTGTTCTCGGCCGACGAACTGTCCCACGATACCGAACTCGGCATCATCGTGGCGCGCGGCAAGGTCGAGATGACCCAGGACCAGCGCACCCTGATGGCCGACGTCGTCTCCTACAACCAGCGCACCAACGTCGCCACGGCCTCGGGCAATGTCAGCCTGCTGGAGCCGACCGGCGAGGTCCTGTTCGCCGACTATGTCGAACTGGCCGACGGGCTGCGCGACGGCTTCGTGCGCAACGTGCGCATGCTGATGACCGACGGCGGCAGGATGGCGGGCAACGACGCCATCCGCACCGGCGGCAACCGGACCGAGCTCGACCAGGCCGTCTATTCGCCCTGCGATCTGTGCAAGACCGACCCGACCCGCGCCCCGGTATGGCAGATCCGGGCCGCCCGCGTGATCCACGACCAGGAGCGCAAGATCGTCCAGTATCGCGACGCGTCGATGGAGATCCTGGGCATCCCCGTCGCCTATTCGCCCTATTTCTCCCACGCCGACCCGACCGTGAAGCGCCAGAGCGGCTTCCTGGCGCCCACCATCGGTTCCAAGTCCGAACTCGGCGCCTTCGCCAAGATTCCCTATTATTTCGTGCTGTCCGACAGCATGGACTTCACGTTCGAGCCGATCATCACGAGCAAGCAGGGCGTCGCGCTGGGCGGCGAGTTCCGCCAGCGGCTGCGCAACGGCTTCTACGAGATCTACGCCAGCGGCACGGTCGCCGACCGGACCACCGGCACCAACGACCAGCCGATCGTCGAGAGCAACCGGTTCCGCGGCCACGTCAAGGGCAAGGGGCGGATCGACATCGACGATACCTGGCGCGCCGGCATCGACCTTGGCCGCACCACCGACAAGACCTACATGCGCCGCTACGGCTACGGCTCCGAGGAATCGCTGACCACGCGCCTCTTCGCCGAAGGCTTCCGCGGCCGCAGCTATGCCGAGGTCAGCGCCTATGCGTTCCAGGGCCTGCGGCCGGAGGATCGCGACAGCCGGCAGCCGATCGTCGCCCCCACCGCCACCGTCAACTATGTGGGCGAGCCCAACGCGGCCGGCGCCTACTGGCTGGCCGATGCCAACGTCCTCAACCTGTTCCGCCAGGACGGCACCGACAGCCGCCGCATCTCGCTGAACGGCGGCTGGCGGATGCCCTGGCAGTCGCCGCTGGGCGACCGCTACGCCTTCGCCGCCAGCCTGCGCGGCGACGCCTATTGGGCAAACGACCTGCCGCTGGATTCGAGCCAGGATTCGGGCCCGACCAAGAACGCCACCAGCGCCCGCCTGCTGCCGCAGCTTTCAGTCAACTGGAGCTATCCGTGGGTGCGGACCGACACCGGCGTGCAGTACCTGATCGAGCCGGTAGCGATGTTCGCGGCAGCGCCGGTGATGGGCCGGCAGAGCGACATCCCGAACGAGGACAGCCTCGGCTTCGAGCTGAACGACGTGAACATCATGCGCCCGAACCGCTTCCCCGGGCTCGACCGGTTCGATGGCGGCCAGCGCGTCGCCTACGGCCTCAATGTCGGCGCCTACCTGGACAGCGGAACCAGCATCCGGGCCTTCATCGCCCAGAGCTACAGCTTCCAGGAGAACCGGGCGATGCCGATCGGGTCCGGGGCGGAGGACCAGCGCTCGGACGTCGTCGGGCGCTTCGTCGTGTCGCCGTCGGAATACCTCGACCTGCTGTACCGTTTCCGCCTCGACAAGGACGATTTCACGCCCCGCCGGCACGAGGTCGGGGCCGCCGGTGGGCCGTCCTGGCTGAAACTCTATGGAAGCTATATCTTCCTGGAGGCGCCGCCGAACGAACCGGTCACCGGCCAACGCGAGGAGCTGGGTCTTGGCGCCTGGGCCCGCCTCACCGACCATTGGTCGCTGTTCGGCCGCACCACCATCGATCTGAAGCATGGCGGGGACATCCTGGATTCGGCGTTCGGCGCCAAGTATGAGGATGAATGCTTCGCCGTCGTGGTGAGCTATCGGCGCACCCGGACCCAGGATCTCGACATCGAGCCTTCGGATACGATCCTGGTGCGCCTCTTCTTCAAGAATCTCGGCGAGTTCGGCTTGCCCCGGGTGGATCTACTGTAATGCGCACCGCTACCCAGTCCCTCTTCCCACGCGCCGCGGTTGCAGCGGCCCTGGCGCTTTTCGCCCTGGTGGCGGAGCCGCCGGCGGCCAGCAGCCAGCAAGCGGTGACGCGTATCGCGGCCGTGGTGAACGAGGACGTGATCTCCTACCACGACATCCAGGCACGCCTGCGCCTCGTCATGGCCGCCGGCGGCATGGCGCCGACACCGGAGAACGCCGAGCGGCTGCGTGCGCAGGTGATCCGCAACGTCATCGACGAGCGCCTGCAGATGCAGGAGGCCAAGCGCACCAGCATCCGGGTGACCGACCAGGAGGTCGCCGACAATTTCACCCGCCTGGAGCGGCAGAACAACATGCCGCCCGGCGGCTTCTTTGCCTGGCTCGACCAGAACGAGGTCCCGAGGTCCACCGCCGTCGAGCAGGTCAAGGCCTCGATCGCCTGGTCGAAGCTGATGCGCCGGCGCTATGCGCGGACCGTCAGCGTCAGCGAGGAGGAGATCGACGAGGCGATCCAGAAGCGCATCGCCGCCCGCTCCACCATCGAGCGCCGGGTGGCGGAGATTTTCCTGCCGATCGACAACCCGAGCGAGGAAGAGGAGGTGCGCCGCCTCGCGGAGCGCCTGATCGAGCAGATGCGCTCGGGCGTCCGCTTCACCCAGGTGGCCCAGCAGTTTTCCCGCTCCGCCACCGCCGGCGCCGGCGGCGACCTGGGCTATATCCAGCCCGGGCAGATCGATCCCCAGCTCGAAGCCGTGGTGAACAGCCTCCAGCCCGGAGAATTGAGCCCGCCGATCAAGCTGCCCGGCGGCTATTACATCCTGCTCCTGATCGACCGGCGTACGCCGGGCGGCCCCGCGGCGGCCGCCGCCTCGGTCGACGAGGACCAGATGGTGAGCCTGCGCCAGATCGTGGTCCCGGTGCGCGCCGGCAGTTCGACCGAGGAGCAGGAGCAGCTGCGCCGCAAAGCCGCGGAATTGAGCGGCAGCGTCCGCGACTGCGCCGACATGGTGGCCAACCGCGAGGCGTCGGGATCGCTGTCGGGCGATCTTGGCAAGGTGCGCCTCGGCGACATGCCGCAGCGCCTGCGCCAGCTCATCGCCGCCCAACCCATCGGCAAGGCGACGCCGCCGCTCCAGACCGAGGCCGGCTTCGTCATCCTGATGGTGTGCGAACGCGACGCCCCCGCGCAGGCGGCCCCGGCGGAGAAGTTCGACCGCGAGGAGATCGCCGAGGCCCTGACCCTGCAACGGCTCGAGAACGTCGCCCGCCGCGTCATCCGCGACCTGCGCCGCAGCGCCTTCATCGACATCCGCGGCTGACGCGGGACGGATCGGAGCGGTACCATGTCCGCAAATCTACCACCGCTGGCATTGACCATGGGGGAGCCGGCCGGCGTCGGCGGCGAGGTCACGCTGAAATGCTGGGCCGCGCGCAGCGCCGGGGACCCGCCCTTCTTCCTGATCGACGATCCCGGCCGCCTCACCGCCCTGGCGCGGCGCATCGGCCTCGATGTCCCCGTGGTGGCGATCCAGGCGCCCGGCGAAGCCGCCCAGGTGATCGGCCGTGCCCTGCCCGTCCTGCCCCTGTCGGCCGCGCCGAACGCGGTGCCGGGCCGCCCCGATCCGGGCCAGGCGCATCTGGTCCTGGAATCGATCGAGCGCGCGGTCGCGGCCGTGCGGTCGGGGGCCGCATCCGCGGTCGTCACCAATCCGATCCAGAAGGAAACCCTCTACGCAGCCGGCTTTCGCCATGCCGGCCACACCGAGTTCCTGGCCGAGCTGGCGGGCGGCGGCCTGCACCCGATCATGATGCTGGCCTGCCCGGAGCTGCGGGTGGTACCGGCCACCGTCCACCGCTCGCTGCGCGCGGCGATCGAGATGGTCTCGATCGACCTCATCGTCACCGCGGGGCGGATCACCGCGCGCGCGCTGAAGCAGGATTTCGGTATCGCGGCCCCGGTGCTGGCGGTGGCCGGCCTCAACCCCCACGCCGGCGAGAATGGCAGCCTCGGCAGCGAGGAGATCGAGATCATCCTGCCCGCCATGGCCCAGCTCCGCGCCGAGGGGATCGACGTGCGCGGGCCGATGCCGGCCGACACCATGTTCCATGCGCGGGCCCGCGCGCGCTACGACGCGGCCTTGTGCATGTACCATGACCAGGCGCTGATCCCGCTGAAGACCATCGACTTCGACGGCGGCGTCAACATCACCCTGGGACTGCCCTTCGTGCGCACCTCGCCCGACCACGGCACCGCGCTCGACATCGCCGGTACCGGCGTCGCCCATCCCGGCAGCCTCCAGGCCGCGATGACCATGGCGGCCGAGATCGCGGCACGACGGCTGGCGGCCGTCCGCAGGCCCGCCGCCACCATCGCCGCCGAGTGACCGAGGCGCCGGTCCTTCCGCCGCTGCGCGAGGTCATCGCCCGCCATGGCATCGGCGCCCGCAAGGGCCTGGGGCAGCATTTCCTCTTCGACCTCAACCTGACCCGGCGGATCGCGCGCTCGGCCGGCGACATCGCGGCCGGCACCGTCATCGAAATCGGCCCCGGCCCGGGCGGCCTCACCCGCGCGCTGCTGGAATGCGGGGCCGGCCGCATCGTGGCCATCGAGCGCGACCAGCGCTGTGCCGCCGCCCTGGCGGAGGTCGCGGCCGCCTTCCCCGGCCGGCTCGAACTGGTGATGGGCGACGCATTGCGGGTCGACCCGGTGCCACTGACCACGGCGCCGCGCCGCATCGTCGCCAACCTGCCCTACAACGTCTCGACCGCGCTGCTGCTGCGCTGGCTGGACCAGGCGGGCGACTATGCCGGCTTCACCCTCATGTTCCAGAAGGAGGTGGCCGACCGCCTCCTGGCCCAACCCGGCGACCCCGCCTACGGGCGCCTGTCGGTGATCGTGCAATGGCGGTGCAGCGTGCGTCGGCTGTTCGACGTGCCGGCCAGCGCGTTCGTCCCGCCGCCCAAGGTGACCTCGTCGGTGGTCGAGATCCTGCCCCGCGCCCAGCCACTGGCGCCCGCCGACCAGGCGACGCTCGAACGCGTGACCCAGGCCGCCTTCGGCCAGCGCCGCAAGATGCTGCGCGCCAGCCTGCGGCCGCTGGGCGGCGAGGCGCTGCTGGCCCGGGCCGGTATCGACCCGACCCGGCGCGCCGAGGAACTGTCGATCGAGCAGTTCGCGCTGCTGGCCCGCCTCGTCGCGGCCGATGCTCCAGGCCGCGGAAATCCCGCCGTCGACGACTGACGAGCGGCGCCCGGCCTGCTAGGCTCTGCCCCGTTCTCCCGGTCGCCAGCCTCGGACCGATCCCCCACCCAGTTCCACGGAGCCTGCACCATGCAGATCGAGAAGCGTCTCGCCGAACTCGGCATCACCTTGCCGCCGGTTCCCAGCGCCGCCGGCAACTATGTCCATGCCGTCCGCACCGGCAACCTGCTCTATCTCGCCGGCAAGGGTCCGGGGCCCGGCGCCACGGGCAAGGTCGGCCGCGACGTCACGGTCGAGCAGGCCTACAAGCACGCCCGCGACGTCGGCCTGGTCCTGATCGCCGTCATGAAGGACACGCTGGGCGACCTCGACCAAGTGCAGCGCGTGGTGAAGCTGCTGGGCATGGTCAATGCGGTGCCGGAGTTCGGCGACCAGCCGAAGGTCATCAACGGCTGCTCCGACCTGCTGGTGGAGGTGTTCGGCGACAAGGGTCGTCACGCCCGCTCCGCCGTCGGCATGGGCTCGCTCCCCAACCAGATTACGGTCGAGATCGAAGCCATCGTCGAGGTCGCCTGACGGTCGGATCGGGCCCCGCCGGCGACCGGCGGGGCCCGCTCATGGATTGAGGGAAAAGGCTTGGCGCCCACCGACCGCGGCGCCAGGATGGATCCGTAAAGCAAGCGTAGAGGGCCTAGCAGGTATGACCGATCTCGTGCTGAAAGGTGGCCGCGTGCTCGATCCGAGCCGTGGCCTCGACCAGGTTTCGGATGTGGCTTTCGCCGACGGGCGCGTCCGCGCCATCGGCCCCGACCTGGCGGCGCCGGCCGGCGCAGAGGTGAAGGACGTGCGCGGCCTGATCGTCACGCCCGGCCTGATCGACCTGCACACCCATGTCTATTGGGGCGGCACCTCGCTGGGCGTCGATCCGTTGACGGTGGCGCGCCAGGGCGCGACGCCGACCCTGATCGACGCCGGCAGCGCCGGCCCGGGCACGCTGCACGGCTTCCGCAAGTTCCTGATCGACGGCGCGCCGATCCGCATCCTGCCCTACCTCAACCTGTCCTATCCGGGCATCTTCGCCTTCAGCCAGTCGGTGATGGTGGGCGAGTGCGCCGACATCCGGCTGCTCGATTCCCGCGAGTGCGCGCGCATTGCCGACGCCAACCGCGACATCGTCGTCGGCATCAAGGTGCGGGTCGGCCGCTCGGCCAGCGGCACGTCGGGAATAGCGCCCCTCGACATGGCGCTCGACGTCGCCGAAGAGGTCGGCATGCCGGTGATGTGCCATCTCGACAATCCGCCGCCGAGCCGGCTCGAGGTCATCCAGCGCCTGCGCCCGGGCGACGTGCTGACCCATTGCTTCCGCCCCTTCCCCAACGCCCCCCTGTCGCCGGACGGCAAGGTGCGCGAGGAGATCGCCACCGCCCGCGAGCGCGGCGTCATCTTCGACATCGGCCATGGCGGCGGCAGCTTCGGCTTCAAGACCACTCGCGGGATGCTGGCCGCCGGCTTCCTGCCCGACGTCATCTCCAGCGACGTCCACGAGATTTCGATCCACGGCCCCGCCTACGACCTGCTGGTCACGCTCTCCAAGTTCCTGTGCCTCGGCGTGCCCCTGGCCGAGGTGATCCGGCGTGCGACCGAGACCGCGGGCAATGCGGTGCAGCGCCCCGAGCTGGGCCGGCTGGTCGAGGGCGGCATCGGCGACGCCTCGGTCCTGGAACTGGCCGAGGGCAACTGGAGCTATCGCGACGTGCTGGGCGAACGCCTCGACGGCAAGCAGCGGCTGCTGGCCCGCGGCATGGTCGCCGGCGGCGCCTGGCACGAGCCGGCCGCCCAGCCGACCATCGACTGAGAGCCAGGTGACGCAGTGGCCGGCGCCTGGGGACCGTCCATGGATGAAACGCTGAGCCTGGGCGAGCTCATGGTTCGTCAGGCTCACCATGAGGGCCAGAGCGGCGGCTTTTCCTCATGGTGAGCTTCCTCACCCCGAGCTCTTGTCGAGGGGCGAACCATGACATCTCTCCGGCCCTGAAGGCGCTTCTAGGCCTGCTCTTCGCCGCCGTCGCCTTCGCCGGGCCGGCGGCGGCGGAGACGCTGCATCCGTGGGTCGTCCTGGGTCCGGACGGTGCCTCCGTCCGGACTGCGACCACCGACGCCGCGTGCCCGCGCATCCGCTACGACGATTTCGACCGGCCGATGCAGGTGCGGGTCGGCCCCTGGGATGCCTTTCCGCACACGGTCTGCGAAGCGCCGCTGCCGGCGATCGTGAAATCCGTCAGCTTCGCGGGCAAGCCGGTGCCGGTGCCGAAGGCCGACCCACAGCGCATCATCATCCTGGGCGACACCGGCTGCCGCATCCGCGGCGGCTTCGCCCAGGCCTGCAACGACCCGCGGGAATGGCCTTTCCAGCGCCTGGCTGAGACGGCCGCCGCGCTGGCCCCCGACCTCGTCATCCATGTCGGCGACTATCACTATCGCGAATCGCCCTGCCCGCAGCCGAGTGCCGGTTGCGAGGGCAGCCCCTATGGCTACAACTGGGCGGCCTGGCAGGCGGATTTCTTCACGCCGGCAGCGCCGTTGCTGGCCGCCGCCCCGTGGGTGATGGTCCGCGGCAACCACGAGGACTGCAACCGTGCCGGCCATGGCTGGTATCGCTACCTGGAGCCGCGCGCCCGGCCGGTCGACTGCGAGGCCTTCACCGACCCCTATCGCATTTCGCTGGGCGATCTCAGCCTGGTGGTGCTGGACACCGCCCATGCCGTCGACCAGCGCCCACCCGCCCCCCTGGTCGAGCGCTATCGCCCGCAGATCGCGCAGGCGCGGGCCCTGGCGACGCCGGGAAGCTGGCTCCTCGCCCATCACCCGGTCTACGCCATCTACAAGTTCGAGGGTGCCGAGCAGCGGCCGATCGAAACCAACGCGACGCTGCTGGCGGCATCCGCCGGCCTCGGCACCGACCCGTTCCAGGTCGTCTTCTCCGGCCATATCCATCGCTTCGACGTGTTCCGGTTCGACGGCGACCGGCCGACGCAGGTAATCGTCGGCGGCGGCGGAACCGCGGTCGACGGGGCGCTCGGCAACAGCCCGGACAGCTTCGCGATCGCCGGCATGAAGGTGGCCGAGCGCGTCTCGGAGAAAGGCTACGCGTTCCTGCTGATGGAGCGCGCCGGCGCCGCCTGGAACGCGACGCTCCATGATGTCGATGGCGGCGTCGTCCGGCGCTGCCGCCTGGAAGGAAAGGCCTTCTCGTGCCCGCAATGACCACCGCCCCCGCCCTCCGCCCGCCGATGGACGACCTCGCCGCCTTCACGATCGACGACACGATCAAGGGCGTCCCGCCCGGCACGGCCCCCTTCCCGATCGGTGCGATCGGCGCCAAGGGATGGAACCTCCTGGCCGAGGACCTGCCGCTGCCGCTGGCCGTGCTGAAGCGCGGCGCGCTCGACCATAACCTCCGCTGGATGGCGGATTTCGTTGCCAAGGCCGGTGCGGTGCTGGCGCCGCACGGCAAGACCACGATGGCGCCCGGCCTGTTCCGCGAGCAGATCGAGCACGGCGCCTGGGCGATCACCGTCGCCACCATTCACCAGGCGATGATCGCGCAGCGCTACGGCGTCCGCCGCGTGCTGCTGGCGAACCAGCTGGTCGGCCGGCAGGCGGTGCGCGGCGCCCTCGACATGCTGCGCCAGGATCCGGAGTTCGAGCTGTTCGCGCTGGTCGATTCCGTGGCCTCGGTGGAGTTGCTGGCGGCTGCCGCCAAGGCCGACCCGATCGGCCGCCCGATCCCGCTGCTGCTGGAGATGGGCTATGCCGGTGGCCGCACCGGCTGCCGCGATGCGGACACGGCACTCCAGGTGGCGCGTGCCGTCAAGACGGCCGCGCCCTTCCTCGAGCTACGTGGCGTCGAAGGCTTCGAGGGGCTGGTCGCCGGCAAGACGATCGCCGAATGCGCCGTGCAGGTGCGGGCGTTCCTGGAGAACCTGGTCGCCATGGCGGGCGCGGCCGAGGCGGGTGGCCTCTTCGCCGATGGCCCGATCATCCTCAGCGCCGGCGGCTCGGCCTTCTACGACATCGTCGTCGACCGCCTTCGCCGTGCCGGGATGTCGCGCGAGGTGCTGCTGGTGTCGCGCAGCGGCTGCTACGTCACCCATGATTCGCTGATGTACCGCGACTTCTTCGCCGAGATCCGCGGCCGCACGCCCGCCGTCGACGCGCTGGGGCCGGGATTGCAGCCGGCCATGGAGGTCTGGGCCCATGTCCAGTCCCGGCCGGAGCCGGGCAAGGTGGTGGTGACCATGGGCCAGCGCGACGTCGGCGTCACCGGCGGCCTGCCGCAGCCCTTGGTATGGCACCGTCCGGGGGCCACGGATGCGCCCTCCCCGGTCGGTCCGGGCCATGTCGTCACCGGCCTCAACGACCAGCATTGCCACATGACTGTGCCCGCCGACAGCCCGCTGGCGGTGGGCGACCTGGTGGGGTTCGGCGTGTCCCACCCCTGCGTCACCTTCGACAAGTGGCAGGTGCTGCCGGTGGTCGATGACGGCTACACGATCATCGGCGCCTACCGCACCTTCTTTTGACGTGGATCACCGTTCCGTTTCCGAAGGCACCACCATGAACGCAGGAACCCGGCCAGCCGCCCTGTCGGCCACCGCTGCCGCGGCCGCCATCGCGGATGGCCGGCTGACCGCCAAGGCATTGATGGACGACTGCCTGTCGCGCATCGCGGAGCGGGACGGCGCCATCCGTGCCTGGACCCATGTCGAGCGCGAGGGCGCACTGGTGGCAGCGCAGGCGGCCGATGCGGCCGCGCCGGACGGCCCGCTGCATGGCCTGCCGATCGCGATCAAGGACATCTTCGACGTCGCCGGCATGCCGGCCGAGCGCGGCTCGCCGATCCATCGCGGCCGCCGGCCGGCGGTCACCGCGGGTTGCGTCCGGCTGGCGATGGAGGCCGGCGGGGTGGTCGTCGGCAAGACGGTGACGACGGAGTTCGCCTGCTTCCATCCGGGGCCCACCGCCAATCCTGCCAACCCGGCACATACGCCGGGCGGGTCGTCCAGCGGATCGGCGGCCGCGGTCGCCGACGGCCATGTGCCGCTGGCCTATGGCTCGCAGACCGTCGGCTCCGTCATCCGCCCAGCCGCCTTCTGCGGCGTCGTCGGCATGAAGCTGACGCGGGGCGCGGTGTCGCTGGACGGCACCATGGCCCTGTCGCCCTCGTTCGACACGCTGGGTGCCTTCGCGCGGCACACGGAAGACCTGCTCCTTCTACTGGACGCCTGGAAGGTGCCGGGCGCACCGGCGGCGGCACCCGACCGCCCCCGCTTCGGCTGGTGCCGCACGCCGCTCTGGGGCCTGGTGGAGCCGGCCTACCGCGACCATCTGGCCGACCTCCTGGCGCGGCTGGCGAAGGCCGGGGCGGAGATCGTGCCGCTCGACCTGCCGGCCGAGTTCCAGTCGATGCGGGAGGTGCACCGCGCCATCTTCACGGTCGAGGCCCTGACGACGCTGGGTGGCGAATGGGCCGACCACCGCGACCGGATGAGCCCGAAGATCCGCGAGCTGCTGGCCGAGGCGGAGGCCCGTCCGGCGGACGAACTGGCCCGGGCCCAGGCCACGGCGGATACCCTGCGCCAGCGTTTCGACACCCTGACCGCCGGCCTCGACGCCGTGCTCGCCCCCAGCGCCACCGGCGAGGCGCCGCGCGGGCTGGACTATACGGGCGACCCCTCGCTCAATGGCCAATGGACCCTGCTGCACGGGCCGCTCATCCATGTGCCGAGCGGAGCCGGCCCGGCCGGATTGCCGCTCGGCATCCAGCTGGTGGGGCGACGCGGCCTCGACCGGTCGCTGGTCGGGCTGGCCGGGTGGGTCGAGCGCGCCCTGGCCTAGCGCGCCCTGGCCTAACACGCC
>CAZQOA010000013.1:0-15448 GCA_964594715.1 uncultured Rhizobiaceae bacterium | reverse complement strand
CGCCCTGGCCTAACACGCCTTGACCGGCCGACAACGCCCGACCGGACCGCAGATAAAATTCTTCTCGACTTCCTGGTATAAGCTTCGCTCATTGATCCATCTCTTTGGATCAGTGGCTGAGAACCAGACGGACGATGGACGCGATCTCTATCGACGACGACGCCCGCCTGACAGCGGTCCGGCAGACAGGCCTCCTGGACCATCCGCCCCAGGCCGCCTTCGATCGCCTGACGCGGCTTGCCGTGCGCCTGATCGGCGTCCCCGTCGCCCTGATCACCCTGGTGGATGCCGATCGGCAGTTCTTCGTCAGCCATAGCGGCCTGGCGGAGCCCTGGGCCAGTGCCCGCGAGATGCCGCTCGCCCGTTCCTTCTGCAAGCGGATGGTGGAATCCGGCGCCCCGCTGATCGTCGACGACGCGCGCATCGACGACCGCTTCAAGGGCAACCTCGCCATCCAGGCCCTGAACGTCGTCGGCTACGCGGCGGTGCCGCTCAGCACCCCCGCGGGCCAGGTGCTCGGCGCCTTCTGCGCCGTCGACCACCAGCCGCGGGCCTGGAGCCGGGACGACCTTGCGGCGCTGGGAGACCTGGCGGCCATCGCCATGAGCGAGATCGCCCGCCACAGCGACCTCGTCCGGCACCAGGAAGCCGAAGCGCACCAGCGCATGCTGATGTCGGAGATCGACCACCGGGTGAAGAACAGCCTGGCGGTCACCCGGTCACTGCTGGAGATGCAGGCGCGCGCCTCGGACGACGCGTTCGTGCGCGAGCAGCTGGAGGAAGCAGCCGCCAGGGTTTCGACCATCGCCCTCGTCCATGACCGCCTCTACGGCCACGAGGCGACGGGGATGGTGAACCTCGACGACTATCTCCGGCGCCTGTGCGGCGACCTGGCGATATCCTTCGGCCTGGATCCGGTGCCGCAGCTGCTGGACCTGGACGTGGTGCCGGTGACCGTCGCGGTCGACCGCGTGGTTTCGCTCGGCCTGATCGTCACCCAGCTGGTGACGACCGCCATCCGGCACCGCACCCGCACCGTCGCCGTCGGTTTCACCGCCGATGGCGAGGGCCACTACCTGCTGTCGGTGACCGACGCGGCAGCCGCGCTCAGCGGCGAGGACGCAGGCCGCTCCACCGGCCTCGGCACCCGGCTGATGACCGCCCTCACCCGGCAGTTCGACGGCGAGGTGTCGGCGGCCGAGGACGGCACCGTCCACATCCGCCTGCCGATCGCCGCCCTGGCCTGAGCTCCGGGAAACCTACCCTTCGGCCATGTGGTAGTGGTCGACCAGCCCGCTCAGGCGGTCGGGGTCGGCGATCTGCAGCCCGTCCGCCTCGCGCTTCACCACGCCGTGGCGCACCAGGTCGCCCAGCACCCGCGCCACCGTCTCGCGGGTCGTGCTGGCGCGGCTGGCGACATCGGAATGTCGCGGGATGGGACGGATGCGCCATTCGCCCTCGTCGGCGTCGTCGGCCTTGGCCAGGCGCAGCAGCTCGCCGCAGACGCGGCTCTGCGCGCCGACGGTGCTGAGGTCCATGATCCGTGCATTCGCCTGGCGGATGATGCCGGCCAGGCGGCGCATGATGGCCAGCGCCAGTTCCGGATGCTCCTTCATCAGCGCCAGGAAGGCGCTCGGCACCAGGCTGGCGATGATCGTGTCCTCGAGCGCGACCACGGTCGCCGACCGGGCGGCGCCGTCGATCGCGGCCAGTTCCCCGAAGAACCCGCCGGCGCCGACATCGTCCAGGCTGACTTCGCGGCCACCGGCCGAATAATTGACGATCCGCACTCGCCCGCTGGTCACGAACAGCACGTCGCGGCTGTCGCTGTCCCGGTCGATGATCTGCTCATGGCCGGCGAAGCGCCGCCAATGGCAGCGCCGCGCGATGATCGCGCGGGCGTCCGGCGACAGGGTCGACAAGAGGTCGATTCCATCGAGCGACTGGGGGAATGCGGATGGCGGAGTCATGGCCCGTAGGCCGCCATCATAAACCGGGGCGGCCTGCCGGGCCACTGATGGCGAGGCGCCCTTCCAGCCAGGCATGGAAGCCCTGCAATGCCCCGTCGTCGAGTGCGCGGCAGCGGTCGAGCGCCGCCCGCGCGGCGGCAGCGTCCCCCAGCGCCATCGCCGCCCGCAGCGCGGCATGGGCGACGGCCAGGGCCAGGAACGCATCGCTCCGCGCCATCGCCTGGTCGCCGAGCAGGGCATGCACCCGCACCGGCCGGACCGCGCCGCGCACCACCGTCTCGTCCAGTTCGATGGTGGCGAAACCGGGCGCTGCCGCCCGGGTTTCCTCGCCGATGACGATGGCCACGCCATAGAGGCGCGACAGCCCCTCGAAGCGGGCCGCGAAGTTGACCGGCTCGCCCAGGGCGGAATAGTCGAACCGCCGCGTCGACCCGAAATTGCCGACGCAGCAGTCGCCGCTGTCGATGCCGATGCCGACCGCGACCGGAAGCATCTCCGGCGGCAGGACGGCCCCCAGGTCCCGGTTGATCGCGCCCAGCCGTGCCGCCATCGCCAGCGCCGCCCCGCAGGCGCGCGCGGCATGGTCGGGCTCGTCCAGCGGCGCGTTCCAGAAGGCCATCAGCCCATCGCCCAGGAACTTGTCGACGGTGCCGCCGCTTCCCAGCACCTCGTCGGAGATCGGCGTCATGACACGGTTGACGAACTCGGTCAGCACCTGCGGGTCGAGCCCGCCCGCGCGGCGCGAGAAGTCCCGGATATCGCAGAACAGCACCGACAGCCGCCGTGTCTCGCCGCCCAGGACCAGCCGGCCGGGCTGGGCCGCCAGCCGCTCCACCAGCACCGGCGACAGATAGCGCTGGAACGCGTCGCGCACGCGCCGCCGCTCGGCCTCGGTGTGCTGATAGAGCACGACCACCTGCCCCGACAGGGTCAGCAGCAGGACCAGCATCGGGTAGGTCGCATCGAGCAGCAGCCCATCCCCCGCGAAGGCGACCGCCGCCACCGCGGCCGCCCCGGCGATGCCGAACACGGTCGTCACCGTCGCCGCCGGCAATCCGCGCCAGGGCGCGAGCAGCATCGCGATCAGGGCGATCGCGATGGCGTAGCCGGCCTCCCCCAAGGTCGCCCAGGCGGGCCGCACCAGGCTTTCGCCCAGCAACATGTTGGCCACGGCCTCGGCCTGAATGTCGACGCCGGCCACGGCCTGGGCGACCGGGGTCGTCCGGATATCCTTGAGCCCGGCGGCGCTGGATCCGATCAGCACCACCGCCCCCTTCAGCCCTTCGACCGCGCTGCCGTCGAGGATGCGCCAGGCCGGGGTGCGGGCGGCCTCGGGCCGCTCCGAGAAATGCAGCCAGATCTCGCCCCGAGCATCGGTCGGCACCAGCAGGTTGCCGATCCGCGCAATGATGCGGCCGTCCGGCTCCACCCGCAGGACATGCCCGGCCGCCCCCTGCGCCACCCGCAACGCCTCGGCCGCCAGCGAGGGCACCAGTTGGTGGCCGAGCGCCAGGAACAGGGGCAGCCGGCGCACCACGCCGTCGCGGTCGGGCACTGCATTGATCGCGCCCTCCCCCTTGGCCGCCGTCCCCAGGACCGGCAGGCTGCGAACGACGCCACCGAATTGCAGCAGGCCGGGGGCCGGATCGGGGCCGACCACCGCCAGCCCCCCCTTGCCGGCAGCCGACGCGCCGGTCGCCTCCGCCACCAACGCCAGCCCAAGGACCGAGCGCGTCCCGGCCAGCGCTTCGGCGAATTGCCGGTCCGTCGCGGTCACGCCGTCGGCCTCGCCAGGGCCCTCGGCAGGGCCGCGGTCGGGCTCGGCGAACAGCATGTCGAAGGCCACCACCGACGCCCCGGCGGCATTCAACTTCCGCGTGAGGTCGCCCAGCACCGACCGCGGCCAGGGCCATTGCCCGATACGGGACAGGGATTCCTCGTCGACATCCACGACTCGGAGCGGGATCGGCTCCGGTGGGCGCGGGAACCAGCGCTGCAGCTGGTCGAAGGCGGCATGGCGCACCGTCTCCACCGGCACGGGGTCGGCCAGGCGCAGCAACGTCACCGCCACCAGGATCGCTGCCGCGACCACGGCCTGCGCCATCCCGACCGACATCCGATCCTTGGATCGGCCCCGTTCCCCGGCCGACGCGTGACGCAAGCCTGCCCCCTCGATCGCTCTTCGCCGATGCCGTGGCGCCGCCCCGTCCCGCGATGGCGCCCCGCCCCGCGATGGCACCTTGAGCCGGACGATGGCGCGGTGTAGGGCTTGCCCGCAAGTTCAAGCGTAGACGGCACGGGGAACGGTGGGAAGCAGGGGGGTTGTTTTTGCTGGCGTCTTGGCCGCCTTGCTCCTCGGCCTCGGGCTTTCAGCCCCAGGTTGGGCGCAGGCGCCCGACGCGCGCGTACTCTTCCAGGCGGTCCTGGCGAACCCCACCGATGTCGCCGCCAACCTGCGCTATGCCCGCGCCGTGGAGGCCGAGGGCGACCCCCGCAAGGCGCTGATGGCCTATGAGCGCATCCTGTCGGTCGAACCCACCCACCGGGAGGCGCGGCTCGGGCTGCGGCGGCTGGCGGCGGGCAATCCGGCGGGCGGGGTGCCGTCGGCGCAGCGCACCGAGCTGATCGCCGGCCTCGGCTTGCAGTATGAGAGCAATCCGCGGCTGCTGGACGAGCAGCGGTCCGAGGACAGCGACATCGCCGGCCTCGCCCTGCTGCGGATCGAGGACGAGCGTGTCCTGTTCGGCCAGCGCTGGAAAAGCCGGGCCAACGCCCAGGGCCGCCTTTACCGCACCTTCGGGGATGGCACGCTGGGCTATGTCGGCCTCGACACCGGGCCCGTGCTGCCGGTCGGTGACTGGGGCGAGGTGCGGCCGCTCGCGGGTATCGAGCATGCCCGCCTGAAGGCCGGGCCCCTCTTCTCCTCGGTCTATGGCGGCGCGGAAGTCGGCTTGCGCGATGCCGGCCCGCTGCGCGGCGTCGAAGGGATCGTCTCCTACGCGGATTTCTCGAACCAGTTCCCGGGCCGCGACGGGTTCCTGCTGCGCCTGCGGCCGCAACTGACCTGGACCGGCCTGCTGACCGGCGGCGACCGGCTGACCATGGAGCCGGAGGTGACCTACAACGCCGCCACCGGCGAGGATCATCAGTTCCGCTACTGGTCGCTGGGTGCGGCGGCCTTCTATGCCGCCCCCATCTCGGGCCCGTTCGCCGGGTTCCAGCAGATCCATGCCGGGCCGGAAGCGACCTTCGAGCACCGGCGCTATGCCGGCCATGCCGCCGGACAGGACGAGGACCGCCGCGACTGGCGCCTCAGCCCCGGCCTGCGGCTGATCGGCAGCGGCTTCCTGGAACAAGACCTATCGGTCGTGGTGCGGTACTATGTAGACAACAATCGCTCGAACGAGGCCGACAAGGAGTATTCCAACCACACGGTCAGCCTCGTGGTTTATCGGAGGTTCTGATGCGCCGGCTGGTTCCCATGCTGCTAGGCGGTCTTCTCTCGGCCACCCCGTTCGCGCCGGCCACGGCCGCGCCCGATGCCATCGGCGGCAGTCGCGACATCGGCGTCAGCGCGATCGTGGTCAACCGGGTGCAGGCCGCGAACAATGGGCACGACCGGCAGCTGCGCGTCGGCGACCGGGTGTTCCAGAACGAACGCATCGAGACCGGGGCGGACGGGCGTACCCAGCTCATCTTCCTCGACGAGACCACGATCACGGTCGGCCCCAACTCCGCGGTCGTCCTCGACACCTTTGTCTTCGACCCGGACCGCGGCCGGCATTCGGTCGTCATCCAGGCCACCCATGGCGTGCTGCGCTTCGTGTCCGGCAGCGGCAACAGCAGCGCGTTCGAAATCCGCACGCCGGTCGCCACCGTCGGCGTCCGCGGCACCGTGCTCGATATCCTGGTCGCCCGCGACGGTGCCACCACCGTGCTGGTGGTCGAGGGTGCGGCCGACCTGCGCTCGCTCGGATCGGGCCGCCTGGAGGCGCTGAACCGGGTCGGCCTCGCCTCGACCGTCGCCTCGCGCCAGTCGGCGCCGACCCCGCCCGCCCCGCCGTCGGATGCGGTGCGCAGCCGGTTGCGGGCGCTGGCGCCGGCCGCGGGCCGGCAGCTCGCCACGACCGGCGACGTGCCGCTGCCGTCATCGGTCGACACCAAGGGCGGCATCGTCATCGACACCACCCTGCCCGCCGAGGTGCTGCGCGACCGGCTGCGGCCGTCGACCGATTCGATCGGCGGCGGCCGGACCCCGGGCCGGCCTTCCGACGGCTTCCTCGAACTTCCCCGGGGCCGCTGATCCCACCTTTCGTTACCCCGTAACCTCCCGACGGGCGGACCTCGATCCGCCCGTTTTTACTGCGGTGCGCGACATGAATCTCCGGCTCGTCCCAGCCCTGGTGCTCGTTCCCCTCGTCGCCGCCTGCGCGGACCTCGCCGGCGGGCCGGCGATGGAGACCATCTCGGCGCCGGGCATGGTCATCGGCGCCGGCGCGCCGGGCGGCACCTATGGCCGGATCGGCACGGCCATCTGCGATGCGGTCGCGACGCGTCAGCCCGCCATGCCCTGCCGGCTCGTCGCCAGCGAAGGGTCGGTCGAGAACCTCCAGGCCCTGCATCAGGGTAGCGTCGGCTTCGCGCTGACCCAGTCCGACACGGCGGCCGCCGCCCAGCTTGGCGTCGGGCCGTTCAGGAGCATCGGCCCCGACCGCAGCCTGCGATCGGTGCTGGCGCTTGGAATCGAACCCCTGGCGGTCGTGGTGCGCGCGGATTCCGGCATCACCACTTTCGGCGAGCTGAAAGGCAAGCGCATCGATCCCGGCCCCGACGGGTCGGGCACGGAGTTGACGGTGCGCGGCCTCATCCTCAGCCATGGCTGGACCCCGGGCCGCGACATCCGCACCGTACCCGTACCAGGGGGTGCGGCGGCGGACGCATTGTGCTCGGGCCGGGTCGATGCCGTCGCCTTCATCGGTCCCCAGCCCGACCCGGCGGTCGAGGCGGCAGCCTCCGCCTGCTCGGTCCGGCTGCTTCCCGTGGGCGGCCCGGTGATCGAGGCGGTCGTCGTCGGCTACCCCATCATCGAACGCGAGACGATCGCCGCCGGTACCTATTCCTGGCAGGAGCACGCGGTGCCGACCGTCGGATTGCAGATGCTGCTGGCGACGACGGAACAGCAGCCGGCCGCCGCCGTGCGCGCCGTGGTCGAAGGCGTCGCGGCCGATCTGGACCGCTTCAGGCGCGCCCATCCCTCCCTGCGGCGGGTGACGCCCCGGTCGATGCTGGTCGAGAACGACGTGCTGCCGGTGCATTCCGCCGCGGTGGAAGCCGGCACCATGGCCGGGATCGTCAGCCGCGACGAGCTGATGCTGCCGAAATGACACCCGAGGCATTCGCGGCGTCGCTCGCCGCACCGCAACCGCCGGCCGGAATCGACGGCGCCCCGCTTGACGGTGCCCTGGCCGCACTCTGGTGGGCTGCCAAGGGCGACTGGTCGATGGGCGAGGCATGGACCCGGGCGCATGAAGCCGCCCAGGCGGCCGACGGCGCGGACGATGCCTGGGTCCATGCCCACCTGCACCGGATCGAGGGCGATCTCGCCAACGCCGGCTACTGGTATCGCCGCGCCGGCCGGCCCGCCTCGTCGGCCCCCTTGCGCGAGGAGTGGCAGGCAATCAGCGCCGTCTTGCTCGCCCGCCCCGCCCGCTGACTGCCGGCGCGCTGACCGACTTCGAGCTGGCGGCCGGCTGCGGCGCCGATGCCTTGACGACGGCCGCCAGGTCGGCCTCCAGCGTGGTCAGGATGGACGCCAGGGCCGTATTGAGGCCGCCGGCCAGCGCCGCGGCGGTGCCGTCCGCGATCGGCGTCGCCTCGCGATACTGGCGCTGGAACAGGATCGGGGTGTTCTGCGCCCGGGCATCGAGCAGCAGGAACTGCACCTCCAGCACCGCCAGATGGGCACCCGCCTTCTCCTCGCCATGGACGTCGACCAGCGCGCCTTCCAGGGCATAGCGCGAATCGGCCTGGCTGGTGGAGGCGACCGCCGCGCGGAAAAGCCCGCTGCGATCCAGCCATTCCCGCGTCTCGTCGCCCAGCATCGCCGCCGGCGGGGCGAAGAAGACATTGTAGAAATCGGTCCGGAAGGAGCCGCTGCCGTTCGCGAACACCAGTTCGCGTCCCTCGTACCCCGGGGACGCGCGGAAGCGCCGCACCGCCACCACCTCGCCGCCCGCCGCCGCGGCCGCCTGGCCCGGGCGGGTGACATCCAGCGTATAGTAGCGCTGCTCGACCGGTGGCTTCTCCAAGGGCGAGTTGCAGGCCGCGACGGCGATCGCCGACAGGAGCACCGCCCAGGTCATCAAACGAGGCATCAGGGTTCGCTCCGTCGCGGTGGCTGTCCGAAGAGGAGTTGGGAGGGATAGCGCTTCGCGGTCTCGGTCAGTTCCTTCAGGTTCTGCGAGATGGCGGTCAGGTTGACCATCAGCGTCTCCAGGTCCTGCTGCCCGGTCGCGAGGATGGCGTCGGCCCGGCGGGTGGCGCGCCCGGCCGTGGCGACGGTGTCGGGCAGGCCGGCCACGGCCGCCCGCATCTCGGTCACCGTGTCGCGCAGGCCCTGGGCGATGGCCCGCAGGGTCGGCCCACCGAACTGCTGCGTCAGGTCCTGCGAGAAGCCGTTGAGGCGCATCGAGATCTCGCGCAGGTCGATCAGCACATGGCCGACATTCTCCTCGGCCGTCTGGGCGATTCCGCGCATCCGCTTGGCCGCGTCGCCGACGTCGGCGAGAGCCACCGTCACCGCCTCGCCCCCGACCAGATTCTGCACCCGCTTGTTGGTTTCGCGCAATTCGCCCAGCAGCAGGCCCGCCTCCAGCACCACCTTCTCCAGGTTGGCCTCCTCCAGGCGCGTGAAGACCTGCTCGGCCGCGGAGCTGAGGCGCGAGATCACGCTGGGCGCCGACGGCAGGTAGAAGAAGTCCGGCGTCCAGGAGAGTTGCAGCGGTGGGTTGCGGTCGGGCGGGACATAGTCGACCTCCAGGTAGGAGGTGCCGGTGATGCCCTGGGAGGCGAGGCGGACGCGCAGGCCGTTGGCGACGAGGCGCCGCATGATCGCCTCCAGCTCCTGCCCCGAGGCCGTGCCGCCGCCCACCGCGTCGGGGTCGAGGCGCATCCGCAACGTGACCAGCTGGCCAACCTGGAAATAGCGCGGATCGTCGGGCGTCAGCCCATAGGCGGTGCCGACGAAGGTGATCTGGCTCACGGTTCCCACCTTCACGCCGCGATAGCGCACCGGCGCCCCGACATCGAGACCCTGCACCGACTCCTCGACATAGGTCTCCATCGTCACGGTCTTCTGGAAGACCGTGCCGCCGCCCAGCACGATGATGCCGGCGATCACCAGCAGCAGCGCGCCGAAGACGAAGAGGCCGACCCGGAAGTAGTTGCGTCCGCGTGCCGCCATTCGCGCTCTCCTATGCCGCCGGCGCTTCGGCCGCGGATCGATGGAAGAACCGCCGGACGAACGGATGGGTGCTCTCGTCGCGCAGCCGGTCCGGGCGCCCTTCGGCGATGATGCCCTTGGTCTCCTTGTCCAACATGATCACCCGGTCGGCGATGGCGAAGATGCTGGCAAGCTCGTGGGTGACGACCACGAAGGTGATTCCGAGGCTCTGGCGCAGTTGCAGGATGAGCTCGTCGAGCTCGGCCGAGGTGATCGGGTCGAGGCCGGCCGAGGGCTCGTCGAGGAAGAGGATCTCGGGGTCGAGCGCCATGGCCCGCGCGATGGCGGCCCGCTTGCGCATGCCGCCGGAAATCTCCGACGGCATGTGGAACGCGAACCGGTCGAGGCCGACCAGCTTCAGCTTGGCCAGCGCCACCGCCTCGATCGCAGCCGACGGCAGGGCGGTGAACTCCTCGAGCGGCAATTGCACGTTCTCGATCAGGGTCATGGACCCGAACAGGGCGCCCTGCTGGTACATGACGCCGATCATGCGCAGGATCGCCAGCCGCTCGTCCTCGTCGGCGCCCACCAGCTCGCGCCCATTGATGCGGATGTGCCCCTGCCAGGGCTTGTAGAGGCCGATCATGTGCTTCAGGAGCGTGCTCTTGCCGCTGCCCGACCCGCCCAGGATCACGAACACCTCGCCACGTGCGACCCGGAAGCCCAGGTCGTTGAACAGCACGGTCGTGCCGAATCCGCTCTTCAAATACTCGACGGTGATGATCGGTTCGCCGGCCATGGGGCCCTACAGGTCGAGATAGAAGAAGAGGACGGCGAACAGGCCGTCCGCCAGGATGATGAGGAGGATGCCGGATACCACCGAGCGGGTGGTGGATTCGCCCACCGCGGCCGCGCCGGTGGTCGTCTGCAGGCCACGCATGCACCCGACGCCGGCCACCAGCAGGCCGAACACCGCCGCCTTGAAGAGCCCGCCCAGCAGGTCGCCATAGCCGGTCGACCCGACCAGCTGGTTGAAGAAGGTGATCGGCGGATAGCCGAGCGACATCATCACCACGAGGCAGCCGAGGAGACCGGCCACGTTCATGATCATGGCGAGGAAGGGCATGACGATGATGCCGGCCAGGACCCGCGGCACCACCAGGAACCGCACCGGGACCAGGCCCATGGTGGTCAGCGCATCGACCTCCTCGTTCACCTTCATCGTGCCGATCTCGGCCGCGAAGGCCGACCCGGTGCGTCCCGCCAGCATCACCGCCGCCATCAGCGGCCCCAGTTCGCGGATGAGCGACAACGAGACCAGGTCGGCCACATACAGGTCGGCGCCGAAGCGCCGCATCGGAATGGCCGACTGGAACGCCATGATGAGGCCGATCAGGAACCCCATCAGGGTGATGATCGGCACGGCGCGGACGCCGGCCGACTCCAGCGCCAGCAGGAAGTCGCCCCAGCGCAGCCGGCCCGGCCGGCGCAGCACCTCCACCATGTAGACGAGCAGTTCGCCGACGAAGGCGATCTGCCGCCCCATCTCGCCCCCCATCCGATAGGCGGCGAGCCCCAGGCGCGAGATCGGGCCGAGGCGCGGGCCAGTGGGCACCACCGGCACCCGGATCTCGCCCACCAGGTCGACCAGGGTCGCGAATTGCGGCTTCAGGCCGTGGATCGCGAAAGGCCGGTCACGGGCCGCCGAGCGCAGGCTGCCCAGCAGCGCCACCCCGGCAACGTCGCAGTAATCGACATTGGCGGCATCGATGGTCAGACCGCCGGCGCCGGCGGTCGCGGCCATGGCCGGCGCCCACACCGCCGCCGTGCCGGCTGCGTCGAGCCGGCCGGCCAGTACCAGGACCGTCCCCTCGGGAGCCGTCCTGACGTCTGCCTTGGCGGACGTTGCGGCCGCTTCTGCCATCGAACGACCCCGAACCTGCTGCACCACCCCCGTGCGTAGCACGAGTCTGGGCCCGGCCACACGCGCCGGCGCTGCCGGCACCTAGCGTCGGGCAGCCCGCCAGCGCGACAGGGCCAGCATTCCGCCACCCGCCAACAGGCCCCAGAAGGCGCCGCCGATGCCGAAGAAGCTGATGCCCGATGCCGTGACGAGAAAGGTGATGACCGCCGGCTCGCGGTCCAGGGGCTCGCCGACTGCGCCCAGGATCGCGGCGGCGAAGGCGCCGAGCAGCGCCAGCCCGGCCACCGCCTCGATCAGGACCGGTGGCGCGGCCGCGACGAAGGCAGTGGCCGCCCCGGCCAACAGGCCGAACACGATGTATCCCGCCCCCGCCACCACGGCCGCCCAATAGCGCCGTTCGCGGTCGGGATGGGCGTCCACCCCGGCGCACATCGCCGCCGTGATCGCCGCCAGGTTGACCGCATGGCTGCCGAAGGGCGCGGCCAGCAGGCTGAACAGCCCGGTCGCCCGGAACAGCGGCCCCGGCTCTGGCCGGTAGCCATTCACCTGCAGGACGGCGATACCGGGGATGTTCTGCGAGGCCATGGTGACGATGAACAGCGGCAGCCCGATGCCGATCATGGCGGCGAGCGAGAATTGCGGCACGACCAGGACCGGCTGCGGCCAGATGTCGGCGACCTCGGGGATGGCGCCGTTCATCGTGGCGGCGATCATCAGGACGGCCACGACCACCGCCGCCGGCACCGCATAGATGCGCCGGAAGCGCGCCACCACGGCCCAGGCGACGACGATGGCCAGCCCCTGCATCGGCAGCGCCTGCACCGCCCGCGCCGGCGCCAGGCAAAGGCCGAGCAGCACCCCCGCCAGCATCGCGTTGGCGATGGGTGCCGGAATGGACGCGACCCAGCGCCCCAGCGGCTTCCACATCCCGACCACGACGATCAGGGCGCCGCAGAGGAGGAAGGCCCCGACGGCGGCCGGAAAGCCACCCTCCGGCATCCCCGACGCCGCCAGCAGTGCCGCCCCCGGCGTCGACCAGGCGACGCTGATCGGCTGACGCCGGGTCAGGCTGAGGATGATGGCGCACAGGCCCATGGCGATCGAGACCGCCATCAGCCCCGACGCCGCCTCCGCCTGCGATGCCCCGACGGCGATCAGGCCCTGGAGCACCACGGCGAAGGAGCTGGCGAACCCGACGAAGGCGGCGAGCAGGCCCGCGGTCGCAGCCTGCAGGGAGAAGGAGGAGCGCATGAATGGCGCAGTCTAACCCGGCTACCGGCGGGTGGGACATAGCGGGCGCGCTCCGCCGCCTATTTCCGTCCCCGCGGCCGGCGCGGGCGCCCTATGATCGCGCCGGATCTTCCCCGAATCGATTGCGGTGCCGGTGTCCCGTTCCCCTGCCTCCCCGGCGCCGCCCGGGATCATGCTGCTGGCCGGCATCAGCGCCTTCGGCGCGGTTGCCATCGACAGTTTCCTGCCGCTGCTGCCGGCGCTGGCGGGGACCTTTTCGCTGGCCAGTGCCGACGCGCAGTTGGCGGTGGGCGCGGTGATGATCGGCTTCGCCCTGGGCCAGGTGGTCTATGGGCCGCTGTCGGACCGGTTCGGGCGCCGCCGGCCGCTGCTGGCCGGCATCGCCCTCTTCACCGTTGCCGCCCTGGCGGCGGGGGCTGCGGACAGCTTCGCCACCCTGGTGTTCTGGCGCTTCCTGCAGGGGCTGGGCGGCAGTGCCGGGTCGGTCATCGCGCGGGCCATCATCCGCGACCTCTATGCGCGGGACGAGGCGTCGCGCCAGCTTTCCTACATGACGACGATCATGGGGACGATCCCGATCGCCGCCTCCTTCGTCGGCGCGCAGCTTCTGGCCCAGGCCGGCTGGCGGTCGGTGGTGCTGGCAATGGCGGCCTACGGGCTGGTGCTGATCGCCATCCTGTGGCGCCGCCTGCCGGAGACCAACCCGCCCGCCGGTGGCCGGCCGCGGCCGCTGTCCGACCTGGCGCTCGGCTACTGCCAGGCTCTGACGGATCGCGCCTGCGTGGGCTTCGTCGCCACCAACGTGGTGATGACGACGGCCTTCTTCGTCTTCCTGTCGGCCTCGCCCTTCGTGCTGATCGAGACCGGGCGGGTCCCGGCCGAGCTCTATGGCTTCGTATTCGCGCTGGCGATCGGCGGGCTGATGGCCGGCGCGCTGCTGAACGGCCGGCTGGTGCGCCATTTCGGCGCCGACCTGCTGATCCGGCGCGGCAAGCTGGGGCTGCTTGCCGCGTCACCGCTGCTGGTCCTGTCGGCGACCGAGGCGGCGGGCCTGGCGGCCTTCCTGCCGATGCTGTTCCTCTTCCAGACCGGCCTCAGCTTCGTCGGCATCAATGCGATCGCCAGCGCGCTGTCCCAGCTACCGGAGCGGGCGGGCACCGTCTCGGCCCTGATCGGCGCCGGCCAGTTCACCGCCGGCGCCATCGCCGGCCGCTGGGCCACGGCCGCCATCGGCCAGGACCTGCTGCTGATGGCCCTCTTCATGGCCGCCTTCGCGCTGGCCGGCATCGCCGTGCATCAGGCATTTGCCGGCACGCGCGCAAAAGCCCAATAGTCTTCGCGCCATCACCCTGCCGGACACAACCTTGCCCTCTCCCATCGCCGCACGCGTGCCGCCCGGCATCGTCTTCCTCGCCTTGCTGGCCGGCTTCGGCGCCCTTTCGGTCGACGGCTTCCTGCCGCTGCTGCCGAGCCTGGCCGCGACCTACGGCCTGTCCGCGGGCCAGGCCCAGATGGCGCTGGGCGGGTTCATGCTGGGCATGGCCGTGGGCCAGCTCGTCTACGGCCCGCTGTCCGACCGGTTCGGGCGCCGGCGACCGCTGCTGTTCGGCATCACGCTCTACACCCTGGCCAGCCTGATGGCGGCACTGGCCGACGATTTCACCGCCCTGGTCGGCTGGCGCCTCGTCCAGGGCCTGGGCGGGGCCTCGGCGCTGGTCATCGTCCGCGCCATCATCCGCGACCTCTATGCCCGCGACGCCGCCGCCCGCCAGCTCTCGCACCTGACCGGCCTGATGGGCGTGATGCCGATCGCGGCCCCCCTGGTCGCGGCCCAGTTCCTGGTCCATGGCGGCTGGCGGACCGTGCCGATGGCGATGGCCGCCTTCGGCCTCATCATGGCGCTGGTCGCGCTGTGGCGCCTGCCCGAGACCTGCCCGGCCGAACGCCGCTCGCCGGAACCCCTGTGGCGGATCGCCCGCCTCTACCTCGACGTTGTCCGCCACCCGGTCTGCATGGGCTATGTCGCCACCAACATCGTGCTGACCACGGCGGTGATGGTGTTCGTCTGCGCCTCGCCCTTCGTCATGATCGAGGGGCACGGCGTGCCGGCCGAGCTGTTCGGCCTCATCATCATGGTCGAGGTCGGCGGCATGATGACCGGCGCCGCCCTCAACGGCCGCCTCGTCCTCCGCTTCGGCAGCGAGGCGCTGATCCGCCGCGTCGGCCCGGTCCTGGCTGCCGCGAGCCTCGTCCTGGTGCTGGTGTCGGCATTCGATGTCGGTGGTCTGGCCGGGTTCCTGGCCGCGCTCTTCGCCTTCAAGGTCGCCCTCGGCCTCATCTCGATCAACGCCATCGCCGGCGCGCTGTCGGCCCTGCCGGAGCGGGCCGGCACGGTTTCGGCCCTGATCGGCGCCGGCCAGTCCGCCGCCGGTGCGCTGGCCGGACGCTATGCCACCGCCGTCATCGGCACCGACACCGCCACCATGGCGATCCTGATGGCCGCCTTCGCGCTGGCGGCGATCGCCATCCACCGCCTGCTGCTGGCCCGCTGACGCGCCCGCCGACGCGGTTGGCATTGCCGCACCTTTCCCGCACAATCGCCCCTGACCTCCCTTCCCTCGCCCTCCCTATCCTTCGCCAATGGGTTCCCGATGCGTTTCGCCGGTACCGACAGCTATATCGCCACGCCCGACCTGATGGTCGCGGTCAATGCCGCGGTTTCCTTGCAGCGCCCGCTACTGGTCAAGGGCGAGCCCGGCACGGGCAAGACCATCCTGGCCCACGAGATCGCGCAGTCGCTGGGCCGGCCGCTCATTCCGTGGCACATCAAGTCGACGACCAAGGCCCAGCAGGGCCTCTACG
>CAZQOA010000012.1:0-73850 GCA_964594715.1 uncultured Rhizobiaceae bacterium | reverse complement strand
GGCGGCACCGGCCTGGCCCAGGCATTCGAGGTCCAGGCCTACGCCGCGTCGGCGACGAGCGCCCCCCGGTCGGCCGGCGGGGCCAGCCGGGCGGAGCGGGTCCGCCAGGCCCGCATCAAGGGCTATGAGGGGGATTCCTGCGGCGACTGCGGCAACTTCACGCTCGTGCGCAACGGGACCTGCCTCAAATGCGACACCTGCGGCTCGACCAGCGGCTGCAGCTGACCCCAACTTCCCCTAAAGCTGGTCAGCTCCCCAAGCATCCTCCGGGGGACGGGCAACCGTCCCCCGTCTTGTTGGAAGCTGGTATCTTTCAGCGGTGAACCAGCTCCCGGACATCAGGGTCGCGGTCCATGAGAACTGGCGCGACTTCGAGGACGCGCTGCGGTTCCTGACGCCGGGCGGTACCGGCACCTGGAACGGCGTGCATTTCGGCCCGGCGGCGCAGGTGCCGGATCCGGACTACGTCCTGGTGCTGAACATGCCGCAGGCCACGGTCGCGGTAACCTGCCCGCCCGAGCGCCTGTGGTTCGCCTGCGGCGAGCCGCCGACGCCGGCCCACCTGCCGCTCCATCTGGGACAGGGCGAGGGCACGGTGGTCCTGACCTGCGCCCGCAAGCTGGCGGCCGCCCCGCCGCCCGCGATCAACCGCACCTTCATCGCCACCCCGCCGATGCTGCGATCATGGCGGGTGCATCGCTCGTTCGATGAATTGTCGGGTGACGAACACTCAAGCGTCCCTGAAGTCCCCAAGACGGCGGCCCTGTCCTGGGTGACGAGCGCGCAGGCGATCCTGCCCGGCCATCGCCGGCGCCTCGATTTCCTGACCGAGCTTCGCCGGCGGGTGCCGTTCGACCTGTTCGGGCGCGACTTCCGGCCGGTCGCGGACAAGTGGGACGCGCTGGCGCCCTATCGCTACAGCATCGCCTTCGAGAACAGCATGGCGCCCTGGTACTTCTCCGAGAAGGTCATGGACTGCTTCGTGGCCCTGACCATGCCGATCTATTTCGGGACGCCGCTGCTCGGCGATTTCTTTCCCGAAGGGTCCTTCATCCGGCTGGATGCCGACGACCCGGCCGTGTTCGACCGCATCCTGGAGATCATCGCCTCGGACCGCTGGCTGGCGGCCCAGGCGCCGCTGCGCGAGGCGCGCCGGCTGGTCCTGCGGCGCTACAATGTCTTCGCCCGCCTCGCCCACCTGATGCGCCGGCGGCTGGCGCCGCCCGGCCCGGCCAGGCCATTCGTCATCCATCGTATCCGCCGGGCGCCCGCACCCTCGTAAGCGGCTTCAGGCCGACAGGGGCAGCGGCGCCTCCTCGGGGAAGGCCATGGCCGCACCGGTGGGGATGTGGCGGGCGGCGCGCAGCCCCTCGTCGTCCCACTTCATGCCGCTCGCCAGCACGCGCGCGGCCGCGATCTCGGCTGCCCGGCGCTGGGTGTGGTCGGTCAGCGGCCGTTCCCTGGCCTCCCACAGCCGCAACGCCGCCTCGACCGTGTCCGCCTCCTCCAGCGCGACTGCCAGGCCGAGCGCGTTGGTGATGGCGCACCCCGCGCCCTGGGCCAGGGTCGGCGGCATGGCATGGGCGGAATCGCCGACGATCGCGACCCGGCCGACCGACCAGTGCGGCAGCTTGGTCGTCTCGTAGACGTCGTAGCGGCCGTTCCGGCCGAGCCGCGACAGGGCCGGCGCAAGCTGCGGGAAGCATTCGATCCAGGGCGCGGGGTTGATCGGGATGGCCGATGCCTCGGTGTCGGCCACCGGCGCCATCATCGCCATGTAGAGGTCGTTCTCGCCCGAGGGCGTGTAGAGGATGCGCAGCGTGCGCGGGCGGTGGCACCAGAAGTCGATGACATGGTCCCACTCGCCGCCCTTGAGGCCGGTGCGGTCGGTCAGCACCCGGATGATGCCGTCCTTGTACTTGTTGCGCTCCTGCGGGATCTGGAGCGAATCGCGGACCTTGGAGCGCACCCCGTCGGCGCCGATGACGATGTCGGCCTGGAGGCGGGTCCCATCGGCCAGGTGCAGATCGCCCTCCGGCCCGGCACCGACCGCCTCCGAACTGGTCACGATCTCGGCCCCCGCCCCGACCGCGGCCTTCAGCATGGCGGCATAGAGATGCTGGCGGGTCATGGTCAGCAGGCGATACTGGCCGGCGCCGTTGATCGGCTGGAAGGACAGGCACTTGCCGTCGGTGCGGGTCTCGTAGGCGGGGGCGGCGAAGGCGCCGCGGCGCACGTCGGGATAGGCACCGAGCGCGTTCAGGACGCGCAGCCCATTGTCCCAGATGAAGATGCCGGCCCCGAAGGCGCGCGGCACCGGGTTCACCTCATGCACCCGCACCGTCCAGCCGCGCTGGCAGAGCGCCGTCGCCGCCGCCAGGCCGGCGAACCCCGCCCCCGCGATCTCCGCATGCCGCTTCCTGGTCATCATCCCCGCTCCGCCTGCCCGCCCCGTCGAGGCGCCGATGGTATACCAACGAAATACCGAGTCGATCCCCGGCGGCGCGGAGCCGGAAAGCGGCTAGCGCGACCGCGCGTCGCGGGCGCGCACGGCGTCGATCAACTTGCTCTCGTTCTGGCCATCCACCCCGTCCTCGACCAGGAAGCGGAAGGCGCGCGCCGCCCCCGCCCCCATCGCCGACGGCACCCCGCGCGCCCGCGCATGGGCCAGGCCATAGAGCGTGTCCTTGAGCCGCCACTTGCCGGAGAAGACCACCTTCCGCTCGTGCCCGCCCTTGATCATCAGTGGCGCGTTGCGCACCACCTGCGGGCTGGCGGAACCGCCCTTGGCCAGCGCCTCGGCGACCTGGCGGAGATCGAGCCCGGCCCGCTCGGCGATCACCAGCCCCTCGGCCAGGGCCGCGATCTGGATCGAGCCCATCAGGTTCACGATCAGCTTGTAGGCATTGCCGGCACCGACCGGCCCGAAATGCACGATCTCGGTCGCGATCGCGGCGAATACCGGCTCCAGCGCCTTCAGATCGGCCGGTGCTGCGCCGACGAACAGCGTCAGCCGCCCGGCTGCCGCGGCATCGGGCAGGCCGGTGACCGGGCAGTCGACGAAGCGCAGGCCGCACATCTTGGCCCGGGCCGCCAGCCGCGCCAGCCAGACATGGGAGATGGTCGAGCATTCGACGGCGAAGGCGCGGGGGGCCGTGCGGGCGGCGAGCGCGCCGTCGCGGCCGAGCCACATGTGGCGCGACGCGGCATCGTCGCCGACCATGGAGAACACCACCTCCGCCCCCTCGGCCGCCGCCCGCGGCGTCGCCGCCAGCGTGGCACCCAGCCGCCGCAACGGTGCTGCCCTGGCCGGCGTGCGATTATAGACGGCGACCTGATGCCCGGCGGCAACCAGGCGGCGCGCCATGCCGGTCCCCATGTTGCCGAGGCCGAGGAAGGCGATCCTGTGCATGGTTGGCTCCGCTGCCGGATTTTCCATTAATTCCTCTCGCATTTTGCCGAGAGGAATTAATTTGATTAATGATGCTGCCGGCCGTCCTTCTCTCACGGCATGGTGGCAGATGTCGACTGCCGACCGCCTGGAGAGGACCCCGCCGATGCCGTCCGAAATCGCCACCCGCGCCCTCGCCGCCTTCCCGGCCGGCATCGCCAACGGCGAGTTCGGCCTGCCGCCGGAGCTGCTGGTCGCCATCGCCCGCGGCCAGGGCGCCCGGCTGTGGGACACGGCCGGCAAGGAATATCTCGATTTCTCGATGGGGTGGGGGTCGGCCCTGGTCGGCCATGCCCGCCCCGAGGTGGTGGAGGCCGTCATCCGCCAGGCACCGCTCGGCTCCAACTTCGCCTATCTCAACACCCAGGTCCTGGACCTGGCCGACGAGATCCGCCGCGCCTGCCCGGGGGTGGAGCGGCTGCGTTTCTGCGCGTCGGGGACCGAGGCCACGATGTATTGCCAGCGCCTCGCCCGCGCGGTCTCGGGCAAGGCCAGGATCCTGAAGTTCGAGGGCGCCTATCACGGTGCCAACGAGGCCGGCGTCACCAGCCTCTTCCCCAGCCGCGACCTCGAATTCCCGCAGCCGGAGTTGACCAGCGCCGGCACGCCCTCGGCCGCCCACGAGCTGCTGGTGGCACCCTGGAACGACCTCGCCCGCACCGAGGAGATCCTGCGCACCCATCGCGACCAGCTGGCCGGAATCATCATGGAGCCGCTGCAGCGCTGCACGCCGCCGGTGCCGGGCTTCCTCGAAGGCGTGCGCCGGGTCACCCGCGAGCTCGGCCTGATCCTGATCTTCGACGAGGTGGTGACCGGCTTTCGCCTGGCCTATGGCGGCGCGCAGGAGTTCTACGGCGTCGTCCCCGACCTCGTCGCCTATGGCAAGGCGCTGGGCGGCGGCTATCCGATCGGCGCCTTCGGCGGCCGGGCCGACCTGATGGACTGGGTCGACGAACAGCGGATCGGCACCGACCAGTATGTCTGGATGGCCTCCACGCTCGGCGGCAACCCGATCTCGACCGCGGCCGCCAACGCCACGCTCGGCGTCTTCCGCGAGCCCGGCACCTATGCCCGGCTGCACGGGCTGGGCGTGCGCTTCCGCGACATGCTGCGCGAGGTGCTGGACCAGCGCCAGATTGCGGCCCAGGTGATCGGCGACGGCCCACTGGCCCAGATCGTCTTCAGCGACCGGCCGGTGAACGACTATCGCTCGACCAGGCGCGGCGACAAGGTCCGCGCCCGGCGGATGATGCTGGGCCTCTTCGCCCGCGGCGTGTTCCTCAACCCGATGGGCACCAAGCTCTATCTGTCGCTGGCCCATGACGAGGCCATCTGCGCCGCCTTCTGCGACCGGCTGTCGGAGACGCTGGGCGAGACGGCGTAGGCGGCCGGTGGCAGGATGGCGCCCATGCCCTCCGCCATGCACCGCACCTATGCCGCCATCGTCGACCGCTATGCCCGGCACTTTCCGGATGAAGAACCGGCGCTGGAAAGCCTGCGCCGACGCCTGGCGCTCGCCGACGATCCGCACGACCGCGCCACCATGGCCGGCCACGTCACCGGCAGCGGCATCATCCTCGACGCCGCGGGCCGGGTGCTGCTGATCTTCCACGAGGCCCTGCAACGCTGGCTCCAGCCGGGCGGCCATGTCGAGGCCAGGGAATGGGCCTGGGAGGGCGTGCTGCGCGAGATGCGCGAGGAAACGGGCGCGCCCGAGGCCCATGTCATCCCCTGGTGCAACGATGCCCGGGTGCCGTTCGACATCGACATCCACCCGATCCCGGCCCGGCCGTCCAAGGGCGAGGCCGGACACCTGCATTTCGACTTCCGCTACCTGATCCGCCTCGCCGGCCCGATCGCCGCCCGCGGACCCGAGGGCGAGGTCGGCGACATCCGCTGGTTCACGCCGGGCGAGGATGGCGGCGAGCTGTGTTGCGTCGCGGCGGCGATGAGGAAGCTGGCGGGGCTGAACCGCTGAGCCCGGGCAGGAGGGCAACGCTCCCCCGCACCTACGGCGCCGCCCGCAAGGCCGCGATGTCGGCGCGCTCGCCGGGGAGGGCAAGGGCCACCTGGAAGAAGGCCTTGACCGACTTTCGCATCCACTCGCTCTTCAGGCAGGCGACATAGTCGGTGCTGGCGAGCGGGCTGCCGGCGAGCGGGATGGTGGCGAGGCGGGGTGCGCCGTCGGCCTCCAGCGCCCAGACGATGCCGGCGCCGAGGCCGGCCCCCACTGCCTCGCACAGCGCCTCGCGGCTGCCGAGTTCCAGCACCATGCGCGGGGCCGCACCCGCCTTCGCCAGGGCCTCGTCGACCAGGCGCTGGGTCATCGACCCTTCCTCGCGGCCGATCATCGGCTGGCCGTCCAGCTCCGCCAGCTCGACCGACCGGCGCCCGGCCCAGGGGTGGTTACGGGCGACGATCAACACGCCGCGATGGTGCCATAGCGGCACCGCATGGATCTGGGGGTGCCCTTCCACCCCCGGCAGAATGGCGATGTCGGCGCGCCGGTCGAGCAGCTCCTGGCGCACGAAGCGGCTGTTGCCGAGCGCCACCGACACGCCGACCCGCGGGTGGCGGGCGATGAAGCGGGCGAAGATGCCCATGACGATGTGCGGCCCGTCGACCGCCAGCCGCAGTTCGCCCTGCTCCAGCTCGTGCGAGGCCGCCAGGGTCTCGCGGATCTGCTCCTCCATCCCGGCGAAGCGGCGGGACATCTTGAAGAGCCTGGCCCCCAGCTCGGTCAGTTGCACCGAGCGGCCCTGGCGCAGCAGCAGCTTCACGCCATAGCGCTCCTCCAGCGCCTTGACCTGGATCGTCAGGGCCGGCTGGGTCACGCCCAGCATCTCGGCCGCGCGCGAGAAGCTGCCCTCGCGGGCGACCGCATCGAAGGCGCGGATCTGCGTGTAGATCATCCCCAACTATAAATTTTTCTAACTATGCCGCTCAAACTCTAAATTTCCCTCGATGGAACGGAGCGGCGATGATCGCCGACGGTGAATGTCGGCGTGAGGATCGGATGGCGGACGGGCTGAAGCGGGCATTGCAACTGGCGGCGGCGGGACGGGAACGCAGCGTGGCCGCCCTGTCGGAACTGGTCCGCATCCCGAGCCTGACCGGCGAGGAGGGTCCGGCCCAGGCCCACATGGCGACGCGCCTCGCGGCGCTGGGGGCCGAGGTCGACGTGACCGAGCCCGATGTCGGCGCCATGTTCCGCCGCTTCCCCGCGGTCGCCCAGTACCCGACCCACTGGCAGCACGACCTGGTCCTGCCCTACGACCGGCTGCCGACCGCCGAGGCCCTGGCGGAGAGCGGGCTGGAGGATGTCCTCAACTATCGCGGCCGGCCCAACGTCGTCGGCATCTTCCGCGGCACCGGCGGCGGCCGTTCGCTGATCCTGAACGGCCATATCGACACCGTCACGATCGAGCCCACCGGCGAATGGACGCGGGACCCGTTCGGGGCCGAGATCGCCGACGGCATGATGTATGGCCGCGGCACGTCCGACATGAAGGGCGGCCAGATGGCGGCCCTGATGGCCATCACCTATCTCCGCGAGGCCGGCCTGACGCCGCGCGGCGACATCATCTACCAGAGCGTCGTCAACGAGGAGCATGCCGGCAACGGCACCCTCGACCTCGTGCGGCGCGGCTACACGGCCGATGCGGCGATCGTGCTGGAGCCGACCAACAACACCATCGCCGTCAGCCATCCGGGCGGCCTCTACTGGCAGGTGCGGGTGCCGGGGACCCAGCGCTCGCCGGGCGCCCGCTGGTCGGGTGACCACCAGGACGGGGTCAGCGCCATCGAGAAGCTGCCGGCCGTGATCGCCGCGCTGCTGGCCCTGGAGCAGGGCTACAATGCCCGGCGCACCGACGATCCGATGGAAGCCGGGCGCGCGCCCTTCGCGCTGGTCATCGGCAAGGTGTCCGGCGGGCACTACGAGACGGTGACGGCGGGCGAGGTCCTGATCAAGGGCGGCACCTACTTCTCGCCGGCGGTGGGCGATGTCGGCGAGGTCATGGACGGGTTCCGCCGCGCGGTCGACCAGGCCAACGCCAGCGACCCGTTCCTTGCCGCCAACCCGGCGCGGCTCGAATTCCTCCATCACGACGACAGCACCCGCCAGAGCCCGCAAATCCCGCTCGCGCGCCATATCGGCGAGGTCATCCAGCGCCGCGGCGGCAATGGCGAGGCCTGCCCCGGGCCCTTCTGCTGCGACATGCGCCACCTGGTGAATCAGGGCGGCATCCCGACGGTGATCTTCGGGCCGGGCACCATCACCCAGGCACATAAGCCCGACGAGCACATCCGGGTGGACGAGTACCTGGAATCGATCGAGCATCTGATCGAGTTCATCTGGCACTGGTGCAACCAGGACGCAGAGGCGAAGGCGGACCGGTTCTGATCCGCCCTCGCACCGGTCGGCGGCGCCTGCCAACCCACGACGGCGCGGCGATGACGCCGAAGCCGGGGCCGGCCGCGGCTTGAAAGTTTCACGCCGCCGCAGAGGATTTTTGTTCCTGTTGCTTCGCATTCGCTCGTAGGTTTCGTGCGAAGTGGAATTCCGGCACCATATGCCGGGATGCGGGCCTGCATTCAGGTCACATCAGCGACAGGAGAGATTTTATGGCCATCCAGCTTGGAGACATTGCCCCCGATTTCACCGCCGAGACCACCGACGGGCCGATCAGTTTTCACCAGTGGCTGGGGGGTTCCTGGGGCGTGCTGTTCTCGCACCCGAAGGATTTCACGCCGGTCTGCACGACCGAACTCGGCGAGGTCGCGCGCCTCAAGGGCGAGTTCGACAAGCGCGACGTGAAGGTCGTCGGCCTGTCGGTCGACCCGTTGGGCAGCCACGGCGCCTGGGCCGAGGACATCAAGGAGACGCAGGGCTACGCCCTGAACTTCCCGCTGATCGCCGATTCCGACCGCAAGGTATCCGACCTCTACGGCATGATCCATGCGAACGCCAGCGACACCATGACCGTGCGCTCGGTGTTCGTGATCGGTCCGGACAAGAAGGTGAAGCTGTCGATCACCTATCCCGCATCGACCGGCCGCAACTTCGACGAGATCCTGCGCGTCATCGATTCCCTGCAGCTCACCGCCAAGCATTCGGTCGCGACCCCGGTGAACTGGAAGCACGGCGATGACGTGATCATCGTGCCCGCCGTCTCCGACGAGGCGGCCAAGGAGAAGTTCCCGGGCGGCTGGAAGACGCTGAAGCCCTATCTGCGCATCGTCGCCCAGCCGGGCCTGAACAAGTAGGGCCTGAACGAATAGGCCCTGAACTAGTAGGCAGGGCCGGCATACCGGTTCGAAAGGGGGCGCGGGCTCGATACCGCGCCCCTTTCTCATTCCGGCGCGAAGGGTGCGCGCCGACCGCGGCTATCCACCCCGGCGCTTGAACAGGTTCGCCGGCAAGGGCATCCGCCGATAGCCGGCCGGCACGGCCAGCAGGGCGGGGTCGACATGGCCGACGCGCAGGTTGGTCAACCGCTGGCGGACCCGGCTGCGCTTGCCCTGGCGCACCACTTCCAGGTCGGCCCGCACCAGGATGTTCTGCGGCGTCACCCAGGCCAGCCCCGACACGCGGTCGCCGTGGCTGTTGGTGCCGTCCACCTGGTGCTTGCGCGCCCGCACTCCGTCGACGGTTTCCGTCTCGAGCGGCCGGGCCTTCCAACGGATGTCGAGGAAGTCGCCGAAACCCGGCACGCTCGCGATGTCCGCGTCCATCGCCACCCGCTGGTCGGGCAGGAGCAGGGTGGCACGGCGGGCCTGCTGGTCGATCAGGAGGATGCGCCGGATGCCCTGCGTCACCATCTCGCGCCGCTCGATCGGCCCGTTCCCCGTCACCCGCATGTCATAGGACCGGCGGCCGAGCTCCAGATTGGCATCGGCCGTATAGGCCGCCCGGGGCGGCCCGAAGGGGCCGATGCCCTGGGAGTGGGCGCCGCCGGCGCTCGCAACGGCGAGCAGCGCCAATCCCAGGATACGGAACATGGCCGCCGGAAGCCTCACTGGCGCGGCGCCGGCGCGACGGGCGCCTTCGGCATCTGCATGCGCTTGTAGTCGGCCGGGACGGTGAAGAGCGCGGTGTCGACCGGGCCCACCTTCACGTTGGACAGTTCCTGGACGATGCGCACCGTCTGGCCCGCCTCGGTCACGTCCAGCTCCGACTTCACCGGGATCTTCTCGGCGGTCACCCAGACATGGCCGACGACATGCTCGCCCGTGCCGCTCTTGCCATCGACGCTATGCTTGATGGCGGCGACGCCGCCCACGGCTTCGCCGCCGATCTCGCGGGTGGTCCATTTCATCTCGTCGGTCGCGCCGGGGCCGGCCTTGCCGGACATGTCGACATCCATCGCCACCCGCTGCTCGACGATCATCACGGTCGCCTTCTTCGCCTTGTGATCGATGACCATGATCTGCGCCATGTCGCCGCTGCCGATCTCGCGGCGCTCGCGCTCGCCGTCGGCATGGATGCGCGCGGTCACCGTCTGCCCGTCGGCGGTGATCTGGCTGTCGGCGGAATAGGGCGCGGTCGGCGTGCCGAAGGGGCCCATCTCGGCGGCAGCGGCGGCCGGGGCGAGGCACAGCGGCGCCAGCGCCAGAAACACACGGAATTTCATCGTTCACTCCTGCTCTCCCGCCCTCACGGGCAGGGTTCATTTCGCGGTCGGGCGGATGCTACGGAACGAATCGGGGCGAAGTGATGGCGATGGTGGCCGACCGGCCGCGGGTCGCCTATCCTGTGCCCCATCCACCCCCTCCCGTCGCCAGACACCCAATCCCCAGAAGAGGACCATCATGGCCGGAGCCATCGAAGCCCGTCTCGCCGCGCTCGGCATTGAGCTGCCCCAGGCCGCCGCCCCTGCGGCCAACTACGTCCCCACGACCATGTTCGGCGGGGTCCTCTATGTCGCCGGACAGATCCCGATGTGGAACGGCGAGCGCCGGCACCTCGGCACGCTCGGCGACGGAACGACGATCGCCGACGGACAGGTTGCCGCCCGCCTCTGCGCGCTCAACATCATCGCCCAGGCCAAGCGCGCGCTGGGCGACCTCGACCGGGTGACGCAGATCCTGCGCCTCGGCGGCTTCGTCGCCTGCACCTCCGCCTTCACCGACCATCCGCAGGTGGTGAACGGCGCGTCCGACCTGATGGTCGAGATCTTCGGCGACCGCGGCCGCCATGCCCGCGCGGCAGTCGGGGTGGCGGCATTGCCCTTCGGCGTCGCGGTGGAAGTGGAAGCGACCATCGCCTTCACCTGACGCGAGCCGCGGAGAGGACCAAGATGGCCGACGCCAACGTCACCCTGGAGCGCCTGCACGAGGTGGGCGGCTTCTTCGCCGCCCGCGACGTGGCGGGGATCGTCGCCTGCTTTGCCGAGGACGGGGCCTTCCGCAACGCGGTCGGCCCCGACATCTCCGGCCAGACCTATCGCGGGCACGCGGCGATCCGGGCGTTCTTCACCGACCTCTTCGCCCGCAGCCCGGACGTGCGCTGGGACCACAGCGCCGAGTATGTCGCGGGTGACCGCGGCGTGACCGAGTGGCGGCGCACCGCGACCCTGGCGTCCGGCGAGCGCCAGGAGTGGCTCGGCTGCGACCTCTACACCTTCCGCGGGCGCCACGTCCTGCTGAAGGACACCTACATCAAGGTGGTCCGCTGACGCCGACGCGGAAATCGGCCACGCCGCGCCGTCCGGCCCGCGTCCGCGTGCTGGAGCGCATCGCCGACGTGCCGGCGGCCGGCTGGGATGCCTGTGCCGGCGACGACAACCCTTTCCTCAGCCACGCTTTCCTGGCAGCGCTGGAGGATTCGCGCTCGGTGGTGCCGGAAACCGGGTGGCTGCCCCGGCATGTCGTCGTGGAGGATGCCGACGGCACCGTGGTCGGGGCGGCACCCACCTACGTGAAGGGCCATTCCTACGGCGAGTACGTCTTCGATCATGGCTGGGCAGACGCCTATGAGCGGGCCGGCGGGCGGTACTATCCGAAGCTCCTGGTGGCGGTGCCGTTCACCCCGGTGCCGGGCCGCCGCCTGCTGCTCCACCCGGACGCCGACCGGAGCGTCCAGGACCTGCTGGTCGAGACGCTGATCGACGTCGCGCGCCAGGCCGGCCTCTCGTCGGTGCATGTCAACTTCGCCACCCGCGAGGAGTGCCTGCACCTCGGCGAAAGCGGCTTCCTGCTGCGCATCGGCCAGCAGTTCCATTGGGACAATGCGGGCTATTCCGGCTTCGAGGATTTCCTCGCCACCCTGTCGTCGCGCAAGCGCAAGCAGCTTCGCAAGGAACGCCAGGCGGCACTGGCCGCGGGCATCGAGGTGCGTGCGCTCACCGGGGCGGAGATCACCCCCCGCCACTGGAACGCCTTCTACCGCTTCTACCTCGCGACCGCCGACAAGAAATGGGGCAACGCCTACCTGGAGAAGGATTTCTTCATCCGCCTCGGCCGGACCATGGGCGACCGGGTGGTGCTGGTGGTGGCGGAGCAGGACGGCCAGCCGATCGCAGGCGCCCTCAACCTGCGCGGCGCCGACACCCTCTATGGCCGCAACTGGGGCACCCTCGACGACCGCCCCTTCCTGCATTTCGAGTGCTGCTACTACCAGGCGATCGACTATGCCATCGCGCACGGCCTGTCGCGGGTCGAGGCCGGCGCCCAGGGCATGCACAAGATCCAGCGCGGCTACCTGCCGGTGCCGACCTATAGCGCCCACTGGATCGCCGACCCGGCCCTGCGCAACGCCGTCGCCCACTTCCTCGAGCGCGAGCGCCCCGCCATGGAGGCCGAGATGGCGGCGCTGGCCCGGCACTCGCCCTATCGCAGGACGGACGAAGGCTGAGGAGCCGCTACCGGTCGACCGGCCCGGGGCGCGGTTTCCCGCGCGGGGATTCGGTCATCAGCCGGGCGCTTCTGCCATAGGTCAGGTACGACCAGATCCAGTCGAGCGACACCGACAGCCGGTTGCGGAAGTCGATCAGGAAGAAGATGTGGACGATGCCCCAGAACCACCAGGCGAGCGTCCCCGACAGCCTGAGGCGGCCGAGATCGACCACTGCCTCGCGGCGCCCGATGGTCGCCAGATTGCCCTGGTTGCGATAGCGGAAGGGTCCGGCCGGGGCCAGGCCGCGGCGGCGCCGGGCGAGCAGGCGGGCGACGTAGCGGCCCTGCTGCTTGGCGGCCGGCGCCACCCCCGGCACCGGGCGGCCATCGCGGTCGGGCACCGCCGCCGCATCGCCGACGACATGGATCGAGGGATAGCCCGGCACCGACAGGTCGGGTGCCACCTGGACGCGGCCCGCCCGGTCGACCGGCACCTCGGGGCCGAGCCAGGCCGCGACCGGCGAGGCCTCGACGCCGGCTGCCCAGATGATCGTGCGACAGGGAATGACCTCCTCGCCGACGGTGACCGCCGTGGCGGTGCAGCCGGTCACCGCGCGCCCCAGCCGCACCATGACCCCCAGCCGCTCCAACGCCTGCTGCGCCTTGGCGGAGAGGGCTTCCGGCATGGCTGCCAGGACGCGGGGGCCGGCCTCGATCAGGATCACCTGGGCGGCCTTGGTGTCGATGTGCCGGAACTCGCGCGCCAGGGTGTTGCGGGCGAGCTCCGCGATGGCGCCCGCCATCTCCACCCCGGTCGGGCCGCCACCGATGATGACGAAGGTCATCAGCGCCCGGCGCTCGTCGGCGTCGCCCTCGACCTCGGCCCGCTCGAAGGCGTCGAGGATGTTGCGGCGGATGGCGGTCGCGTCCTCCAGCGACTTCAGGCCGGGCGCCACCGGGCGCCATTCCTCATGCCCGAAATAGGCATGCGAGGCACCGGTCGCGAGGATGAGATGATCGTAGGGGACCGGGCCCGCCTCCAGGGTCTGCACGGTCTGCCCGACCTTGTCCACGCCGGTCACTTCCGCCAGGATCACCGTGGCATTGCGCTGCCGGCGCAGCACCGCGCGGATCGGCTGGGCGATCTGCGCCGGCGACAGGGCGGCGGTCGCCACCTGGTAGAGCAGCGGCTGGAACAGATGATGGTTGCGGCGGTCGATCATGGTGACGTCGACGTCGGCCGCCGCCAGCCCCCGCGCGGCGGCGAGCCCGCCGAACCCGCCCCCGACGATCACCACCCTGGGCCGCGCCACCTGCTCAGGACCCGTCATCCGCCATGCCTCCCAACGTTGCCGCCTCCAACGCGGGGAGGCACTATCGCAACAAATGGCAATGCTGACGCGGAACCGTGATGCCCCGTTCGGTCAAGTTCCTGTGGGGGCTGCCTGCGACGGCAGGCAGCGGGCCCGCAGCGCCCAGGCGGCCGCGACCAGGACGAGGCCGAGTGCGACCGAGAGTTGCAGGGCGGCCAGGCTGCCGGCGCGCTCGATGATCGCGGCATAGACGACCGGGGCTGCAGCCGAGAAGAGGAAGCTCGGCGCCACCAGCCGGCCGGCCAGGGTGCCGTAGGCGCCGGGATCGAACAGCACCAGCGGCAGCGCGCCGCGCACGATGGTGGCGAGGCCATTGCCCGACCCGTAGATGACGGCGAAGCCAACCGCGGCGGCCGCCGCCTCGCCGCCCAGCAGGCCGGCGGCGAAGCCCAGCGGCAGCAAGGCCATCGCCAGCACGGCCAGGGTCAGGGCGTGCATCCGGCCGCCGAACAGCACCTCCGCCAGGCGGGCGGCGGATTGCCCGACGCCGCGCAGCGCGGAAATCCACACCGCCAGCGAGGCGCCCATGCCGAGCCCGGCCAGGATGCCGATCATGTGCGCCGACATGGCCGAGGCCAGGAAGGCGGTGACGGTGACGATCAGGGCATAGAGGAAGGCTGGCAGGCGGGCGACCGCCGCCGCGTCCGGTGCCGCCGATCCCGCGGGACGCGGCCGGAGATAGCGCCCCGGCGGGATCGCCAGATGCAGCGGCAGGGTCGCCAGGGCGAAGCCGGCATAGACCAGGACCGCCCCGCGCCAGCCCAGTTGCTGCCCGAGCAGATGGCCGATCGGCCAGAAGACGGTGGAGGCGAGGCCGCCCAGCAGCGTGATCTGCGAGATCGCCAGGCGCGCCTGCGGGCCGCCCAGCCGGGCCAGCGCCGCGAAGGCCGCGTCGTAGAGCGTCATCCGCATGGCGAGGCCGAGGCAGATCCAGGCCGCATAATAGGCAACATAGCCGTCGGCCACGGCCAGCCCGGCGCATCCGAGCGCCGCCAGGCACGAGCCCGCCGCCATGACCGGGCGGCCGCCATGCCGGTCGAGCAGCCGCCCGACCAGCGGCGACACCAATCCCATGACGACCAGCGCCGCCGAGAAGCCGCCATGGATGATGGCCGCACTCCAGCCGAGGTCGGCGCCATCAGGGTGCCGAGCGCGCCGATCAGGTAGTAGGTGACGCCCCAGCCGACGAGCTGCGAGACGCCGAGGGCCAGGACCGTGCCGCGGGCGACCGCCATCAGCCGGCCGGCGACGCCGGCGTCCCCCCTGCCCCTGCCGCCAATGCGCGCTGCATCAGGACGCTGTCGACCCAGCGCCCGAACTTGAAGCCGACCTGGTCCAGCACGCCGACCGCGCGGAAGCCGTGGCGCTCATGGAGGCGGATCGAGGCCAGGTTGGCGCTGTCGCCGATGACCGCCACCATCTGGCGCCATGGCCCGGCCTCGCACCGGCGGATCAGTTCCGCCAACAGCGCCCGGCCGACGCCGCTTCCATGCAGGCCAGCCGCCACATAGACCGAATTCTCGACCGTGAAGCGGTAGCCGGACCGCGCCCGGTAGGTGGAGGCGTAGCTGTATCCGGCGACGGCGCCGCCGACCTCGGCCACGAGGTAGGGCAGCCCGAGCCGCAGGACGTCCGCCCGACGCCGGCGGATCTCGGTGACATCGGGCGCCGCCTCCTCGAAGCTCGCGACGCCGTTCAGTACTTCGTGGGCATAGATGTCGCGCACCGCGTCCATGTCGGCATCGACGGCGGCGCGTACCAGGATATCAGGCATTGGGGCGGGGTCCGGATGGGGTGGGAAAGGGACGGCACTCTGCGCCCGACCCACCCATAAGAAAAATCGCAACTTCTTATGCGATCCATGAGAGATTTCTTGGAATGCGCAGCCTCAATCCCGACCATCTGGAGGCATTCGCCCAGGTGGCCGCCCTCGGCAGCTTCTCGGCCGCCGCGGCCCGCCTGCACCTGACCCAGCCCGCCATCAGCCTCCAGGTCCGGCAGCTCGAGCGGCGGCTGGGCGTGCGCCTGCTCGACCGCGTCGGCCGCCGCGCCACCCTGACGCCCGCGGGCGAGGAGATGCTGCGCCACGGCGCCCGGATCGAGGCCGCGATCGCCACCGCGGTCGATGCGATGGCCGCCCACGTCACCGGGGCCGCCGGCCGCGTCCGCCTGGGCACCGGCGCCACCGCCTGCATCTACCTGCTGCCGCCGGCGCTGCGCGACCTCCGCGTCCGCCTGCCGTCGCTGGAAATCCAGGTCGTCACCGGCAACACGCCAGAGATCCTGCGGGCGGTCGAGGACAACCTGCTCGATGCGGCACTGGTGACCCTGCCCGCCCCGGGGCGGATGTTCGCCGTGACCCCGATCATCGACGACCCGTTCGTCGCCCTGTTCCCGGCCGGCAGCGAGGTGCCCGCCAGCGCGACGCCCGCCCTGCTGGCCGGCCGGCCCCTGGTGCTGTTCGAGGCCGGCGCCCGGACCCGCAGCCTGGTCGACGCCTGGTTCCTCGCCGCCGGCCTGTCGCCGAGGCCGGCAATGGAGCTGGGCAGCGTCGAGGCGATCAAGGAAATGGTCGGCGCCGGGCTCGGCTGTTCCGTGCTGCCCGCCATGGCGCTGGCCGGCGGCCACGCACGGCTGGCGGTCCGCCCGCTGTCGCCGCGGCTGAAGCGCCGGCTGGCCCTCGTCCTGCGGCGCGACAAGCCGCTGACGCGCGGCTTGCGCGAGATGGTCGCGGCATTGACCCGTCTGGGCGAAGCGGCGTAACCGGAAACCCGCCAGCCGGCACCTCCCTCCGACCGAGGATTTCCCCGCTTGTCCGACAATCGCCATCTCCGCTTCGAGCCCGAGGAGCGGCCACCCCATGCGCTGGCCGCCGCCATGGGCGCCCAGATCGTGCTGATGATCATGACCGGCATCATGATCACCCCACTGGTGGTGGCGCGGACGGCCGGACTGGATGGCGGTGCTGCAAGCTGGCTGGTCTTCGGCGCCCTCGTCGCCGCCGGCCTGTCGACCTGGCTGCAGGTGGCGCGGGTCGGCATCATCGGGTCCGGCTATGTCATGTTCGTCGGCTCCAACGCAGCCTTCATATCGGTGGCCGTGGCGGCGATCGAGAAGGGCGGGCTGGCCCTGCTCGCCACCCTGGTCAGCGTATCGGCGCTCGCCACCTTCCTCTTCACCGCCAAGCTGCCGGCACTCCGCCGCATCCTGACGCCGGCTGTGGGCGGCACGGTCCTGATGCTGATGGCGCTCAACGTGGCGCCCGTCGCCTGGGGCATGCTGAAGCGCGTGCCGGCCGGCTTCGAGGGCAGCGCCCTGGTGCCGATGGTGGTGGCCGCGACGTTCCTGGTGATCGTCGGCGTGTCGATCTTCTCCAGCGGCATCCTGCGCCTGTGGGCACCGCTGCTGGGGGTGGTCGGCGGCTCGCTCCTGGCCGCCGCGGTCGGCCTGATCGACGCCTCCGGCGTGGCGGCGGCCCCGTGGATCGGCCTGCCGGGCGGGTCCTGGCCCGGCATGCGGCTCGATTTCCCGGCGGAGTTCTGGATGCTGCTGCCGGCCTTCGTGCTGATTACCCTGGTCGGCGGCATCGAGACCTATGCCGACGCCATCGCGGTGCAGCGCACCTCGCGCCGGCAGGCCGGCCCGATCGACTTCAAGGGCGTCCAGGGCGCGATCAATGCCGACGGGCTCGGCAGCTTCGTCGCGGGCGTCATCGGCACCGTGCCCAACACCGTCTATTCGTCCAGCGTCGCGGTGGTCGAGCTGACCGGCGTGGCGGCGCGGCGGGTCGGCTGGTGGGGCGGGCTGTTCCTCATCCTGCTCGCCTTCTCGCCCAAGATCTCGGCCATCGTGGGCGCCATGCCGGGGCCGGTCGCCGGGGCCTTCATCCTGATGATCCTGGTGCTCCTGTTCGGCCACGGCATCCGGCTCGTCAACGAGGACGGCCTCGGCTTCGAGGTCGGGCTGGCGGTCTGCCTCGGCTTCTGGATCGGGTTCGGCTTCCAGGAGGGCAAGCTGTTCAACGAGCTGCTGCCGGATTGGGCCGTGCTCTTCCTCTCCAACGGCACCACGGCCGGCGGCCTGACGGCGATCGCGCTAATGGCCGTCATATCGCTGCGTGGCCGCAGCCGCGACCGCATCACCGTGCCGATGGCAGTGGGCTCGGTCGCGGCGGTGCGCCAGCTGATCCAGCGCTTCTCCCACCGCCTCGGCTGGGACACCAAGGCCGAGGACCGCCTGGTCCTGGCGGCCGAGGAGGCGATGCTGTTCCTGCTGGACGGGCAGGTCGCCACGCGCGCGGCCGGCCGGCCGAGCCAACTCCTGGTGCGCCTGCGCAGGATCGGCGACGACGCGGAGCTGGAGTATATCTGCGCACCCGCCGGCACCAATGCCGAGACGGCCCTGACCGCGCTGGCCGCGGCCGGCGAGCCCGACCCGGCGAGCGACCTGTCCCTGCGCCTGCTGCGCGCCATGGCGCGCGAGGTGAAGCACCTGCAATATCACGGCACCGACTACCTGCTGGTGCGGGTCGACAGCACCGCATAGGGGCGGCCCCTTCCGTCCATTTCCGCCTTCCCTGCCGATGGATGCTCCTCAAGATTGAACCGAAGCGGCCACCAAGGCGTTCCCCCCGGAACATGCAGGGCCGTGCCGGCAGGCTTCCGGCCGCGGCGCACGGGCTGCGTTTGAGGAGATCGCGATGGAAGACGGTGAGATGGCGACCAGCACGGGTGCATCCGAGGTGGAGACGGTCCGCCTGCTGCGCCAGTTGATGGCCCAGCTGCGCGACAGCGAGGCCGGCTATCGCCGTGCCTATGGCGAAATCAGGGACCCTTCGCTGCGCGTCGAGTTCGGCCGCCTCGTCGAGGAGCGCGAGGACATGATCGAGGGACTCGACGGCTGCCTCGCCGATCTGGGCCAGGCGCCGGATGCCGGCGGAACCATGCTGGGTGCCGCCCACCGGCTGTTCTTCGACCTTCGCACCGCCATCAGCGGCCGCGACCGGGAGGCGATCTTGCGGGAGATCGTCCGCGGAGAAAGTGTGCTGGAAGAGTCCTATGATGCGACGATCAGGGCCGGCCTGCCGCCGGCCATCCACAACATCGTCCGCCGGCAGCACCGCCTGGCGCGTGGCAGCCGTGATCGCTTCCGCGCCATGATCGCCGACCTCCGCGCAACCGAGCCCGTCCGCCGCGGCCTGTCGGCCGGCGGGGTCGCGTCCGCGGCCCGGCGCAACCCGGTACTTTCTTCCACCCTGGTGGCGGCCTTGGCGGCCGGTTTTGCGGCCGCCCTGTGGATGACCCGCCATCACGGCCGGCGGTAGCGCCCTGGTGCCGAAGGCAACCCTCACCGCCACCGACATCGCGCGTGCCAGGGCAAGGATCGCGGCTGCTCGCCGGTGGCGCGAATGGGGGCTGCTGGTGGGCCTGTCGATGATCGTCATCGGCTTCGCGGTCGTGCTGTTCATCCTGGTCCGTTGACGGGGCTGGCGCGGCTTCGCACGCCCGACCAGATAGCCTCCGGCGCCATTCGGCGTTTGACAGGGAAAGAAAACGCGACCTACCGTTCCATCGACCCGGGCGCGGTTTCGGCCGCTTCCACAATGCTGGAGGTCGTCGCGGGATGGGACAGTGGCAGGCCGGCGTCGACGTCGGCGGGACGTTCACGGACCTTCTCTTCGTCGACGAGGGCGAGCGGCGATTTCGTGTCGTCAAGGTTCCCTCCACCCCCGACGACCAGTCGCGCGGCATGCTGGCCGGCATCCGCGAGAGCGGGCTGGCACCGGACGCGCTGGCCTCGCTGGTCCACGGCACCACGGTCGGCACCAACGCGATCCTGGAGCGCAAGGGGGTCGTCTGCGGCCTGATCACCACCGTCGGCTTCCGCGACGTGCTGGAGCTGGGGCGGCGCACCCGCCCTTTCGGCTATGGCATGATCGGCAGCTTCGAGGCCATCATCCCGCGCGAGCTGCGCCTGGAGGTGCCGGAGCGCCTGGATGCCCGCGGCAACGTCCTGACGCCGCTCGACGAGGATGCGGTGCGGCGCGCGATCCGCAGCCTGATCGACGCCGGCGCCGAGGCGCTGGTCATCAGCTTCCTCCATTCCTACGTCAACCCCGACCATGAGCAGCGGGCCGGCCGGATCGCGCGCGAGCTCTGGCCCAACCCCTTCATCTCGGTCGGCTCCGACATCCTGCGCGAGGTGCGGGAGTTCGAGCGCGGCAGCACGGCTGCCGTCAACGGCTATATCCAGCCGATCATGGCGCGCTACCTGGGCCGCCTGCAGAAGGAGCTGAAGCTCGCGCGCTTCCGCAGCGAACTGCTCGTCATGCAGGGCAATGGCGGCACGATGAGCGGCAAGGCGGCGGCGGACTACGCCGTCCAGACCGTCATGTCGGGGCCGGCGGCGGGGGCGCTGGCGGCTGCCCGCATCGGCCAGCAGTCGGGACATCCGAACCTGATCGGCTGCGACATGGGCGGCACCAGCTTCGACGTGACGCTGATCCGCAACGGCGAACCTGCCTTGTCGGCCGAGAAGGACATCGCCTACGGCGTGCCGATCCGGGTGCCGATGGTCGACATCCATACCATCGGCGCCGGCGGCGGCTCGATCGCGCGCATCACCAAGGCCGGCCTGCTGCAGGTCGGGCCGGACAGCGCCGGCGCCAATCCCGGCCCCATCTGCTATGGCCGCGGCGGCACCGAGCCGACCGTGACCGACGCCAACCTGGTGCTGGGCAAGCTCGACACCGCGGCCCTGCCGGGCGTGGCCGGCGGCGTGCCGATCGAGGCGGTGAAGGCCGCCATCGTGGAGAAGATCGGCCGGCCGCTGGGCCTGGACGCGGTCGAGGCGGCATCGGCCATCATCACCATCGCCAGCAACCACCTGGCGAGCGCCATCCGCCTGGTGTCGATCGAGAAGGGCTACGACCCGCGCGACTTCGCCCTCTTTCCGTTCGGTGGCGCCGGACCGCTGCATGCGGTGACGCTGGCCCGCGAGCTGGGCGTGCCGACGGTGCTGGTGCCGCGTTTCCCCGGCCTCACCTCGGCCTTGGGCTGCATCCTGGCCGACCTCCGGCATGATTTCGTGCGCACGCTGAACCAGCCGCTGGCGACGGTCGACCCGGCCGCGGTCGACCGCATCTACGCCGAGCACGAGGCCCAGGGCCGCGCGATGATCGAGGCCGAGGGGGTGCCGGTCGCGGGGGTCGACACGGTCTACGAGGCGGACCTGCTCTATCGCGGCCAGAGCCATGTGTTGCGGGTGCCGGTCGAGCGGCCCTTCGACCCGGCCGCGGTGCTGGCCAGCCTGGAGGCGCGCTACAAGGAGCGCTTCGACATCGAGCTGACGGAGATGACGGCGATCCTCTCCAACCTCCGCACCGCCAGCTTCGGGCGCCGGGCGGGAATCGATTTCTCGATCTTCGCGCCGGTGCCGGGCGGCAGCCTGGAGGATGCGCGGCGCGGCCTGCGCAAGGTCTACTTCGCCGGCAGCTGGCTCGACACCCCGGTCTATGCGCGCGACGCCCTGCCGGTCGGCGCCGCCATCGCGGGCCCCGCGATCGTGGCCCAGCTCGACACCACGATCCTGATTGATCCGGGCGCCACCGCCACCGTCGACGCGGTCGGCAACCTGGTGATCGCGGTCGGCGACCGGCCGGCCTGAGGGAGACCATCCATGGCACTCGATCCAGTAACGCTGGCCGTCATCCAGAACGGCCTGCGCCAGATCGCCAGCGAGATGGACCTGGTGCATGAGAAGACGTCCTTCTCGCCCGTCATCTCCGAGGCGTTCGACCGCTCGAACGGCATCTATCACCGCGAGACGGGCGAGGTCATCGCCCAGGGCGAGATGGGCCTGCCGATCTTCGTCGGCGTCATGCAGTTCACCACCCAGGCGGTGATCGAACGGCGCCGCGACCTGGAGCCGGGCGACATCATCATCGTCAACGACCCGTATCTGGGCGGGACCCATCTCATGGACGTGAAGATGGTGAAGCCCTTCTACTACCGCGACCGGCTGTGGTGCTATCTGTCCAACACCGGCCACTGGCCCGACACCGGCGGCATGGTGCCGGGCGGCTTCGCGACCAAGGCGACCGAGATCCAGCAGGAGGGCCTGCGCATCCCGCCGGTGAAGCTCTATCGCCGTGGCCAGATCGTGCAGGACATCGTCGACATGATCCTGACCAACATCCGCGTGCCGGAAGAGCGCATCGGCGACATCAAGGCCCAGGTCGGCGCGCTGACCGTCGGCGAACGGCGCCTGACCGCCCTCCTCGACCGCTACGGCGCCGACACGGTGGAGGCCGCGATCGGCGAGCTGAAGGCGCGCTCCGAGCGCCAGATGCGCGCCTACATCGAGGGCGTGCCGGACGGCACCTACCGCTTCTCCAGCTTCATCGACAGCGACGGGATCGTGAACGAGCCGCTGGAGATCGCGCTCGACATGACGGTCAGCGGCTCCGACATCAACTTCGACTTCTCGCGCTCGAGCCCGCCCTGCAAGGGGCCGCTCAACGGCGTCTGGGGCGCCACCCAGTCCGCCGTCTATGTCGCGATCAAGCACATCTTCCCCGACGTGCCGATCAATTCCGGCTGCTTCGCGCCGCTGCACGTCGCCAAGCCGACCGGCACCTTCCTGGTGGCGGAATATCCGCGGCCGGTCGCCGGCTGCGCGTCGGAGGTGGCGCAGCGGGTGATGGAGGCCGTGTTCGGCGCCATGGGCCAGGCCATCCCCGACCGCATGTTCGCGTCGCCGGCCGGGACCAGCGGCAACTTCAGCCTGGGCGGCCACGACCCCGGCGAGCAGCGCGACTACATCATGTATTTCTTCTCCGGCGGCGGCTATGGCGGCTGGTGGGAGACCGACGGGCTGACCAACGGCTGCTCCACCGTCGGCATCTCCAAGACCCAGCCGGTGGAGATCCTGGAGCAGCACTACCCGCTGGTGTTCGAGGAGTACGCGCTGCGCGAGGGATCGTCGGGGGCCGGCCGCCATCGCGGCGGCTACGGCATCAGCTATCGCGTGCGCCTGCTGCGCGGCAGCGCCACCGCATCCTTCCTGATGGACCATGGCCGCGAGGGGCCGCCCGGCCTGCAAGGCGGCGTCCCCGGTGCGACCAACGAGCTGATCGTCTGCCAGGGGGGCCAGACCAGCGTGCCGGAGCATATCTCCAAGGGCGAGGGCTACGAGCTGCTGCCGGGGGACTGGGTGCAGGTCCGCACGCCGGGCGGCGGCGGCTATGGCGATGCGCGCGAGCGCGACCCGGCCCTGGTCCGGCGCGATCTCGATCGCGGCTACATCTCCGCGGCGGAGGCGGAGCGCTGGTACCCGCCGGCGAGCGCGGCGGAATAATCGGGGGCTTCCACCACAAGAAACAGGGGAGACAGGGAAATGGGGAACAAGCGCATATTCGGCCGGCGCAAGGTCCTGGCGGGGATCGCCGCCACCACCGGTCTCACCATCTGGTCGCCGCGCCTGTCCGCCCAGTCGGGCGAGATTGCACTCGGCGCCATGGTGCCGATCACCGGCCCCTTCAACGTCTCCGGCCAGCAGTATCACTTCTCGCTGCAGATGGCGCAGGACGAGATCAACGCCAAGGGCGGCGTCGCCGGCAAGAAGCTGAAGATCGTCTTCGAGGACGTGAAGGATTCCAACAGCGTCGCGGTCAACGCCTACCTGAAGGTGGTACGCGACATCAGCCCGCCCCTGGTCTTCCTGTCCAGCTACACGACGCAGAACCTCGCGACCGAACCGGAAGTCACCAAGGCGCAGATTCCCGGCATGTATGCCGGCGGCGGCGACGCCATGCACATGAAGAAGAACCCCTGGCTCTTCCGCATCCGGCCGGCCGACGGCATCCAGGCGCTGGCGCTGGCCAAGCATGCCACCGAGGGGCTGGGCAGGAAGAAGATCGGCATCCTCTACGTCCAGAACGACTTCGGCCAGCCGGGCGCGGCGGCGGCCGAGAAGGTGGTGAAGGCGGCCGGCGCGGAGGTCGTCGGGGTGGAAGCCTATGCCTTCACCGACAACGACATGTCGGCCCAGATCCAGAAGCTGAAGAATGCCGGCGCCGACTGCCTCATCTGCATTTCCTACGGCAAGGACGGGTCGCTGATCCTGAAGCTGGCGAAGGAGATGGGCATCGACCTGCCGATCGTCATCTCGTCCGGTGTCATGGTGCCGGCCGCGCGCAACCTGATCGCACCCGACGAGCTGACCAACGTCACCGGCGTGATGGACGCCTACCTGGCGCCCGAGCGCGGGCCCGAGGTCGCGGCCTACATCAAGAACTTCAAGGACCGCTTCAAGATCGAGCCCGACCCGTTCGGCTCCTGCTACTACGATGCCGCCTGGATCGCCAAGAAGGTGCTGGACAAGGTCGGCCCCGACCGCGTCAAGATCCGCGACGAGCTGCGGCTGGTGAAGGACTACAAGGGCATCACCAACGTCTTCTCGACCGACGCGGACGGCAACATGGTCCATTCGCTGGCGGTCTTCTCGTTCAAGCCCGGCACCCGCGAGCCGGTGTTCGTGCGCACCATCTCCGCCGCCTGACGAAACCATCCGGGCCCGGCGGCGACGCCGGGCCCGTCCTTTCGCGGGGGGCGGTCCTTGTCGCAACAGCTCATCCAGCTCATCGTCAGCGGCCTGGCCGTCGGCGCGGTCTACGCGCTGGTCGGCCTCGCCTTCATCATGGTCAACGAGGCGACCGGCGTGGTCAATTTCGCGACCGGCCAGATGGTCACGATCGGCTGCTTCCTGGCGGTCTCCACCAGCCTCCAGATGGAGTTACCGCTGGCGCCGGCCTACGCCCTGGCGCTGGCCGGGATGGTCGTGTTCGGCATCGTCTTCTACGGCGTCGTGTTCCGGCCCTTGCAGGACCGCCCGGTCGTCACCGTCATCATCGGCACGGTGATGATCGGCATCGTCATCCAGAATTCCGCCCTCATCACCTGGGGCTCGGTGCCGTTCCGGCCGCGCTCGCCCTTCGGCCGGCAGGTGGTCGACGTGTTCGGTGCGGCCATCTCGGCCCATGCGCTCTTCGTCATCGCGGTCGCCTTCCTGATGATCGGGCTGCTTTATGCCTTCATCTACAAGACGGCGATCGGCGCGCGGGTACGGGCGGTGGCGCAGGATCGCGACGCGGCGCGGCTGATGGGCATCAGCGTCGACCGCATGTTCGTGCTGACCTGGGTCATCGCCGGCCTCCTCACCGGGACCGCCGGCATCCTGGTCGGGCCGATGTGGTTCGCCGACGTGAACATGGGCGACCCGATCGCGCTGAAGGCGTTTGCCGCCATCATCATCGGCGGCTTCTCCAGCGTCCCCGGCGCCATCGTCGGCGGCGTCCTGGTCGGCCTGGCCGAGATGCTGGGCGCCGCCTACATCTCGTCCGCCTACAAGGACGGGCTGGTCTTCCTCGTGATGATCCTCTTCCTGCTGGTACGCCCGCAGGGCATCTTCGGCGAACGCATCGGGCAACGCGCATGAAGAATTTGGGCGCATGAAGAATCCGGGCGCATGATCGACCGGCGCATGGCGCACCGGGTGGCCCTGGCCGGGGCCTGCGTCGCCTTCCTGCTGGCCCTGGCACTGCCCGCCTTCGTCAGCGGCTACGGCATCCGCATCCTCAACCTGGCGCTGATCGCGGCGATCGCGGTCGTCGGCCTCAACTTCGCCTTCGGCTATGCCGGCCTCATCACCCTGGCACAGGCGGGCTTCGTCGGCTGCGGCGCCTATCTGACGGCGATCCTGTCGACCGCGGCCGGCCTGTCGCCCTGGCTGTCGATCCCCGCCGCCGTGGTCGGCACCGGGCTCATATCGGTCGTGGTCGGCCTGCCGATGCTGCGGCTGAAGGGCCACTACCTGGCGCTGGCGACGCTGGGCTTCAACGTGTCCTTCGTCATCGTCGCGACCAACTGGAAATCGGTGATGGGAGGGACCGACGGCATCTCCGGCATCCCGTCGCTGGCCCTGCCCGGCTGGCCGATCGCCACCGACCATCGCTACTACTATGTCCTGTGGACAGCGCTGGCGGTGACCGCCTGGATCGCCCGGCGCATCCGCAACTCCCATATCGGCCTCGCCATGATCGCGGTCCGCGACGACGAGATCGCGACCGGGGCCGCCTCGGTCGGCGTCACCCGCATCAAGGTCCAGGCCTTCGCCCTCTCGGCCCTCTATGCCGGGCTGGCGGGCGCCCTCTTCGCACACATGACCAACTTCGTCGCCCCCGACGATTTCGCGCTGGGCCATTCCATCATCTACCTGGCCATGCTGATCATCGGCGGCGAGGGCTCGATCCTGGGCGCCATCGCGGGCGCGGTCATCGTCACCTTCATGCCGGAGATGATGCGCGACCTGGGCCAGGCCTACATGATCGTCTTCGGCCTGCTGATGCTGCTGATCCTGATCTTCCTGCCCAAGGGGCTGCTGAGCCTGGCCGGCATGGTCGGGCGGCGGCTCGGGCTGGCCGGCCGATGACCACCCCCCTCCTCGCCATCGACGGCCTCTCGAAGAGCTTCGGCGGGGTACGGGCCGTCCAGTCGGTGTCGCTGGCGGTGCCGGCCGGCCTCGTCTTCTCGGTGATCGGCCCGAACGGCGCCGGCAAGACGACGCTGATCAACGTGCTGACCGGCATCCTGCGCAGCTCCGCCGGCACGGTGCGCTTCGGTGGGCGCGACATCACCGACGCGCCGGCCCATGTGGTGGCGTCCGCCGGCATGGTCCGCACCTTCCAGAACGGCCGCCTCTTCCAGCGCCTGACGGTGATGGAGAATGTCCTGGTCGGTGCCCATCACCGGCTGCCCCAGTCGGTCTGGTCGGCGATCGCGGGCCGCACCGCCCGGCGGCGCATGGGCGAGATCCGCGCCCGTGCCCGCGGCCTGCTGGCGATGCTGGGTCTCGCCGACGATGCCGACCGGCTGGTGGGTGCCCTGCCCTATGGCCGCCAGCGCATGGTGGAGATCGCCCGCGCGCTGGTGTCCGAGCCCAAGCTGCTGCTGCTCGACGAGCCGGCGGCCGGCCTGAATTCCAGTGAGGTCGACCGGCTGCGCGGCATCCTCGAGGGGCTGCGGGCCGAGGGCCTGACCTTGGTGCTGGTGGAGCACAACATGGGGCTGGTCATGCGCGTCGCCGACCGCATCGCCGTCATCAGCTTCGGCCAGAAGATCGCGGAGGGCAGCCCGGCCGAGATCCGCGCCGACCCCAAGGTACTGGAGGCCTATCTGGGACACGGGTACCGCCATGCTGGCGATTGACGGGATCGCCGTCGCCTACGGCGCGATCGACGCGCTGCACGGCATCTCGCTGGAGGTCCGCCGGGGCGAGGTGGTGGCGCTGCTGGGCGCCAACGGCGCCGGCAAGACCACCCTGCTGCGCACCATCTCCGGCCTGCTGCGCCCGAAGGCCGGCGAAGTCCGCTTCGAGGGCGAGGCCCTGGGCCGCAGCTCGGCCGAGAGCCGGGTCCGGCGCGGCATCGCCCATGTGCCGGAGGGCCGGCGGATATTTCCCGGCCTGACGGTGCGCGAGAACCTGGACGTCGCCACCACCGTCTGGCGCCGCCGCGGCATGAGCTCGGCCGACGATCTGGACCAGGTGTTCCAGCTCTTCCCGCGGCTCCAGGAGCGCGCGGGCCAGCTCGGCTGGTCCCTGTCGGGCGGCGAGCAGCAGATGCTCGCCATCGGCCGCGCGCTGATGGCGCGGCCGAAGATGCTGCTGCTCGACGAGCCGTCGCTGGGCCTGGCGCCGCGCCTGTCGGAGGAGGTCTACCGGCGCATCGCCGACATCAACGCCAAGGAGGTGACGGTGCTGCTGGTGGAGCAGAACACGGTCCTGGCCCTGGAAGTGGCGCACCGCGCCTATGTGATCGAGAATGGCCACATCGTGCTGGATGGCCCGGCCCGCGACCTGGCACGCCATCCGCGGGTGCGCGAAGCCTATCTGGGAGCGTGAGGCCCATGCCCGACGCCGCAGCCGGAACCGTCCCCGCCATCGATCTCGGCCCGTTCCTGGCGGGTGCGCCCGGCGCGGCCGCGGCCACCGGTCGGGCCGTCGACCGGGCCTGCCGCGAGACCGGGTTCCTCGGCATCGTCGGCCATGGCGTCGCGCCGGCCCTGATCGCCGATACCCGGCGACAGGCCAACCTCTTCTTCGACTTGGCCGTCGCGGAGAAGGCGCGCATCGCCCGCGCAGCACCGGCCTTCAACCGCGGCTGGGGCGCCGTCGGCGAGGAGAGCCTGGCCAGGACGCTGGGTGCCGCCGCCCCGCCCGACTACAAGGAATACCTGTCGATCGGGCCGGTCGACACCGGCGACGACCCCTATTTCCATCGCCCGGAAGCCTTCCCCCATTTCGCCGCCAACCGCTGGCCGGACCGGCCGCCCGGCCTGCGTGCGGCCTTCACCGACTATTTCCGCGCGATGGAACGGCTGGCGGCCGACCTGATGCGCCTGTTCGCGGCTGCCCTCGACCTGCCGCCGGCCTTCTTCGCCGACAAGATCGACCGGCAATGCGGCAGCCTGCGCGTCATCAACTACCCGGCCCAGGAGGCCGGCCCGGACGAGGGCCAGCTTCGCGCCGGCGCCCATACCGACTATGGCAGCCTGACCATCCTCCACGCCGAGGACCGGCCGGGCGGCCTCCAGGTGCGGCGTGGCGACGGGACCTGGATCGACGTGCGCCCCAGTGCCGACAGCTTCGTCGTCAACATCGGCGACCTGATGGCGATGTGGACCAACGACCGCTGGGTCTCGACCCTGCACCGGGTCGCCAACCCGGTCCGCGCCGATGCCGGCCGCAGCCGGCGCCTCAGCCTCGTCTTCTTCCACCAGCCCAACTACGACGCGCTGATCGAGTGCCTGCCGAGCTGCCTGGCGCCCGGCCAGCACCCGCGCCACGCGCCGATCACCTCGGGTGCGCACCGCCTCCTCAAGCTCAACAAGGCGAATGACTACTGATCCCCACGCGAGCGGCTGGCAGGTCGGCATCGACATCGGCGGCACCTTCACCGACCTGGTGGCACTGCATCCGGCGACCGGCGAGGTGCGCGCGATCAAGGTCCCGACCCAGCGCAACGCCCCGGTCGCCAGCATCCGCGCCGCGCTGGCCGCCGCCCGGCTGGTGCCGGCCGAGGTCGCCGACCTGATCCACGGCACCACCCTGGTCACCAACGCGATCGTCGAGGACCGGGTCGAGCCGGTGGCCCTGGTGGCGACCGCCGGCTTCGAGGACGTGCTCGATATCGGACGCGCCGGCCGCCAGCACCTCTATCGCCTCGACCTGCCGCCGCGGCGGACGGCCCAGGTGCCGGCCGACCGCCGCGTCGGCCTGGCCGAGCGGGTCGACCATGCCGGCAGCGCCGTCCTGGTCCCGGACGCGTCCACTATCGCAGACGCCGTGCGGCGGGTGCAGGCGACCGGTGTCGAATCGGTCGCCGTCTCGCTGCTCCACTCCTACGCCAACCCCGCCCATGAGCGCGCCATCGGCCAGGCCCTGGCGGCAGCCCTGCCCTTCGTCTCGCTGTCGCACGAGGTGAACCCCGAGACGCGGGAGTTCGAGCGCACGGCCGCCACCGTCCTCAACGCCTCGGTGATGCCGATCGCGGCCCGCTATCTCGACCGTTTGCAGCGCGAGGTGCAGGGCTCCCGCCTGCACGTCATGCACTCGGCCGGCGGCATGGCCTCGCCGGAGGCCGCCGCCAGGCGTCCGCTCGCCATGGCACTGTCCGGCCCGGCCGCCGGCGTCGCCGCCGCGGCCCATGTCGCGGCGGCCCTGGGGCTGCCGAAGGTGCTGAGCTTCGACATGGGCGGCACCACCACCGACGTCTGCCTGATCGTCGGCGGGGCGGCAGAGATCTCCACGGATTCGAAGCTGGCCGGCCGGCCGGTGCGCCAACCCATGGTCGCCGTCGAATCGATCGGCGCCGGCGGCGGGTCGCTGGTGACGCTCGGCACCGGCGGCCTGTCGATCGGCCCGGAGAGTGCAGGCGCGGAGCCCGGGCCTGCCGCCTATGGCCGCGGCGGCACCCGGCCGACCGTCACCGACGCCAATGCCGTGCTGGGCTATCTCGACCCGACCCGGCGCCTGGGCGGCGCCATCGCGCTCGACGTCGCCGCGGCCGAGGCGGCACTGGCGCCGCTGGCCGCGCGGCTCGGGGTGGGGGTGATCGAGCTGGCGCTGGGGGTGCAGCGGGTGGCCAACGCCACCATGGTGCGGGCCCTGGCCCGCGTCACCGTGGAGCGCGGCGTCGATGGCCGCCAATGCACCCTGCTGGCCTTCGGCGGCGCCGGGCCGATGCACGCCGCGCGCCTGGCGCGGGAGTTCGGCATCGCCGAGATCGTCGTGCCGCGCTTCTCGTCCGGCTTCTCGGCCCTCGGCTGCATCGTGGCCGACATGAGCTACACCCAGCAGCAGTCGGTGCGGCTGCTCAGCACCGGTTGGGACGCCGACCGCTTCCGGGCCCTCCATGAAGGGATGCTGGAGACGCTGACCGCGCCGCTGCGCCGCCAGGGCCACGATGCGGCCGAGATCACGGTCGAGCGCACGGCGCTGGTGCGCTATGTCGGCCAGAGCTATGCGGTGGAGGTGCCCTTCGCCTGGCCCCTCGACCTGGATCGGCTGGGCCGCGACTTCCGCCGCCGGCATCGCGACATCTACGGCTATGCCACCGATGAGCACTGGGAGATGCAGAGCCTGCGGATACGGGCGCTGGTCGCCCGGCACACGGAGTTCGGCCCGCTCGACGCCGCCACCGCCATGCCCGAGCCGACCAGCGTCGGCCCCTGCTGGTTCGAGCCGGCGGCCCCCCACCCGACGCCGCGCTACGATCGCGACGGCCTGCCGCCCGGTACCCAGCTTGCCGGCCCGGCCGTGGTCGAGGATTCCTGGTCGACGATCATCGTCCCGCCCGGCTACGCCGTCCGCGCCGACGCCATGGGCCATCTCTGGATCCGCGAGGACGCGCGATGAAGAACATGGTCGACCCGTTCACGGTGGAGGTCATCCGCCATGCGCTGACCGCGGCGGCCGAGGAGATGTCGTTCGTCGTCATGCGATCGGCGCGCTCGCCGCTGCTGCGCGAGGCGGGCGACCTGTCGTCGGCCATCACCGACCACAAGGGCGACCTGATCGCGCAAGGGCGCGACATCCCGATCCATCTGGGCGTGATGAGCTTCACCGTGAAGAAGTTCCTGGAGCGCGTCCCGGCGGAGCGGCTGCAGCCGGGCGACGTGTGGTTCCTCAACCTGCCGGAGGTCGGCGGCAACCACCTGCCGGACGTGAAGGCGATCCGGCCGATCTTCCTGGAGGGCAAGCTCTTCGCCTTCGCCGTCAGCCTCGCCCATTGGGGCGACATCGGCGGCGCCTGGGCCGGCAGCTATTTCGCGGCCGCGACCGAGACCTGGCAGGAGGGCGTGCGCATCCCGCCGCTCCGCCTCTTCACCGCCGACGGGGTCGATGCCGAGAAGCGCGACTTCCTGCTCGCCAACCTGCGCGGGCCGGCGGAGCGCGAGGGCGACATGCTGGCCCAGATGGCCTCCACCCGCGCCGCCGAGGCAAGGCTGGTGCGCCTGTGCGAGGAGCATGGCGCGGCCACCATCCGGGCCGCGCTCGACCGGCTGGACGACCTGTCCGAGGCGCAGATGCGCGAGGCCGTCGCCGGCCTGCCGGACGGCGTCTACGAGGGCGAGGACTTCCTTGACGATGACGGGCCGGGCGGGCAGCCGGCCGCCATCCGGGTGCGCGTCGAGATCGCCGGCGAGCGGGCCAGCTTCGACTTCACCGGCACCGACGATGCCGTCGCCGGGCCGCTCAACACCACGCCTTTCGTGGCGATGGCGGCGGTCTACTATGCCATCAAGGCGGTGGCCGGACCGGAGATCCAGCCCAATGGCGGCTGCTACCGCGCGCTCGAGGTCCGCACCCGGCCGGGCTCGATCCTGGAGCCCGGCATCGACAAGCCCGTGGTCGGCGGCAACCACGAGACCTCGCAGCGCGCCGTCGACGCCATCATGCGCGCCTTCGAGAAGGCGGTGCCCGAGCGCCTGACGGCCGGCGGGTCGACGACCGCGGGCCTGCTCATCTTCGGCGGCCGCCGCCGCGACGGGGCGATCGGCACCTTCTACGAGACCCATGGCGGCGGCGAGGGCGCGCGGGCCGAGCGCGACGGCATGCCCGTGGTGCGCGTCCACCTGACCAACACCATGAACACGCCGGTCGAGATCGTGGAGGCGGAATACATGATCCGCATCGACGAGCAGCGCCTGCGCCCGGACTCCGGCGGCGCCGGCCGCCATCGGGGCGGCGCCGGCATGGTCCGCGCGTACACGGTGCTGGGCGAGGGCCTGTCGCTCACCACCATGTTCGAGCGCCGGGTGGTGCCGCCCTACGGGCTGCAGGGCGGCGCCGACGGCGCCCCCTTCCGCGCCACCCTGCACCCAGCGGCGGGCGGCAGCCGCGAACTGTCGGGCAAGGAGAACCTGGCGCTGGCGGCGGGCGACCGCGTGATAATGGAAACGTCGGGCGGCGGCGGCTACGGCCGCAACTAGATAATCAAGCCGTGCACCCGGATCGCCGCTTGACCGGGCGTGCGCGAATCCAAGAAGATTAATACATCGTGATCCCCGGCACGCCGGAGAATGATTGCGGGCAGGACTGCGGTTGATACGCAGTCGGTGCTTAAAATAGGCGCGCCCCAGGCGTCGCCATGGGAGGAAGACATGATGGCAAACGCCATACGAGCAGCCGGGATGGGTTTCGTCGCCCTTCTGGCGATATCCGCAGGCGGCATCTCCGCCTGGGGCCAGGCCAAAGAACTGACCATGGGCGACGTGAACCCGCCCAAGCACGGGACGTCGCTCGCCGCGCAGCACTTCGTCGACAAGGTGGAAGAACTCAGCGGCGGCAAGGTGAAGATCGCGCACCATCATTCCGGCGCGCTTGGCGGCGAGCGCGAGGTCGCCCAGCAGATCCAGTTGGGCGCGGTCGATTTCGGCCCGATCACCACCGCCCCGCTGGCGACCCTCATTCCCGAGATGTCGGTCTTCCAGCTGCCCTACATCTTTCGCGACTACGAGCACCTCTTCAAGACGCTCGACGGCAGCGACACGATCACCAAGTACTACGAGGGCGTGCTCGACAAGAAGGGGTTGAAGCTGATCGGCTTCATCGCCGCCGGCTATCGCGGCATCTACGGCCACGACCCGATCAACGGGCTGGCCGACGTGAAGGGCAAGAAAATCCGCGTCCAGGAGGACAAGATCCTGGTCGCCACCTTCAAGGCGCTGGGCATGATCTCGACCCCGATCGCCTTTCCGGAGGTCGCGACGGCGTTGCAGACGAAGGTGATCGATTTCGCCGAGGGCGGGATCAACACCTACTACCACAACAAATTCTACGACATCGTGAAGAACGTCGCCGACGTGCGGCACACCCATCAGGCCGTGGCACTGATCATGGCCAAGGCAAGCTGGGCGAGGCAGGATGCCGCCGGCCAGAAGGCGATCATGGATGCATGGGCGTCCGCGCGGGCGTTCAATCGCAAGTTCATCCTGGACGAGGACAAGTCGATCCAGGACCTGGTGCGGGCGAAGGGCGTGACCATCACCAAGCCCGACGCAGCACCCTTCCGGGCGGCCACGACCGGCGTGTATGAGGATTTCTACGCGACGCCGGCGGGCAAGAATTCCCGCAAGATCGTCGACTTCATTCTCGCGGTTAAGTAGTCCGATGGCGTCGGATGTGGAGGGCGATGGGCTCGTGAAGAGCCCCGCCCGGGGCGGGTTGGCGCGCTTCTACGATGGGCTCGGCCATCTCGGCGGCGTCATCCTCGCCATCATGACCGCGGCCGTATTCCTGCAGGTGATCGGGCGCTACATGGGCTGGTCGCTGGTCGACGGGCTGGAGGAGATTCCGCGCTATCTCTTCATCTGGCTGGTCATGATCGGCTCGGCGGCGGCGATGTATCGCAACGAGCACACGATGCTGGACTATTTCGTGAAGCAGTTCGGCCCGCGGATGCAGGCCCTCATCGGCATCATCACGACCGGCGCCTGCATCGCGGTCTTCGTCTACCTGATCCAACTCAGCGTGACCCTGGTGCCGAATGCGCAGATGCAGACCAGCGCCGGCCTCAACCTGCCGCTGGGCTACGTCTTTGCGGCCGTTCCTATCGGCGCCGTCCTCATCATCGTGCCGATGATCCGCCACCTCGTCGGACATGTGAGGGCGCTGTGGCCGAAACACTCCTGATCTTCTTCGTCATCTTCATCGTCCTCGGCGCGCCGATCAGCATCGCACTCGGCATCGGTGCGTTCGGGGCGGCGATGTTCTATCCGGCCCTCAACCCGATCATCGTACCGACCCGCTTCGTCGGGCTCCTGTCGGATTCCTACCTGCTGCTGGCGGCGCCGCTGTTCATCCTGGCCGGCAACATCGCCGCCCGCGGCGGCGTCGCCCGCGTCATCATCGACCTTGCCACCGCGGTGGTCGGCCGGTTCCGCGGCGGGCTCGCCTATGTCAACGTCGCCGACAGCATGGTGTTCGGCGGCATCTCGGGGTCGGCGGTGGCCGACGTCGCCGCACTCGGCACCTTCCTCATCCCGCAGATGGAGCGCAAGGGCTACGACCGGGACTTCGCCACCGCGCTCACCGTGGCGACCGCAGTGGTCGCCCCGATCATCCCGCCCTCCATCATCGCCGTCATCTATGCCTGGATGTCGGACCAGTCGGTGGCGGCGATGTTCGCCGCCGGCGTCATCCCGGGGCTGCTGGTCGGGCTCGGCATGGCGGTGCCGGTCTATGTGATCTCGAAGAAGCGCAACTACCCGAAGGAGGCGCCACCCACGCTGCGGCAGTTCCTGCAGGCGGTGTGGACGGCCCTGCCGGCCCTGATGATCCCGGTCATCATCATGGGCGGCATCATCTTCGGCTTCTTCACGCCGACCGAGGCCGCGGCCGTCGCCGCCGTCTATGCGCTCCTTGTTCCGCCGCTCTTCTATCGCCAGCCGAGCTGGCGCGAGATCCCCGCCATCTTCGCCGACTCCGCCCGGCTGTCGGGGGTCATCGGGCTCATCATCGGTTTCGTCGGGGCCTTCGGCTGGGTCCTGACCTATTCGCAGTTCCCCCACATGGTGGCCGAATCGATCGCCTACGTCGCGCCCCATTGGTGGATCTTCATCTTCATGGTGATCGTGCTCTACCTGATCCTCGGCACGTTCCTGACCCCGTCGGAGATCATCCTCGTCACCGTGCCGGTGCTGTTGCCGGTGGCGGAGGCGGTGGGCGTCCACCCGATCCATTTCGGCATGGTCTGCGTCATCGCCTCGGCGATCGGCCATGTCACGCCACCCGTCGGCCTATGTCTCTTCGTGGGCATGTCGGTGAGCGGGCTGCCGATGGAAAAGCTGGTGCCGCCGCTCCTGCCGTTCATCGCGGCCATCGTCGCGACCCTGCTGGTGATCGCGGTGCTGCCGGAAGTGACCTTGTTCCTGCCGCGTCTGCTGGGCTTCATCCAATAGCAAAGGGCCGCCGGGGGTTCATCCCCCGGCGGCCCTTTTCTCCCGGTCCCTTCGGGGGACCTACCCGCGGAAGTGCCGCCGGTCGCCGTCGCGCAGCCACAGGCGCAGGAGATGGCGGCGGTCCTCGGGCGCGTCATGGTCGACATAGGGCGTGCGGCCGTGGACGATCACCCGATTGTTCAGGATCTGCATCTGCCCCGGCTCCATGAAGAAGTCGTGGCGGTGCGCCGGGTCGCCCAGGAAGCGGTCCATGGTCTCCACCGCCTCGACCCCGGCCTCGTCGAGGACCTGGCCGGTCTTGGCATAGCCGCGGCGGATTACCCGCGCATTGAAGCGGATGCGCAGGCCGCCCGCCTCGTCGGTGAAGATCGGATACCAGTTGGAGCGCTCGGCCCCCACCGCCTGGTATTCCTGGCGATGGCGATAGAAGGGCTGGTAGAGCCGGTCCAGCAGGTCCGGGTGCGCGGCGCGGAAATGGTTGTGGGCGGCATAGGCGCTGGACAGCGAACTCTTGCCGCCCGACTTCGCCGTCTTCAGGCAGAGCAGGCTGATGTAGTTCGGCGGCGCCTCGCCCATCGAGCTGTCATTGTGCATGTCCAGCCCCTCCGGGGTCAGCGCGGTGCGCGTCTCGCCGGTATAGGCCTGCCCGTCATGGCGCACGTCGTAGATCATGGTGCCGGCCCATTCCTGGGCGACCGGCGCCTCCAGCAGGCTGCCGAGCAGCCAGTAGACGTCCGTCAGTTCCTGCTTCGACCAGCGCTCGACCGGCATCCGGTCGAGAATGACGAAGCCCAGATCATGGTCGAGCCGCTGCTGGATGCCGGCCATCCAGCGCCGGCAGGCCGCCATCTCGAAATGCTCCGGCAGCAGCACCAGGGTCGGCACCGGGGCGCGCCGCTGCTCCTCGACGATCGCGTCGAGTTCGGCCAGGCAGTCGGCGGGCAGCGGCACCACGAAATCCTCGTCGCGAAGCGAGGGCCCGAGCCAGGCACGGGGCGCGGCAGCCGGCCCGGCCGGCTTCGCGCGCGAAAGGGTTGCAGTTGTCGACATGGGGCGTGGGGCTCCAATCAAGAGCAGCTACAGACGATCAGTAGGCCGCCCGTGACCAGCACCGGTCAAGGCCGAAGATCGCCAAGGCCAACCGTGGGCTGCACCCCGCTTCAGGTCTTTTCGAAGTCGATGCGCTCCGCTACCGGCAGGCCCTGGAGATGGCGGCGCAGGCAATCCAGCCCCATCTCGGTCGCACCCAGCCGCACCCATTCGCGCCCACCCAGCACGCGCGCGTCCCGCCGCACCACCCCGTCCGCGGTGGCGATGGCGATGACGATGGAGCCGCCGAGATCGATACGGTCGCTGCCTTCGTCGAGATCGACCAGCACCGCCAGCGCGTGGCTGGCGCCGCTGAGGTGGCGCAGGGCCTGGGCGATCTCCTCCGCCCCCGGGGCGCCGGCCAGGCCCGCCGCCTGGGCGAGCTGGCCGATGTCGCGGGAAACGATGCCGCGCCGGAACACCCCCTCCGCCCCGGCCAGGTGGGCGATGCGGGCCTCGATCTGGCCGCTCGTGAAGCTCTCCGCCACCGCCAGCGTGCCACCGCGCGCGACCAGTCCGGCCAGGATCGCCCCCTCGAGGGTCTGGTCGTCCTCCGCCACGATGGCGTTGCCGAGGCGGGCCCGCACCTCGGCCACCACCGGTGCCAGCTTGCGGTCGATGTCGGCCCGGTCGACGCCGCGCACGGTGAGCTTGGTCTCCAGCTGGGGATAATGGGCGCGGAAGCCGAGCTTGATGCCGCCATCGGGGACCAGGTCCTCCAATCCCGCCAGCAGCGCGTCGGCACGGGATTCGCCGATGCCATAGGAGTGGAAGCGTTTCAGGTGGATCTGCGCCTGGACGCCGCCGCGGGCCAGCAGGCGGGGGATGATCTGCTCCTCCAGCATGCGGCGCAGCTCGCGCGGCACGCCCGGCGTGAAGAAGAAGCGCGCGCCACCGATATCGAGCGCGAAGCCGCAGGCGGTGCCGATCGGGTTGTCCAGCACCTCGGCGGTCGACGGCAGCATCGCCTGCTTGCGGTTGTTGGGCGGCATCACCCGGGCGCGGCGCTGGAAATAGGCTTCCATCGTGGCCAGCCATTCCTCGTTCAGCACCAGCTCGACGCCGGCCGCGCGCGCCGCCATCTCCTGCGACAGGTCGTCCACGGTCGGCCCCAGCCCGCCATTGACGATCACCGCGTCGGCCCGGCCGGCCGCCAGGTGGAACGCCTCCAGCAGCCGCTCGCGATCGTCGCCGACGGTGGTGCCCCAGACCACGGAAAGGCCGAAATCCTCCAGCTTCTGGCTCATGTAGCTGAAGTTGCTGTTGACGATCTTGCCGGTGAGGACCTCGTCGCCGGTGCAGAGAATTTCGATGCGCATGGAAACGTGCCTCGTGGCGGATTGGGAGGGGCGGGATCTCAGGCGGCGGGCGGGGTGCCGATCAGCTCCTGCGCCAGCAGCTCGTAGCTGCGGTGCCGGACCGCCTCGTCATGGGCCCAGGTGACAATCGCCAGTTCCTGCACCTGCAGGCTGGCACCCAGCGCGACGATGCGCGCGGCCACGTCCGGGCCGGTGCCGACATAGGCTTTGTGCCGCATCTCGGCGATGCGCGCCTGCTCGGCCGCCGAGAAGGGATGGGCCGCCGCCTCGTCGGGCGTCTCCAGCGGCAGGTAGATGCCGCGTTCGCGCAGCACGCGCCACTTGGCGCGTGGGGTGAAGTGGTGCTGCGCCTCGGCCTCGCTGTCGGCGGCCAGCGCCCAGACGCAGATCCCAGCCCGCGGCTCCGGGTGCCGTTCGCTCGGGCGATAGGTGGCGCGATAGATGTCGAGCGCCTGCTGGCAGCCCTGCCCGTCGGTGAAGAACCAGGCGAAGCTGTAGGGCAGGCCGAAATGGGCCGCGACTCGGGCGCCGAAGTCGGAGCTGCCGAGGATCCACATCTCCGGCACGGTGTCGCCCTGGGGATAGGCCCGGACCGTGGCGAAGGGGTGGCCGTCGGGCAGCGGCGCCCCCGCGAGCCAGGCCAGCAGGTCGCGGACGTCGCTCGGGAACTGGTCCGGCCGCTCGTTGGCCAGCGGGTTGAGGGCGAAGGCGGTGCGCCCGTCCGATCCCGGCGCCCGGCCGAGGCCGAGATCGATGCGCCCCGGCGCGATCGCATCGAGGACGCGGAACTGCTCCGCCACCTTGTAGGCGGAATAGTGCGGCAGCATCACGCCGGCGCTGCCGACCCGGATGCGGCTGGTGGTGGCGGCGATGGCCGAGATCAGGATTTCCGGCGCCGAGCCGATGATGGTCGGGTGGTTGTGGTGTTCGGACACCCAGAAGCGGGCATAGCCCAGCGCTTCGCAATGGCGGGCGAGCGCCATCGTATCGCGAATCGCGGCACCCTGCGGGCGGCCGGCGACGGCGATCGACTGATCGAGGATGGAGTAGGAGATGGGGGACAAGGAACGGGCTCCCGGGCGGGAAGGCAGGAAATAGTCGCCATCATACTCGCTCGGGCGGCCGGCGCGCGGCCGAAGATGACGGCCTTCAACCCCGCGGGTGGGCGCGGAAGCGGGCCCGCTTGGCGGCCAGCGCGTCCACCAGGTCGGGCCGCGGCGCGGTGCGGTAGGCGGCGGCCCCTGCCTGGGCCAGCAACGGCCCGCCGGTGCCGGCGCGGGCGAGGCGGGCTGCCCCCAGCGCCGGCCCGACCGACGCCTGGGCCGGGACCATGACCGGACGGCCGGTGGCGGCGGAGACGAGGTCGGCCCAGAGGCGGCTGCGGGCGCCGCCGCCGACCAGGGCGACGGCGCCGACGACGGGTGCGCCGGCGGCGGCGAGCGCGTCCTGGCAGTCGGCCAGCGCCAGCGCCACCCCTTCCATCACCGCCTGCACCAGGTGCAGCCGGCCGGTGGCGAAGGACAGGCCGGAGAAGGCGGCCAGCAGGCCCGGATCGTCATGGGGCGTGCGCTCGCCGGCAAGATAGGGCGTGAAGACCGGCGTCGCGGCGGGCGACAGGCGGGCGGCCTCGACCGCGCCGACCAGCGCACCGACATCGTCGGCCCCCAGCACCCCAGCGATCCAGGAAAGTGCCGCGGCCGCGCTCAACACCACGCCCTGCTGGCAGAAGAGGCCGGGCACGCCGTGGCGATGGGTGTGCATGCCGCGATCGAGCGACGGCACGAAGCGGCCATTGGCGATGAAATAGACCCCGGACGTGCCGAGGCTGACATAGGCGTCGCCGTCGCCGACGACCCCGGCCCCGATGGCGCCGCACATATTGTCCCCGGCGCCGCCGACGACCGGCAGGCAGGCCGGCAGCGACCAGCGGCGGCACCATTCGGGCTTGAGATGGCCCGAGACCTCCGCACTCTCCACCAGCCGCGGCAGGCGGTCGGCGGTGACGTGGCAGGCGGCCAGGATCGCGCCGTGCCATTCGCCGGCCGCGGTATCCATGAGCAGGGTCGCCGAGGCATCCGCCCGGTCCGACGCCGCCTCGCCCGTCAGGCGCAGGCGCACGACATCCTTGGGCAGCAGGATATGGCGGGCGGTCTCCAGCGTGGCCGGCTCGTGGGTCGCGAGCCAGCGCAGCTTGGCGGCGGAGAAGCCGGGCATCGGGCGGCTGCCGGTGATCCCGGCGAAGCCGGGCACCGTTGCCTCCAGTGCTGCCCCCTCGGCCACGGCGCGGCCATCATTCCACAGGATGGCCGGCCGGATCGCGCGGCCGTCGGGGTCGATGGCCGCCACCCCCAGCATCTGGCCCGACAGGCCCAGGGCCGCGACGCGGGCCATGGCGGCCGGCCATTCGCTCGCCAGCCGGTCCAGCACGTCGGCGGTGGCGTGCCACCAATCGTCGGGCGCCTGCTCGGCCCAGCCCGGCCGGGGCCGGTCCAGGGTCAAGGGTGCGGCCGCCTCGGCCAGCACCCGGTCCGCTTCGTCGACCAGGACCGCCTTCACCGCCGAGGTCCCGACATCGATCCCGAGCCACAGCGGACCCGCCATCAGGCGCCGATCCATTCGGCGAACCGCCGTCGCTCCGCCGCCGACAGGTGCAGGCCGTGCTTGGTCCGCCGCTCGAGGATGTCCTCCGATGTGGTGGCCCATTCCTCGGCCATCAGGTAGCGCGCCTCGCGCTCGTAGAACCGGGCACCGAAATGCCGACCGAGGTCGGCGGTGGCGCGGGCGTCGCCCAGCACGGCCGCGGCACGGGTGCCATAGAGGCGGGCCAGATGGCGGGCCAGGCCGGCCTCCAGCCAAGGATGGCTGGCGCGGAACCCGGCCAGGAAACGCTCGAAATCCGCATCCTCGATGTCGCCGCCGGGCAGCGGCGCCGTCGCCGTCCAGGCCGGCCGCAAGTCGGGGAAGAACGGCGCCAGCGAGCGCAGCGCATGTTCGGACAGCTTGCGGAAGGTGGTGATCTTGCCGCCGAAGACCGACAGCAGCGGCGCCTGCCCCGGCGCGGCATCCAGGTCGAAGACATAGTCGCGGGTGACGGCGCTCGGGTTGTCGGCCGCGTCGTCATGGAGGGGACGGACGCCGGAATAGGCATGGACGATGTCGGCCCGGCCGAGCTGCCGGCGGAAGTACCGGTTCACCACGGCCAGCAGATAGTCGACCTCGCGCGCGTCGATCGCCACCGCCTCGGCCGGCCCGTCATAGGGGATGTCGGTGGTGCCGATCAGGCAGAGGTCGTCCTCGTAGGGATTGACGAAGATGACCCGGCGGTCGTCGTTCTGCAGCAGGTAGGCCTGGGGGCCGTCCCAGAACTTCGGCACCACGATATGGCTGCCCTTCACCAGCCGCACCTTGCGCGCCGACCGCAGGCCGGCGACCCGGCCGATGACGTCCTCGACCCAGGGGCCGGCCGCATTCGCCAGGATGCGGGCGGCAATGGTGGAGCGGCCGGACGGGCCTTCCAGCTCCACCCGCCACAGGCCGCCCTCGCGCCGGGCGGCGACGCAGGCCGTGCGCGGCAGGATGCGGGCGCCGCGATGGGCGGCATCCATCGCGTTCAGCACCACCAGGCGCGCATCATCCACCCAGCAGTCAGAGTACTCGAAGCCGATGCGCGGCGGCCGGGCCAGCGGCACCCCCTCCGGCGCCGTGCGCAGGTCGAGGCTGCGGGTGCCGGGCAGCCGCTTGCGACCGCCCAGATGGTCATAGAGGAGGAGGCCGAGGCGGACCAGCCAGGCCGGGCGCGCGCCCGCCGCATGGGGCAGGACGAAGCGCATCGGCCAGATGATGTGCGGGGCGGCCGCCAGCAGCACCTCGCGCTCGATCAGCGCCTCGCGCACCAGGCGGAACTCGTAATATTCGAGGTAGCGCAGCCCGCCATGGACCAGCTTGCCGGACCGCGAGCTGGTGCCCTCGCCGAGGTCGCCCTTCTCGCAGAGAACGACGGACAGGCCCCGCCCGGCGGCGTCGCGGGCGATGCCGGCACCGTTGACGCCGCCGCCGATCACCAGGAGATCGACCGGGTCCGCTTCCATCGCCATCGCCATCGATCAGGTGCCGCGATCAGGCCGACTTGCGATCCTGCAGCCCGTAGGTGGTGAATCCCTTGCGGGTGTCGGCGATCTCGTCCGGCGTCAGCAGCACCGGGCCGCCCAGCAGCAGCGAGTGGTAATATTGCCGGGCGATCGTCTCCAGCTCGACCGCCAGCCACATCGCCTTGTCGAGGCTGCCGCCGACCGCGATCATGCCGTGATTGGCGAGCAGGCAGCCGTTGCGCCCCTCCATCGCCTTCAGGGCATTGGCCGACAGCTCCGCCGTGCCGTAGGTGGCGTAGTCGGCGCAGCGGATCTCGTCGCCGCCGAAGGCTGCGATCATGTAGTGGCAGGAGGGAATTTCCTTGCGCGCGATGGCAAGGACGGTGGCGAAGGTGGAATGGGTGTGGACCACGGCCGCCGCGTCGGGCCGCGCCCGCAGGATGTCGCGATGGAAGCGCCATTCGGTCGACGGCTTCAGCGGGCCGTCCCAGGCGCCGGTTTCGTCGGCGATCGGCATCGCCGCGATCATCTCGGGCGTCAGCTTCTCATAGGGCGTGGCGCTGGGAGTGATCAGCATCACGTCACCCCAGCGCGCCGAGATGTTGCCCGACGTGCCCTGGTTGAAGCCCGAGGCGTTCATCCACAGGCACTTGTCGATGATCGCCTGGCGCAGGTCGCGCTCGTCCTTGGTCATGGGAATCCTCCCTTTGGGTCAGCAGGCCTTGGGGTCAGCAGGGTTGCAGGGCCGGCTCGCCGGCCAGGTGGCGGCGCACCTCGTCGGCGACGCGGGCGGCGGCAAAGGCGACGGTGCGCAGCGAGGCACCGGCGATGTGCGGGGTCAGGGTGACGTTGGGCAGTTCCAGCAGCGGCCAGCCGGCCGGCGGCGGCTCGACCGCGAAGGTGTCCAGCATGGCCCCGCGCAGCCGGCCCGACGACAGCGCGTCGTAAAGCGCGTCATGGTCGACCAGCGGCCCGCGCGCGGTGTTGACGAAGATGGCGCCGGGCTTCATCTGCGCGAAGGTGCCGGCATCCATCATGCGCGTCGTCTCCGCGGTCACCCGGGCATGGAGCGACACCACGTCAGCCGCCGCCAGCAGGTCGTCGAGCGCCACCTGCCCGACCCCGGCGGCGCGGTCGTCCGCCGACAGGGCCACATAGGGGTCGGCCACCAGGATCCGGCAACCGAAGGCGCGCAGCAGGCGCACGACGCGGGTCCCGATCTCACCATAGCCGACGATGCCGACCGTCAGTTCGGACAGCTCGCGGCCGGTCGTGTCGGCACGGTAGAGGTCGCCCCGCCATTCGCCGCGACGCAGGCCCTCGTGCCCGGCGCGGATCGCCCGCGTCTCCGCCAGGATGGCGCCGATGGTGAACTCGGCGACCGCGCTGGCGTTGCGGCCGGGGACGTTGACCACCTTCACCCCGCGCCGGCGCGCCGACGCCAGGTCGATATTCACCGGGCCGCCACGCGACACGGCGACGAGGCGCAAGGCCGGCAGCGCCGCCAGCATGGCATCGGAGAGCGGCGCCAGGTGGGTCACCAGGATTTCCGCATCGCCGACGAAATCCACGATCGCCGCCGGCTCGCCCTGATATTCGCGCAAGCCCGCGAGCGGCGAGCCGGGCGCCCCGTTCTCCATCGGCACGTCGGGCCAGGGCAAATCGAGCCCGCGCATCGCCAGGCCAGTGCCGCAGGCATCGACCAGGGCGTCGCGAAAGGATGCCGACCGCATGAACCGGTCGCCGATGATGGCGGTCTGCCTAGGCATCAGCCGCCCTGCCTTCCGCGAGCGCGCGCCATACCGGCGGCATCGCCTGGCGGGCCGCCCGATAGGCCGGGAACAGCCGGCCATAGGTGTCGGCCAGCTTTCCGTCCGGCGCCAGCGGCGGGCCGAGCAAGGGTCGCACCCACCGGTCGACGCAGGCTTCCATGTCCCGATAGAGGCCGAGCGAGACGGCGGCGATCATGGCGGCCCCCGCGGCCCCCGCTTCCTCGCGCCCGCTGGTCCGCACCGTGGCACCGAGCATGGCCGCCAGCATCATGCGCAGCGCGCGGCTGCGGGCGGCCCCGCCGGAGACCCGGACCTCGCGCGGCAGCGGCCCCATCGCCGCGTAGCAATCCCGGGCGGCGTAGGCCAGACCCTCGACCACCGCGCGCACCAGGTCGGCATGGCCGTGCCGCGTCGACAGGCCGAAGAAGCCGGCGCGCGCGTCGACATCGACGAAGGGTCCGCGCTCGCCGCCTTCGGAGATATAGGGGTGGTACAGCACCGCCCCCGGCTCCGCCGCGTCGAGCAGCCGGTCGAGGCCGGCCAGGAGCTGTCCTCGGTCGCGGGCGACACCCTCGGCGGCCAGCACGCCGCCGATCAGGTCGAGGACCCAGTCGATGTTGAGCGTGGCGGCCAGGTTCGACTGCATCTGGGCATAGGCGCCGGGCACCGGGAAGGCGATGGTGTAGCCGGTGCGATCGGGCGACAGGGCCACCCGCTCGGCACCCTGGACGAGGCGCATGTGCATCGCGGTCGAGCCGATGATGCTGGCGCCGGCATCGGCCTCGCGGTCGTAGAGGCCAGTGCCCAGCGCCGAGCACACGATGTCGATGTAGCCGAGTACGACCGGGGTGCCGGCGCGGAGCCCGGTCGCCCGGGCAGCATCGGCCGTGAGCAGCCCGTGGCGGGTGGTGCCGTCGACCATCTCGGGCAGCAGGTGGCGCAGGCGGGCCAGGTCCAGTGCCGCCAGCACTGCGTCGGAATAGGTGCGGGTGCGGAAATCGCCGAAGCTCAGCGTCCCCTCCGAGGGGTCGGTCGCGCGCTCGCCGGTCAGCTTCAGGTAGAGCCAGTCCTTGCAGTGCAGCGCCGTCGCCGCCGCGGCCGGCAGTTCCGGCCGGAAGCGCTGCATCCAGGCCAGTTGCGGCCCCTGCTGGCAGGCGGCGAGGCCGGTGCCGGTGGCCGCGAAGCGCGCGGCGTCGGCCGCCTGCCCGCGCATCTCATGGACGATCCTTCCGGCCCTTGCATCGAGCCACAGGAAGGCCGGCCCGACCGGCTCGCCCGACCGGTCGACCAGCCAGGTCCCGTCACCCTGGCCGGTGACCGCGATCGCGGCCAGGCGCCGGGGCAGGTCCGGCACCCGCTCGGCCAGCATCCGCAGCGTCTCCGCCGTGGCACCCCAGGTGCCGAGCATGTCCTGCTCCGCCCCGCCGCCGGGCAGGCGCGTCCAGGCGTTGGCCACCGACGTCACCGCCAGCGGCTCGCCGGTGCCGGAGAAGGCCACCGACTTGATGACCGAAGTGCCGGCATCGATGCCGACCAGGACGGCCTCAGCCATGTTCGTCAGCGCCGGTTCTTCAGCGCAGGGCGGGCGCCGTTGCGCGGGCGCTCGACGCGCTCGACCAGGCTGCGCGCGGTCCGCTCGTCGGTGATCAGCCCTTTCAGCAGCCCGCTCGCCAGGATCGAGGCAATCGCCTCGACCTTGGCGACGCCGCCGGCGATGGCGACGATATGGCCACGCCGCAGGTCCGCCAGGTCGAGCGACAGGGTGCGGTGGCTGACGTCGGTCTCGACCGGCTGGCCGGCGCGGTCGAAGAACCAGCCGAGGACCTCGCCGCAGCCGCCGTCGCGCTTCACCTGCTCCATGTCGGCGCGCTCGATCATGCCGGTCGCGATCAGGGATGCCTGCTTCTCGACGGCGCCGACGCTGACGAACAGCAGGCTTGCCTGGCGGGCCAGCTCGAACACCTCCGCCACGCCGCGCTGTGCCATCAGGACGGCCCGGTCCTCGACCGAGTTGGCGATGAAGGGCACCGGCATGACATAGGCCTCCGCGCCCGTGCGGTCGGCCAGGCGATGGATGACGTCGTGCGGGTTGGCGGAGAGCTTCCGGGTGAGCCCGCCCAGCAGCGAGACGAAGCGGGCGCGCGTCACCTGCATCCGAACGAGGTTGTCGGCGCAGGCCGCGAGCGTGCGCCCATGGCCGACGCCGATCAGGCTGTCCTCGTCGCGCTCCAGCACGCCCTTTAGATACTGCGCGCCGACGATGCCCAGCGCCTTCAACGGCAGCGGGTCGTCGTCGAGCACCGGGACGACGCGGCAGAAGTCGAGCCCGTGCGCCGCCGCCAGGACGCCTTCCATCTGGGCGCACTCGGCGATCTCGCCGTCGATGAAGACGCGGACCAGCCCGTCGCGGGCCGCGCGCGCCACCAGGCGGTGGGCCTTGAGCCGGGTGATCCCCAGCCGCCTGGCCACTTCCGACTGGGTCATGCCGCCGGCGAAATGCATCCAGGCGGCGCGCGTCGCGAGACCGATCTCGTCTTCCAAAATCACCCCCGACGCGCCGTATCGGCGTGAACTAATGTTCTTCATAAGAATTAATGTTCCAACGCGGAGACGCTGTCAAGGAACCGCGCGGGGCGTCACCGCCATGCAACATAAGTATCGTACCGTATACAAATGTTCGATGCCATGATAAGGCTCGCCCCCAGCGGAAAGCGCGGCTGGAGCGGGATGGACGGAGCTGCCGAAAGCCTGGATCGTGCGGTGCGTGGCGCCTCGGTAACGCGCGAAGTGGTGCTCGACCATGGCGCCGTCGCAGCATTGCCCGGCCTGCTGCGCCGTCACCTGGCGCCGGCGCGGATCCTCCTCGTCGCCGATGAGAACACCCAGGCCGCTGCCGGCGCGGCCGCCGCCGCGGCGCTGGCGGCCGACGGTATCGCCCACGACGCGCTGGTCCTGCCCGGCCGCCCCCGCCTCAAGCCGCGCGTCGCCTATGCCGAAGAGGTCGCGGCCCGCATCCGGGCGACCGGCGCCATTCCGGTGGCGGTCGGCGCCGGCGTCGTCAACGACCTGGTGAAGCGGGCCGCCGCCATGGCCGGGACGCCCTACGCGGCGGTCGCGACGGCCGCATCCATGGATGGCTATGCCGCGTCCGGGGCGGCCCTGCTCGACGGCGATTTCAAGCGCACCCTGCCCTGCCCCCCGCCGGTCGCCATCCTGGCCGACCTCGACATCGTCGCAGGCGCGCCCGCCATCATGGCCGCATGGGGCTATGGCGACCTGTCGGGCAAGATCGTCGCCGGGGCGGACTGGATCGTCGCCGACGCCCTGGGCGAGGAGGCGATGGCGCCCGGACCCTTCGCCCTGGTGCAGGACAATCTTTCCACCTGGCTCGCCCGACCGGAGCGCCTGCCGGCGGCCGACCCGGCGGCCCTGCGCGGCCTGGTCCAGGGCCTGCTGATCTCCGGCTTCGCGATGCAGGCGCACGGCACCTCGCGCCCGGCCAGCGGCAGCGACCACCAGTTCGCCCATCTCTGGGAGATGGAAGGGCTGTCGGCCGAGGGCCAGCCGGTCGCCCACGGCGCCTGCGTCGGGATCGGCTGCGTCGCCATGCTGGCCCTCTACGAGTGGCTGCTGCGCCAGGACCTGGGCCGCATCGATATCGCGCGTGCGCTGGCCGCACGGCCCGACCCGGCAGCGGAGGTCCAGTCCACCCGGGCCGCCTTCGCGAACCAGGAGATGGCGGAGAGCGCGGTGGCGGAGATGGCGGCCAAGCGGACCGCGCCCGACGCCCAGCGCCGGCGGCTCGAACGCCTGCAGGCGGCCTGGCCGACATTGCGGACGGCACTCGCGGCACGCCTGCCGCGGGCCGCCGACATGCAGGCGTGGCTGGCCGCCGCCGGCGCGCCCGCAACGCCGGCCGCGATCGCGATCGATGCCGGCAAGCTGGCAGCCGACTACCGGCGGGCGCGGCTGATCCGCCGGCGCTACACCCTGCTCGACGTCCTGGCCGACCTGGGCCGGCTGGACGAGGCGGTCGACGACCTGTTCGCCCCGGGCGGGTTCTGGAGCGGTGGGGCCGGCAACACCCAGGCAACGGAATCAGGGCAACGAAACTAGGGGAGGGAAAAATGGCCTTCGTCGGACGCAATCTGGTGTTGGGCGGTCTCATGCTCGGTTTCGCCGCGGCCCCCGCCGCGGCCCAGCGGGTCGAGATCCAGTGGTGGCACGCGATGGGCGGCGTGCTCGGCGAGCGGGTCGACGAACTCGTGAAGGGGTTCAACGACGCGCAGCAGAAATACACCGTGGTCGCCGTCAACAAGGGCAACTACGACGAGGTCATCAACGGCACCATCGCCGCCTATCGCGCCAAGCGCCAGCCGCATCTGGTGCAGATCTACGAGCGCGGCTTCATGACCATGCTGCTGTCGGATGCGACGGTGCCGGTGCATGCCCTGATGAAGGAGAAGGGCTACAACATCGACTGGGCCGACTTCATCAAGCCGGTGGCCAGCTTCTACACCTACAAGGGCAACGTGATGACGATGCCCTTCAACTCCTCGACGCCGATCCTCTGGTACAACAAGGACCAGTTCGCCAAGGCCGGGTTCGAGAAGCCGGCGCCGACCTGGCAGGATTTCGAGAAGCAGCTCTACGCGATCAAGGCCAAGGGCGCGGCCGAGTGCGGCACGGCACTCGCCAACGACTATTTCTGGAGCCTGATCGAGAATTACAGCGCGATCAACGACCAGCCCTTCGCCACCCGGTCGAACGGCTTCGACGGCATCGACACGGAGTTCGTCTACAACAAGACGAAGGTGGTGGGCCAGGTGACTCGCCTGAAGAAGTGGCTGGATGACGGGGTGCTGCAACTGGCCGGCACCGGCTTCAGCCCGCAGCAGCTCTTCGCGTCCGGCAAGTGCGCCACCTACATCTCGTCCACCGCCGACCATGGCGCCATGGAGCGCAATGCGACGGTGCCGTGGAGCGCCACCTTCCTGCCCTACGAGGCCGACACGGCGACGCCCCGCAACAGCACGATCGGCGGCGCCACCATCTGGGTGCTGAAGGGCCACAAGGCCGAGGAGTACGCCGCGGTCGCGGCCTTCTTCGACCATCTCGCCAGCCCCAAGACCCAGGTCTGGTGGCACAAGGTGACGGGCTACGTGCCGCTGACCAACGCCGCCTACAAGCTGGCGAAGGACGAGGGCTACTACACCCAGAACCCGACCCGCGAGATCGCCGTCCTCCAGCTCGAGCGCGGCACCCCGACGCAGAACTCCATGGGCTTCCGCTTCGGCAACTTCACCCAGACCACCTTCGCGCTGCGGCAGGAGATGGAGGCGGTGATGACCGGCAAGAAGCAGCCGCAGGAGGCACTCGACGATTCCGTCCGGCGCGGCAACGAGATCCTGCGCCAGTTCGAGAAGCTGAATCAGGGCAAGTACTGAGCGGAGCGGAGGGGGTGCCGTAGCCGCACCCCCTTCTTCCCGGCAGCCCTCTTCCACCGGAATCGGAACCCCACATGGCCGGCAGCCGCCGGGAGTCTGGCCTGAAGCGCGCCCACTTCGCGGAGCCCGGCGTCGCCGCATTGCTGCTCCTGCCGCAGCTCGCCATCCTCCTCCTCTTCTTCTTCATCCCCTCGATCCGCGCGCTGGCGCAGTCGTTCCTGCTGGCCGACCCGTTCGGCACGCGGGTCCAGTTCGTCTGGTTCGAGAATTTCACGGCCCTCTTCCGCAGCGCGGAGTACCGGGAATCCATCTCGGTCACGGTCTGGTTCACCCTGGCCCAGAACGCGCTCACCATCCTGATCGCGGGCGTGCTCGCGTTTGCGACCGACCGGGTGATCCGGCTGCGCTCGGCCTACAGGATGATCCTGCTGCTGCCCTACGCGATCGCGCCCGTCATCGCCGGCATCCTGTGGGCCTTCCTGTTCAACCCGGCGGTCGGCCCGATCGCCCACGCGCTGCAGGCGATCGGCATCGCCTGGAACCCGAACCTGAACGCGGGCGACGCGCTGATCCTGGTGACGCTGGCCGCGACCTGGAAGCACATCTGCTACGACTACATCTTCCTGGTCGCCGCCCTCCTGGCCCTGCCGCCATCGCTGCTGGAGGCGGCCGCCGTCGACGGCGCCGGCCCGATCCGGCGCTTCTTCCTGATCGCCATGCCGATGATCGGGCCGACCTTCTTTTTCCTGTTCGTGATGAACTTCGTCTACGGCTTCTTCGACACCTTCGCAATCATCGACGCGGTGACCCGCGGCGGCCCGGCCGGGGCCACCAACATCCTGGTCTACAAGGTCTACCAGGACGGGTTCATCAACCTCGACCTGGGCTCGTCGGCGGCCCAGTCGGTGATCCTGATGCTGTCGGCCTTCGCACTGACGCTGCTGCAGTTCCGCTATGTCGAGCGCAAGGTCAATTATGACGTCTGAGCCATGATCGAACGCCATCCCGTCCTCGACGTCGCCTGCCACGGCATTCTCGTGGTGGGGGCGGCGATCGTCTGCCTGCCGATCTACTTCGCCTTCGTCGCCGGCACCCTGACGATCCAGGAGGTGCAGCAGGTGCCCCTGCCCTGGCTGCCCGGCGACCAGCTCTTCGTCAATGCCCGGGCGGCCTGGGAGAAGGGCAATTTCGGCCGGCTCTTCATCAATTCCGCGATCGTCGCGGTCGGGATCACGGTCGGCAAGATCGCGGTCTCGATGCTGTCCGCCTTCGCCCTGTCCTATTTCCGCTTCCGCTGGCGGATGACGGCCTTCTGGCTGATCTTCGCCTCGCTGATGCTGCCGGTCGAAGTCCGCATCGTGCCGACCTTCGAATCCGTCGCCAACGCGGCCCTGCCGCTGCAATGGGTGCTGGACGGGCTCGACGCCGCCGGCTGGTGGGAGGCGATCACCGGCAACCGCATCGAGATCGCGCTGCAATGGAACATGGTCGACACCTATAGCGGGCTGGTCCTGCCGCTGATCGCGTCGGCCACCGCGACCTTCCTCTTCCGCCAGTTCTTCCTGACGATCCCGGACGAGCTGTGCGAGGCCGCCCGCATCGACGGTGCCTCGCCCTGGCGCTTCTTCCGCTCCATCCTGCTGCCGCTGTCCACCGCCAACATGGTGGCGCTGGCGATCATCCTCTTCCTCTATGGCTGGAACCAGTATCTCTGGCCCCTGCTCTTCACCACCGACCGCAACATGGCGACCGCCGTGATCGGGCTGAAGCACCTGATCCCGCGCTCCGACATGGAGCCGGCCTGGAACATCGCCATGAACGCGGCGCTGATCACCATGCTGCCGCCGGTCATCGTCGTCGTCGCCCTCCAGCGCTGGCTGGTGAAGGGCCTGGTAGACAGCTCCAAGTAGGAACCACCGCCTCATGGTCATGATCGTCGCCCATCGCGGAGCCCGGAATCTCTGGGCGGAGAACAGCCTGGCCGGCTTCCGGCGCACCGCAGCGCTCGCCGCCGACGCCGTCGAGTTCGATGTCCACGCCACCCGCGACGGCGGGGTGGTCGTCATCCATGACGCCACCCTCGACCGCACGACCCACGCCGAGGGGCTGGTGGTCGACCGCACGGTGGCGGAGCTGGGCCAGATCCGCCTGCGCGACGGCGGCACCGACACCGTGCCGACGCTGGACGCGGTGCTGGAGGTGTTCCAGGACACCACCTACGAGATCCAGCTCGAGATCAAGACCGACGCCTTCGGCCGCCCCTACGAGGGGCTGGAGCGGAAGGTCGTCGACCTGGCGCAGCGACGCGGCCTGATCGGCCGCACGCTCTTCACCAGCTTCTCACTGCCGGTGCTGCAGACCATCCGCGCCATCCGCCCGGACGCCGGCATCCTCTGCTCCTTCGACCGGCGGTCGGCCGAGATGTTGGGCGGCGTCGACCCGCTGCTCGACCGGTTCCAGGCCCTGGACGGGTGCTTCTTCGCGGTCGAGCGCGGGCTGATGCTGGCCGACCCGTCCTATTTCATCGACCGCATCGGCTCCGACCGGCTGGGCGTGTGGATGACCAACAGCGCCGACGAGATCGCCTACTGGATGGGCCAGCCGATCCGCCAGATCACCACCGACCGCCCCGACCTGGCGATCATCGAGCGTAACGGCGGATGAGCGCCTTCCGCCTTTCCCGCCGCCGACTGCTGGTCGGGGCGGCGGCCCTGGCGCCGCTGGCCGTGCTGCGCGCCGGCCGGGCGCAGTCGGCCGACCCCTTCACGCTCGGCATCGCGTCGGGCAGCCCGCGGCCGGACCGCCTGGTGCTGTGGACCAGGCTGGCGCCGCAGCCGCTCGACGGCGGCGGCATGCCCGATCGCCCGGTCGAGGTGGAATGGGAGCTGGCGGAGGATGAGGGGTTCGCGCGCATCGCCGCCCGCGGCACCTTCACGGCCGTGCCGCAGCATGCCCACACCGTCCATGCGGAGCCGGCGGGCCTGGCCCCCGGCCGCACCTACTGGTACCGCTTCCGGGCGATGGGGGTCGAGAGCGCGGCCGGGCGTACCCGTACGGCACCCGCCGAAGGTGCGGCCGTCGATCGCTTCCGCTTCGCCTTCGCGTCCTGTCAGATGTACGAGCACGGGTATTTCTCGGCCTATCGTCACATGGCCGACCAGGACCTCGACCTCGTCGTCCATCTCGGCGACTACATCTACGAGATGTCCTGGGGCCGCCGGCATGTCCGCCGCCACCTGGGCGCGATCCCGACCGAGCTGTGGGAGTTCCGCGACCGCTGGGCGCTCTACAAGTCCGACGCCGACCTCCGCGCCGCCCACGCCATCTGTCCCTGGGTCGCCATCTGGGACGATCACGAGGTCGCCAACGACTACACCGGCGACCGCTCGCCGCGCACCGCCGACCCGGTGCAATTCGGCCGCATCCGGGCCGCCGCCTACCAGACCTACTGGGAGCACATGCCGCTGCCGATGGCGGCAGCACCCCAGGGCCCCGACATGCGCATCCATGACCGCTACCGCTTCGGCGACATGCTCGACCTGACCCTGCTCGACGACCGCCAGCACCGGTCCCGCCCGCCCTGCGGCAAGGAACCGGCCGCCGGCTGCGACGACCGCACGGCGCCGGCGCGGACGATGCTGGGGGAGGCCCAGGAGCGCTGGCTCGACCAGGGCCTGCGCGATGCCGAAGGGCGCTGGACCATCATCGCGCAGCAGACCCTGATGGCCGAGCTCGACCGCAAGGCAGGCGAGGAGAAGTCCTTCTGGGTGGACGGGTGGGATGGTTATCCGGCCGCCCGCAGCCGCCTCTTGTCGTCGATCGCCACCCACCGGCCGTCCAACCCGGTGGTGATCAGCGGCGACGTCCACGCCTTCTGGGTGGCCGACCTGAAGCAGGATTTCACGGACCCCGCCTCGGCCATCCTGGCGAGCGAGATCGTCGGCACCTCGATCACCTCCCAGGGGCCGAGCGAGAACACCATCCGCACCGGCCTGGCCGAGAACCCGCACATCCGCTACGCCCGCGGCGACAAGCGCGGCTATGTCACGATGACGCTGTCGAAGGAGACCGCGCGGGCCGAGCTGCTGGGGGTCGACGACGTGGCCGACGAGAAGTCCGCCGTCCGCCCGGTCGCCACCTTTATCGTCGAGAGCGGGGTCGCCGGGGCGAAGCCGGCATAGCCGGACGGCCGTCTAGCCGCCGCAGATCGCCGCGGCCCGGGCCGAGAGCGCGGCCGGCATGTCGACGATCGTGGCGCCTTCCGGTGGCGTGGCGTTCGCGCCGGCGACGACGAAGCGTGGCGGCGGCGCCGCGCCATGCACCTCGCGCCAGGCATGGCGCAGCATGGCACGGGCGGCCCAGGGCCTTGCCGTCGACGGCAGGCCGAACTCGTCGAAGCGTTGCCAGCGGGCACATTCCGGCACCTCGTAGGCCGGGATCAGGACGATCGTCCGCTCGCCGCCCGGGCCCGCCTCCGGGCGGCGCTCGTCGCGCATGGCCGCAGTGACGATCCGCCATTCCTCCTGCTGCAGCCGGACCAGCCCGCCATCGACCGCTTCCTTGGTTGCGGCAAGGCCGTAGGCGGCACCGGCGGCGATGAAGAGAGTGGCCAGCGGCACCGCCAGGCGGCCGGCCAGGCGCTCGACGATCGCCTGGACGGCGGCCACCGCGAGCACGGCGATGGTCATCGCCATCGGCAGGCTGGAGCGGAAGGCGGGCCAGCTTTCGGCGACCACCAGGTTGGGCAGGAAGGCCAGCACCACCAGCGCCGCCTGCGCGCCCAGCGCCAGCACACCCAGGCCGACATGGCGGTGCCGCAGCAGGGTCCCTGCCGCGACCAGCCCCATGACGGCAAAGCCGAACCGTGGCACCGGTTGCAGGTTGAAGAGGTTGATCGCCTGCCGCAGCGGCACGCCAGCGAACCACACCAGCTTCCGCCAGGGGTCGAGGATCAGACTGGCGCGCGTCGAGATCGGCCCCCCCGGGATTGCCATGGGCAGCGCCAGGTAGACGAGCGCATAGGCGGCGACGACGGCGACGAAGACCAGGGCCGCGGGAAGCAGCCCGTCCCGGAGCGTCGCCACGGACACCGGCCGGCGCACCAGCGCGATGGCGACGCCGACGAGGAACGCCATCGCCCCCGGCTGATAGAGGGCCAGTGCGGCGGCCAGCAGGCAGGCCGCAGCCGCCAGCCGCCCGACGGTCGGCCGCGCATTGCCGACCGGAATGGCGAACCCGGCCGCGGCCAGGGCCAGCGAAATCGCCACCAGCGGCCCGACCAGCGTCGCCCATGCCGTCGCCAACGCGAAGCCGGGCAGCGCCACCACGAACAACCCGAGGGCGGCGGCGACGGGCAGCGGCCAGTCATGGCGTCGGGCGAGCGAGAAGTGCTGGGTCGCGATCACCGCCACCAGCGCGACGTTCGCCAGGCGGAGGAAACCCAGGTCGCAGACGTCGCGCAGCGGCTCCAGCAGCAGGTTCAGCAGCAGCCCGTAGAGCGGCCGGCCGTCGCGGGAGACCCAGTTCAGGAACGGCCAGTCGGGAAACGGGCGGCCCGGGTCGAGCAGCACATAGTCGTCGACGAACCCGTAGCATCCCACGGTCAAGGGCGGGTGGACGGCAAACAGGATCGCGGCCGAGGCCAGGAGATAGAAGAGCGCCCACGGCACCGTCCGCCGCGGTGCGGGAGAGGCGATAGCCACAAGCTCGGAGGTCGGCATAGGAGGCGATGGCAGCACGGGAACTCCCAGACGCATCTGCGACGGAAACCCACCGGTCGAGACCCAGCGCCTCGGCAGCCGTTCGCGGCAAGCAGTGCCAAACCCCGGTGATTCCGTCAACCGGACTTGCCGTAACCCCGCGGAAGCGCGAAATCTGGCGCCGTGAGCCATACAAGCCTGTCCGACGCGGACAACGCCCCGATCCGCCAACCCGATCCCGACGCCATCGCCGAGGCAGCGCGGCGGCTTGTCGCGGGCCTGCTGGTGGGCTTCCCGACCGAGACCGTCTACGGGCTGGGTGGCGATGCCACCTCCGACCGGGCGGTGGCGCGCATCTTCGCCGCCAAGGGACGGCCGCACTTCAACCCGCTGATCGCCCATGTCGCCGACATCGCCGCGGCCGACCGCATCGCCCGGCTGGATGGGCGCGCGGCCGAGATCGCGCGGCGCTTCTGGCCCGGCCCCCTCACCCTGGTACTGCCCCGCCGGCCGGCGGGCGGCGTGTCGCTGCTGGCGACGGCCGGCCTCGACACCGTGGCCGTGCGGATCCCGGCCCATCCGGTGGCCCTGGCGCTGCTGGCGGCGGTCGACCGGCCGGTGGCCGGACCCAGCGCCAATCCATCGGGCCGCATCAGCCCGACCACCGCCCGCCATGTCGCGGACGGCCTTGGGGCCGCGGTCGCCATGATCCTCGATGGCGGCGCCTGCCCGGTCGGCGTGGAATCGACCGTGCTCGACCTGTCGGGACCGGTCCCCGCGCTGCTGCGCCCAGGCGGCCTGCCCCGGGCTGCACTGGAAGCGGCACTGGGCATGGCGCTCGACCGGCCCGCGCCCGATCCCGACCGGCCCTCGGCACCGGGACAGCTCCTCAGCCACTATGCGCCGCTGCGGCCGGTCCGCCTCGACGCCACCACCGTCGCGGGCGACGAGGCGCTGCTCGCCTTCGGGCCCGACGCCGCCCGGGGTGCGGCCATCACCCTGCAACTCAGCCGGTCGGGCGACCTGGTGGAGGCGGCGGCCAACCTCTTCGCCCATCTGCGGGCGCTCGACCGGCCCGAGGTGCGGGCGATCGCGGTGTCGCCGATCCCGGAGACCAGCCTCGGCGAGGCCATCAACGACCGCCTGCGCCGCGCGGCCGCGCCGCGCGATACCGCCCCGCCCGGCATTGCGCCCACCGACGATTTCACCTGAGCCGGGGCGTTCGACTAGCCTTCCCGATTCCCCTAGATTACGGCCGCTGCACGCCTGGAGACCCTAGATGACCGTCATGCCGAAGCCGGTTCCGCCGGACGCCCTGGACGCCATCCGCGCCATCGTCGGCCCCAAGGGCTGGATCGACGACCCGAGCGACATGGCGCCCTTCCTGAAGGACGAGCGCGGGCTCTTCGTCGGCAAGGCGCCGGCGGTGGTCCGCCCGGCCTCGACCGAAGAGGTGGCGGCGGTCATCCGGATCTGTGCCGCCAACGGCATCGCCGTCGTCCCGCAGGGCGGCAATACCGGGCTCTGCGGCGGCTCCGTGCCGTTCGAGACGGGGGACGCGATCGTGCTCTCGCTCGGCCGCATGAACCGGGTGCGGGCGATCGATGCCATCAACTACACGATCACGGTCGAGGCCGGCGTCATCCTGGCCGCGGTACAGGCGGAGGCCGACCGCCATGATCGCCTGTTCCCGCTCAGCCTTGGCGCGGAGGGGAGCTGCCAGATCGGCGGCAACCTGTCGACCAATGCCGGCGGCATCCAGGTGCTGCGCTACGGCAATGCCCGCGAGCTGGTGCTGGGGCTGGAGGTGGTGCTGCCGGACGGGCAGGTCTGGAACGGCCTGCGGGGCCTGCGCAAGGACAATACCGGCTACGACCTGAAGCATCTCTTCGTCGGCGGCGAAGGCACGCTTGGCATCATCACCGCGGCCGTCCTGAAGCTCTTCCCCAAGCCGCGCGAGATCAAGACCGCCTTCCTCGCCCTGCCGGGCCATGCCGCAGCGCTGGAGCTGTTCGCGATGGCCCGGTCCGCCTCGGGCGACCAGCTGACCGCATTCGAGCTGATCCCGCGCATCGGCCTGGAATTCTCGGCCCGCCACGTCGCCGGCGTGGCCGACCCGCTGGACGCCCCCTACTCCCACTACGTCCTGATGGAGATGTCGTCGAGCGTGCCGGAGGGCGACCTCGGCCAGACCATGGACCGGTTCCTGGAGGCGGCCATGGCAAGGGGCCTCGTCCTCGACGGTACCATCGCCGCCTCGACCCAGCAGGCGGCCCAGCTCTGGCGCATCCGCGAGGGCATCGTCGAATCGCAGAAATTCGAAGGCGGCAGCATCAAGCACGACATCGCCGTGCCGGTGTCGCGCGTCGCCGACTTCCTGGATGAGGCGACACGGCAGGTGGAGGCGCGGCTGCCGGGTATCCGGGTCGTCGCCTTCGGCCATATCGGCGACGGCAACATCCACTTCAACCTGAGCCAGCCGGTCGGCGCCGACACCGCCGCCTACATGGCGCGCTGGGCGGAGTTCAACGACATCGTCCACCGCGTCGTCGCCGGCATGAACGGCAGCATCTCGGCCGAGCACGGCGTCGGCCGCCTGAAGCGCGACCTGCTGCCCGAGTTCAAGAGCCCGGTCGAGATCGAGCTGATGCGCAAGGTGAAGCGGGCGATCGACCCGAAGGGGATCATGAACCCAGGCAAGGTTGTGTGACGGAGTCCGCCCGATGAGTGCCGACAACAGCGCCTACGTCGCCCCGATCGCGGACATGCGGTTCGTGCTGCGACACATCGCCGGACTGGAGGACGTGGCGCGCCTGCCGGGGGCGGAGGGGGCGGAGCCGGACCTGGTCGACCAGGTCCTGGAAGAGGCCGGTCGCTTCGCCAGCGGCGTGCTGGCCCCCCTCAACCGGACCGGCGACGAGGAAGGGTCGCGGCTGGAGAATGGCGTGGTGCGGACGCCCGCCGGCTTCCGCGAGGCCTACCGCACCTTCGTCGACGCCGGATGGAACAGCCTGCCCTTCAGCCCCGAGCATGGCGGGCAGGGCCTGCCCTGGCTGGTCGGAACCGCGGTCGGCGAGATGTGGGCGTCGGCCAACATGGCCTTCTCGCTCTGCCCGCTGCTGACCCAGGGTGCCATCGACCTGCTGTCGCATCACGCCTCGGCCGAGCAGAAGGCGACCTATCTGCCGAACATGATCGCCGGGTCCTGGACCGGCACCATGAACCTGACCGAGCCCCAGGCCGGCTCCGACCTGGGGCAGGTCCGCACCCGGGCGATCCCGGCCGGCGACGGCACCTATCGCATCGCCGGCCAGAAGATCTTCATCACCTGGGGCGACCACGACCTGGCGGAGAACATCATCCACATGGTCCTGGCGCGCACCCCCGACGCGCCAGCCGGGTCGCGCGGCATCTCGCTCTTCATCGTGCCGCGGGCGCTGGTCGATGCGCAGGGCCGGCCGGGGGCGCGAAACGACGTCCGCACCATGTCGCTGGAGCACAAGCTCGGCATCCATGCGAGCCCGACCTGCGTCCTGTCCTTCGGCGAGGATGGCGGCGCCGTCGGCTACCGGGTCGGCGAAGAGAATCGCGGCCTCGAATACATGTTCACCATGATGAACAATGCCCGCCTGTCGGTCGGGCTGGAGGGGGTGGCGATCGCCGAACGCGCCTACCAGCAGGCTCGCAGCTACGCGCTGGCCCGGATTCAGAGCCGCGAGATCGGGTCCTCGGACCCGGCACCGGTCGCCATCGCCCGGCACCCCGACGTGCGCCGCATGCTGCTGTCGATGCGCGCCCGCACCGAGGCGAGCCGGGCGCTGGCCTATACCGTGGCGGCCGCCCTCGATCACGCGCTGCGCCACCCCGACGCCGGCGAGCGCGCCCGCCACCAGGCGTTCGTCGACCTGATGATCCCGGTGGTCAAGGCATGGTCGACCGACCTCGGCGTCGAGGTCGCCTCGACCGGTATCCAGGTCCATGGCGGCATGGGCTTCATCGAGGAGACGGGGGCGGCCCAGCACCTGCGCGACGCACGCATCGCACCGATCTATGAGGGCACCAACGGCATCCAGGCGAACGACCTGCTGTTCCGCAAGCTCGGCCGCGACGGCGGCGCTGCCGTGGCAGCCCTGGTCGCCCGCATGCGCACCGACCTCCGGGACGGGCCCGACGACGATATCCGTGCGCCCGTCGCGGCCGGCATCGACACGCTGGAAACGGCCACGCGCTGGCTGGTCGACGCGCAGCGCAGCAACCCCATGGGCGCGGCGGCCGGTGCCGTGCCCTATCTGCAGATTCTGGGGACGGTGGCCGGCGGCTGGCTGATGGCGAACGCCGCCCGGGCGGCCGGCCGGGCGCTGGACCAGGGACTGGACCCGGCCTTCCACCGGGCCAAGATCGCCACCGCCCGCTTCTACGCCACCCATGAGATGCCGACGGCCGAGGCGCGACTGCGCACGCTGCGGACCGGCGGCGACGCGGTCGTCGCCTTCGATACGGCCTGGTTCTAAACTGGGCTGGCTCTGAACTGGGCTGGCTCTGAAGAGGCTGGATCGGGCCCGGAAACTAGTCGCCCCGCGGGGGGCCGGGGGGAACGGCGCCGCGGGGCGAGAACTCCGTCTGGGGAGGAGGGGTGACGGAGCTTGCGGCCCTGGTCGGGGAACCCGGGCCACGACCCGCTGGGGGGCGGGGTATGCGGCACTTATCGCGCGAATCCACCTGGCCCGCAGTGATGGCCGTCACATCGATGGTTGTTTCCGCGCGCGGAAGATACGTGCGCGGGTTGACAGTCCGTCGCGACGGCGGCCACTCTCCGGCCACACTCGCCGACCGGACCTGCCGATGGATGCGCTTCATCCCATGAGGATCCTTGTGGCGACGCCTGTCCTCGCGATGCTGGCCCTCGCGATCCTGGTGTCGCCCGCCGCGGTGCGTGCGCAACCGTCCGCCGTCATCCCCGTGCTCGCCCCCCTCACCGGCTTCCTCGCGCTGGAGGGTGCCAGCCAGCGCAACGGCGCCTTGCTGGCGTTCCACGCCCATCCGTCGGTCACCGTGCGCACCGAGACGATCGACACCGCGACCTCGCCGGAAGCGGCGGTCAATGCCTTTGCCCGCACCTTGCGCATGGCGCCGCTGTCGGCGGTGGTGGCCCCCATGCTGGGAACCCAGATGCTGGCGCTGCTGCCGGCGGCCGAGGATGCAGGGGTACCGCTCGTCACCGTATCGGGGACGGCCGAGATCACCGAGCGCGGCAATCCATGGGTGTTCCGTTTCTTTCCCGGCGACGCCGTGGTGAAGACGGCCCAGGCGCGCTACGTCGTCGAGGAGCTCGGCCGCCGGCGCGTCGCGCTCATCCACCAGACCACCGCCTACGGGCAGAGCGGCCGCCGCCACCTGGTCGCCACCTTCGCGAAGCTGGGGGCCGAGGTGGTATTCGAGGACGGCCTTGCCCCTACCGTGAAAGACATGGCGCCGGTCCTGACCCGGCTGAAGGCGGCGCGGCCCGACGTGCTGGTCCTGCAACTCCATTCCGAGCCGAGCGCACGCCTCATCCGCCAGGCGGCGGCACTCGGCCTCCGGCTGCCCATCGTGGCGGGATCGGCGATGCACCAGCCGTCGACCGCGGCCCTGCTGGAGCCGGCCGAACTGGCCGGCGTCTGCGCCGAGAGCGGCTCGTCGCCGATTTCCGGCGGCAGCCCGGCCATGGAGCGCTGGGTGGCCGACTATCGCCAGCGCTTCCATGCCGAGCCCGACGCCTTCGCCCTGGCGCAGTATGACGGCGTCTCCATGATCCTCGCCGCCGTCCTGGCGGGGGCCGGCGACGCCGCCGCGATCCGCGATGCGCTCGCGTCCGGCGAATATCGGGGGCTCGCCATGACCTATCGCTCGGACGGGCACGGAAACATGGCGCACGACGCCGTCATCCTCTGCTACGACGGGCGAGACCGGGTGCCGAGAATCGTCCGGCGCTACGGCGAAATCCTGAAGAACGGGTAAGCATGCCGGCGATGACACTGCCCATACGCGGACAAGCGGGGCGCGGACATGGCAGACGCGGACATGCCAGACGCCCCCATGCGGGGTGGCGCCCGTGACCGATCTCCTGCAACTGCTCCTGTCCGCGCTGTCGCTGGGTTCGACCTATGCGCTGGTCGCGCTCGGCTTCGTCCTCATCCTGAACGCGACCAACGCGGTCAACTTCGCCCAGGGCGAACTGGTGGTGGCGGGTGGTTTCCTCGCGATCGCGCTGTCGCCGCTGCTGCCGGTCCCGGGCGTCGTCCTGCTGCCGCTGGTCATGCTGGGGACCGGGACGATCGGCCTGCTGCTGTCGGCGGTCGCCTTCCTGCCGCTGCGCCATCGCCCACCCACCACCATCTTCATCTCCACCATCGCCTTCGGCATCATCCTGCAGAACGCGGTGCTGGCGCTGTTCGGGCCGGCGCCGGGCTCGGCCTCGGCCCTGGTCGCACCCGGCCAGGCGATGCTGGGCGAGACCGCGATCGGGTGGCAGACGCTGGCCATGGTAGGTGCGGCCGCCGTGCTGATCGGCCTCCTCCACCTGCTGCTGGAGCGGACCCAGGTCGGCCGGCGCCTGCGCGCCAGCGCCCAGGATCCCGAGATCGCGCGGGCGCTGGGCATCCACGTCCTGCACCTCACCCTGCTCGCCTTCGTGCTGGCGGGGGCACTGGCCGGGGCGGCCGGCCTCTTGGTCGCCAACCAGTTCTTCCTGACCCCGGCCGATGGCGCCAACTACATGCTGAAGGCCTACATCGCCGTCGTCATCGGCGGCTGGGGCCGGCTCTGGGGGGCGGTGCTGGGGGCCCTGCTGATCGGGCTCTTCGAATCCTTCGTGGCGGCGGCCACCACGCACCTGGTGGCCGAGGCCCTGCTCTACCTGGCGCTCCTGGGCGTCCTCGCCTTTCGGCCGAACGGCATGCTGGGCGAAGTCGCGGGGCGCCGCGCATGAAGGCCGCCACGCCCGTGAAGGCCGCCCAGTCAGGTAACCGGCGGGTCATGGGTGCCACCTTGTGGTTCGCCGACGGCATCCGGCTGCCGCTCATCTTCGCCACGGGCGCGCTGATCGCCTTCATGCTGCCGCTGGAGGGGCCCTACGCCATCCGCCTGCTGACGCAGGTCGCGATCTACGCGCTGCTCGGCATCGGCTACCAGTTCGTCTTCGGCCTGGCCGGCGCCTTCTCGCTGGCCCAGGGGGCGTTCTTCGGCATCGGCGCCTATGTTGCCGCCCTCTCGTCGCTGCAATGGGACTGGACCGGCAGCCTGACCCTGCCGGCGGCCATCCTGGTCGCGGTCCTGTTCGCAGCCCTGGTGGCGATCCCGGTCCTGCGGCTGACTACGCATTATTTCGCCCTGGCGACGCTCGGGATATCCCAGGTGCTGCTGGTCCTGGCGATCGGCTGGGTTGAGCTGACCGGCGGCTCGAACGGCTTGGCCGGCATCCGCCCGCTCGTCGTCTGGAACGCGCGGCTGGACGGATGGGAGGGCATGGTCGCGGTCTGGCTGCTGGTCGCGGCGGCCGGCCTCGCCCTCTACCAGGTGCGGCGCAGCCTGCTCGGCCTCGCCTTCGATGTCGCCCGCACCGACCCCTATGCCGCCATCGCCGCCGGCGTCTCGGGCGAGCGCCTGCGTTTCTGGGCATTCCTCGCCAGCGCCGGCCTGGCCGGCCTCGCCGGCGCCCTCCAGGTCCACTCGATCGGCGTCGTCTCGCCGGAGGTGCTGGACTTCGACATCATGATCCGCTGCCTCGTCATCTGCGTCGTCGGCGGGGTGGCGCGCACGGCCGGCGCGGTCGTCGGCGCCTTCCTGGTCGTCCTCGCGCCGGAGCTGTTCCAGGTGTTCGAGGGCTATCGCCTGCTCGCCTTCGGCGCCCTGCTGCTGGCCGCGATCCTCTTCTTCCCCGAGGGCATCATCGGCGCCGCGGAGCGCCTGCGCGATCGCTGGCTGGGTGCCGCCCGCTTCGTCCGGGTGCTGCCGGCCCTGCGCGCGCCCGGTCGCTCGCTGCTGGCGACGACGCGACCCGTGCTGGCGCTGGAGCGCGTGTCGAAGCGCTTCGGCGGCGTGGTCGCGCTGGACAGCGTCACGCTCAAGGTGGCGCGGGGCGAAATCTTCGGCCTGATCGGCCCCAACGGATCGGGCAAGACCACCCTGGTGAACGCCGTCACCGGCCTGGTCGAGACCGACGAGGGGCGCATCCTGGTATCGGGCGAGGACGTGACGCGGCGGCCGCCCGCCGGCATCGCCGCCCTGGGCGTCGCCCGCACCTTCCAGACCGTCCACCTGCATCCCGAGATGTCGGCGCTCGACAATGTCGCGGTCGCGCGCATCGGCGACCTGCCGGGGGGCCTGTTCGGCACGCTGGCCGCGCTCGGCATGGAGCGACGCCAGCGCCGTGCTCGGGGCGAAGCGGTCGCCATCCTCGACGCGCTGGGCCTCGGTGCCGACGCGTTCCGGCCGGCGGGGACGCTGGCGCCCGGCGCGCAGCGCCGGCTGGAGCTGGCGCGGGCGCTGGCCCGCAACCCGGAGATGATCCTGCTCGACGAGCCCGCCGCCGGCCTGTCGGAGCCCGAGCAGGCCTATCTGTCGGAGCGGCTGCGCGTCTTCAAGACGCGCGGTCTGGCACTGGTGATCGTCGACCATAATCTGGGCTTCCTCCTGGGCCTGGCCGACCGGGTCGCCTGCCTCGACCAGGGACGGTTGGTGGCGATCGGGACCCCTGACCAGGTGCGCAACGATCCAGCCGTGATCGCCGCCTATATCGGCCCCGAGGCCGCGTCGCGGACGGCCTCCGCCCCGGCCAGCGGCTTTCATCGCGGGTCGCAGCGATGACCGAGCTTCCCATGGATCCCCCGCTGGTTGCATCGGTGGAGGCGGCTGAGGTGACAGCCCCGGCGCGGCCGCCGCTGCTGGCGCTCCGGGGCGTCAGCGTCGTCCGCGGGTCGGGCAAGGTGGTGGACGCGATCGACCTGACGCTCGAGGCCGGGACGATCATGGCCCTCCTCGGCGTCAACGGCGCCGGCAAGTCCAGCCTGTTGCAGGCCCTGGTCGGCCTGCTGCCGCTGGCCGGCGGCACCATCGCGCTCGCCGGCGCGGCGATCGAGGGCTTGGCGCCGGAACGCCGCGCCGCCCTCGGCATCGGCCTGGCGCCGGAGGGGCGGCGCGTCTTCCCGGCGATGACGGTGCGCGACAACCTGCTCGCCGTGTGCCGGGAGAAGGCCCGGACCCGGGCCGAGCGGGTCGACGCGGTCTACGAGCTCTTCCCGCAATTGGCGCCCCGGGACCGGACTCTCGCCTGGCAACTTTCCGGCGGGCAGCAGCAGATGCTGTCGATCGGCCGGGCGCTGATGAACCTGCCCCGCCTCCTGGTCCTGGACGAGCCGACCCTGGGTCTGGCACCGGCCGTCGTCTCCGAGATGCTGGAGCGCCTGACCTGGATCGCCGCCTCCGGCACGGCGGTGCTGGTCGCCGAGCAGAACGCGCTGGTCCTGTCCGTCGCCCATCAGGCCCGCGTCCTGCGGGTCGGGCGGATCGTGCTGGAAGACGATGCCCGGCACCTGGCGGCCGACCAGCACCGCCTGGAACAGGCGATGCTGGGCATGCCGACGACCGAACGTTAGCTTCGTTAAGATTGAGTGCACGAAAAAATGGTATCGTGATCGGATAAAAGACGCCGGACGGCGTCGGCGCCAGGAGGGGCCATGGGGCGAGTACGCTGTCGGCAAACGAGAACGTTCGGCCGGATCACCGGGCTGGCCGCCTGCGTCGGCCTTGCCACTTGGTTCTGGGTGGCGGCCGGCGCCACGAGCTTCGCCACCGAGCCCATCAAGGCGGTCGGTTCGACCCTCGTGTCGCCGTTCCTCGGCACCGTCTTCGACCGTCTGGTCGACGCCCAGGTCATCGTGCCGCCCAAGCAGGACTATCGCGGCACCGTGCGCGGCATCGCCGAGTTCTGCCGGTCGGCCGACCCGGACACGGCCAGCGTTGTCGCCATGTCGCGACGCATGCGGAACGTCGAATTCGAGCAGTGCGCCCAGAATGGCGTCGATGCGATCGTCGAAATCCAGCTCGGCTACAACACCCTGGTCCTCACGGCCGGTCGCAACGACGCGGACTACGAACTGTCGCTCGCCAACTTCTACAAGGCCGTGGCCGACGACATCCCGAAGGACGACGAATTCCTGGGCAACCAGTCCCAGCGCTGGCAGGACCTCGACCCGCGCCTGCCGGACACGCCGATCCGCGTCGTCATCCCGGCACCGGGGCTGGGGTCCCGCGGCTTCTTCCAGGACCGATTCCTGGAGGGGGCGTGCCGCTCCTTCCCCGCCATCCACTCGATCTTCGCAGCCGCGGCGCGGGTGGAGCAGTGCGTCGGCCTGCGCCATGACGACAAGATCGTCGAGGTCGGGTTGCCATATGACCAGGCCATCCGGCTCGCCATGACCGGCGCCCCGCCGGGCACCATCGCGGTCATGCCGTTCAACATCGCATCGGCAATGACCGACCTCGTGAAGGTGCTGCCGCTGGATGGGGTGCTGCCGTCCCCGACCACCGTCGCGACCCGGACCTATCCCTTCAACCGCCCGCTCTTCATCTATGTGAAGAAGGCGCATGTGAAGGATTTCCGCGGCCAGGGGCCGATCCCCGGCCTGCGCGAGCTGATCACCGAGTTGACCCGCGAGCGCACCATCGGGCCGGACGGCTACCTCGTCGTCGAGGGCGTGGTGCCGCTGGCCGACGAGCGCCGGGCGGAGGTTCGCGATCGCGCCCTCCGCCTCGTCACCATGGAGCGATGAGAATGCCCATGCGACATCTCCTTATGGCCGCGATGGCGTGCGCGATCGTGCTTTGCGGGCCGATGCAGCCGGCCCAGGCCCAGCCTGCGCCCGACGACGAACGGACGGACCTCATCCGCGACCGCCCGAAGGTCCTGCGCAAGCTCTGGCTTGCCACCAGGGGGACGATCGAATGGTCGCTCGACGCGGCGGCGGAAGCCGTGGATTTCATAACCCCACCCTCAGCCCGCTCGCTGGCCTCGGTCCAGGGCGACGATTCCGGTCACTTCTTTCGCTTGCTCGGCCATGCCGGCTACAAGCTGAAGGAAATCGACAACGAGATCGGGCTGATCCCGGGCCTTTCGATCAAGTTCGGGCTCGTGCGCGAGATGTCCGAAGCGGACCTCGATTTCCTGGATGAGCAGATGGACCTGTTCCGCACCAGGAGCCCCGGCATGCTGGGCGAATTGCAGCGTGGAATCGTGTCCACGGTCGCCGCCATCAATTCGGGCGGCGGCATGCAGGTATCGGAGTTGAAGCTGACATTGCTGCCCCTGCCGACGGCCCAGTTTTCGATCACGCCCTCGGAGACCGTCCTGGGCGAAGAGATGAGCGTGCTCCTGCGGGCCATTCAGCGGGTCGACCGGCGAGTTCGCGAACGGGGGACTGCCGAGGTGAAAGCCGCGGCCGCCGGCCAGCCTCGCTGAACGCCGCCATCATCCCGCGGCGACGCCGCGCGCCGGGCAGCGTCGCGAACCACCGATCATGACCGAGATCGTCCTCAACATCCTGGCAGGGCTGGGGTTCTTCTTCATCGGCATGCGCCTGCTTTCGACGCATCTGAAGCAGTCGGCAGGCACTCGCGTCCGGGTGATCGCGGCCAGGCTGGCGCGCCATCGCCCGTTCATGATGCTGCTCGGCGCCGGGGCCGGCATGACGACGCAAAGCACGAACGCGGTCACCGCCGCCGCGACCGGCCTCGCCACCGCCCAGATGATCTCCATCCGCGAGGCGTTCGCGCTGATCGCCTGCGCCAATATCGGCACGTCCCTGCTGGTGTTCCTGGCGGCGGTGGATTTCCGCCTGGAGATCCTGGCTGCGGCGGCGCTGTGCGGGGGGTTGTTCTATCTCAAGTTCGATCAGTCGCCACGCTACCGCGCCTATGTCGGCGCTTTTCTCGCCCTCGTGTTGATCCTGTTCGGCCTCGACATGATCAGCGCGGGCGCGGTGCAAATACGTAAGACTCCCGAACTTCAGGCGTTTTTCGCGTCACTCGACGGCATGCCGGTCGTCACCTTCCTGGTCGGCGCGGCATTGGTTCCCCTGCTCCAGACCGCCAAGACCGTCGCGGTCGTCGTGGCCGTGCTCACCCAGTCCGGGGCGATCGGGCCCCTGGAGGCGATAGCGGCCGTCATCGGCGCCAACCTCACTTCGGCAGCGAACGTGGCGTTCCTGACGGCCGGCATCTCCCCCGCCGGCCGGGCCCTGGGCCTCTACCAGGGCCTTCTGAAGGTTCTGGGCTCGATCCTGGCGATGATCGCGCTGATCGCCGTGCTGGCATTCGACCCGGCCGCCCTGTCGGGGATCGCCCCCGAAACGGCACCCTTCCTGGTCGCCGTCGCCTATCTGTTGATGCAGGTCGGCGCCTATGCCGCGGCCCTGGTCGCGGAAGGAGCCATCACCAGAAGGCTCCAGGCGATGGTGGCTCGCTGGAACAAGGACGACCCTGCACAGCCCCGCTTCATCAGCCGCCAGGCGCTGGCGGACCCCGCGAGCGCGACCGAGCTCGCCTTCAAGGAGCATCTGGGCATCATCATCGAGCTCCGTGCCGATCTCGACTCGGTACGGGAAGACGGGCCCGTGGCAACCGGACCGCGCCGGGACGGGGTGGCGATCGCGCGGACGCTGGCGGAGTTCCTGGACACCCTCTCGGAGCGGGCCGAGGAGGAGACGGTTCGCCGTCGCACCGGCTCGATCCAGCGGCTGCACAATCTGGCGATCGACATGCAGACGCATATCCGGCGGCTGGCGGCCAATGTCGCGCGTTCCGGCAGCGAGCCCGTCCTGGCAATGCCGATGCATGCCATGGTCGAGAGCGCGGACATGCTGCTCGAGCAGTTGGCTTCGTGCTGCACGTCCAACGATCCGGCGGACAAGGCCGAGCTTGCCGAACTGACCGCGGACCGGACGCCGGTCACCGAACGGATTCGCCTGACGGTGATGTCCGAAGACCACGGGGCGCCGGCGGCGGAGCGCGACCTGTTCGACAGCTGCGTCACCTTCGAGCGGATCATCTGGCTGATCCGCCGCTACCTCATCCTGTCGGACGAGCCGGGATCGCCCTATCGCGACGCCAAGCGAACCTGACCCGCCCCCTGCCCGGAAATTTCCCTGCGGGTGGACCGTTCTGGTAACGTTGCGACGCGGGCCAGGCGACGCGGGTCGTCGGTGCCGGCCGCATGGGACGTGCAAAAGGAGCGGGATCGAGTGACTGCAGGACCGATGAACGACAGTTATCTTTCGGTCGGCGAGGGCGTGGAGATCGCGGCTACGATCGAGCGCTGCAGCCGCATCTACGTGGCCGGGAAGGCCCGCCTGCAAACCAGCTGCCGATCCTTCGTCCTCGACGTGAACGGTCGGGTCGAGGGCAGAATCGAGTGCGAAACCGCGGAAGTCCGCGGCCGCTTCGAGGGCGAGATTCGCGCCACGCAGCGGCTGGTCGTGCATGAGACCGGCCATATCGAAGGCGAGATTCATTATGGCCGCCTGGAGGTCGCCGATGGCGGCCGCCTGACCGGACGCATCGACCCGCTGGCCGGCCCGGGCGCGTCTCCCGCCATGCCGGCCACCGCGTCGGCTCCGCCCCCGGATGCCGCCCGGGCGCGGACCGGCGTACCGGGCTGAACCCTCACCCGCGATCAGTAGCCGCCCGGATCACGCTCCGGTAGCGGCCAGGCGTTCCATCACCGCGGCGAATCGCCGACGAACGGGCTCGCGGGCGACATGGCGCCCGTCGGCAACGAGCGCGCGTCCGCCGATCCATACGCGGCGGACGGCGCGCGCGTCCGCCGCGAAGACCCAGCCGTCGAGCCAATGGTCGTCGCTGCGGCCGACCATCGCCGGGTGCCCGGGATCGAGCAGGACGATATCGGCGCGGTGGCCCGGCGCCAGCGCCCCGATCCGGCGCCCGAGCGCCTGCGCCCCGCCGGCGAGCGACCGATCGTACAAGGCGCGCCCGGTCGAGCGGCCGGGCGCGCCGGCCACCACGTTGCGCACCTCGTCGCACAGGCGCTGGCCGTATTCGAGCAGCCGCAACTCCTCCGCCACGTCGATCCGCACGTTGCTGTCGCTGCCGACCCCGATCCGCCCGCCGGCATCGAGGAACGGCGGCAGCGGGAATATGCCATCGCCGAGATTGGCCTCGGTGATCGGGCAAAGGCCGACCACCGCACCCGAAGCGGCCATGCGGGAGACCTCCGCCGGCGTCACATGGGTGGCGTGGACGAGGCACCAGCGCCGGTCGACCGGGACCTCGTCGTACAGCCAGTCGACCGGGCGGCAGCCGCTCCAGGCCAGGCACTCATCCACTTCCCGCCGCTGCTCGGCGACATGGATGTGGATGGGAACGGCCCCCGCCGCCTGGACCACCGCCCGCAACGTCTCTGCCGTCACTGAGCGCAGCGAATGCGGCGCGATCCCGACCGTCGCATCCGGCAGGCCCCGCAGCGCCTGGCGGGATGCCCCGACCAGGCGGGCAAAGGCGTCGGGCGCGTTCACGAAGCGGCGCTGCCCCGGATCGGGCGGGCCGCCGCCGAAGCGACCGAAGCCATAGAACACCGGCAGGTGGGTCAGGCCGATGCCGCTTTCCGCCGCCGCCCGGCCGATCGCGGCGGCCATCTCGGCCGGGTCGGCATAGGGGATGCCGTCCGGAGCGTGGTGGAGGTAATGGAACTCGGCCACCGCGGTGAAGCCGCTTTCCACCATCTCGACATAGGCCTGGGCCGCGATGGCCGCGACATCGTCGGGATCGAGCACCGACAGGAAGCGGTACATGACGTCCCGCCAGCCCCAGAAATTGCCCTCCATGGTGCCCCGCCGCTCCGCCAGGCCGGCCATGCCGCGTTGGAAGGCATGGCTGTGCAGGTTCGGCATGCCCGGCACCGCGATCCCGGCATGGGTCTCGGCACCCGCCGGCGGGGCGTCGGCGGCGACCTCGGCGATCCAGCCGTCGGCGTCGACCGCAATGCGTACGCCGGCCGCCCACCCGGCCGGCAGCAGGGCGTGGGAGAAGTGATAGTGCTTCATCGTCCCCGTCATCGCTCCGTCCAGGGGTTTATCGTACAGTCGACCGGCAGGTCGGGGCGAGGAGGCGCTTGGGGCACTCATGCTGGTGGATCGCATCTTCGTCGATGTCCGCATCGCCACCATGACGCCCGGCGGCGACGCCTATGGCAGGGTCGCCGACGGCCGCGCCGGGGCGGTCGCGCTGGCGGGCGACCGCATCGCCTGGGCGGGACCGATGGACGATCTGCCGACCGGAATGGCCGACGCGCCACGGACCCGGCTCGACGGGCGCTGGATGACCCCCGGCCTGATCGATTGCCATACCCACCTGGTCCATGCCGGCGACCGCGCCCACGAGTTCGAGCTGCGTCTCGAGGGCGCCTCCTACGAGGAGCTGGCGCGGGCCGGCGGCGGCATCCTTTCCACCGTCAACGCCACACGGGCGGCCGACGAGGCGGCCCTGGTCGCGGCCTCCCTGCCCCGCCTCGACGCGCTGGTCGCCGAGGGCGCGACCACGGTCGAGATCAAGTCCGGCTATGGGCTGTCGGTCGCGGACGAGGTGAAGATGCTGCGCGCGGCGCGGGCGCTGGGGCGTGCGCGGCCGGTCTCGGTTCGCACCACGCTGCTGGCGGCCCATGCGCTGCCGCCGGAGTTCGCCGGCGACCCCGAGGGCTATATCGACCTCTGCGCCGGCGCGATCCTGGATGCGGTCGCAGCCGAGGGGCTGGCCGACGCGGTCGATGCCTTCTGCGACCGGATCGGCTTCACCGTCGCGCAGACCGCCCGCGTCTTCGCGGCGGCCAAAGCCAAAGGTCTGCCGGTCAAACTCCATGCCGAGCAGCTCTCCGACCAGGGTGGGGCCGCGCTCGCCGCCGGCATGGGGGCGCTCTCCGCCGACCATCTGGAGTATCTGGACGAGGCCGGGGCCGCGGCCATGGCGCGGGCCGGAACCGTGGCCGTCCTGCTGCCGGGCGCCTTCTATTTCATCCGCGAAACCCGCAAGCCCCCGGTCGCGCTGCTGCGGCGCCTGGGCGTGCCGATCGCCGTATCCACCGACCTCAATCCCGGCTCCTCGCCCCTCCATTCGCCGCTGCTGGCGATGAACATGGCCTGCACCTTCTTCGCGCTGACCCCGGCCGAGGCCCTGGCCGGCATGACGCGCAATGCCGCGGCGGCGCTCGGCATCGCCGGCGACGCCGGCACCATCGCGGCCGGCAAGCGGGCCGACCTGGCGATCTGGGATATCGAGCGGCCGGGCGAGCTCGCCTACCGGATCGGCTTCAACCCGCTGTACCAGCGCCTGTGGGGTGGCAGATGAGCGAAGCGATCCGGATCGGCGTCCTGTCCCAACCGCTCGCCGCCTGGCGGAGCGTGCTGCGCGACCGCAACCCGGTGCGGGTCGACCCGGCGGCGCGCGGCGCGGTCGAGGCGGGCGCGCGGACCATCGCCGACATCGTCGCCAAGGGCGCGCCCGTCTATGGCGTCAACACCGGCTTCGGCAAGCTCGCCAACGCGCGGATCGACGCCGACGACCTCGCCATCCTGCAGCGCAACCTGGTCCTGTCCCACGCGACCGGCCTGGGCGCGCCCCTGCCCGATGCCGTCGTGCGGCTCGTCATGACGCTGAAGCTGGCCAGCCTCGCCCGCGGCGCTTCGGGCGTCGCGTGGGAGACGGTGCATTTCCTGGAGGCCATGCTGGCAGCCGACGTGCTGCCGGTCATCCCCGGCCAGGGGTCGGTCGGCGCATCCGGCGACCTGGCGCCGCTCGCCCATATGGCGGCCGCCATGATCGGCGTCGGGCAATGCCGGATCGGCGGCGAGATCGTGCCGGCCGCCGGTGCCCTGGCCGCTGCCGGCCTGAAGCCCCTCAAGCTCGGGCCGAAGGAAGGGCTGGCGCTCCTGAACGGGACCCAGGTGTCGACGGCGCTGGCGCTGTCCGGCCTGTTCGCGATCGAGCGCGTCTTCCATTCCGCCCTGGTCGCGGGCGCCATGTCGCTCGACGCGGCGCTTGGGTCCGATACGCCCTTCGATCGCCGCATCCATGCACTGCGCGGCCATGCCGGCCAGCGCGACGTGGCGGCGGCGCTGCGAGAACTGGTGGCCGGCAGCGAGATCCGCGCCTCCCACCGCGATTGCGGCAAGGTGCAGGACCCCTATTGCCTGCGCTGCCAGCCGCAGGTCATGGGCGCCTGCCTCGACCTTATGCGCAGCGCGGCCCACGCGCTGCGGATCGAGGCCAATGCCGTCTCGGACAACCCGCTGGTCTTCCCCGATACAGGCGAGGTCCTGTCCGGCGGCAACTTCCACGCCGAGCCGGTGGCCTTCGCGGCCGACCAGCTGGCGATCGCGGTGGCGGAGATCGGGTCGCTCGCCGAACGGCGGGTGGCGATGCTGACCGATGGGTCGATCAGCGGCCTGCCGCCATTCCTCACCCGGCGGCCGGGGCTCAATTCCGGCTTCATGATCGCGCATGTCACGGCGGCCGCGCTCGCGTCGGAGAACAAGCAGCGCGCGACGCCGGCCAGCGTCGACAGCCTGCCGACCTCCGCCAACCAGGAGGACCATGTCTCGATGGCGACCCACGCCGCCCGCCGCCTGGGCGAGATGGCCGAGAACGCGGCCGGCATCGTCGGCATCGAGCTCCTGTGCGCGACGCAAGGGATGGACTTCCATGCCCCGCTGGCGCCGAGCCCGGTGCTGGAGCGGGTGCGCCGTGCGCTGCGGGCCCTGGTCCCGCACCTGGATGAGGACCGCTTCCTCGCCCCCGACATCAACGCCGCGCGCGACCTCGTTCTGACCGGGGCGATCGAGCGCGCGGCGGAGACAGCACTGGCCGCGGTGGCGATCGACTGACTCCCGTCGCCCGGCGCCAGCCGTTACGATCCACGCTGCATTCGACCGACGGGAGGCCACGGGATGATCCCCACCGATGCCGAGATCCGCGCCTATCGCGAGGATGGGGCGGTGTGCCTGCGCGGCGTCCTCGACCCGGAGTGGCGGGAGAAGCTGGCCCGCGGCATCGAGCGCAACCTGCGCGAGCCCGGCCCCTTCGGCAAGCGCTACACGCCGGACGGCAGGCCCGGCCTCTTCTTCGGCGACTATTGCAACTGGCAGCGGATCGCCGAGTACGAGGACGTGCTGCGCCATTCACCCCTGGCGGCGCTGGCCGGGCGGCTGATGGGTGCCACCAAGGTGAACCTCTTCCACGAACATGTGCTGGTGAAGGAGCCGGGGACCGAGGAGCGCACCCCCTGGCACCACGACCAGCCCTACTATGTCGTCGACGGCCAGCAGATCATCAGCCTGTGGATCCCGCTCGACCCGGTGGCGCGCGAGATCAGCCTGGAGTTCGTCGCCGGCTCCCACCGTGCCGGCAAATGGTACACGCCGCGCCGCTTCGCCGACGGCAACGACCATCCGGCCCACCAGAAGAACTTCACGCCGGTGCCCGACATCGAGGGCGACCGCGAGCGCTATCGCATCATCGGCTGGGCCCTGGAGCCGGGCGACCTCGTCGCCTTCCATGGCCTGACCCTGCATGGCGCGCCGGGCAACTCGACCGCCGTCCGGCGCCGCGTCGTCTCGGCGCGCTGGACCGGCGACGACGCCCGCTATGTCCTGCGCGACGGCTTCATGTCGCCGCCACCGCCGGAGACGGACGCGCCGATGGTCGGCGCCCCGATGGACTCGCCCGTCTTTCCGGTGGTGTGGCGGGCGTGAGCCCTGCTACCCGACATTCCCGATCGGAGGCGCCGGTGACCAGCCGCATCGACAATGCCCGCATCATTCGCGCCCCGCGCGGCCCGCAGCGATCGGCCAGGAGCTGGCAGACCGAGGCCGCGCTGCGGATGCTGATGAACAACCTCGACCCCGAGGTGGCCGAGCGCCCGCAGGAGCTGGTCGTCTATGGCGGCATCGGCCGGGCGGCGCGGGACTGGGACTCCTTCGACCGCATCGCGGCCGCGCTGCGCCGGCTGGAGGACGACCAGACCCTGTGCGTCCAGTCGGGCAAGCCGGTCGGCATCTTCCGCACCCATGCCGATGCGCCCCGCGTGCTGATCGCCAATTCCAACCTGGTCGGCCATTGGGCGACCTGGGACCATTTCCACGAGCTCGATCGCAAGGGGCTGATGATGTACGGCCAGATGACGGCCGGCTCGTGGATCTACATCGGCTCGCAGG